>NZ_CP113925.1:647710-1295420 GCF_029392015.1 Bifidobacterium sp. ESL0728
GAGGATTTCAATGCCGATGCCCCCAATGACGACGATGACGGCACGCTTGACGACAATTTGGCTTGGCTGTTCGACCCGGATGTACTCGAAGCTGCGCATGAGGCATGGCATGGTCAGGTTGGCCCAGTAGTCACCCTGTCAACCGTCCATGCGGGTGCGATGCGTGGGTTCAAGCCCGGCCTTGCCCGTACTGTGCTCAACGACGTGCACTGGCTCAGTTATGTCAACGGCGTTTGGGAAGGCTATCAGGACGCCATGTACACCCGTAACCAAACTGGGTTGGAAACCCTTCCGCTCGCTTTCCAGGACGCGTTGCGGCGAGAGAAATTTGAGGGTGGGGAACAGCTGAATCTGCAGATTGCCCATGCCGCGGGACGTGGGTGGACGGATGCCGATCTGGATTTCGAGTTGTTCAGTCTGGAACTTGAAGCCCGCCCGTTCAATCAGGAGGTGTTGGTGGCACCGGGCATGCGGGGCAAGAAAACTGACCAATCCCCTGAAACCGAAAGAGAGCCCTGGGAAGCCCAATTCCACGCGGAATCGCTGGTCGTGCTTGTCAGAAAGCGCGATGCGAATTCTGATGCAATCATTGTCCAACTGGAAAGCCAGACCGAGGTGCGTACTTACCGACTTACCCTTCATTGGGCAGACGGTTCGGTCACGCAACTGGACGATTGCAGGACAGGGCTGGGCATGGCCCCTGCCCGTTTCGGCAATGTGACCTCTCCTGACGGGAAGCTGCCAACGAATGTCAGTGTCAAAATAGTGTAATTAACCGGCAATCCGGTAATTTTTAGCGTTTCGCTCCTGCCAGAGGTGGGAGCGAAACGCTTTTTATATTTTTTTAAAAATAAGGCACCATTTCGCGTCGAAAATTGAAAAATCGGTACCTTCTTACTGAAAGCGATGGAAGCAATCAGAAAGAGGCGCTCCATGATGGATTCTTCGGACAGCAAGATCCTTACCGAAATACCGGACGACAAGGGCGGTTCGAAAGTTTCACCCCTCGAAGCCGAGACAAGCGGTTGCCGACGGTTGTTAAGGGTAAGTGCTTTGAAACATCAACACGATGTCGAAAAGACGGCGCGTGTCGTGACAAGGCGTCTGATCGATGTCGTCAATATGAGCGATTACCTGACCGTCATACGTGTTGCAAGCATGCAGGGGCATATCGGTGTCGACATCGAGGTAAGGATCAGCGGAGATGCTGTCGATGAGGAGTCTCAGCTTTCCCGTGCCGGTTCCATGGGTTCCGCAGTTTCAAAGGATTGTGTAGACAGTGCCGATGCTTGGCAACGGGACATGAACTATGTGTTCGGTGACATCTTCGTCTTCGACGACCCGACGGAGTGTTTCGCTTCCCCGACGCCTATCCGGGATGGTTATGAGGCGTTGCTTCCTCCCGGCGATATCGGTGTCAATCGTGGCGCAAGACGTTCCGAGAATAGCTCGCCGAACCTGCTCACTACCGACGAGCTGATCTTGAAAAACATGGAAAAGGATCTCCGTCATAATCCTCAGGGTTTTACCAATGGAACCGCCAGCCCGATCGATGCCTATCATTACATCGACCCGACGGCACTGTTTAAAACCCTTGGAGAGAATGACGGTTCCTCCATCATCTACTGTCTTCATAAGGCCGGGCAAAACGATCAGACGATGGCTCAGGAATTGTTCGATACCCATGACGTGATGAGCCGACTGGTCATCATTCCCAACACGCCTCCGCTGGGCGTGCGCGTTTTTATCACCGCACCCGACAGGGTCAGCAAGTCGATGCTCAGCGAATACAAGTCACTCACCGGCGCAAACTTCTTGCATTTGGATGCCAGAGGGTTGAAGGATGCTACTTCACCGAGTGCAGCCTCAATAAAAGGCTATGCGATGCCGGCAGCCGCAGCGAGCGCGTTTCTGCGTCTGCCCATAGCCGGCGAGCATCCGTTCAAAGGCATGCTCACCGCCGCCCAAGACCATCGGGTGCATCCTCTTGATTCATTGCCAGTGCCGGCAAGCACTAAGCCAATTTCGTTGGGAACCGCGCTCGATGGCACCGGCGAAACCGTCGACGTGACGGTGAAACCGGAGGATCTGACCGAGCATATGCATGTCATCGGTGCACCAGGATCCGGCAAAACCACTTTTCTGGTCGACCTTGCCTGTGAACTGTCGCGTCAGGGGGTCGGATTCGTCTTTCTTTCCACGCATCCGGATCTGATGGAACGCATCGTCGCCGATGCTAGGCCGGCAAAAGGGTTCCATGTTTTCGGCATCGATCATGCCGATCGCGACTATATCGTCCCCATCAACCCGCTCAACGGCAAGGATGATGAAGATGTCTTCGCTTTGAAGGTTGGCGAGATCACCGCCGCGCTCAAGGAATACATGGATCCGCACAGCGAAGGCATGTTCGGGGAGCGTGCCGCTTCGGCGTTCGCGTTGGTTGCCCAAGCCTATCGGCGTCTGGGGCATATCTCGATTCCGATGGTCACCAGCACGCTTGTCCGCCAGGACATGTGCAAGAGGTTGGCCTATAAGTTGCGTCACAACGACATCGAGATGGCCCTGCACATTCAGCAGGAGCTTTCGGGGCTTACCGGTCCGGACGCCACGGATTTGTTTTCATGGCTCGGCAGCAGGTTCACGATACTCAACTCCTCGCCCCTTTTGCTCAACATTCTGGGCAGCGGGATGAACACCATTGAATTCACCGCGCTGATGGATGAAGGCGATAAGGGGCTGGCCGTCAACCTTGCCGGCAATGAGCTTGGTGCGTCGTCCGCCCAGTTCCTGCTTGCCTGCTGGCTTATCGAAATCAAAAGTGCGATGTTCAAACGTAAGCGTCCGGACAAGCCCTTTGTGGTCGTGGTGGACGAAGCCCATGCGGCTGCTTTTGGCCCGTTGGCTTCGATGCTTGATGAGGCGCGCAAGTTTGGCATCTGTCTGGTCGTGGCCCACCAGCGTATGGGGCAGCTGAACCCTCACCTTGCCGATGCCTTGGAGTCTGATGCCGGATCCTTCATCGCACTGCGTACGGGAATGGGCGATGCATCGCGAGCCAGCGAGCAGCTGGGCAGGTGGCCACAGGAAGAGCTGATGCGTCTGCCGCACTTCGAGGCCGCGGCCGTTCTCTCCAGAGGCGGAACGCCCACTGTGCCCTTCACGTTGAACATTGCGCCGCCACTCGAGCTGACCGATGAGCGGAGCTACCACACCTTGTCGGTTATGAGGCGGTCGCGATTCCGGTATTCGTTGCAAAGCGATGCCTTGGATGTCGCGACTCCGGACACGGTGAGAAAAATTCTCGATTCCATCAAAATCCCGGAACCGGAGGAATGAAAAAGGCTTATTTCGTGGTGTCCACCTTGATTAAAAAGGAGAAAAAATGAAGAACCATATGTCAAACACCATTGTCCGGATCGTTAAAACCAGCTGTGCTCTGGTGTCGGCGGCGGCCATCGTTCTGGGAACTTCCGGGTGTCAAGGATTTTCGCCGCAGTCAATTGCGTCTTCCAAATCAGAAAGACAACAGCAACTACCCTCATCCGCCGGAAAAGGTGATGGAGATCGTTCAAGTGTCGATGCCGACCTTGTCCATGCAACGTTGGGCGAACCCTTGACCGCTTTGCCCCAAGGCTATGAATATCTACCGCCCGATAAAGGTGTGGAAAAACCGGCGCTGGTCAACCCCTGCAAGCCGATTGCGTACAACTTGTATGGCCCGGTGGGTCCAGAGGAAGAAAACATGGTCACGCAGGCCATTCAACGTATCGCCCAGGTGACAGGCTTACGCTTCGAGCGTGTAGACCGCTTACAAGGCGAGAACCGCAAGGGCTTTTCGGAATATGCCACGCGTCCGCTGTCAATCGGCACGCAATTTCGCTTTCGGTTCCTTCCTACCTCGCAATATCCTGATTTCAACTCCAACGACAAAGGTTCGACCGAGACCTTGGGCCAGACCTTGACCAGGACGGTCAGATACGACTCCTTCCCCTCGCCGATGATCTATTACGCCGATATCACTCTCAACGAAGACTACTTCAAAAAGGCGGGCAGCGATGCCGAATCGGTCGGGCTGGCCACGGAAGTGGTCGAGCATGAAATGGGGCATGCTCTGGGGCTTGGGCATTCTAACGATCCGGCATCGGCGATGGCGGCCGTCGCAGACGACACCCCGCAGCTGACGAATGACGATATTCAGGCCTTCAAGGCGACGGTCGGCCAATGCGTAGCGAAATAAAAAATATTTCCCCACTTTCGCGTCGAAAAACCGCAAAACCGTTCCCTTACTAGTGAAGGCAGGGAAAAGGAACCTGACTTGGCAATAACAACAATCGGTCCGATCAATCGTTGATCGAATCGAAAAAAGAAAGAAGCGCAATCATGGAAAACGCACAAACCAGAAGCACGAAGATGGGGGACCGGCTCCACGCCATGGGCAGACGGCTCAGGGTTTGGTTCCACCGCAACAACCTGACGGACGATCTCGAACGGGACGTCAATCACTCGATTGATGCGGCAGACGGAAACCTCGGCATTCGTGCCAAGAAAACGGCCAATAACTTCACCAACGGAGCCAAGAGAAAAATGGAACGACTGAATGAAAAAATCCTGAAGCGTCGGCACAAGCGCACCGATTTTGAAGCAAGGGTATCGATGTTTCTGCATGATATCGTGACCCGAAATCAGATGAGCGAGGTGGCAAAAGACCGCACCATGGCATACAAGCTTGGGGCGTTGGTTTCGTGGATCAGTCCATACATCATCATCGGGCTCGCCATCGTAATGCTCGCAAACGATCCCTCGTTGGTGACCGTAAGCGTGCAGGAAGTGTTCGGTGTCAGTTTCTCCGATTTAGGCACTGACGTCATTCCAACGATAAAGGTGATTTTCTCCGTTGCGGTGGCCTTCGGCATCGCCCTCGGAGTCCTTGGTTTTGTCGGCGTCGGTTCAAACGGCTTGGCGTGGGCTCTTTTCCACAGTGGACTGGGCACGCGCGTGACCTCTCCAACCATCAGAATCGGCAAGAAGTTGATGACGCCTCTCGAGGCTCTGATCATCTTCGTGATTTCCTTGCCGGTTCTTGGGTGGCTCACTTTCATGCTCCATTCCGTAGTCAACAGCTATGTGGGAAGCGGCGCGTTCGGCGGTGCGTCGGTGTTCGACAAGATTGTCGCGTGGTATGTCACGTTCCTGCCATGGATGCTGCTGATTGCCGATACGATCAAGAACAACCCCAAGTTCAAACATTCCAGGGACGTCAAAAAGTGGGCTAAAGCGCTCGATCGCCGTCGTGACAGTGACATCAATTACGACGAGAAGTGCCTGAAAAAAGAGCGTAGGTTTTTCCAGAACGGCAATGTCACCATTTCGGAGGCCCACAACAAGGTCAACGATGTGTCGTGGAGCGTCGATTCCGAAGTCTATGAAGCCGGGCTGCGTGGCTTGACCGAAGTCGATGAATCCGTCAAAGGTCTTCGCGAAAAGCCCGATGCAAGTGTTGAGGATGCCGGTAACGAGAGTGGTCGGGGTGATTTCACCCATCGTATTCCCAATAAGCGCTTGCAGAACCTCGCGGAATACAACCAAGCCTTGCAGGATGCTGCGGAAATCTTTGATTCCTTTGAGCCGACTCCCGCAAGTTCTCCGGCCGCGCAGATGTGGCAGGAAGCCTGGCAGGCCGCAGAAAAGGAGGCGAACAAGGAACTGGTCAAAATCGATCCGGAATTCGCCCGTCAGTGACGCGGATTCGATCTTTCGCTGCCGGCCGCGTTGGTTGGTCGGCCGGCAGCGGGAAATCGAAATGAAGTGAACAAACAAAACAATCAAAAGCGATTAAAAACAATCAGAATTGACAAGGAGAATATCATGAAAAACGCAACAACGACATTGCAAAACAGGTCCTGGCATCAGGGCGTGAAGATTGCCGCGGGGTTGGTGAGTGCAGCTCTGGTGATGTCAACGCTTGCAGCCTGCGGATCCGCCAAGGACCCGGCGCAAAGCCTTGACGATGCCGAAATCCAAGCTTCGGCCAAAGGCCTGGACGAGCAGTTCACCAAGAGCTGCAAGAGCGTTTTCGACCAGTCCGAACGTTCGCATAATCATATGTTTACGTTGGTCTATGACGGTTCGGCAAGCGTCACCGGCAATCTGCATGAGGCGCTTCCAGCCAATGTGGCCAAAGCTATCGCGGTGGCTTCCATGCATGATGACGGGTTCAACCTGATTGCTGTGGATGGCGCTGATTCCGCGCCGCGCATCGTGATGAAGAACGCTTCGCTGCGCCAGGCGGTGGCCGGCACAAGCGCAAGGCTCAAGACCGCGAAGGCGATTCCCGCCTGTGTGGCGCAGAAAACCGAGGAATTGAAGCCCACTTCCTCCGGAACCGACCTTGGGCGGGCCGTGGCTTTGGCCGCCGAAACTCTGCGAAAAGGGGACACCCTCGGAATCGTCTCGGATTGGATGTGGACTTCAGGGGTCGGCGGTCTCACCGACGCGGCGGTGAAAGCCGGTGCGAAGGATGCCGCGGATGCCTCGGCGCAAAGCCAACCGATCGATCTCAAAGGTGCAGATCTGGTGACGGGAGGTGTGGCCGAGACCTCGACAATGCTGCCGGACAGCGGGCGTACCTGGATGCGTGATTATGCGCGTGCCCTTTGCTCGGATTGGAAGGCCGGAGGTTGCCAGGCCATCTCTCTCGACCCCTTGAACGCCACGAAGAGCGAAGGCCTTCCCGAGGATTCCACTCCCTTTTTTCCGATTGGAAGTTGTAAGGGAGGTGCGGCCAGTTATGAGCTCGGCAACGCCTATTTCGCCGCGGACTCCCCGCAGCTGACTGAAGAGGCGTACAAGGCGCTCGCCGATCCGGTCAACCTGATGAAAGCGAATCCCGCCAGCACGCTCACCATCGTGGGGCATACGGCCAGTGTCAGCAAAAACGCGAACAGCGGTATGCAGCTTTCTGTCGATCGAGCCAAAGCCGTGGCCCAGGTCTTCACCGGCAATGGTATCGATGCCAAGCGTATCAGTGCCACTGGTGTGGGTGACAGCCAGCCTCGCGAGAATGATCTCAACGCCGACGGCACCCAGAACGAATCCGTCGCACAACGCGAGCGCCGCGTCGACATCACCGTGGAAGGAGTCTCGCAATGTCTCGCTCAATGAACCGACACCGCCGGGTCAAGTTTTCCGGGCTTTCGCAGCCGGGTACCCTGGACGGCTCCCATCCGTTGCTTCGATCCCTGCTGAGTGCGCTGCTGGTGGCATTGCTGGTCCTCCTGCCTGTCGGCTGGTTTTCCTTCAAGCATTATGCCGCTCCGAGCAAGCTCGCCAAGTCCGCGCTGGTGGGCCGCAGAAGCCCGACCGCGTTGAATGTGGTGCTCGCGCTCGACGAATCCGGTTCGTTCGTGAATTACAGCAGCATGAGGGCCGATGCCATCGATCAGCTCTACAAGTGGGCCCCGAAGAACCTGCGCGACGATGACACCATCACGGTGATCGGATGGGCGAAGAACGCGACGGTGACCAGTCCTTGTTCAAGCGTCGAGACCATCGCTTCTGCTTCTGCGAAAACAGGGGGCGGCAAGGTCGATTCCCGAGAAACGAATTTCGTGCCCGCGTTGCAGGAGGCGCAAGGTGCGATTGAAGGCGAGGGGAGGCCAACCACCCTCATCGTGGTGACCGACACCGTTGCAGGCGACCTCGCGAATCAAGCAAAAATCGACAAACTGATTGAGAAGATGAACGTCACCTCGATGAGTGTCATCCTGCCACAAGGCAAGCGAATCTACGGCGACTGGCAGAGGGCTTTTCCTTGGGAGGAGACGTTCCATGCCAGAAGCGACAAGCCCAATCAGATTGCGGTGGCCATCGGCAAATCTCTGGCTCACGCCACTGGCCAGCGTTTGCAGCGCAGCTGAAAGGAGGCCGCCGGTAATCAAAGAAAAACAACGATTGATTAAAGGAAAGTGAGGCATGAGTCGAGGGGGAAAGATTAACGGTTCGTTGAAAGGAGGGCAAAACATTGGTTGAGAGGAAAGCAAAGATTAGCTGAGAGGAGGCCAAAAATCATTGGTGTGGGCATTCGCTGCGGTCAATGCGGCGACTACCCACACCAACGTATGTCGGCAGTAAGTTTGGCAGGATTTTCAACGCCTGTTTCGATGAAAAGTCGTTATCCTTGGAATTCACAGTCCGTCGATTTGCTTGCTATGAAATGTCTACAAATTGATAGATGAAATCGAAGCGGATAAATAGTGACGATGTCTGTACTATATTAATAAGTCAACAGTCTGAAATCTTGGAGAAGAGCATGAGCATACAGCCGGTGGCAGGTAATGGAATGGATGATGTTTCAAAAGGCGGACGTGAAGGTGATATGGCGGCAAGCCTGTCTGATCAGGGTATCGACGACGCCAAAAACCGCGCCGCCTTCGAAAAGGCGCTGAAAAACGGGGAGAATCCGCTGAAGGTAAGTGGCATCACGCGTTGGGAGGACGAAGCCGGTGTCAACCGCATCGTCAACCGCCGCGTTTTCGAGCTCGAGCCGTTGCCCACGCCGGCCGACGTGCTTTCCAGCATGCCGCTGAGCGCCGAGGCGACGGATCTGGTCGTACGCTCCCGCGACGAGATCCGCAATTGCCTCTACGGCAAGGACGACAGGCTTCTGGTCATCACCGGGCCCTGTTCCATCCACGATCCCGAAGCCGCATTGGATTACGCCCATCGTCTCGCCAAACTGAAGGACGAACTCGGCGATCGCCTGCTTATCGTGATGCGTGTTTATTTCGAGAAACCCCGAACCACTGTTGGCTGGAAGGGTCTGATCAACGATCCGGATCTCGACGGCAGCCACAACATCAAGAAGGGACTGTTGCTTGCACGCAAGACCCTGCTCGGCGTGCTTGACGAAGGCGTGGCGGCCGCTACTGAATTCCTTGAGCCGACCAGCCCGCAGTACATTTCCGATGCGGTCAGCTGGGGCGTCATAGGCGCGCGCAACACCGAATCGCAGATTCATCGTCAGCTGGCCAGTGGGCTTTCGATGCCCATCGGCTTCAAGAACGCCACTGACGGGTCGGTGAAAGCTGCCATCGACGGGTGCTATACAGCCACCCAGCAGCATACCTTCTTCGGTATCGACCATCTCGGCCGCGCCTGCGCTGTCGAAACGTTGGGCAACCCCGATTGCCACGTCGTGCTGCGTGGCTCGTCTCACGGCCCCAATTACGATGCCGAGTCGGTAGAGGCTGCGATGAAAGCCATCCGCTCTGAGATGCCGGAAGGCTCCGCCGCCTGTCATGGCCTCATCATCGACTGCTCGCACGGCAATTCCGGCAAGGATGAGATTCGTCAGGCCGAGGTCGCGCGTGAACTGGCCGGGCGTATCGCCACCGGCGAGCCCAATATCACCGGGCTTATGATGGAAAGCTTCATCGCCGGTGGCAATCAGCCCGCGGCCCCGCTTTCGCAGCTGGAATACGGCAAGTCGATTACCGACAAGTGCATCGCCTGGCCCGAGACGGAACGGCTCCTGCGGGAGCTTGCCAACGCGGTCGATGTGCGTCGCGGCGCGTGAAATCACCTTTCTGTAATACAATAAGCAATTTTATGACGCAAATTTCGGCTTGAAATGTCATATCTGCGGCTGAGTATATTGAAATAGCTTTGTCCTGAACTAATGTTGTCGGGAAACAAGACAAACCTTAAGAAACGAGGAACTATGAAAACCGTCGCCATCATCGGAGCCATGGAAGAGGAAGTCGCGCTGATCGCCAAGTCGCTGAACGACGTGAAGCACAACAAAACCGCAAGCCTCGATATCAACGTCGGTACGCTTACCTCCAAATCCGCCGAGCAGATCACGGTCGCCGCAACGGTCGGCGGCATGGGTCTGGTCAACGCCGCGGCCACCACCCAGTGCCTCGTCGACAACTACCATCCCGACGCCGTGATTTTCTCTGGCATCGCCGGTTCGCTCAACAAGTCGATGCATATCGACGACGTCGTGCTCGGCGGCACCCTGCGCTACCTCGATTCCGACATGCGCATGATCGCCCAGTGGAAGCCCGAAACCGAGGAATTCCACAGCGACCGGCACCTGCTCGACGTGGCGAACGCCGCGCTCGACGAAATGGGTGTCCACCACATGACCGGTGTAATCGCGTCCGGCAACAACTTCATCGGCACCCCTGAGCAAGCCGCTGTGGTCGCCGAAAAAACGCATGCCGACGCAGTGGAGATGGAAGGCGCGGCCGTGGCCCATGTCGCCGCTCGCAACGACGTGCCGGCCTTGGTTATCCGTGCGCTTTCCGACGAGGCCGACACAACCTACGAGCAGTTCAAGGAATTCGATATCTCCGAGTACGCCGACACCGCCGCCCGCCTCGCAATCGACATCGTCACCCGGCTCTGAGCGTTTAACCTCCATGGAATAAGCGGTTTTGCTTTGCCGCGAACGTTCTAGAAGGCCGGTTGCCAATTTGGACTGGAACGATGTGTGTGCTGGTTTCGTCTAAGTGCTGTGATTGTTTCCGGTTGTGAATCGCGGCGGCAAGACCGATATATTCGAGGGCTTGCGTAATAGGTGAATTCAGATTTCTGCAACCTTCTCGTGTTCGCCCAATGAAAAAAAGAGAAGCCGAAAACTGCCGCCTCCGAACGGTTTCTGTGCGGTTTCGGCGCGCGAATACTGCGTCAATGAGGCTGGCAGCGTAGGTTGTCAGCCTTTTGCTTGTTCAGCTTCTTTTTCCTCATTCCGGTCTGGCTATTCGTTTCGGGCTTTCTTGGTATTTTCCGGTCTTTCCGTTGTTCGCCCAATGAGAAAACCGAAGGTTTCGGAGCCGCGTATCAACGCAGTTGCGGAATCAAAAGGTCGGCGGCAAGGCGTGCGCTTGGTCGGTTGTTTCACAGCCATTCAGCCGTTATGTAATACGATAAAAATAATATAATGTCAATATTTACCGGTCAATAAATCCCTGTCGAAAGTCAAAAGGTCGGTTCCGTTTTTCCGGCTTGGTCGGTGGCCGGATTCCTGTTTGGTCGGCAGTAAAGCTCGAAAACGGAACTAAGCAAGGATCGATTGTCTAGTGAACGACGGCAGACCATCTGTCATAATGGAATCGTGAGCAACATTATGCACAGCACTACGTGTAAACGCCTCATCGCTGTTGTTTCTTCGTTCGCGATGATGGCCGCGCTTTCGGCTTGTGGCGACAACACCAGCCCGATTGATTCCTCCAACGCAACCAAAGGCAAGGATTCCGGTATCTCCGGCGAATTCCACGGTGCCGGAGCCTCCTCGCAGCAGGGGGCTGTGGAAGCTTGGATCGCGACGTATCAAAACCACAACCGCAACGCGAAAATCGCCTATAACCCTTCCGGTTCCGGGGCCGGCGTCTCTACGTTTCTGACCGGTGCCATCGCTTGGGCGGGGACAGACGCCCCGTTGAACGAAGCGCAAATCGAGCAGTCCAAGGCCATCTGCGAATCCGGCAGCGCCTTTGATGTTCCGGTTTATGTTTCGCCGATCGCCGTCATGTTCAATCTCAAAGGCATTTCCGGACAGGGCAAGCACCTGAATATGGATGCCAGCGTCATCGCGCGGATTTTCGACGGGAAAATCACCCAGTGGAACGACGACGCCATCAAGGCCGAAAATCCGAAAGTGAATCTGCCGGCCACGCCGATCACCGTGGTCCATCGTTCCGACAAGTCCGGGACCACCAACAATTTCACTTCGTATCTGAAAGCCGCAGCGCCGAACGATTGGAGTTACGAGGCGCAGGAAAACTGGCCCAACGAGGTCGGGCAGGCGGCCAAGGGCACCGACGGCGTGGTCAGCAGCATCGGCCAGGCCGACGGGACGGTGGGTTACGCGGACCTCGCCAAGGCAGGCAATTTCGGTACTGTTTCGGTCAAGGTCGGCACTGATTACGTGGCACCGGTCGCCGACGCCGCCGCGAAAACAGTGAACGCCTCGCCGTTGCAACAGATGCCCAAGGGAAGCAAACGCGTGGTCGTGAATGTCGACTATGCCACCAGCGTTGCCGGAGATTATCCGATTGTCTCTTCGTCCTACGCCGTGGCATGCCCGGCATACAAGGACCGGAAAACCGGCGTGTTTGTGCGCGACTGGCTGGGCTATGTCTTGAGCGACAGCGGCCAGAAGGTCGCTGCGGACAACACCGGTTCGGCGGCGCTCGGGGGAACGTTGACGAAGAAGGCTCTGAAATCCGTGAACGGGATACAAACAAAATAAAGCAGTCACTTCTCATCCGCCTTTATCCATCCATCAACCAAACAATCCATCTATATCTTTCTTGAGAACATCGATAGAACCGTAAACACCGCCGGGCTCGCTCGCAGTGGTTTCATATTTCACACTTAAGGAACAGCATGACGATGACATCTAAAGGTGGCGGTGCAAGGGGAGCAGTGCCTATGGCCGCGGCGTTGCCTTTTGCGGATATGGGCGGATCATTTGGCGCCGCAACGCATCATTGCAAGCATGACATTCGAGATGTGAAGGGTGTCAGCGCGAGCATGTCCGGCGACGGGGGCTCCGGCAAAGACAGTGCCACCGCTAACGGCGACATCGGCCGTACTATCAGTGATACCGACACGGGCGACGCCATCCGTACTATCAATGACACCAGCACCTCCAGCGTTGCCAATGCCGTGGGGGCCGTGAATGGCACCGGCGTTGGCATCGAGGATGGCAACGGCGCGGCTGATTCCGGTCATAACGGTGATCGCGGAAACCGAACCAACGTTTTCGCCTCGACGGACGTCAAACGCAGCCGGCATAGTCAGGATAAGATTTTCCACGCTGTGGCCGTGGGTTGCGGGGCGCTGATTCTGGTGGCATTGGGCGCGGTCGTGCTCTTCCTGCTGCTGCGCGCCTGGCCGATTTTCGCCGGCCCGCAGGCCAAGACTTCCGCCGTTTTCGTTTCCTTGAGCGGCGGCAAGGCGCACGGGTTCTGGCAATATGTCGGGCCTCTGGTTTTCGGTACGGTGGTGATTGCGGCGCTCGCGCTGGCAATCGCCTTTTTTGTCGCCGTCGGTGTCGCTTTGTTTATTACTTTTTACGTTCATAAACGCATTCGTACCGTGCTCAATTATGTGGTCGATCTGCTGGCCGCGATTCCCTCGGTCATCTACGGTCTGTGGGGTGCGCTGGTACTGGTGCCGGCGATGTATCCGTTCTGGAATTGGGTTTCCGTGCATCTCGGCTGGATTCCGCTTTTCGCCGGACCCGCCGCCAACCCGCCTCGCACCGTTGCCAGCGCCGCGGTGATTCTGGCCATCATGATCATGCCGATCATCACTTCGATGACCCGTGACATTTTTGCCCAGACCCCGCGGCTCAACCAGGAGGCGGCGCTCGCGCTCGGGGCGACCAAATGGGAAATGATCAAGCTTACCGCTCTGCCATTCGCCAAGTCCGGCATGGTGTCGGCCTCGATGCTGGCACTCGGGCGCGCGCTGGGGGAGACGATGGCCGTGATGATGGTGCTCTCGCCAGGCATGACCTATTCGTGGCACTGGCTAGAGGCCTCGAAAAGCCAGACCATCGCCGCCAATATCGCCGCGCAATATCCCGAGGCCGATTCGCTCGGTGTCTCCGCCTTGATTGCCACTGGTCTGGTGCTCTTCGTCATCACGTTCGTGGTCAATCTCCTCGCCCGACGCATCACGCGGAAGGGAGGTGCGCGATGAGTCAGAAAGACGCTAATAACAAGAACGACGGAACCTGTGGCGATGAACGTACCGGGCATCGAGTGCCCGTGAATGTGTCGAACGATGTTGGTGATGCCGTGAAAACGGAAACGTCGGCTGATGCTGCCTCTGAGAGTCCCAGTGGCGCCGCAGACACAACGGTGTCAAGTAAAGATCCCAAAACGGCGATGTCGAATTTATTGGTATTGAGTGGTTCCTTTGAAGTAATGGATAATGCGCCTTCAGATGGCTCCGGAACCGGCAAGAACGTATCCCTTTCCGATCGCGGCAATCGCAGCGACCATGCCGAAGCCGGATTTGACGTCACTCTTTCTTCGGAAGCGGCAAGCGGCAATATCCGCGAAAACCAGAACGCTGGAATCGTGGAGAATGCCTCGGCAGATTCGGAAACGGTATCTTCGCAATCAGCACGTCCGACCCCCGATTTCTCGAGATTCAAGCCTTCTGAGGCTCTGCTCAAGCGGCGCGAATGGAAGAGCCGGATTATGGCCGGGGTTATAGGCCTTGCGTTTGTCGTCGCGATGATTCCGCTGATTTCCCTGCTTTGGACCACCATCGTGCGGGGCGTGAAACGGCTGAATCTCAACTTCCTCGCGTTCAACATGTCCGGCGTCATCGGCGGCATGCCCACACCCTCAGGCGGGCACGGGGGCATCGAGCACGCCATCATCGGCACGCTCGAAGTGACGCTCGGCGCGATGCTGATTTCCGTGCCGGTCGGCCTGATGTGCGCGATCTATCTGGTCGAATACGCGCGCGGCGGCAAATTCGCCAAAGCCATCTCCCTGCTGGTCAACGTGATGAGTGGCATCCCCTCGATCGTCGCCGGTCTCTTCGCCTTCTCGTTGTTTGCGATTCTCATGGGTCCCGGTGTTTCCAACGGTTTCGAAGGTTCCGTTGCACTCTCGATTCTGATGATTCCCACTGTGGTCAATTCCAGTGTCGAGATGCTGCGCATTGTTCCCGACGACCTGCGTGAGGCTTCGTACGCGCTCGGCGTCACCAAATCTCGCACTATCGTCAAAGTCGTCCTGCGAACGGCGTTGCCGGGCATCGTTTCCGGCGTCATCCTCGCCATCGCACGCGTCATCGGCGAAACCGCGCCGCTCTTGATGACCGCCGGATTCATCGTCACGACCAACTGGAACCTCTTCAGCGGCCAGATGACCACGCTGCCTGTCTTTGTCTACCAGGAATACAGCAAGATGTCCGTGACCTGCCCGCCGAACGCCGGCCCGGGCTGTGTAGCATCCATCCCGACCGAACGTTCGTGGGCCGCGGCACTCGTGCTCATCGCCATCGTGCTGGTTCTAAACCTCATCGGCCGCTTGGTACAGCGCCTGTTCAGCGTGGAGGCGAAATGATGAAGGCCCACATCGCGCGACCAATCCCATATTGCCCACTGTCGCACCAGATGTGGCGCACTTTTCCGACGCTAGCGTCCAAAAAGTGCGTTCCGGATTCGCCACAGTGCATGTATTTGACGGTGGTGAGCGAAAAGTGCGTTTTGGGTTGGCTAGAGTGCATTTTTCTGACGCTGCTGTCTGAAAGATACGCGATACGTAAACATTACACGGATTCCAATATAGGTATCAACAAAGAAAGCGAGACAACATGGGGCAACGCATCGATGTCGAACATCTCAACGTCTACTACGGCGATTTCCTCGCCGTTCAGGACGTGAACCTCAACATCCAGGCCAACAAGGTCACCGCCTTCATCGGCCCGTCCGGCTGCGGCAAATCCACCGTCCTGCGCACGCTCGACCGCATGCACGAGATCACACCGGGCGCACGCGTCGAAGGCAAAGTGTTGCTCGATGGCCATGACCTCTATGCCAAAGGCGTTGATCCGGTGGCCGTGCGTCGCGACGTCGGCATGGTCTTCCAAAAGGCGAATCCGTTCCCGACGATGTCCATTCGCGAGAACGTGCTGGCCGGCATTCGTCTCAACAACCGCCACATTTCCAAATCCGACGCCGACGAACTGGTGGAATGGGCTTTGCGCGGGGCAAACCTGTGGAACGAGGTCAAAGACAGGCTTGACAAACCGGGCATCGGACTTTCCGGCGGCCAGCAGCAGCGTTTGTGCATCGCCCGCGCCGTCGCCGTCCACCCGCAGGTGCTCCTGATGGACGAGCCGTGCTCCGCCCTCGACCCGATCTCCACGCTCGCCGTCGAGGATCTGATCAACGAGCTCAAGCGCGACTACACCATCGTCATCGTCACCCACAACATGCAGCAGGCCGCGCGCGTGGCCGATTACACAGCGTTCTTCAACCTGAAGGCTGTCGGCAAACCCGGCCACCTCGAGTATTTCGCCGACACCACCACGATGTTCAACAACCCCCAGAACGGGGAGGCCGAGCGCTACATCTCCGGCCGTTTCGGCTGAGTTTCGGTTGGGGAAGCGGGGTTATGGTTTGCTTGTTGGCTTTCATGGTCATCGCCGCCGGCTTTCGCCCAGCGAGGTTGTTCGGGATCTCTGGGCTTGTGAATTGGACACAGTAATGTAATATACTGTTCGGTGTGCGGCGCGTCGGCCCGTCATTTCTGCGGTAAACTGCGGTAATTTCCAGTTGTATCGCAATGTTTCTATCGCATTTGTCGGTGGAATTCTTTTGAATGCGGTTGTCGAATTGCTGGAAACAAAGATGTTACGCATCCATTTGCGTGCCGGAACGTGCGCACAATTGGATTTGGAAATATTCACGCGATTGTTTTACGTGGATGACAGGTTACACTATACGAATTTAAGCCGTCGGCAGGCGGCGGCAGACAGGTCAAGACCTGTTTTCGATCGGGAGATTTTGCTACCCTGCTGTTCGGAATAAACGATTCTTGGTGCGAAAAATACTGAACATACAGCAAAATCCATGACTAGGACCGGTGTTATATTCGAATTGTCCGCGGGAACGCGGGCGAGTCGCAGCAACCTCTGTATCGTCAATTCATCTATCAACAGTTAGTGAAGTTCGTCGGTCTTGTCGTGTTGAACGCCGTAAGCGCCGACCGCCCGTTTTCTGCAATCTGACTTGGCGATATACAAACCAAGGAAGAGAGAACGATGGACAGGTTCTTCCATCTCAAAGAAAATCACACCACAGTATCCACTGAAATCACGGCGGGCATCACCACCTTCTTCGCGATGAGCTATATCATCGTCGTCAATCCGCAGGTTCTGAGCACCACGGGCATGCCGTGGGGAGCAGTGTTCCTCGCCACCATCATCGCCTCCGTCGCCGGCACGCTCGTGATGGGGCTTTTCGCCAACGTTCCCTACGCACAGTCCGCAAGCATGGGCTTGAACGCGTTCTTCGCCTACACCGTTTGCGCGGGCCTTGGATTTACCTGGCAGGAAACACTGTGTATGACATTTTTGTGTGGCCTGATTAACATTCTCGTCACCGTCACCTCCATCCGTAAGCTCATCATCGCCTGTATCCCCGAATCTTTGCAGCACGCCATCGGCGGCGGCATCGGCCTTTTCGTGATGTACGTAGGCATGTTGAACGTCGGCTTCATTTCCTTCACTCCCGGCGACCCCAAGGCCGCGGCCAAAGGCGGCCCGATTCACGCGACACCAGGGCTATCGATGCTCAACAACCCTGTGCTCTGGGTCTTCCTCATCGGTCTGACCATCGCCATCGTCCTCACCCTGCTCAACGTGCGCGGTTCTCTGCTGATCTCGATTATCGCCGCCACCATCATCGGCATTCCCTTCGGCGTGACCACGATGTCCAATTCCGTCTCGATCAGCCAGACCTTCTCTCAGCTGCCGACGACTTTCCTCGCCATTTTCAGCCCGCAGGGCTTCCCGTCGCTGTTCGGCAACCTCGGCCGGCTGCCCCTCGTCATCGTCACCATCTTCGCCTTCTCCATGTCGGATATGTTCGACACCATCGGTACGCTGGTCGGCACCGGCCGCAAGACCGGCATCTTCTCCGATACCGATATCAAGAACATGGCCAACGGCCACGGCTTCAGCTCCAAGATGGACAAAGCCCTCTTCGCCGATTCCATCGCCACCTCCGTCGGCGGCCTGTTCGGCACCTCCAACATCACCACCTACGTCGAATCCTCGGCAGGCATCGCCGCGGGCGGTCGCACTGGCCTGACTTCCGTGACGGTGTCCATCTGCTTCCTCATCTCGATGTTCCTCTCGCCGTTGGTCTCCGCGATTCCGTCCGCCGCGACGGCCGGCGTGCTCGTCGTGGTCGGCTGCATGATGGCCTCCAGCCTGAAGGAAGTCAACTGGGGCGACCTCGCCGAAGCCATCCCGGCCCTTTTCGCCTCGGTGTTCATGGCGCTTTCCTACTCGATCTCCTACGGCATCGCCGCGGGCTTCATCATGTACTGCCTCGTCAAGATCTGCAAGGGCAAGGCCAAGGAGGTCCATCCGGTGATGTGGATCGTCACCGCCCTCTTCATCCTCGACTTCGCCCTCCAGGCCGTGCTCTGAGTGTTGGTCGTCCAACTCTTCAATCGCGTGCTTTGGTCACGTTAGCACCATAAACCAGTGCGAAAAGCACCAAAATCGGGCCAAAATAGTGCTTTTCGCACTGATTTAGGGTTTCACTGAGGAGAAAAGCACTTTTTTATGCCGATTTTGGTGCTTTTCCTACTGATTGGCGCGTGCGCGTGTCGCGCGGTCGTGCGGCGTCCGTATACTGTTCATCTGTAAACCACAGACTGTTGGTTAGAGGCGTAAGCCTCTCGAAGTTTGGTTCGCCAAGCCAGCATAGGTTGAATGTCATAAGCCTCGCAAGAGGTGGGTCGCGCAAGTGGCCGGTATGGTGCTCTGCCTATGTGCAGGGCATTTTTTATAGTGGTGCGATTATCGCAGCAACACAAGAAATCGCTCGTAAAAGCTGCAACGTTCCGAATTTCCCGATCAATGGTCGACTCAGGAAGGAACGCCATGAAAAGGCCCGAAAAGGAAGCGGTGATCGCCGAGCTTACGGATCAATTCCGTAACGCCGATGCGGTTTACCTTACCGAGTACCGCGGGCTTACCGTTCCGCAGATTTCCGATCTGCGCGAAAAGCTAGGCCGCGATACTTCCTACTCAGTGGCTAAGAACACGCTCGCTCGCATCGCCGCCAAAGAGGCTGGGTACGAGGGCTTCGATGAAGCACTCTCCGGCCCCTCCGCAATCACCTTCGTCAAGGGTGATTACGTCGAGGCTGCGAAGGTCCTGCGTGACTTTGCCAAGAAAACCCCGGCCCTCGTCATCAAAGGTGGTTTCGCAGACGGAACCATGTACGACGCCGAAGGCTTCATGAAACTCGCGAGCCTCGAATCTCGCGAAACCCTGCTCTCCAGGATGGCAGGCGACCTCAAGGGCTCCATGTCCAAGGCCGCTCGCACGTTCGTCGCTCTGCCCACCAAGGCCGTGCGTACGTTCGACGCCCTGCGCGAGAAGCAGGAAAAGGCCGCTTGATTTTTCCGTGGCTTCGGCCGCGTAGACTTCAGGCAGTTTAGTAGTGAATAATTAAAGAAATTTAAGAATTTAGGTGACGGAACCAAACAAAACATCCGCCGCCCGGAAAAGAAAGGAAGCCATTATGGCTAAGCTCTCAAGCGATGAGCTCCTCGATGCGTTCAAGGAAATGACCCTGGTTGAACTCTCCGACTTCGTCAAGAAGTTCGAGGACGAGTTCGATGTCGAGGCTTCCGCCCCGGCCGTTGCCGTTGCCGCTGCTCCTGCCGCTGGTGCAGGCGCCGGCGAAGAAGAGAAGACCGAGTTCGACGTGGTCCTCTCCTCCTTCGGCGACAAGAAGATCCAGGTCATCAAGGCCGTCAAGAACATCACCGGCAAGGGCCTGGCTGACGCCAAGGCGCTCGTCGACGGCGCTCCTGCCACCATCCTCGAGAAGGCCAAGAAGGATGACGCCGAGAAGGCCAAGTCCGAGATCGAAGAGGCCGGCGGCACCGTCGAACTCAAGTAGTTCTTTCCTTCTTAAGGATTTGACGGTGATGGCTTTACAAAGCCGGTAGCCGTTTGAATCCAAAGAAATTGTTGCAAACCCTGTGTGCGGAATCTCCGTTCGCAGGGTTTGTTCATTTTGTCGGCTATCGTAGTGCCTAAGGCATGTCCTTGAAGGTAAAAGCGAGGACAGGCTCATGCGTGAGTGTTGTCAATGTCTGTCATTTTTCTGTCGGTTTCAAGGCAAACATGGCAGAATGGCATTAGCATAGGCAAAAGTGTATATGGGAGGCCGCAAGGTGTCTGATCCGCGAACGACGAAACATTGGGTCATCAAGGTCAATGGCTCCACGAAAGTCGATGTCGGTCCCGGCGAAAACGTTGAGATCGGCCGCAGACCTTTGCGCCCGCTTGCCGATGATGGACACCGACGTTTGGAAATCGACGACGACACGCGTTCGATGTCGAAACGTCACGCGGTATTCGCGGTGGCGGCCAATGGAGGCGCTTCGGTCACCGATTTGAATTCCACCAACGGCTCGTATGTGGTTGAGGAAAAGGGCTTGCGCCCGCTGACGCCGAATCAGGATTTCATTTTGCCGGATTCGCCGATGAGATTGCAGTTCGGCGACGTTCCGGTGGATTTCGTGCGGGTCGATGTCGATGAAAACGACGAGAACGGCAATCAGATCACCGACCTGTTCGACTATGCGGCCAGTAGTGGCGAAAACACCGATATCGAGCCCGACCTGAACGATATGTCGGTTGATGATATTCTGAACCTGCGCGCGGGGGAGCCGACCACGGCGTTCAGCGCTGCCGATGTGGCCAGCCGTATCGAAGCTTCGGTTTCCGCCGGAGCCGCGGACAATAATAACGCTCAAAAACCGGAGGAATCGGCAGTGAAGGATGCCGATGCCGACGCTGGCAATATTGCGCGCGAAACCCCATCGCCGATCGAAGCCAAAACCAGCCAGAAGTCCGAAACCCCGCAAGCCGACCATACCATCGATCAGATTTCGTTGAATGTGATGGCTCCCGATGCTCACGCCAAGGACGCCAAGGCGCGCGATTTGTTCAAAGATGCCATGAAGAGCGAAGTTGAAGACAAAACTATGAAGGCGTCGAATCCGGCTCAACCTGCCGCTGCCAGCAAAAAGGTTTCGAAGCCGGCTGCCAACGGAACCGCTGGCCCTGCCGGAAGCAAACCATTGAAGACCAGAGCAAAAGTGCCGCAGGTGTCGCTGCCTTCACGTCAAAACGATGAGCAGATTTCCCAAGAAGCTCTTCGCGGGCAGCAGCCAATGACTTCGCCGGCAGCGGCGCAACCGCAAACCAATACGAATGGCGGCAATATGGCTGCCACCCAAATGCAGCAACAGCAGCAACGTCAGGTTGCGCAGCAACAGCAACAGGCACAGAGGGTCGCGCAGCCGCGGGTTCAACAGCTTGCTCGGCAACAACAGCAGGCACAGAGGGTCGCGCAGCAGCAGGCACAGCAAGCCGCGCAGCAACAGCAAACGAATCAGTTTGGCAGTGTAACGGGTCAGGCTTCCGGACAGACTCCAGTCAACCAAAACGCTCCGTTATTTGTCGCCATGGAGGAGGATCGCAGGCAGAACGGCGGTGCCCGTCCTCGCTTGGATTTCGGCGGTTCACAGGATTCGCAAAACGAATCGGCAGGCAACAGGCCAACCGAAGAGCGTAATAAGTTTATGCCCCCGATAAAGGATATTGCGGATTCTCCAAGTGTTTCTGAAGGCTCGATTACCAATGACGGCTCGTTCGGCGCGCAGCAGAGTTTCAAGCCGACTTTCGAACCTGGCTCGGTTTTCGAAAAGGTCTCCAACGGCGAATTCGACCATCCTGAGCCCGAAGTCGAAGTGGAGGGTATGAGCTCGCAAGATGCCAAATCGACTACAGACTTCTCTGTGCAGTTCGAAATGGCGAAGCATCCTGAACTTCTGCCGTTCCTGGCAATGAACCCTTCGTTGTATGACGATTTGTACGCATGGCTTTCGGCGGTAGGCAACGACGATATCGACGCCGCGCTTTCGCAAAATTCAGGATATATCGAGTATCGTAAAGAGGTTGGGGAGGGACGTAAACAATGAGCGAGACGAACCAGAAAATGAGCGGCATCCGACGGATGCGCAAATGGTATGACAGCTATCGCAGCGGGTTGGTTCCCTCGCCTTTGGAAGATGTCGGACAGCTCACCGCGCAGCTCGACCTGACCCATGCCCATCCTTCCGGCATCGCCCAGCTCTTCGCCAGTGGGCACACGACCCTCGATTCCATGTTCCGTGATGCGGGCATGCTGCGTGCGGCAGGCCGCAGACTTGAACGCGTCCTGGACGACAAAGCCGTCAAAACAAGGTCTGCCGGGGTAGCTGAGCTTTCTCTGGTGGTCGGTGTGGCCAAATGGAAGGGCAATTGCGTTCCCGTACTGCTTTATCCGGTCGAAGTGCATCGCAAGCCAGACGGACGTGAGACCGATGCCGTCATCCGTTTCACCGGACACGTCAGTCTCAACCCCGCGTTCACCACGGCTATGCATGACCAGCACGTCGATATCGATGAGACCGCTCTTTTCGACGGCAGGAACTATGCCAGCGGGACTCCCGACACCTCCTCTGTATTCACTGCCATCACTGATGAGGTCAAGCCGACGATTACTGACTTCGACATCGAACGTAACATCATCCTGGGCTGCTTCATGGACCCTGCCACCAAGATGCTCGCCGAAAGCCGTCGTATCATCGATTCTCTGGCGAGCAAGCCAAGCGGCAACACCGCTCTTGACGCGTTGGCCGGCAATGCCGATGCCATCAGTGCTTTGAAGGATGTAAAACTTCCGAGTTTCAGTCCTTTTGACGCCGACCCGCACAGCGAGCACGAGGCCGGCGACGTTGATAACGTCGTACGTTATGCCGCGAATATGGCAGCGCAGGGCCATTCGCTGTTTCTGGACGACGCTTCCGGCAACGATACCGCACAGATATCCGCGGCTATCGCCTCCCGTTGCGTCTCTGCCGGACGCACTGTGCTTTATGTGCCGGGAGTAGCAGGGCAGAAGAAGCGTTTCACCCATGAAATGGATTCCTGCCATATGGGTAGCCGCGTGGTCGATATGGCCGATTCCAAAGCGGCCCAGCAAATCGATCAGGAGCTGATTGCGGCCGTTGGCTTCCAGCCCGGTGCGTCCGTCGCCCGTTTCGATCAGGTTTCCGACGAGCTGGTTGGGGTGCGCTCGCGCCTGACCCGCTACCTCGGTGATTTGCATGGAGTCAGCAAGGAATGGGGCGTCTCCGCCTACCAGACCATTCAGAATCTGGCCAGCATCTCTGCGATGCCGACGCATCCGGCCACTCATGTGCGCCTTTCCAACGAATCCGCGAGGGCCATCGCCCCGCACATGGAAGAGTGGATTAAGAAGCTTCGCAAGGCCGGTGAATACGGCGAATTCAGTGTCGGCCCGCAAACCACGCCATGGTACGGTGCCTCGCTGTTCACGCAAAGTGAAGCGATCAATGCCTATCAGAAGGTTGAGAACCTGCTGCAGCGCCTTCTTCCCGCAACGCGTGATCAGGTGGCGTCCGTCGCCGAAACCTGCGGGTTCCCGGTGCCGTCGACGGTACAGGAGTGGGGCCGTCAGGTCACGGTCTTGAAGAATCTGCGCCGTGTGCTCGACGTCTTCCAGCCTGAGATTTTCGAACGTGATATCGACTCGATGATCGAAGCGAGCAAACCCAAGGCCCAGCGCAAGGCCGAGGGGACGAGCATGGGATTCTGGGAACGCCGCCGCCACGTCAAAGAGGCCAAGAGCCTGCTTCGGGCCGGCTCCCAAGTGGAAGACCTGCACGATGCGCTGCAGGTCGTGGACAAACAATCCGAGCAATGGCATGAAATCGTACCTCACGGCGGTTGGCCTGTGCTTCCGGCAAAACTCGATACGATAGTGGAGACGCAGGAAGCCCTGATGCGCGATATCACCGCGCTTGATGCCGTGCTCGCCACCACCGTCGAGGGCGGCGACCTGCAAAGCGTCGATCTGGCGAGGCTTGAGGAGAGGCTCAAGGCGCTCTATTCCGACCGCAAGGCCCTGGATACCTTGCCCGGTCGTGCCGGTCTCGAACGCGAATTCCATTCCGTGGGGCTTGACGCGCTGATTGATGACCTGCGCACCAGAAATGTGGGTCTGGATGCGGTTGAAGGCGAGCTCCAGCTTTCCTGGTGGACGACGGTCTTTGAGGATATTGTCCGTTCTTCGGCCATCATCTCCAATCAGGACGGCTCCGCGCTGCAATCCGCAGCCGACCGGTTCGTGCAGGTTGACATCGACCACGTCAATTCCATAGGACCCATGCTTGAGCAGGAGTCCATGCGTCACCTTTGCGATATGCTGTTCTCGCACACGCAGGAGGCCAATCAGCTGCACACATTGCTGGCGAGCAACGTTCATGTGCCGTTGAGTCATATCACGCATGAGTATCCTCAGATTCTTGCGGCGTCGAAGCCCGTCATCATGGCCACGCCGTTCACCCTTGCCGTGTTGAGCGACCCCGAGCCTTTGGCCGACGTGGCCATCGTCGATGCTGCTTCCCATATTCCCTCGCTCGAATTGCTGAGCGTTTTGAGCCGAGCCAGGCGCGTTGTGGTCATCGCCCATCAATCCACCATCACCTCCGAGTCCTTGAAGGCCTTGGTTGCTTTGTTGCCGAAAGTGAGTGTTGATTCCAAGCCAGTGTGCCGCGACCCGCGTCTTTCGCTCTTCCTCTCCGCACAAGGCTACGGCAGCGCTCGCAGAGATGTGGCCACGGAGTCGGTGCAAGGCAGGGTGCGCTTCCACAGGGTCGAGGCCAATGGCGTGCCGGTGCTCGCCACGGGATTGGTGGAAAGCAGCCAACAGGAGATCGACGAGGTCATCGCCGTCATCAAGCAACGTGCCGCCGCTTTCACCGTGGTACCAACCGGCTATCTGCTTGCCGTGGTCACGCTGACCCCGGTCTTCCGCACGAGGCTTGGCGCCGAGTTGAAGTCGTTGTCGTTGAAGGATGAGGC
The DNA here is from genome assembly GCF_029392015.1 of Bifidobacterium sp. ESL0728. Lineage (NCBI taxonomy): Bacteria > Bacillati > Actinomycetota > Actinomycetes > Bifidobacteriales > Bifidobacteriaceae > Bifidobacterium > Bifidobacterium sp. ESL0728. Next base: position 672,440 of record NZ_CP113925.1, read on the forward strand.
CATGGGACGCTTCCTTCGTCACGTGCGTCTGGTCGACCTCGATGAGGTCGCCGGGGTGCGAGCCACCGATGTCATCCTTTCCCTGTGCTTTGCCAAGACCTCGCATGGCCGCCTGCTTCAGCAGTTCGGAGCTTTGGAGGGCGAGGGTGGTGACGGCAAGCTGCTTGACGCCTTGGCATTGGGCGATCGCAACGTCGACATCATTTCCGCCTTTGGTTCTGCGGATATGGAAGACGACCGTCTGCACCAGCCCGGTCCAAAGCTGTTGAAGGTCATGCTCAAATGGGCCGAGGGCCTGGGCAAGGAAGTGGTGCGTCCTTCGATGTCGCTCAAAGGCGACAACGTTCTGTTCAACGATCTTGCTGATCGCATCCGTGCACGCGGGCTCAAAGTGGCCGCCAATTACGGTTTCGATGGTGGTGCCTCCATTCCTCTGGTCGTCGGGCTGAAAGACAAGCCGTTCTCGCTGGCGGTGATGACCGATGATGCGCAGTTCATGGGCATTCAGTCCACTCGCAAGCGTCATCGCGTGTTGATGCAGGATCTGGCGACGCTCGGCTGGTCGGTCATGACGGTCTGGAGCGTGGCCGCATTCGTCAATCCCGATAAGGAAGTCGACCGGATCGTCAGCCGTATCAGCGATTTGTACCAAGAGGTTCGCTGATGGCTTTGGCCTATGACCCGAATCGTCGTTCATCTCGTACCCACAAGCGTGTGGTGCGTAAAGGCAGCGAGCACTTCGATGTCGATGGTATCGAGCTTGATCCAGAAGACCGCCGTCCCGCAGGCAGCAAACAGCATGACGACGACAGCCGCATCCTGCGTGAGCTTCCCCCGCATTGGGGTATTTTCAGCGAACGCGATAAGTAGGATCCGTGGGTTTTCTGCAAAAGGTGATGGTGAGGGCAAGCCATCACCTTTTTGCAATTCTCCTGGAATTCTGGAATCGCGTATGCTTGGTTGGCGCTCTTTTGGATCGATAGTCCTTCTTTCATGTTGGATTAGGGTGATTCATTCGTTTTTCCTTCCTTGTGTCGAACCGATAGTGGAGTATCGGATTGCAATGGGTTATTGATTGGCTTTTACGACATCGAGCATTCTGCTGCAGGCTTGTCTGGTTTGGTTCATCGGTGGCATGGCGAAGGGCATCCGGACTTTGCATGCTTAGAGTTCGGCGGCCATAATGGGCATGCGCTCCTGTACGGCCATGATGCGCGCGGCGTCCTGCGGCGGCATGGCAAGTTGGGTGGTGACATTGCCGCCGTCATCGCGATGTGGGTTGCCGGTCACCGTCGCAAGTCTCACCAGCGTACAGGTCTGACCATCCGATTGTTTTGGCGCTTCGTCGCCGGGCATCGCCTCGCCTGACGTTGCACCGGAATCACCATTTGGGTCACCTTCGCTTTCACCGGCCTCTGCCTGACCCTCTGCCGCTTCCCCGTCTTTTGGATTGCCTTCGTCGGGCGGGTTTGTCCGTGTTGAATCGGCTTCCGGTTGTTGGTTTGCGGAGGGGTTTTGAGCCGGTGGATTTGGTACGGTGCCGCATCCTGTGCTTCCCACAAGCGAGACCTTGTCGCCGGGGATCAATACGTTTGTTGACCCGCTGAGTTTGACGTCGATGGAAGTCAAACCGTGACCGATTACCGGCGAGGCGCGTGCCATTGGTCGGGCGATGACGTTGCCCGCTTCGATATCCACCTGCGCGACCAGCCCTTTTACATCGCTATCGGAGCCGAACACATTCGCCAGCGCGGGGCTGTCGGCGATTTGTACGGTTTTGAGGTCCTCTGCGCGGATAGTTCGACCACGTTTGATGGTATGGACCGCCGTGACCGCGGTTTTAGTGGCGATGCTGCTGGAAATCGACTGCAACGCAAAGAAAACGGCAAGCCCGACGCACAACGCCGCGAGCACGGTGCGTGTCTGTCGCATGGTTCGTCGTTGTTTGAGCGTCGGTTTCTTGACGCTGAGGCTCTGTTTGTCTCCGTTGTGAAAAAGGTTCATGACTCCATGATGGACCAAAACGCAAAATTACCGGGGTAAAAACGGGTACTGTGGTCGGATGATAGGGGTTATGAACATTTGAGGCGTGTCTCGGTGGAGCGGCAAAACGGGTTATCCACATTCGAAGTTTTGATATTCCAATTGACGATGAGCATGATGGATACCAGATATATTGTGTGACTTTATTGTGATGTCGAAATTTTGCTCGTAGGTGTATAAATATGCGGGAATACGGGAATACGGGAATACGGGAATACGGGAATACGGGAATACGGAAATATCGGCAAGTGATCTTTTATTGCACCATCGCAAATGTAAAAATCTACAGGCTACTGGGTCTGCAATCCGACAAATCCAAAAGCCTTAAACTTATAGACTATAAACGGGGCATGGCAATGCTCGCGCGAAGGCGCAGCACACAACCTGAGCACACCCGAGGAATACAGCATTGGCATCGAGTGGAACGAATTCCAGACCGCCGTCAGATATCCCAACACCATTGACTAGAGACACGTTTTCTGGCCAAGAATCCGAATAATCCGAAAAACACGAAAGCCGGCACCTGCATAAACGCAAGTTCCCGGCTTTTGAAAGATTTCTAAGACTCAACCAATCCGTATAAGACTCAATCAGTCGTAATCATTTCTTCGACGAAGACGACGATCCGCCTTTGTCGGTGCGGTAGAAACCGTGCCCCTTGAACTCGATGGGAACCGCGGAATAGACCTTGCGCACCTGCTCCTTGCCGCATTTCGGGCAGACGGTGATCGGATCGTCGGAGAATGACTGCTGCTCGGTGAAATCGTATCCACAATTCTTGCAACGGTAATGATAAGTAGGCAACGGTCCCTCCAGAAAAGTAAACACTCAACAAGTCAACTGTTCATATCCTAGTCCCAGCCCTGACGCCCGTTCGTTTCCGGTGAATATGCGGCATCTGTGCGACTTGAAAGTGAAGCAAACACAGCAGGGTATAAGGCACGGGAATTGGCAGAATATGTGATTATGTTTGTGTTTATGCCCATGATGCAGAGCTAATCACCAAAATCGGGCTGAAAGTGTGATTGTTTCTGTAGTGGGTGGTTTGTTGCAGGGTTAATCACCAAAATCGGGCTGAGAGCATGATTATCATTGCGCTGAACGTCTCGATGCAGAGAAGATCACACTTTTTGGTCAGCTTTCATGATTTGCTGGGCCCAGACCCACCTGCCGAAATGTAATCATCTGGAATTTTGCGGATAACACGATAATTCGCTTGTCCGTCATAACCACGTCAACCGGGATATCGTGCGTTTCGTGAGGTACCGCATCGTGGCGATCGATGAATTCCCAGTCCCAGCAGACTCCTATTTTCAGCATATCGGTGCGGCACAGCCCGAGAACCTGGTCGTACCATCCGCCGCCGCGTCCAAGTCTGGTGCCATCGAGGTCGATAGCAAAGGCGGGGATAAAGACAAGTTTTGCGTCGGCAATGGCTTTTGGCCCCAGCGTCTTGCCGCCCGGTTCCGCCGGCCGCAACCCGCCTGTAGCAGTGCGTGGCATCTTGCGTAGTCCGGATTTTCCGCCATATTCGCTCCATCCGATGTCGCGCCCCTTGCCGAGCCGCGGCACCAGCACCCGCAGTTTGCGTTCACAAAGTTCGTCGAGCAACTCCAGAGTCGGCACTTCCGTCCCCATCGAAACGTAAGCCGCCGCAGTGTCTCCGGACTTCAAATCGCTGGTTGGCAACTTATTCAACAGCGACGCAGCCAGTTTTCCCAAACGTTTGCCGGCCTCTGCCCGCTGGCTTTCGCTCATTTCCTTGCGTTTGCCGATGGCCTCATGCCGCATGCCCTGTTTGCATGCGTCGATTTTTCCTATATTGTCGTCCATATGCCCATACTACCTAGGTGTTGATCGATCGACTAGTGGGGACGTTGCAATATGTGAAAGACGAATGGGTACTATGGATATGTGTCAGTCTTTCGATCGCTGCGCAACGCGCTTGCCCCCAACCCCAACGCCATCACCATGCCGCGTGAGCTCTTGCCGCCTCAAGGCGCCATTCAGATCCGCCTGCGCCCGATGAGTGCTGAAGACGAGGCGGGTTGGAACGAAACTAGACAACGCAATGCTGCGTGGCTTGCACCTTGGGATTCCAACGATCCGATGCATGGCCCCGGTCTGACATTCAACACTTGGCTGCAGCGGCAGCGAAACGATGAAGCCACAGGAGCCGGGGCGCTTTTTGTCATCGAATACCAGATGGCCATTATCGGCCAGATTTCTGTGGGTGCGATTTGTTACGGATCGATGCGCAGCGGCAACATTGGCTATTGGGTTGATCAGGCTCATGCAGGGCATGGCGTCGCACCTTTGGCCGTAGCTATGCTTGCGGATTGGGCGATGTTCAGCCCGACCGGCCCGCAGCTGCATCGCTTGGAGATATCGATGCTTCCCGAAAACGAACGATCCCGGCGGGTGGCGGAGAAACTGCAGGCCCATCACGAGGGCATGCGCCTAAAGAGTATGTACATCCACAATCAGTGGCGAGACCACGATGTGTATAGTTTGTTGGCCGAGGACGCACCCCTTGGTTTTACGCGCCGTCTGCTCGTATGACACGCTCAAATTACACCTGTGTAAAAAGTCACTAACTCTATCTATTCTTGGAAGTATGGATTATGCGTGGGTGAGTGGCGTTGTTGTACTGGTCATCCTCGCTATTCTGATACTTGGCTGGCTGCCGCGGCGTACTGCGGATAGTATGAAAAAGGTGGTTGAGCATCGCGAGGACAAGTACTCGCCGTCGTTGCATCTGGTGGATGCAGGCAGCGGTACCCGGTTCAGCGATGAACGGCAGCCTTCGGCGAAAGGGATTGTCATGCAATCGGAGCGAAAAGATATTGTCGCAAGTCCAGCGCGGGCATCGGTTGCACGACCCACGAAAGCCATGAAAGAACGGGCCAGAGTCGCGCATATACGTCGGCTTCGTCGTGAGGCGGCGCGTCGGCGAGCCATTATTTCTGCATCTCTGCTTGTAATTACCATTGTCGTGCTCGCCATTTCGTTCCCATTGAAGTTCAGTCCGTTGTTTGCCCTGATTCCGGCGGCTTTGCTGGCCGTTGTGGTGGCGTTGGGTATACGCACGGCCAATCATGCCAGGGCATGGGAACGTGATCTCAAGGCGAAGCGTGCCGCGCAGGCCAAGGCATCTACGGTTCATCAAGACGGTGCCGCCGTTGCCGGTGCCCAGGTCGTCGAATCCAATCACCAAGCCGCCAGCAAGACATCCGCGAAGCCCGTTTCCCGCGACGAGCAGCCCACAGGTCTCATGGCTGAGCAGGAAATCCAAAAGGCCATGAAGCAGTCCCGGGCCGAAAAAGAACACATTGAAAACCGTCGTGCCGCGAAGGCGCACGCCGGGGCCGACCGTAAGATTGCCGAATCCCAGCCAGTCAAAAAATCCGGGAATTCCACAGCCGCTACCGAACAAGCCGTTGACACTACGAAAGCCGAGACCAAGTCCGACAGCACCACAAAACGCGTTGTTGCCCAAAACAAAGCGCAGGCAAAGCCGTCACAGCCCCAATCGCAATCGACTTCCGCCCGTAGGCCGAATCCGCAGGCGGCAGATGCCTCCAAGCCGGTTAAGAAGGAGATTTCCAAGCAGGCAAATCCACGTCGTCAGAATGCCGCGGCCGATAATTCCGGCAAGGCTAACACAGCCGAGAAGAAGCAGGTGGTCGAACCGACGGATGCCACCAACGAGCTGAAGCAGGTTCATCCCGCGCGTGCTTTGGATCTCGTCGATCTTGCCCCGAACCAGGATCTCATCTCGTTCTCGCTGGGCGCTCCGCGCAATGGCATCGAGGTCAAAAACGAAGAGCCGAAGAGCCTCGAGATCAAGTCCACACGTCAGGTCGCCAAGGCCAAGGCAAAAGATCAGAAAGACGCTTCTGCGTCGGCATCGAAGCGGACGAAGGAATCATCCAGTCAAAGCTCTGAGAAAGGCCGTAACGATTCAGCTTCATCGTCTTTGGCTACTTCCGAAAACGAAGCCGAACCGGCAAAAGGTTCCGCAGGCAGGCTGATTTCGAAGAGGAATCGCAAGCGGATTCGTTCCGAAGCCAAACGTGGGCATGCCGCTGCCGGCCGCAACAGCAAGGCGAAGGATGAGAAGCCGGCCTATACCAGCGATCCCGAAAAGTTCCATGCCGCGGAAGTCTCAGCCGAAACGGAAGCGCCGGCTGTTTCGTCGGATTCGTTAGGAACAGGACTGGAAAAGATTCTCGAACGCAGAAACGTCTGAGCATCTGGCTGAATATATAAATCTGCATATATAAATTTGAAGCAATGCCTGAACGCTGGATTCGTCGTTTGCTGGGCCGTTTAGGTTCGCTATATTCCGGTTTGCAGGTCGTCGTTCAGTAGTTCCATTTGGGCTATTGATACCTTGCTATGTTTGCTGTTCAGTAGTTTCGTTTGGGCTGTTGATACCTTGCTACGTTTATCGTTCATCAGTCCTGCCACGTTTTATATCTATCTTTTACTTCTGATAATGAATTTGTTTTAGCCGGATCCCCTGCAAAATAGCCATTATCCGCCTCAATTGTGAAGGTTTCACTCAGAGCGTTAGCACTCGGGTTGGCAGAGTGCTAATTTTCGCGCTACGATAGACAGGTAAGCGCAAAGGGACGGTGCCGAAAGTGATCGTCAGCCTCTGAAAGCGGTGTCCTCGCGCGAGGAAATGCAACTCTCATAAAGAAAGAGGAGGTCCACAGTGTCGATCTCACTTACACCGTTGGAAGACAAGATTATTGTCAAGCAAGCCGAAGCGGAGACGCAGACGTCATCCGGTCTTTACATTCCGGACAACGCCAAGGAGAAGCCGCAGCAGGGCGAAGTCCTGGCCGTCGGCCCGGGTCGTCGCGACGACAACGGCAAGCGCATCCCGATGGATGTCAAGGTCGGGGACAAGGTGCTCTATTCCAAGTATGGCGGCACCGAGGTTCATTACAATGGTGAGGATTACCTCATCGTCGGCGCCCGCGATGTACTCGCAATCATGAACTGATTGCCGTAATCGCCAGGTTATATAGATGCGTTCCAGCCTAAAAGGTTGGGACGCATCTTTAGTTTTGTGATACAATAAGGCGAATGAACGGCTGGTGGGCGGTTTGTGAATGATCAATGGGAGACCGATAAACGACTTACTGGGGCTAGCGAATGGCCGACAAACAGCCAACGAACGCTTGGTGTACGCTTTCGGTGGATTTCAGCTATGCAGTCAAGCATCGTTTTCATAAGTTTTCATAAGAATTTGTGTTATTTTATCTTAATTCATTTGGTTTTGTCTTAAAAATGAACCATAAAATGTGCAATATCTCTCGTTACGGCCTACAATGCGATTATGACTTTCAAACATCGTGCCATAGTTGATACCATTCCTGCCTACAAGCAAGGCAAGCCGGCCCCCGAAGTCGCGGGCCAGAAGTCCTTCAAGATCTCCAGCAACGAGAATCCGTACCCGCCTCTGCCAAGCGTGCAGAAGGCCATCGAAGACCATGCGCTCGACCGCATCAACCGCTACCCGGACATGGGCGGCTGGCAGGTCATCGAACGCCTCGCCAAGGATTATGAAGTCGGCCAGGACGAGATTGTTCTCGGCTGCGGGTCCACCGAGGTCATCACCCAGCTCACCAACCTGCTCGCAGGTCCCGGTGACGAGGTGATTTACCCGTGGCGCAGCTTCGAGGCGTATCCGATCATCGTCTCCGGCGCAGGCGCAACCAGCGTCCAGATTCCCAACCGTCCCGACGGCGGCCACGACATCGACGCGATGATTGCCGCAATCAACGACAAGACCCGCATGATTATCGTCAACAACCCCAACAACCCGACATCCTCGTCGGTGAGCGACAAGGACGCCCGCCGTCTGATGGAAGCCGTCCCCAGCGATGTCATCGTGCTTTTCGACGAGGCTTACATTCACTTCAACACCGCGCCTGACACCAGCGTCGGTATGAAGCTTTATCACGAGTATCCGAACATTGTGGTGGCGCATACCTTCTCCAAGGCGTACGGCCTGGCCGGCCTGCGTATTGGCTACGGCATCGCAAAGCCCGAGGTCATCACCGGCATGCGCAAGATGTCGCTGCCCTTCGGCGTCACCCAATCCGCGCAGATTGCCGCCCTTGCTTCTCTCGATGCCAAGGACGAGCTGATGGAGCGTGTGCAGGCGTTGATTACCGAACGTGGCCGCGTGGTCAAGGCTCTGCGTGCGCAGGGCTGGGACTTCCCGGAACCCTACGCGAACTTCTACTGGCTGCCGCTTGGCGACAAGACCGGTGAAGCCGCCGCGCGCTTTACTGCGGCTGGGCTCTCCACCCGCGTTTTCGACGGCGAGGGCATCCGCATCTCCGTTGGCGAGAAAGAAGCCAACGACAAGATCATCGAGGTGTGCCAAGGTCTGAAGGATGACGGCATCGCCTGACCTCATCGCCTGAAAGCGGTGCTAAACCTAATCGTTGAAAGTGGTCGTCGGGAATATTGCCGACGGCCACTTTGTGTTTGTGGCGGGTCTGTTCGTGTTTGCGGCAAACCTGATTGATGAATCCGGCCTTCGGCTCATCGAGATACTTTAAAATCAACGAAAAGGTTGGATTTGCGGCATGGAAAGCCTCTGCTGTGAAGGTGTTACGGCCCCGTTTCCGACACACTAGGCGTGTCGTGGGCTTGCATCCGTCTGCGGTTCGTGCCATTATAGTCAAGTTGCCTGCTTCGAGGCTCTAAAGCCAAGAAGTGAGTAATTGGCGGATTTCCCAAGCGGTCAAAGGGAGCTGACTGTAAATCAGCCGCTGATAGCTTCAGTGGTTCGAATCCACTATCCGCCACGCCTCGATAGCTCAGTGGTAGAGCACTTCCTTGGTAAGGAAGAGGTCGTGAGTCCGATTCTCACCCGAGGCTCTCTGGCGGGATAGCTCAGCTGGCTAGAGCGTACGACTCATAATCGTAAGGTCAAGAGTTCGAGTCTCTTTCCCGCTACAAACTACCGACAGAAGTCGGCAAGCAACAACACGCAGAAGGTGAACCAATGGCAAGCAAAAGCGCCGCAGTCCGTCCGGGCATCACGCTGGCATGCACGGTGTGCAAGGAGCGTAACTACATTACGACCAAGAACCGTCGCAATACCCCGGATCGTCTCGAACTCAAGAAGTTCTGCCCTCGTTGCGGCAAGGAAACTGTGCATCGCGAGACTCGTTGAGTTTCAGCGTTGAGGAAGCCTGACTTCGGTCGGGCTTTTTTCATATTTAGGCGGCAAACAGTGCGGCAAAACGCTACGAAATTCAAAGATTCCGGAGCAACCGATGTCTGGGAATGACAGTTATCGGAAAACATCAGATACTTGCATACGCCTGATACGAAGGAAAGATAGGTAACGACGGCATGATGAAACGGCTGGATTCTTCAGATTCTGCGATGCCTGCATCCGCAACCCCGACTTCTGAAACGCCGACGTTGGCGCAACTGACCACTATCGGTGTGGGCGGAAGCGTCGACCGGTTCGTCGAGCCGAAAAGCGAAGGGGAATTCATCGCTGCCGTACGCGACGCCGATGCCGCGAACCTTCCGCTTTTGGTGATTGGCGGTGGGTCGAATCTGCTGGTCGGTGATGAGCCGTTTCGTGGTGTCGTTGTGCGTGACAAGAGACACGGCATTTCGGTTCTGGATGGCGTTGATGCCACCGATATTGATGCCGCTGATTCCGTGACCAACAATGTGCACTCCGAATCGGATGTCGCTGAAGGTGGCAATGTCAATGAATCTATAGCCGATACCAAAGCCATTGATAGTCTTATTGATATGGTGGAGACTTCCGATAAGGGTCTTGTCGGCACGGCGGAAACTTCCTGTACGACGGAGGCTTCCGATATCGTCGAAATCGTGGCCGACGCCGGAGCCAATTGGGACGATTTCGTTGCGTTTTGCGTTGCCTCTGGCTTCTCAGGGGTGGAAGGCCTATCGGGGGTTCCCGGCTCCGTTGGTGCCTCGGTGGTGCAGAATATCGGTGCATACGGCCAGGAAGTCGCTTCGTCCGTGTCTTCCGTACGCGTTTTCGACCGCGAAAGTGACAGGATCTGCCGGCTAGACCCCAACGATATGCATTTTGGATACCGCAGTTCTGCCCTCAAATCCAGTATGTATAGCGCTCCTGCAATGCCTGCCAGTCGTTATTTCCCGACACCTCGTTACGTGGTGCTCTCCGTGACTTTTACCCTGAAACGTAACGAAACCGGCGAGGTGGCATTCGGCCAGCTGGCCAAGGCGCTCGGTGTTGAAGTGGGGGAGCGGATGCCCATTGCGGCGATTCGCGAGGCCGTGCTGAAGGTTCGTGCCTTAAAAGGTATGCTGGAAGATCCCAGCAGATATGCCTCGCGGTGGATGCAAGGTTGCAAGGATGAGCACAATCTTGCCAAAGCCGTAGGAACGGACAAGCAGACGGAACTGGGGGGCAACAGCAAGTCTGATATGCGCAATATGTTGAATGCGCAAAGTATGCCGGATGGTCACGGTTCGGCTGAAGTATCGGCCGTTCAGGATGATGCCGATGTGAAAGGCAGGGCGGAGTCCAAGCCGAATTTCGACAGGCACAGCTGTGGAAGTTTCTTTATGAACCCAATACTTGGCCAGCAGCAGGCGGCCAAGTTGCCCGTTGATGCCCCGCGATTTGCAGCGACGCTGCCCGACGGCAAACCCGGGGTCAAAACCTCTGCCGCCTGGCTGATCGACCATGCCGGTTTCCACAAGGGCTACAAGGTAAGTCCTGACGCCAAAGCCGGACTTTCGACCCTCCACACGCTGGCATTGACCAATCGCGGCGGCGCCCAGGCCAGCGATATCTCCGAGCTTGCACGAGCCGTCCAAAACGGTGTGGAGGCCGAATTCGGCATCCGTCTGGTGCCAGAGCCGGTGGTCGTCGGCATTGATTTGCGCTGAAACGGAGTCGGTTGCGTTCACAGTCCGCCGCAAGGTCTCTCCTGGCGTTTTGGTTTGGATTTGCGCTGAAACGGATTGGTTGCCTCTCGCTGTTTGCAACGAATTTGCTGTCCTGCTGAATACGGATGGATAATAGAAAATATCATAATGTATCAATTTCGATAATGATTAACGGATAAAAATTTTGTTTTCGTCTAATAAAATGTCCGATATATGGGTCGGGTAACACTTTCGTCACGTTATATTCCTATGGTGAGGAAAGGTTTTTAGACGACCGAGAAGTATACGAAGGGTCGAAAGTCGAATGGAACTGTTCAGGACGAAATCGGTGGAGCAAGCGCTGGCTGAGACAGCTACCGGCGATCGCAAGCTGGTGCGCAATTTGGGCGCGTGGGATCTGGCAGTCATGGGTGTGGCCGTCGCCGTGGGCGCGGGCATCTTCTCCATCGGCGCGCAGGCCGCCGCCTTCCACGCCGGTCCTGCGGCCATTTTGAGCTTCCTGATCGCCGGGATTATCTGCGGGGCCGCGGTGATGTGCTATGCGGAATTTGCCTCGATGATTCCTGCAGCCGGTTCCGCCTATACGTTCACTTACACGACCGTGGGCGAGTTGGTGGCCTGGGTGATCGGCTGGGATCTGATTCTCGAGATGCTGATGGCCGGTTCCGTGGTTTCCAAATACTGGAGCGTCTATCTCAACGATTTCCTGCGCTTGATGGGCTTCAATTCCAGCACGGAGATTCATCTTGGCTGGTTCACCTTCGATTGGGCACCGATTATTGTCGTCGCGTTCTTCACGGTTCTTCTGGTGCTTGGCACGAAAATCGGCGCTCGCGTTGACGGCGCATTCACGATCCTCAAAATCGGCATCGTCGTCTTCGTGGTCATCGTCGGCTTCTTCTATATCAAGATGTCCAACTACACCCCGTTTGTCCCGCCGTCCGAACCAGCCAGCAAAGTGCTGGGGCCGGCTTCCGGCGGGGCAATGACCCAGCCGCTGCTGCAATGGGTCACCGGCCAGCAACCCACCGTTTACGGCGTTTCCGGCATCATTTCCGGCGCGGCTCTGGTGTTCTTCTCGTTCCTGGGCTTCGACGTGGTGGCCACGGCCAGCGAGGAAGCCAAGAACCCGAAGCGCAACGTGCCGCTGGGCATCGGCATCGGCATGCTCATGGTCATCGTGATGTACATGCTCGTCGCCATCGTCACCACCGGCATGGTCTCCTACAAGGATCTGGCCAAGGCCAAGGACCCGTCGCTTGCCACCGGTTTCGAGCTTGCGGGCGCGACCTGGGCCGCCAAGATCATCTCCTTCGCCATCGTCATCGGCCTGACCACAGTGGTCATGGTGCTGCTGCTCGGCCTGACCCGCGTGGTCTTCGCGATGAGCCGTGACGGCCTGTTGCCGCGCGGTCTCTCCAAGGTGGGCAAGCGCGGCACTCCTGCCAAGTTGCAGATTGCCGTGGGCGTGCTCGTCGCCATCGTCTCATCCTGCTTCAACGTTTCGATTCTGGCCGATATGGTCAATATCGGCACGCTTTCGGCCTTCACGTTGGTCGCGATTTCCATCCCCATCATGCGCAAGAAGCGTCCCGACCTGCCTCGCTCCTTCAAGATTCCCGGCAACCCGTGGGTGCCGATTTTGATCGCCGTCGCCAACCTCTGGCTCATGCTCAACCTCACGGTTCTGACGTGGATCCGTTTCGTGGTCTGGCTTTTGATCGGTTTCTGCATCTACTTCGGCTATTCCTACCGCCATTCGCTACTTGGCACGGGCGAACTTGACGCGGACGTGGAAGCGGTCAGAGAGGAAAAGGAAGATTAAGGAGAAATCCGAGGAAAATCTGGACTTGGCCGGTTTGACGGAAGAGAATACCGAAAGCCGGCGGGCTTAGACTGTTTATATCTGTGTGCGATGTATTTCGGCACAATGTACAGGTTCGCGAAAACCCGGATGGCAAGGAAAATCCTCGGTGGATCTCATTTCGGTATCGAAACCGGAGCTGGCGCCAAACGTTGCGTTTTGGTACCGCTTACGTATTTCAGGGTTATAGGCCACAAGGAATTGGCTTAACGATATCTTGTCGGGTGTTGGATGGCGTCTTCTGATTGTCCTGATCGTCGATAAAGTCGGCATGTTGTTTTCTGCGCTTTTCTCGACATTCAGTGCATCCGGTCCCGGCTTCCATGCGCACTTTTGAATCTTTGCGAGGAGGTCGGATTGCCTCCGATTTTTCCTCGTTGAAAAATAGCAGCATGAAACGCTTACTCCCACGAGGCCAAACCCCGGGTATAACCGACTCTATCTGGCCTATAACCCGTATTTCACCTTGTGTCTATCGTGTCGGCCGTGGCCCTCACCCGTCGTTGCTCCATCGTAGGCTAATACTACTTGAAGCTTGTAAGGAGGCCTCTTCAATGGCTTATGTGATTGCTCAGCCCTGCATCGACGTCAAAGACAAGGCGTGCGTCGACGAATGCCCGGTCGACTGCATCTACGAAGGCAACCGTACACTCTACATCAACCCAAACGAGTGCGTGGATTGCGGAGCCTGCGAGCCCGTGTGCCCCACTGAGGCGATTTTCTACGAGGATGACGTTCCCGAGGAATGGGCCTGGTATAAAGACGCTGCCGTCACCTACTTCAACGACATCGGCGATTTGGGCGGCGCACAGGCCGCCGGCCCGTCCGGCAAGGACGAGGCTCGCATTGCCGCGCTTCCCCCGCAGAATCAGGACTGATTCTTTAGGTTTTCGCAATTAAACAACCCGCGTGTCTTCAGCTTTTATATGGCAAGATGCGCGGGTTTGTTTTTGGTTCAGTTTTATAACCCTGCGTGTCTTCATCCTTCAGCCATGAAGCCACGGGTTTAGGTTATAGGCCAGATGGTATGTCTAAAATCAGCCCTGAAGGACTGAGCGAGTAGCAAAAGATGCGGTTCGAATCTCTTTGTTATGATCTTAAACGGTTTTTATGCCACTCGGCAGAATACTTTGAAGCCTGTTTTGGACAAGCATTTTGGCCGCTATCCCCGGGATTTGTTCTATCGGTATATGCACTTCTTGGGTTGGTCAGCACCGCGTGCGCTTCTATCGTTTTCCCTTTTCATGGAGTTGGCCACAACAATTCGGTATTACGCTTCATGTGTAGGGCCATGAGAAGCGGCAAGCAGTTGCGTCGTAACGGTTCTGATCCAGTAGCCTGCATGTTTTTCGACTGGTTTCAGGCTTGACGAGAAATACGCCCAAACGCTTGCCAGCCCAGACGAAGCAATGACTATGCCTCTCGATAACCATATGCAATACGTATTCTTCGGTTATTGTTTGATGCTTATTCTTACTGAGCCGTGAGTTGTCTGAAAGGCCAGCGACTGGGGAAGCGCCGCATATTACATGTCGCTTTGGCATTGCTGCCAGTATCATCGCTAGTAGATATTTTTCTTTGGTTGAAACGACGCGAAGGGCGGCGGAAATGGGTTTTTACAGGTTTGATTCTCCCTACGATTGGAATCGCGTCACGCCTTATAAGGAGACGGCCAAGAACGCCGCCGGCGGTATGATCGACCTTTCCGTCGGTTCGCCGGTCGACCCGGTGCCGGCCAGCGTGCAGCAGGCGCTCGCCGATTCCGCGGATGCTCCCAATGCCCATGGCTATCCCACCGTTGCCGGAACCGAGGACTTGCGCAAAGCCGTGCAGGAGTGGTTCAGCGCCAAGCGTGGCGTCGATTTTGGGGCGATTGGCGCCGATTTCGTGCCTACGGTCGGTTCCAAGGAAGCCGTGGCGTTGATGGCGTCGCTGCTGCATTTCGGCCCGGGCGACGTCATCGTGCAACCCGAAGTGTCATACCCCACTTACGATATCGGTACGCAACTGGCCGGTGCCAAGACCTACAAGGCCGCCGACATCGCCGACGTCGATTCGTGGCGTCGCGTTCCCGGGGTCAAGGCGGTCTGGGTGAATTCCCCGAGCAACCCGACCGGCGAGGTGCTTTCGGCCTCCCAACTTCACGGCATTGTCGCTGCGGCCCGTGAAATCGGTGCCGTGGTCCTCTCCGACGAATGTTATGGCTTGCTCACGTGGGCTGATAATAGTGATGGAAATGATGCATCTAATGGTGCCAATGTTGAAGCTGGTAACGGCCAATCCGCGAAGCGTTCAAATGATGGATTGCCTGAAAATGTCGGGAAGACTGCCGTCATTGAGCCTTCTCCTGCTCCTTGCATGCTGCAACCCGACGTTTGCGACGGCAGTGCCAAGGATATTCTCGTGCTCTATTCGCTGAGCAAGCAGTCCAACATGGCCGGCTATCGTACCGCACTCATCGCTGGCGACCCCGAACTCGTCCGCCCGATGACGGTCTACCGCAAGCAGATCGGCGAGATTATTCCCGGCCCGGTTCAGGCCGCGATGGCCGCTGGATTACGCGATTCCGATGCGGTAAGTGCCCAGCATGCCCGCTATTCCAAGCGGCTGCGCGAGCTGGTCGACGGCCTGCGTGCGTACGGCTACGATGCCTACATGCCGCAAGGCGCGCTCTACGTTTGGGTTCGCGCGAAAAGCAACGATTGCTGGCAGGACATGGCGGATTTGGCGCGTCTCGGCATCATCGCCAGCCCCGGCGAGTTCTACGGCGCCCCCACCTACCTGCGTTTCTCCGCCACCGCCACCGATGCCTCGATCGCCGAGGTCGTCTCCCGTCTCCGTGGCTGAGGCCAGCTCCTTCTGCCCGAGATGCGATGAAAATCAGTGTTTTACCCTATAAATCCTGATTTTCATCGCATGTTCAATTGAACATGCGAGCATACTCACGATTCCATGCTTGATTCAGTGATTTTCCTCGCATGCCCGTTACTGGTGAGCAAGTGGTCTCGCGCGTGGTAACCCTGCTGCGCTCAGTTTTTCCACCAACGGCACGCGTTGCATCGCCTCGTTGAAATCGATTCTGACAATTTTCCTGATTGGTGTTTTGGTGAGTAAAAGGTTTTCCCGTTCCTTTTCTTCATGCACGACTTCACGGATGCTGCGTTGATTTGTCATCATAGGGTTTACGTACTTGTCCATCCCATCGAATTCAACCGCTATCAGCTCTTTTCCGGTCAAGTTGTAAAGCATGTCTACTCGGTAAATCCGAACTGTGCCGTCTGAAACGGGAATCCGAAACTCGCGTTGTAATTCGGGCTTGCCGAATCCCTCTTCAATCATGATGGCCCGGCATATTGATTCTCCGCCGTTTTCACTTTTCGGATCCGTATAGTTGAGCAAATGTGCGACTTTCCTGTCAAAACGATGTGATTTCTCGCTTATGGCTCGGATATCTTGTTCACAGGTCAGTTGCTTTCTCAACGCTGAATCGAACATCGGCAGCACCTCGTGAAATTTGTATCGCATGGCGCAATCGCAAAGCGCCTGTGGCACAGATGTCATGGAAATATTGGTCTGCCGGTACTTTGAGAAATTCTCCGTATGTACGTATTGAACGCCTTTTGGCGAAAACGCGCCGGAAAGTTTGTCAGTGGCAAGAAACACCTTTGCGTCGTTGTGCAACCAGTATGGATGTTCCACCCTGTATGCGCTGATGACACTGATGGCGGCGAAGACCCAATCCGGGTGCCATTCATGCAAGCCTCTAAGCGTCCACAGATATTGTTCGTTGGCATCAAGGCTTTCCCAAATCGCCGTCCGTGCATAAAGTCCTTGTCGTGCTCGCGTGACTTCACCGGATTTGACAAGCATGCTGAGTGTTTGTTGCTCGTTATGCTTACTCGTGTGCAAGCAGCAATGTCGTGCTTCCGCTTCGGTCAGCCGTGCCAGTATGCGTGGATTGATTTTCATAATCCTACGTTACGGTGCACTATGGGGGCGATGTCAACTCAATCGGGGTTATGTGGTCGAATGATACCCCCTTTCACGCTTGTCCGGGCGTTTTGTGGATAAGTCACATTGAAGCGCCACCCAATGTGCCCAACATTGTGGATAATCATCTGACGGGTGCTTGTCGTGGCATTCTGCCGGATAGTTCATGTCATGAACCTGCGATGAAAATCAGGGTTTTGCGCCCGGAATCCTGATTTTGCACGCATGTTCGATTGAACATGCGATAGAAATCATGAAAATGCTCAGGAAATCTTGATTTTCCTCGCGAGTTCAATCGTGTCGATGGACGACGTGATGGTGACGGATGCAAATCATGATGCCTTGCGTATGGGGTTTAGTGGCACCGGTGAGTTCGCCGAGTTATCCTTGTAAACCATGCACATCAGTCAGCGAATACGAACCAGTGATTTGCTCACGGAAGATCATCCTGAGCGCTTACAAAACGAGAAGACGGGAACGGCCGAACCTCGAGGGCTGAATCCGCTGCTGCGTGGGCTCGCTTTTTTGGGTGTGTTTGTCCTGTTGGAGATCGTTGCTTCCATGATCATTGCCGTGGGGCGCGTTGTGGCGACCGGCAATTTGAAAATCTTCGAGACTGATGACATTCATTCTCTTGTAACGCTTTTTGATATGCTGGCTGAAGTCGTGTCCGCGATTATCGGCTATCTGGTCGTCGTTTACGGCATGGAGTACCGTTCCCATCCGTTTGAGTTTCGGCTTGGCAGGTGGAAAGGGCTGATGGTTGGCATCGTCATAGGCTTTGTGGCGATTGGTCTTTGCGTAGGCGTTCTTGCGATTACCGGCAACTACAGGATCGTCGGGCTCAACACCCATTACAATCCATGGATTGATATCATCTCCATGGGCATCTGTGCCGGCGTGGCCGAGGAGATCATGATGCGTGGCATGCTGCTTCGTCTGGTCGAGGAGTGGCTTGGCTCTTGGGGCGCGCTCGCGGTTTCGGCGCTGGTATTCGGGTTGATACACCTGACCAATCAGGACGGCTCGCTGTGGGGCGGGCTGGCCATCGCCATCGAAGACGGGATTCTTGCTGCGGCACTGTATTTTGTCACTCGTTCGTTGTGGGTGTGCATCGGTGAGCATGCGATGTGGAACGTCGCCGAGGGTCCTATTTTCGGATCCATCGTTTCCGGCAACGGCAAGCAGGATTCGTGGCTTGTGGCTCAATGGTCTGGGCCCGACATCCTCACCGGTGGCAGTTTCGGCCTCGAAGCCAGTATCGTCCCGGTGATTCTGATGGGTGCTGCCGGCATTGCGCTGATGGTCTATGCTCATCGTAAGGGTATGTTGGTTCAACCGGTGTGGGTGCGTAGACGCATGGAGAATCGTTGAAGATGCGATGAAAATCAGTGTTTTGCCTGTGAAATCCTGATTTCCATCGCATGTTCAATTGAACATGCGAGCATACTCACGATTGCGGGCTTAATTCGCTGATTTTCCTCGCATGTTCGATTGAACATGACCGTATGCAGTTGGGCTGGGCTCTGTAGCCGGAAATCTTTCGCTTAGGACTCAGGCTTGCTGTTGTTGGCGATTTGCTTGGCCTTCCAGTCGGTGTGATCCAGACCGAGGGTGGCGGCGCCCGTTCCGTAGCGCTCGCGGACGGCGTCCAGCACGGTTTCGGCGGTGCGGATGCGTTCTGCGCGCTCTTTCCGGTTTTCGGAAGGTTCGACATCGCTGTGCGTCTGCGCGTTCCCTGTTGGTTGAGGATTCCCATCCTGTCGACCGATGGTTGTGTGCGCACTTGTGTCGTGAATCTTCTTCAGTGACTCGTTGGCTTCGTTATGATTGTTGTGCTCAGCGTTGCCGGTATTGCAAACGTTATGCGTATTGCGTGCGTTGCCGGTATTGCCGGCGTTATGAGTATTGCGTGCGTTGGCAATGTTGCCGGCGTTGTTGCGCTTGCCGCCTCCATCGCTCTGATTGCTGCCATCGGCATTGACGTTGTCGCTATCGCTGCTGTGGTTTGCAGCGGGACTGTTGACTGCAACAGGGCCGTCGCCTGCAGCGGGACTGTCGTTTGCAGCAGGACCGTTGTTGGTAATGGGGCCGTCGCCTGCAACGCTGCTGTTGACTGCAGTGGGGTTGTTGACTAAAGCGTGGCCGTTGTTCGCAACAGGGCCGCTGCCTGCAGCGGGACTGTCGTTTGCAGCAGGACCGTCGTTTGTAATGGTGCCGTCACCTGCAGCGGGGCCGTTGCCGCTGTTGCTTTGCCCGCTCCTATTGCCAGCCCCGGAATCGCCGTCCAGCAAATCGTCAATCGTCAGCTGCACGGGGGTGGAGCCTTTGGCACTCAGCGAGCTTGCGCTGACACCGGTAAGCCGAATCTCACGCGGCAGGGGAGTGTCGTCGCCCGCGTCGGCCGGCATTTTGAGCATGGCTTTCAGCAGTGCGACGGATTCGGGGTACATCGTCGCAGCGGTGTCGATAGGCCGTTCGAGCGTGTGCGATTTGGTGGAATAGCTCAGGTCGGCAAACCGCAGCTTTACCGTCACCGTCCGCGCCACCAAACGCTTCTGCCGCAAGGCGTGCGTCACTTCGTTGCTGCAATGGTGCAGCAGTTCGCGCACCTCTTCAAAATTGCGCGTGTCCTGCTCAAAGGTGATTTCCGCGCCGATGGACTTTTCCGGCGCGTGCGTGACGATGGGCCGTTCGTCCTGTCCGCGGGCCGCAAGGAACAGATTGTGCGCGGTGATTTTCGAATGTGTCGCCAGCAGCAGCGCCGGTTCGTCCATCTTGGCGAGGTCGGCCACGGTTTTGACGCCCCATTCGTTAAGCCGCTTTTCCAGCGACGGCCCGATGCCGGGGATTCCGCGCAACGGCATCATCTGCACGAACTCGGCGTGCCGTGCCTTCGGAATCAGCAGCATCCCGTCCGGTTTGGCGTTGGTGGAAGCCATCTTCGCCACGAGTTTGTTCGCCGCGATGCCCACCGAGCAGGTGATGCCGAATTGCGTCGTCACCTGCGCTCGAATCCACGCACCGATGGTGCTCGGTGACTTCCAGCGCAACAGCGCGCTCGAAACGTCCATATAGCCTTCGTCGACCGAGACCTGCTCGATCTGGTCGGTGACCTGCCGGAACACGTTGTCGAAAATCTTCTTCGACATTTCTCGGTAATACGGCATGTCGACATTGACATACGCGCCGCCCGGACAAAGCTGCTTCGCCCGAGCCATCGGCATCGCCGAGTTGACCCCGTATCTGCGCGCCTCGTAATTGGCCGCCGACACCACGCTGCGAGGCCCCTCCCAGCCGATAATGACAGGATGGCCGCGCAGCTGTGGCTTCCGTGCGATTTCCAGCGAGGCGTAGAAGGCGTCCATGTCGATATGCAGCACTGTGCAACCGGTCTCGTCGTGACCCCAGTCGCGTTTAGCGGCGGCGTTCCTTGGTGCTGTGCTCATGCCCCCATTCTAATTGCCGGCTTGCATCGTTCTTGCCGATTGTGAAAACTGAAATTCGTTAAAACACTAGATAACGGCAATCCGTAATTCCAGCCCGTATGAATGGCAGGAGAGTCCAGACCGAGGCCGTTTTATAGATTATCGACAAATGTCCAATTATCAGCTAAGTCAGGACTGTTCCTTCAACAAATTCCATTGGAGTTTGGCATACGTTGGGAACATATAAACTGCGTGGAAATTCTCCGATATGTTCGAAATATCAATTTCAGATCAAGTTGTTTCGTTATTATTTATCCTCTTACCGTTTTCTCTTACGGTTGTCGTTGTTTATTATGTCACGTTGCAAAAAAGCACTTCGATTACTGGTCATTGTGGTGTAATTTAGATGATTATGCCGTCGTCTTCTTCATCATCTTCTCCTTCGCCTCAAAGCGCGCCTGAAAAGCCGCGTTCCGCACGTATCGAGCCACGAGGTTCACGTTTGGATGCCATATTCAATCGGGTTCCGGTAGTCCTTATCATCATGGGCGAAGGTTTGATGATTTACTTGGCCACTTCTGTCGCCAAGCTTGCATTTACCCAGCTCGACCCGTTGCTTGCGGCATGGTACCGCATCGGTTTCGGGGCTGTTCTCATGATGATTTGGCGTCGACCATTTTCGAAGGTGAAACGTGCCGGCCTGCCCCATACTTCGCGTGATTGGTGGATTGTCGCGCTCGCGGGTATTTCCGTGATGCTTATGAACACGCTGTTTTACTTGGGCATGAGCAACATGGACATCGGCATCGCGGTTTCGATAGAATTCATCGGCCCACTCGGTGTCGCCGTTTTGACCGGCCACAGCTGGCGCGAACGCCTTGGCATCATTCTCGCGGCAGGCGGCGTGGTGCTTTTGGCCGGCGTGTCGTTCGCAAACCCTGCCAAATACCCGCATTTCATGATCGGCCTTATCGCCATCCTCATCGACGGCGTGATGTGGGGCTGCTATATCGTCTTCGGTCGCATGGTCGCCCAGCGCTCGAATCCACTCGATTCGCTGGCGTTGAGTATGTTCATCGGCTGGCTGATTCAGTCCGTTTTCCTCGCTGTTCCGGCGGTTAAAGGGGTTATCAGCCCCAAGCCGGGCGCGACGTGGGCGCGCAGCGAATTCGGTTCGTTGAAGCTGCTAGGCGTGATGTTCTTCGTTTCGGTTTTCGCCTCATTCGTTCCTTATATCATTGACCAGGTTATTATGCGCCGCATCTCTTCCGCGCGTTATTCGGTCATCCAGGCGATCAACCCGGTGATGGCCCTGCTGGTTGGCTTGATTATCGGTGAGATTCCGACCGCTGGCGATTTGGCCGGCGTCGCACTGGTCATCATCGCTGTGGTGGTTACGTTCTCCGGTCATCGTCAGCCTGATCCGGAAACGATGTAAAGCCGGGATGTCATATATCCTTCTGATTTTTCCTATTGTCGTTGTCAGCTTCGAAAACGATGGAAAAGTTGAATACTGTATGTCGTTCTAATCGTCCCACTCGTCGTAGCCGGGTCTGGAAACGATGCAAAATGCTAGGAAGCCCTATGCGTCGTAGGCTAGGCCTTTGCCCTTGTCAGATTCGGAATGGGTGTTGAAGCGATTGGGACACGAGCGAGATTCGGAGTGGCGTGCGTCGTCGGATACTGTTATAGTATTCAAATGTTGCGCTCGCGTATGCGTTCGCAGCTCGGAGCTGTGCCTGAGTGGCCGATAGGGGCACCCTGCTAAGGTGTTAACTGCGCAAGCGGTTCGAGAGTTCGAATCTCTCCGGCTCCGCGAATAGGGCTTCCGGGGTTTTCCTTGGAAGCCTTTTCCATGCGGTTCCCCTGCAATTGCAAGGGTTTCCGGCTTTCCGTGAAATACGGCGTTGTTGTCAGTATAACCCATAAATGGCTAGGAATACTCATAGTTAGGCTACGTTTTAGGGTACGCGTCTGGCCGGAAGGATCAGTGCAGAATCCCGGCAATGCTCATGCTGTTGGCAAAGCTACAGAGCGAGATCGGCGAAGTCGGTTAGCATTTGCTACAGTGGGGATACATAAAGAAAGGTGGCGGTCGATGACGACGATGGTTTTCGATTCAGCGCAATTCCGTAAGGCCGACACTGAGGCGCGCCGTCAAGGGGCGACGATTCAGGAACTTATCAAGCAGCTTGTCGCGGATTATGCGAAAAGGACTGAACGTGAATCCCGGCAGACAAGTGTTACGGCCAAATCCGACGCGCTGATGAGCGAATACCGTGACATGCTCAGCCAAGTACCGTTGGGTACGGAATTGGCGTCGATGAGCGACGAGGACGTCCGAAGGGACTACGAGAACCGTGAAATGTAAGGCATTTCTCGACACCAATATCCTGCTGGATATCGCAGTGCCCGACAGGCCTATGCATGAAGCGGCGGTGGAACTTTGCAATGCCGTTGCCTCGGGTTCGATTGAAGCCGCCATATGTGCGGGTAGCCTGAAGGATTTCTACTATGTCTCGCGTCACGGCATCGGTGACGATGCGGCGAGAAGGCGTTGGATTCGCTGGCTGATGGCCATGTTCGAAGTGGAAGGGCTTGACAGTCTGATTTGCGATGGGGCTGAACGCTCGGATGAACCGGACTTCGAGGATGGCATCATTCGTGCTTGTGCCGAACGTTGGCACGCTGACTATATCGTGAGCCGCGATGTCGCCGCCTTTGCTCGTTCCTCTGTTCCGCGGGTGGATACCGCCCAGTTGCTGGACAGGCTGTATTCATAACTCGTGTATGGATGCACGTTGGCGTGTTGTTGCTCTTAATTTCGTCTGAACCGCGTTGGCTACAGCCCCACTGAATAGGGTTGCGGCAGCCGCAGCAAACCCTATTGCGCTTTCAGCGAGATGGGTCTTGCTTGCCGGCTTCTTCCTCCCGTCGTTCCCACTCCTCCCTCGTGATTACCCGCAAAATGGCGTCATAGCTGCGGTCAATAAGCGGGAAGTAGTCGCTGTCCTTGCGGCACACCGCTTGCATGCCGCAGTGCTCCATCACCTTGCCGGAAGCGGGGTTTTCGACGTAGTGCCCGCCCCACACGGCATTGCAGCCGAGGTCTACGAACGCGTGCCGGATCATCGCCTGCAGCGCCTCGGTCATCAGGCCCTGCCCCCAGAACGGCCGGCCGATCCAGTAGCCGAGCACCCGGTCGCCGTCATAGTGGGCGAGTGCCCGTTCCATCGCGGCTTCGTCGACGCCTTCGAACAAACTATGAGCGTCAATGGCCTCTTGTACGAATTCGCCGGCATGGTCGCCCGGCTCGGCTTTCTTAAGCTCGATGGCCCCGATTGGCTCGTCGTCGCCGCCACGCCGCGTAATGGCATAGTTCTCATCGCCCGTGAAGACGTTATCAAGGGTGTTCATGCTTTCCTCGACGTTGCGATGCGGCATCCACCCGCAGCGAATCCCGATTTCGGGGTCACAAGCGTAACGGAAAAGGGATTCGGCCTCGTGCCGGTCGCCGTGTTTCCAAGGTCTCAGAACGAGTCGTTCGGTGGTGATTTGCATAGCATTATTGTAAACGGCAAGCGCGAGGTTGGAATGGCCGGGATGTCGCTTGCTTTGGGAATATGCGATGTAAGCGGCAAATGCGACGGTTGGAATGGCCGGGATGTCGCCGGCCTTGGAAGCGTTTCATTTTAAGCGGTAAAGTGGCGAAGCGGCGAAGCGGTAGTCACGTAAGCCGCCGTGGGCGGTCGCGGAAGTTGGGGAGGGGGAAGCGTGGCATTGAAAAGCGCTGGAAGGTTTCGCTGGCAGGTTTCATGGGAATTGAAAGATTCCGCTGGTGCCTCGGGTTGTATGGGGAGCTGAGGTACACCCTTGTCCTCTGCTCCTTAGTCGGCCAGTCTAGCAGACGTTTTGCCCGAAGCGGTTCAAAATCCATGGTTTGATATTTTGGATTAGAAACTTTCACATTTGAATTATCGGAATCGGATATGCATTTAACGGCATAAACGGCGGAAATCTGCGGTTTCGGAAACCAGTAGTGGCTCGTAGTCAGGCAACCAAGAAATTTTGACATTGTGCCCGAGCCTAAAAGTACAGTGGAATTATTGGTACATTTTCATTTCGAGGAACCGGAGGGGCATCGGTGGGCAGCGAACGCAACGACATCATTGACGGGTTTTCCACGATTGCCAACTCCGCCAGCGCGCCCGCAGAGGATTCGTTCATCGAGAAGAAGTCCGAATTCATCGGCGACGCCTGCCATATCGAGACCTTGGACGAGGCACTCGCGTTTGTGCAATCCGTGCGAGAGAAGCATCCGAAAGCCCGCCACGTCGCCTTTGCGGCCATTCTCGGTGCGGCTGAAGGCTCGGCCAGGGAACGGATGAGCGACGACGGGGAACCAAGCGGTACAGCGGGCAAGCCTATTCTCGACGTCATCCGCATGGGCAAACTCACCGATTGCGTCATCACCGTCACCCGTTATTTCGGCGGTATTCTGCTTGGCTCAGGCGGTTTGATCCGCGCTTATTCCACAGCTGCGTCGATGGCGGTGAAGGCGGCGGATATTAAGCGGATCGTGCCGATGCAGCATTACCGCGTCGTGCTGGAATACCCGTGGCTGGGCCGTTTCGAGCAGTTGCTTGCACAGGCCGGCGGCAAGGAAGAGACCAAGGATTTCACCGACCGCGTTGCCATGAGTTTTACTCTTCCTTCGGTAAACGCCGACGATTTCGAGTCACGTGTCCGCGAGGCGTTCAACGCTCAGGCAAGGTTGTTGCGTCTCTGACGTTGGGTTGCAGTAGCAGCGAAGCGAATTCAATGCATTTTTATTGTTGTCTTTTGCGGTTGCTTGATATTGAATATCAGGAATGTCGTAATTTCGGGGATTTAAGAATGTCGACTTTTACTGGGGCGGCAGGGAAGACTTTGATTTCGGTTTTTGGCCTTTTCTGCTGCGCTTTATGGTATTGATGTGTGAGCATTCCGATTGTCACGTTCAATCTTGTAGACGCATTTTGTCTCAATCGTGATTCTCAGGCTCGCGTTAAGCTGGAACCATGAGCGAAATGGATCAGGACGATATGAGTCAAGGGATGGGCGAACCGCCGGTTGACGAGGCTTCTCTTGGTGGGGCAGAGCCTTCGGAACAGTCAGATATGGCCGGCGGCGACGAAGAACAGCAATTCTCCGACGAGCGAGACGACGATTTTGACGATGCCTCGGATGATTTCGATGATGCCAACGATGATGATGACGGTTCATCGGATTCGGATGATTACAGTTCTGGTGAGAGTCTGAATTCCAACGATTCTGATGATTCCGCCGATTCCGGCGGCGACGATGACACTGGTGACGGTAATTTCGAGCCGCTGACCGACACTTACGAGGAACTCCGGCATACGGAGGATTCCGCCGAACTGAGCGCCGCCGCGCGCAAGCCGTTGCCTCCCAAAGCCAACCAGGCTGCCTTCTCCCGTGCCACGGCACTGCTTGAGGCAGTGGCTGGCAACCAGCATACTCCGCTCGAAGATCGCATTTTCCTGGCCGAGACCATGCCGTTCCCGAACATTCTGGTCAAGCTTTCCGAGGACGGCAACGATGACGTCCGCAAGGCCGTCGCAGCCAATACCGCTGACAAGAACTGGCTGGTCGGCAGGCTCACCAAAGACAAGGTGGGCAAGGTGCGCGAAGCCGCGCTGCGTAACCCGCAGACCTCATGGAAGATGCGTCTTGAGGGTGCACAGAACCCCGAAACCACTGCCGATACGCTCGATTTCCTGAGCAAACTAGGGGTTGAATCCGAGCCGGACGCCCCCACGATTCTTTCGGCAATGGTTCGTCGCGCTGTGGCGCTCAACCCGAACTGTTCGCAGGCCACTCTGGCCAGACTCGCCGAAGACGCTTCGACCGACGTCCAGCACGCCGCCGCAAGCCGGATGGGCTGAGGGACTTGTGCCAGCAACAAGACAATCCTGTTAGTTTTCGTACGTTTTGAGGCGATAAAGTGTACGTTTTCTAGCAGGATTGTCTTGTTGCTCGCATAATCCGAGGCGGGAGAGTCCACATGAGTCTCCGCTTCGTAGCATGCATTGCCATACGACTACCGGCGATTTCGCCGCGTTGCGATTAGTCAGGGGCTTAGGTACAATGGTGAGTTGTTGTGTTTCCCTAGAGGGGTCCTTCAAAGCGCTTTCCCACTCGCACTAGGACTTTCAGGGAGCCCACGGATAAAGCGGTCGGAAAGGCATCATCGTAAGGTTTTGCCGATTTGGCCGGGAACACAATATAAAGAAAAGGTACACTCGTGAAAACTTTCACACCGAAGCCAGCTGATCTGACTCACGACTGGTACATCATTGACGCCACCGACGTGGTGCTGGGCAAGCTTGCAACCAGGGCAGCGCTTTTGCTGCGCGGCAAGAACAAGCCGACCTTTGCTCCGAACGCCGATTTGGGCGATCACGTGATCATCATCAACGCCGAAAAGATTGCGTTGACTGGCAAGAAGATGGACAAGGTGCTCTATGCGCACTCCGGTCGTCCCGGCGGCCTTCGCGCCGACAGCTACGCCGATTTGCTCAAGCGCAATCCTGAGCGGATCGTCCGCGAGGCGGTCAAGGGCATGATGCCGAAGAACCGTTTGTCCAAAGTTGAACTCGATCGTCTCCACGTCTTCGCTGGTCCCGATCACCCGCACACCCCGCAGAAGCCCCAGCCGGTTGAGATCGCTGCGGTTTCGCAGCAGGCCAAGTGAACCGAGAGGAGATAACGAATCATGGCTGAAAATACCAATAACTCCGCGGTTCAAGAGACCGAAGAGGAACTTACTTCATTCACAACTGAAACCAACGCTGGTGCTGGCACCGGTGCTTCCACCATCGCCCCGGGCTACGGCACGGGCCGCCGCAAGGAAGCCATCGCCCGCGTGCGTCTGGTTCCGGGCTCCGGCAAGTGGACCATCAACGGCCGCACCTTGGAGGAGTTCTTCCCCTCCCGTCTGCAGCAGCGTGAGGTCAACTCCCCGATCGTTCTGCTGAAGCTTGAGAACAAGTTCGATGTCATCGTCCTCGTTGAGGGCGGCGGCACCACCGGTCAGGCCGGCGCCATCCGCCTCGGCGTGGCCCGCGCTCTGAACGCCATCGACCGCGACGCCAACCGCGCTACGTTGAAGAAGGCCGGCTTCCTCACCCGCGACGCCCGCGTCGTGGAGCGCAAGAAGGCAGGTCTGCACAAGGCACGTCGTGCGCCTCAGTTCTCGAAGCGTTGATTTTCGCTTTCAAAACTGTTTCAAATCCCTCCCAGCCGTTCGGTTGCGGAGGGATTTTTGTATTTGGCCGAGTCGTAAGCGTCGTTTCCGTCTAAGTCGCAGGGTTAATCACGTTTTCAGGCAGTTTTGTGATTTTCTCTGTAGGTTTTCCGGTTTACAAAGTTAATCACGTTTTCGGTCAGTTTCTTGTGATTTTCTCTGCAGATTGTACGTATGTGCGGAATTAATCACGTTTTGAGGTTGGTTTTCGTGATTTCCTCTGTAGGTTTTTCGGATGTGCAGGGTTAATCACGCATGATGGTTCTTGCGTGATGTTGCTCGCAGATTTGGCGGATCGGCCAGTATTCAAGCGGGATAAGAAGACGGACAACAAACCGAAAACTTTTAGAAAGTCGATTTGCATAAGTTGTTTATACGAGATATAGTGACCTTGTTGCGGCCCTAAGCCGATGTCGACTTTTCGTTGAGAATCAGCGCAGAACTCAGTGGCGGTCGGTCGCAAAACCAGCAATAAAGCTTGGAAAGGAACAGCGATGAAGGCTCTTGTATTAACCGGTGTGAAGCAATTCGAGATTGAGGATCGGCCTACGCCAGCGCTCAAAGCAGGCGAAGTCCTGATCAATACCGCGTATGCGGGCGTATGCGGCACCGACCACGATCTCTACGCCGGCCGTCCGGGTTCGGCTCCAGCCGTGCCGCCAATTGTGCTGGGGCACGAGAATTCCGGCGTGGTCGAGGCCATCGGTGAGGGCGTCACCAACGTCAAAACGGGCGACCGCGTGGCCGTCGACCCTAACATCTACTGCGGCCAGTGCGAATATTGCCTGACCCAGCGTCCTGAGCTTTGCGATACCCTGAGCGCTGTCGGCGTTACCCGTGACGGTGGTTTGGAAGAGCAATTTACCGCTCCGGCAACCGTTACTTACAAACTTCCGGACAATGTCAGCCTCAAGGATGCCGCGACCATCGAGCCGATTTCCTGCGCGGTGCACGGAGTCGATCTGCTCGATATTCATCCCTATCAGAAGGCGCTGGTGATCGGCGACGGATTCATGGGCCAGCTCTTCGTGCAGATACTGCAGGCTTACGGCGTCCACCAGGTCGATCTGGCGGGGCTCTTCGACGAAAAGCTCGAGCTCAACCAGCGGCTGTTCAATGTCAAGAACATCTACAACACCAACAATGTCGCGATTCCGGAGAACGAATACGACATTGTCGTCGAGGCCGTCGGTCTTCCTCAGACGCAGCATAGCTCGGTTCTGGCCACCAAGAAGGGTGCTCAGGTCCTGATGTTCGGCGTCGGCCCGCAGGAAGCGAGCTTCGAGATGAATACGTATGACATCTACAAGAAGCAGCTGCGGATTCAAGGTTCTTTCATCAACCCGCTGACTTTCAAGAGCGCTATCAGCCTGCTGGAAAGCGGCAAGGTCGACGTCGAACCGCTGATCAGCCATGAGTTTGAGCTTGAGGATGTGCAGGACTTCCTCGACGGCAAGATCGAGGGCGTCTCGAAGGCCGTAGTCAAGGTTGGCAAGTAGATTTCGCCATAACAACGCTTGGCAGATTGATTGGCAAACTCATCATCCGATTCGCTTGCGACCTGTCGAACCGATAGTTCAGCGAACGCAGGGTTTGGTAAGCTTGCTGCCAACAAACTACAAAGGAGTTTCAATATGAAGCCAATGTCTGATTTCACAACGGATTTCCAGCATTCCGGCATGCCCGCCAAGGATCTGGACGAGACCATCGAGTTCTACACCAAGAAGCTCGGTTTCGAGCTCGCCGGCCTCTTCCCGAACGGCAAGAACCGTTGCGCGTTCCTGCGTTACGGACATCTGACCATCGAAACCTGGGAAGGTGATCCGGTGGCGATGAAGGACGGCGCCATCAACCACTGGGCGCTGGATACCCCGGATATCGAGGCCGCGTTCGAGAATGCCAAGGCGCTCGGACTTGAGCTGAAAGACAAGGAGATCCAGTCCATCCCTACTTTCTGGAAGAACGGCATCCGTTACTTCAACATCTACGGTCCGAACCGCGAGACCATCGAGTTCTGCCAGATCGTCTGAGTTCATCTGAGATTATTTGACTACTGACGGACGAGGATACGAGAAAATCAGTGGGATTACTGTAAACGCTGGTTTTCTTGCATCCTCGTTTTATGTTGCAGAGTTAATCACGGGAAAGCTCAGGAAGTGTGATTATCTCTGTGAATGTGGTTGGGTGCGGGGTTAATTACCGAAATCGGCTTGAAATCGTGATTAACTCTGCATTGTACGCAAGTTGCGGAGTTGATCACGAAAATAAACTCTGAACGCGGATTCTCGAGTAATGCAATAGGCAGATAGCTCGTTTGGCAGGAATCGTTACGAGCAGATTCGCAGTCGTCTATTCGCAAATACTGCTGACGTACGGATCGATATAGTGCAGCGCCGCACCCACGATCTCCTGTTCCTGCCCGCAGATGCTTTTGCGGATCTGGTATGTATCGGATTGGAAGGTATTGAGGCTATCGCACTTGGTCTTGAGCCTGGCGAAATCCTCCGCGGTGAGATATTGCGTCACCGCGCCGCCGATAATGATGTCGCAGGCGAGAACGTTGCGCACATTGTTGATGGTCTGCGCCAGATAGCCGAGCCATGAATCGAAACGTGCACCGGTTTTTTCGTCTCCCGCGCGTACGCTGGCGAAGAACGTATCTAGACTTTGTTTGCCGGTGTCTTTGTCGTCACCTGTCAGGAATTCGGTGGAGCAGTAAGGGTCCATGCAGCCCTTGTTGCCGCAGTAGCAGGGCAGTCCGCCGGGCACGAGCGTCATATGTTCGATGGTGCCGTTGCGCCGGTTGGGTCCGAGGCTGATCGAGCCGTCGACGATGATGGCGCCGCCGGGGCGTCGCCCCAGATAAAGGCATATCGCGTCGTGAATGCTCTTGTCGAACCACAACTCGGCCGACGCCGATGCCATGGAATCGTGGATCAGTGCACATTTGAGTCCTGTTGCTTTCTCAAGCGCCGTGAGCTCAAGGCCGGTGTCGTTCATGATGTTGCCGTAAATGACTTCACTGCCGTCTTCGGAGATAAGGCCTTTGATGGCGAATGCCGCGCCCAGGACGTGCGATCCTTTGCCTTCGAGGCTTGCGGCGAACCGTGAGATTTTTTGGCCGATGTTTGCAATGGATTTCGGATTGGCGGAAAAGGTAATGTCATGGTGTTCTTCGGCGATGACGTTGCCTTTGAGATCCACCGCGCAAAGCGTCACCTGATTGCTCGCCGTCCCCACGCCGATGGCGCAACGTGTCTGAGGTTGAAAAACGTAGGTGCGGGCTCTGCGCCCGCCCGTCGAATCGAGGGTCTGGCCTTTGGCGATCAGCCCGCTTTGTTCAAGGGCGCGAAGATTCTGGCTGATGGTGGGCAGGCTCAGCCCCAGCGTTTGCTGCAGGTCCTGTTTGGTCACGCCGTGGTGGGTATAGATATGCGCCGTAACCGCGTGCAGATTCTGCGCTTTGATTGACGCTGTGGTTGCCTTAGGCATGGCCGCCTCCTCGTGTTTATTTTACATTTGACAATGAAATTGACAAAAGTGGGCACCGGCGGAGCCCATTTTGGATTATCGCAACGTGTTTTCCATACAACCGTTAGCGTTAACGAAAATCTTGTCTGTTACGTATGCGATGTTCGCTTTTGTGCGGGTGAACAGAACAGAGCGGTTTTACGCACAAAAAGCAAGCAGATTTGTGCGTTTATAGCAGGCAAAGCAAACATAATATGCGCTCTAAAGCCTCAAGCTAAAACATAACAGAAAACGTAGCGTTGTCCCGTTATATTGTGACTTGAATCACATTGCAGAGGCGATGTGTGACGCGAACATGACTGCAAATAGAAAGGGGAGTCATGACTCAACAATCTAAGAACGCCGGGACTTCGCCCGCTACCAAAACTTCAACGAAAACAGCAACAGCCGAAAAGCCGGACGTCAAGCGCGAGGTGGATCAGCTGGTCGCCCGCGGCGTCGAGGCGCTGAACCAATTCGAAAAACTCAATCAGGAGCAGGTCGACCGCATCGTCGCGAAGGCGTCGGTCGCCGCGCTCAACAAGCACTTGGTGCTGGCCGATATGGCCGTGCGTGAGACCGGCCGCGGCCTGGTGGAAGACAAAGCCACCAAGAACATCTTCGCCTGCGAGCACGTCACCCATTACCTGGCCGGGCAGAAGACGGTCGGCATTATCCGCGAGGACGATGTGATGGGCATAGACGAGGTGGCGGAGCCGGTCGGCGTGGTCGCCGGCGTCACCCCGGTCACCAACCCGACGTCCACTACGATTTTCAAGTCGCTGATAGCGCTCAAGACCCGTTGCCCGATTATCTTCGGCTTCCACCCGTTCGCCCAGAAATGCTCGGCCGAGGCCGCACGTATTGTCCGCGATGCCGCAGTGGTCGCCGGGGCCCCGAAAGACTGCATCCAGTGGATCGAGCATCCTTCCACGCAAGCCACGGGCGCGTTGATGACCCACCCGGATATCGCCACGATCCTTGCCACCGGCGGCCCCGGCATGGTCAAGGCCGCCTATTCCTCCGGTAAGCCAGCCCTCGGTGTGGGTGCCGGCAATGCTCCCGCATACGTTGACGCGAACGTCGATGTCAAGCGTGTAGCCAACGATTTGGTACTTTCCAAGCACTTCGATTATGGCATGATCTGCGCCACCGAGCAGGGCATCATCGCCCATACCGACGTCTACGACCAGCTTGCCGGCGAACTGAAACGCCGTAAGGCATATTTCGTCAATGCCGATGAGAAGGCCAAGCTTGAGCAGTACATGTTCGGCTGCACCGCATATTCGGGTGGCAAACCGAAGCTCAATTCCGTCGTACCCGGCAAATCCCCGCAGTATATCGCGCGAGAGGCCGGTTTCACCGTCCCCGACGATGCCACCATTCTCGTGGCTGAATGCAAGGAAGTGGGGGAGCGGGATCCGCTGACGCTCGAAAAGCTTTGCCCGGTCCACGCCATGCTGCGTTTCGAGACGGAAGAACAGGGCCTTGAGATGTGCGAAGGCATGCTCAAATTCGGCGCCGGCCACACCGCCGTCATTCATTCCAACGACCATGACCTCGTTCGTCGTTACGGTTTGCGCATGCATGCCTGCCGCATCATCTGGAACCAGCCTTCCGCACTCGGCGGCATCGGCGACATCTACAACGCCGTCGCCCCGTCCCTGACGCTCGGCTGCGGCTCCTACGGCGGCAATTCCGTCTCCGGCAACGTCCAGGCCGTCAATCTCTTGAACATCAAGCGCATCGCTCGAAGGAACAATAACATGCAATGGTTCAAAGTCCCGCCGAAGACCTATTTCGAGCCGAACGCCATTCGTTATCTGCGTGATATGTACCATATCCGCCGCGTGGTCATCGTCTGTGACAAGGTCATGGAGCAGCTCGGCGTGGTCGACAAGGTCATCGACCAGCTGCGCAGCCGGCCTGAGCCCGTTACGTTCCGTACCATCGATTACATCGAACCGGAACCGTCCGTCGAGACCGTCGAGCGGGGCGCGGCCATGATGCGCGACGAATTCCGCCCCGACACCATCATCGCGGTGGGCGGTGGCTCGCCGATGGACGCGGCCAAGATCATGTGGCTCTTGTACGAGCACCCGGAAATCTCCTTCGACGACGTGCGCGAGAAGTTCTTCGATATCCGCAAGCGCGCCTTCCGCATCCCGCCGCTGGGAAGCAAGGCCAAGCTGGTTTGTATCCCGACGTCTTCCGGCACCGGTTCCGAGGTCACGCCTTTCGCCGTGATCACTGACCACAAGACCGGCTACAAGTACCCGATCACCGATTATGCGCTGACCCCGTCCGTCGCCATCGTCGACCCGGTGCTCGCCCGCACCCAGCCGAAGACGCTGGCCAGCAACACCGGTTTCGACGCACTGACGCACTGCATGGAATCCTACGTCTCCGTCTACGCCAACGATTTCACCGATGGCATGGCCCTGCACGCGGCCAAGCTCATCTGGGATAACCTCGAGATCTCGGTGTGTGCCGAGTCGGGCGAGGCGAAGAAAGAAGCCCAGGAGAAGATGCACAACGCCGGTACGATGGCCGGTATGGCGTTCGGTTCCGCGTTCCTTGGGATGTGCCACGGCATGGCCCACACCATCGGTGCCCTGTGCGATGTGGCCCATGGCCATACCAACGCGATCCTCCTGCCTTACGTCATCCGTTACAACGGCTCGATTCCGCAGGAACCGACGAGCTGGCCGAAGTACGATAAGTACGTTGCACCGGAACGTTATCAGGAATTCGCCCGCGTACTCGGCGTCGACCCGGGCAAAACCCCCGAGGAAGGCGTGGAGAACCTTGCGCTCGCGGTGGAGGATTACCGCGACAACAAGCTCGGCATGGATTCCAGCTTCCAGCAGTGCGGTGTGGGCGAGGAGTATTTCTGGAGCATCCTCGACCAGATTGGCATGCGCGCCTATGAGGACCAGTGCACTCCCGCGAACCCCCGTATCCCGCAGATCGAGGATATGAAGGACATCGCCATCGCCGCCTACTACGGCGTCTCCCAGGCCGAGGGCCACGCCCGTCGCCAGGAGCACGAGGCCGCGATTGCCGATCCTGAGTAACAGCAATTAAAAGCTAACAGCTTAAAAGGTAATTATGATTATGCCTGCCGTTTCTTGATGGTGGGCATAATTCGTATATAAAGCGATATTTGTATAGTTTCTTGTTCCTGTCTTTGCTATTTTTAATCGTTTATTTTCAAAAAATCTGAATTGCTCCGATAAAATGAAAACTACACGAAAGTAATATGCAAAGTAGCCGAAAAGTAAGCAATGGCAACGACACGCCCGAATTTTTCTAGTAGCCCCCGAATGCTTTAATAGAACAGTTGCCTGTTTTGGGCTCGCAAATTGTAAGAAAAAGAGCGAGTGCAGTCCGGTGCCGTCCTCTCGAAGGCGCTGTAGTGCTGCACACTGATGTGGTCAAGACCACGGGATTTTCCCGGGGGTCTTACGCGCCGGTGTCCTTAAATGGGTTGGTAATGTCAACAATCGCTAGAAAGGGCGGACGGCAATGGCGGGACAGAAAATCCGCATCAGGCTTAAGTCCTATGACCATGAGGTCATCGACCAATCGGCGAAGAAAATCGTCGAGACGGTCACGAACGCGGGTGCCACTGTGGTGGGCCCGGTTCCTCTGCCTACTGAGAAGAACGTCTTTGTGGTAATTCGTTCTCCTCATAAATACAAGGATTCTCGCGAGCAATTCGAGATGCGCACTCATAAGCGCCTCATCGACATCGTGGACCCGACCCCCAAGGCCGTGGATTCACTGATGCATATCGATTTGCCTGCGGATGTCAATATCGAGATCAAGCTGTAAAGGAGGGGAGAAGCATGTCGTTGCAGAAAGCAAATCGTTCTGCACTGCTGGGCCGCAAGCTCGGTATGTCGCAGGTTTGGGACGAACAAGGTTTCTTCGTTCCCGTGACGCTCGTAGATGTGTCCACCAATGTGGTCACTTGCGTCAAGACCGAAGAGAGCGACGGCTACAAGGCCGTTCAGCTCGGCTACGGTCAGATTGATCCCACTAAGGTGACTAAGCCCATGGCTGGTCATTTCGCGAAGGCGGGCGTTACCCCGCGTCGTCACCTGGTCGAGGTCCGTACGGACAACGTCGACGAGTTCAAGCCCGGTCAGGAACTGACCGCCGACTTGTTCGCCGATGGTTCGGAAGTGGATGTCACCGGTACGACCAAGGGCAAGGGCTTCGCCGGAACCATCAAGCGTTGGGGCTT
Source organism: Bifidobacterium sp. ESL0728 (assembly GCF_029392015.1). Lineage (NCBI taxonomy): Bacteria > Bacillati > Actinomycetota > Actinomycetes > Bifidobacteriales > Bifidobacteriaceae > Bifidobacterium > Bifidobacterium sp. ESL0728. The sequence continues at coordinate 707,776 of NZ_CP113925.1, forward strand.
CAAGTCCTATCGTCGTACTCACGGCTCTCACAAGAACGAGCGTCGCCCCGGCTCTGTCGGTGCATGCGCTACGCCGAGCCGTATCTTGAAGGGCAAGCGTATGGCCGGTCGTATGGGCCATGTCACTTCCACCGTGCAGAACCTTCAGGTCGTTTCCTCCGATAAGGAGAACGGCGTCATCGCCATCAAGGGCGCTCTTCCAGGGCCCAAGGGTGGCATCGTTCTGCTTCGTTCGGCTGTGAAGGGAGCCTGATAAATCATGGCAAAAGTAACACTCAATGTCACCGACGCCAAGGGCAAGTCTGCTGGCACCGTTGAGGCGCCGGTCGAGATCTTCGGCATCTCCAATGAAGAGGTCGAGGCTCACGTTCCGCTGATTCATCAGGTTGTCACCGCTCAGCTCGCTGCTGCTCGTCAGGGCACGCACGCGGTCAAGAACCGTGGAGCTGTTTCCGGTGGCGGCAAGAAGCCGTGGAAGCAGAAGGGCACCGGTCGCGCTCGTCAGGGCTCGATCCGCGCTCCTCAGTGGGTTCATGGTGGTATCGCTCACGGCCCGGTGCCGCGCGATTACTCCCAGCGCACTCCCAAGAAGATGAAGGCCGGCGCTCTGCGCTATGTGCTTTCTAACCGTGCGAACGCCGGTCGCGTCGCTGTCGTCGACTTTGGCATCAAGGACACTCCGTCCACCAAGGCCGCAGTTGCAGCGCTCACCCCGGTAAGCCAGAACGAGTTCACGACTGTTGTGCTTTCGCGCGACAACGTCAACGAGTGGCTTTCCGTTCGCAACATCCCGACGGTGCATGTACTCTTCGCAGATCAGCTCAACACCTACGATGTGGTTACCGCTCAGTATGTCGTCTTCAGCAAGGAAGGCTTCGATGCCTTCGTCGCCGCCAAGACTGAGCCCAAGGAGGCCTGAACGATATGGTAGCTATTCACAATCCCGCCCACGATGTCATCATCAAGCCGGTAGTCTCCGAAAAGAGCTATGCCGCAGGTGACCGTGGTCAGTACACTTTCGTGGTCGCTCCTGATGCCAACAAGGTTCAGATCAAGCAGGCCGTCGAAAAAATCTTCAATGTCAAGGTGACGAACGTCAACACCCTCAACCGCGCCGGCAAGCGCCAGCGCACTCGCACCGGATTCGGTCAGCGCGTCAATCAGAAGCGCGCGATCGTCACGGTCGCCGAGGGCCAGTCGATCGACATCTTCGGCAACTGAAGCAATAGCCGAAAAAGTCAAAGGAAGAACTAATTATGGCTATCCGCGTTTATAAGCCGACGACTCCGGGCCGCCGCAACGCGTCTGTGTCGGATTTCTCCGACCTCACGCGCTCCACGCCTGAAAAGTCGCTGGTACGCAAACTCAACAGCACCGGCGGTCGTAACTCTTACGGCCGTGTCACCTCCCGCCATCGCGGCGGCGGCCACAAGCGCCAGTACCGTCTCATCGATTTCAAGCGTTGGGACAAGGACGGCGTGTCTGCCAAGGTTGCTGAGATCGAATATGATCCGAACCGCTCCGCCCGTATCGCCCTCCTGCACTATGCAGACGGCGAGAAGCGCTACATCGTAGCTCCGAAGGGCGTCAAGCAGGGTGACGTCATCGAGACCGGCGAAAATGCCGATATCAAGCCTGGCAACAATCTGCCGCTGCGCAATATCCCTACCGGTACGATCGTCCACGCCATTGAGCTCCGTCCTCTGGGCGGCGCCAAGATCGCGCGCTCCGCTGGTGCAGGCGTTCAGCTTGTCGCCAAGGACGGCGCTTACGCCCAGCTGCGTATGCCGTCCGGAGAAATCCGCAACGTCGATGCACGCTGCCGCGCAACCGTCGGTGAGGTCGGCAACTCCGATCACGCCAACGTGCAGCTCGGCAAGGCTGGTCGCGCCCGCTGGATGGGCAAGCGCCCGATCACCCGTGGTGAGTCCATGAACCCGGTCGACCACCCGCATGGTGGTACCACTCGCGGTGGTAAGCCGCCAGTGTCGCCGTGGGGCAAGGGCGAAGTTCGTACTCGCCGTCCGAAGAAGGCTTCGAACAAGATGATTGTTCGTCGTCGTCCCAATGGCAAGAACCGTAAGTAAGGAGCGTCGAATAGATGTCACGTAGCATCAAGAAGGGCCCCTTCGTCGACGCCCATTTACAGAAGAAAGTCGACGAACAGAACGAGAAGGGCACGAAGAACGTCATCAAGACGTGGTCGCGCCGTTCGATGATCACCCCGGACTTCATCGGTCACACCTTCGCTGTGCATGATGGTCGCAAGCATGTCCCGGTCTTCGTGACCGAAGCCATGGTCGGCCACAAGCTCGGTGAATTCGCACCGACCAAGACCTTCCGTGGTCATGTTCATGACGACAAAAAAGCTCGCCGCTAAAGGAAGAGAAAGATTATGGAAGCTAAAGCAATCGCACGTCACGTCCGTGTGACGCCGCGCAAGGCTCGCCGCATGGTCGACCTCATCCGAGGCAAAAAAGTGAGCGAAGCCGTCACCATCCTGAAATTCGCCCCGCAGGACGCCTCTGAGCCAGTGCTCAAGGTTCTGCAGAGCGCCACCGCGAACGCACGCGTCAAGGCCGACAAGGCCGGCGAGGCGTTCCGTGAGAACGACCTGTATGTGAAAGAGACCTATGTGGACGAAGGCGTGACGCTCAAGCGTTTCCGTGCTCGTGCACAAGGCCGCGCCGGACGCATCAACAAGCGCACCAGCCACATCACCGTCGTTGTCGCCAGCAAGGAAGGAGCCCGCTAAAGATGGGTCAGAAGATCAATCCGTTAGGCTACCGCCTGGGTATCACTGAAGACCACCGTTCGAAGTGGTTCTCCGATTCCAACAAGCCTGGTGAGCGTTACAGCGACTTCGTCCTCGAGGACGACAAGATTCGCAAGGCCATGAACAAGGACCTCGAGCGTGCAGGCGTGTCCCGCATCATCATCGAGCGCACCCGTGACCGCGTGCGTGTGGACATCCACACCGCCCGCCCGGGCATTGTCATCGGCCGTCGTGGAGCAGAGGCCGAACGTGTTCGCGCCAAGCTCGAGAAGATTACGGGCAAGCAGGTTCAGCTCAACATCTTCGAAGTCAAGAACGCCGCTCTGGACGCCCAGCTTGTCGCTCAGTCCATCGCCGAGCAGCTGACCAACCGTGTCACGTTCCGTCGTGCCATGCGCAAGGCTCAGCAGGACGCGATGCGCGCTGGCGCCAAGGGTATCCGCATCAAGCTCTCCGGTCGCCTTGGAGGCGCCGAGATGAGCCGTTCCGAGTTCTATCGTGAGGGTCGCGTTCCGCTGCAGACCCTTCGCGCTCTGATTGATTACGGTTTCTTCGAAGCCCGTACGACCTATGGCCGTATCGGTGTGAAGGTCTGGATCTACAAGGGCGACATGACCGAACGTCAGTTCGATGAGCAGCAGGCCCAGCAGGACAACAACCGTGGCCGTCGTGGCGATCGTCGCCCGCGTCGTGGTGGTCGTCCCTCCGGTGCTCGCGGTTCCAAGCCAGCAGAAGCCAAGGCCCCGCAGGCCGCGGCCGCACCGGCTGCCGAACCCGCAGCAGCCGCAGCACCTGCCGCCTCGGAAGCAAAGGAGTGAGCAGATATGCTTATCCCAAAGAGGACTAAGTACCGTAAACAGCAGCGTCCGAAGCGTCGCGGCATGTCCAAGGGCGGCAACGAGATCGCGTTCGGCGATTATGGCATCCAGGCTCTGGCCCCTGCCTATATCTCCAACCGTCAGATCGAGGCTGCTCGTATCGCCATGACCCGCTACATCAAGCGTGGCGGTCGTGTGTGGATCACGATCTTCCCTGATCGTCCTTTGACCAAGCACGCGCTCGGAAGCCGAATGGGTTCCGGCAAGGGCACCCCGGAGTCTTGGATCGCCAACGTGCATCCCGGACGCGTGATGTTCGAAATCGGCGGCGTCGACGAGGCAACCGCGAAGGAAGCCCTTCGCCGCGCCATCGACAAGCTGCCGATGAAGTGCCGCATTATCGCACGTGAAGGCGGTGACATCTGATGGCAGTCGGAACAGCAGACTACAGCATCAAGAATCTCAACGAGAAGACCAATGACGAAATCGAGGGCTTCCTCAAGAAGTCCAAGGAAGAGCTCTTCAACCTGCGCTTCCAGAACGCCACCGGTCAGCTTGACAACTCCGCAAGGCTCAAGGCCGTGAAGCACGATATCGCCAGGATGTACACCGTCCTGCGCGAACGTGAACTCGGCATCAGCCAGGAGCCTGAGTCGGGCGACACGAAGACTGAGGAGAAGTAAGCATGGCTGAAAAGCAAGAGCGCAACTTCCGCAAGACTCGTAGCGGTTACGTCGTGTCCGACGCAATGGACAAGACCATCACCGTCGAGCTCGAGCAGCGTTCGACCCACCCCCTGTATGGCAAGGTCGTTCGTTCCACTCGTAAGGTCAAGGTTCATGACGAGCACAACGACGCCCACAACGGCGACTTCGTGCGTATCATGGAAACCCGGCCTTTGAGCAAGACCAAGCGTTGGCGTCTCGACTCCATCGTCGAACGCGCCAAGTAACAAGTTCGGCAAGGCTCCGCTGCTCACCTTCACGGGTGGCAGGGGAGAACCAGCGCGGCTAAGGAGAATCAATGATTCAGCAGGAAACGCGGCTTCATGTCGCCGACAACACGGGTGCCAAGGAGATCTTGGCCATCCGAGTGCTCGGCGGATCGAAGCGACGCTATGCCGGCATCGGCGACGTGATCGTCGCCTCCGTCAAGGACGCGATCCCTGGCGGGTCGGTCAAGAAGGGCGACGTGGTCAAGGCCGTTGTCGTCCGTACGGTAAAAGAGCATCGTCGCAAAGACGGCTCATACATCAAGTTCGACGAGAACGCTGCGGTTATTCTTGGCTCCGGCCATGAGCCCAAGGGCACTCGTATCTTCGGACCGGTCGGACGTGAACTGCGCGACAAGCGCTTCATGAAGATCGTGTCCCTCGCCCCGGAGGTGATCTGAAGATGGTAGCCAAGATCAAGACCGGCGACCAGGTCAAGGTCATTCGCGGCAAGGATCGCGGCAAGGAAGGCAAAGTCACCAAGGTGCTTGCCAACGACCGTCTGATCGTTGAGGGCGTGCAGATCGTCAAGAAGCACGTCCGCGCCACCCAGCAGGGCCAGCAGTCCGGCATCGTCTCCGTTGAGGCGCCGATTCATCGCTCCAATGTGATGGTCATCGACCCGGAGACCAAGGAACCGACCCGCGTTGGCGTCAAGGTCACGACCAAAGCCCAGGACGGCAAGGTCAAGACCGTGCGCACCCGCATCGCCAAGAAATCAGGAAAGGAGCTGGCATGAGCGATACAACAGTCGAAGCGCCGGCAACACCGCGCCTGAAGCAGCAGTACATCGACAAGATCGTGCCTGAGCTCGAGAAGGAATTCAAGTATTCCAACCCGATGCAGGTCGCCAAGGTCAAGAAGGTCGTCGTCTCCATGGGCGTCGGCGCCGCGGCCCGCGACTCCAAGCTCATCGAGGGCGCCGTCAGCGACCTCACCGCGATCACTGGCCAGAAGCCGAAGATCACCAAGGCCAAGAAGTCCGTCGCGCAGTTCCATCTGCGTGAAGGCCAGGCCATTGGCGCATACGTGACGCTTCGCGGCGACCGCATGTGGGAGTTCCTCGACAGGCTGCTCGTTCTTGCTCTGCCGCGTATCCGCGATTTCCGCGGCATCAGCGACAAGCAATTCGATGGCCAGGGCAACTACAACTTCGGTCTCACCGAGCAGTCCATGTTCCACGAGATCGATCCTGACGCGATCGATCATCAGCGTGGTATGGATATCACCGTGGTGACCAGCACCAAGGATGACAAGGAAGCTCGGGCACTGCTCAAGCACCTTGGCTTCCCCTTCAAGGAGAACTGAAATGGCAAAAACCGCTCTTAGAAACAAGGCTGCTGCCAAACCAAAGTTCAAGGTGCGCGCCTATACGCGCTGCCAGGTTTGCGGCCGTCCCCACTCCGTATATCGCAAGTTCGGCCTGTGCCGCATCTGCCTTCGCGAGAAGGCTCATCGTGGCGAGCTGCCCGGAGTTACGAAGTCCAGTTGGTAAACATCGACGCTGAAGGTCCTCGGCCGGGGCAGGTTTAAAAATACCTGCTCCGGCGGAGGAAACCACGGCGAGAAAGGGCGTTAGCCCACATGACAATGACAGATCCAATCGCAGACATGCTTACGCGTCTGCGTAATGCGAGTGCGGCGAAGCATGAGACCGTTTCCATGCCGTACTCCAAGTTCAAGGCGGCGATCGCCGAGATCCTCAAGCGCGAAGGCTATATCAAGGACTTTGCAGCTACGGATGCTCGCGTCGGCCAGAACCTTGAGATCACGCTGAAGTACGGTCCCAATGGCGAGCGTGCCATTCAGGGCATCAAGCGCATCTCGAAGCCCGGCCTGCGTCGCTATGCGAAGTCGGACGCACTGCCGATGCCACTCGGTGGCATGGGTGTCGCGATTATTTCGACCAGTGCAGGATTGTTGACCCAGAAAGATTGCCTCGACCGGGGCATCGGCGGCGAGATCGTCGCCTTCGTTTGGTGAGAAAGGAGAGCTAAAACATGGCATCACATATTGGTAAGCTCCCCGTCACCATTCCGGCAGGCGTGGAAGTCAAGATCGACGGACAGAACTTCAGCGTCAAAGGCGCCAAGGGTTCTGATTCCTACACTATTCCCGACGGCATCACCGCTCGCGTCGAAGACAACACCATTTACTTCGAACCGGTCGATGATCAGCTGCAGACCCGTGCAGACCACGGTCTGGCCCGTTCCATCGTCGCTTCGATGGTTCAGGGCGTGCACGACGGATTCAGCAAGACGCTGGACATCGTCGGCACCGGTTACCGTGCGCAGATGAAGGGCAAGGGCATTGAGTTCTCGCTCGGCTATTCGCACACCATCACCGTCAACCCGCCCGAAGGCATCACCTTCGAGCTGCCGAACGCCAACCAGGTGGTCGTCAAGGGCACAGACAAGCAGGCGGTCGGTCAGGCCGCGGCCAACATCCGTGCGCTTCGCAAGCCGGAACCCTACAAGGGCAAGGGCATCAAGTACTCCGACGAACACATCCTGCGCAAGGCTGGAAAGGCTGGTAAGTGATATGACAGTCAAGATTTTCGGTAAAAGCAAGAAAGTCGCAAGGCTTCGTCGTCACGCTCGTCTGCGCAAGCACATCAGCGGCACCGCAGAGCGTCCACGTCTCGTCGTCACCCGTTCGAACCGCCACATGGTCGCGCAGATCGTCGACGACACCAAGGGCGTCACTTTGGTCAGCGAGTCCACCATCACCCATGATTTCGATGGGTTCAAGGGCACCAAGACCGAAGCCGCACAGAAGGTCGGCGAGCTGATTGCCAAGAAGGCCAAGGACGCGGGCATTGATTCCGTCGTCTTCGACCGTGGCGGCAACAAGTATCATGGTCGCGTCGCAGCCGTTGCTGAAGGCGCCCGTCAGGGAGGTCTTGCACTGTGAGCGACAACGAAAAGGAAACCCAAGTGACTGAAGAAAATCAGAACACGCAGGCGTCCAACGACAACAAGCAAGGTCAGCGCAACGACGATCGTCGCGGTTCACGCCGTGGCGGACGTGGCGAAGGCCGCGGTGAAGGCCGTCGAGGAGATCGTCGCGGTGAACGCCGTGGCCGTCGCGAGGAAAATCGTGGCGACGAGCTGCTCGATCGCGTCGTGACCATCAACCGTGTTTCCAAGACCCGTAAGGGTGGCCGTAGCATGAGCTTCGCCGCTCTCGTGGTGGTCGGAGACGGCAACGGCACCGTCGGTGTTGGCTACGGCAAGTCCCGTGAGGTTCCTGCCGCCATCGCCAAGGGCCAGCTTGACGCCAAGAAGCACATGTTCACCGTTCCGCGCGTTCGCGGCACCGTGACCCACCCGGTCATCGGTCATGACGCGGCAGGCACCGTTCTGCTTCGTCCCGCCGCTCCCGGTACCGGTGTAATCGCCGGCGGCGCTGTCCGCGCCGTCATGGAGTGCGCAGGCATCTCCGATATTCTCACCAAGTCCATGGGCAGCGCCACTGCGGTCAACGTGGTTCGCGCCACCGTGGATGCCCTGAAGCAGCTCGAGGAGCCGGAAGAGATCGCGGCACGCCGTGGCTTGACCGTTGAGGAAGTCGCTCCCGACACCCTGCTCCGTGCTCGTGCCGAAGGCATCGCCGAGGCCCGCAAGGCCCGTGAGGATGCCAAGGCCGAGGCCGAACAAGCCAAGGATGGTGAAGAGTAATGGCAGATCTGAAGATCACACTTACCAAAGGTCTGGTCAACCGCAAGCCCGATCAGCGCGCCACCGTGCGTACGCTCGGCCTGCACAAGATCGGTCAGACGGTTGTCCGTGAAGACACCCCTGCAACCCGCGGTCTGATCAATGCGGTTCGCCACTTGGTCACGGTTGAGGAGGCCTGATATGGCAAAGCAAGAAGAAAACACGATTTTGCAGATGCACGATCTGCGTCCCGCTCCGGGTGCCAAGAAGAACCGCATCCGCGTGGGCCGTGGTGAAGGTTCCAAGGGTAAGACCTCGGGACGTGGCGCCAAGGGCACGCTGAAGCGTTATCAGGTTCGTCCTGGCTTCGAAGGCGGCCAGCTGCCTCTCTACATGCGCCTGCCGAAGCTTCGCGGCTTCAAGAGCCCCTTCAAGCAGGAGTTCCAGGTCGTCAACGTCTCCGCTCTCTCCAAGCTGTTCCCGAAGGGTGGAGAGGTCACTGTCGCCGATCTCGTCAAGGCCGGTGCGGTTCGCGCCGGATACCCTGTCAAGGTTCTGGGCGACGGTGAGACCAAGGTTGCGTTCACGCTCAAGGGTGTGAAGGCTTCCAAGTCCGCCAAGGCCAAGATTGAGGCTGCAGGCGGCTCCATTTCCGAAGAGTAATTCGGATGTCTGTAATGTGAGCCTCAATGGTTCGCATACATGGTGGTCCTTTTCGCGTCAGCGAAGAGGACCACTTGCTTTGGGCATATCCGCCAACGCAACGAACGCATCTTCCGACCGTGTGCCAAACAGGAATCTAAGCGCAAAATAGGCCAATAATAGTGCTTGAAATCCTACATAAGCTGTTGATGGGATTCCAAGCATAAAGCAGGCCGGAATTGATGCTTGAAATCTCAAAATGGATCAAATTCAAGGAACCTTGGCACGGGCAGGTTGATAATCCGGTTTTTGAATCCGTGTCTGCTCAATGTGGCATTGCGTACTGAAGTAGGCAGGTTACCTCGAAAGCGGATAATCCTTCGAAATTGATATAAGTTTATCATTTGTCGGAGTGGTGCGCGTTATTTGGTAGACGCTTGACGCTAAGATTATCGCTTAGTGTGTTTGCATCGGTACACCAGATGTACCGAATAGGGAAGGAAATCCAGGTGAGGACGTTAATCCAGGCCCTGAAGACGAAGGAACTTCGCCATAAGATCCTCTTCGTGCTCGGCATCATTGTCATCTACCGCATCGGTTCGTTCATACCGACCCCGGGAGTGGACTACAAGGTGGTCCAGCAATGCGTCGGTACCATGAAGACGGCCCAGGAGAACTTCGTGGGGTTGGTCAACCTCTTCTCCGGCGGCGCCATGCTGCAGCTTTCGATCTTTGCATTGGGCGTGATGCCGTACATTACGGCCTCCATCGTCATCCAGCTGCTGCGTGTGGTCATTCCCCGTTTCGCAGCGTTGCACAAGGAAGGTCAGTCCGGCGAGACCAAGCTGACGCAGTACACGCGTTATCTCACCATCGGTCTGGCGATCCTGCAGTCCACCACCATTCTGGTCACCGCCCGTTCCGGCGCGCTCTTCAACTACCAGTGCGGTCAGGTCGTTCCCGATGGCTCGGTATGGAACCTCGTGGTCATGGTCCTGATCATGACCGGCGGTACCGGCCTCATCATGTGGATGGCTGAATTGATCACCGACAAGGGCATCGGCCAGGGCATGTCCGTCTTGATCTTCATGTCCATCTGCTCCGGCTTCCTGCCGCAGCTTTGGCAGATCGGCTGGGGCACCAACGGCAAGAACGGCAACTGGACTTACTTCGGCATCGTCGTCGCGGTCCTCGTCGTCATTCTCATCTTCGTCGATTTCGTCGAACTCGCTCAGCGCCGTATCCCGGTGCAGTATACGCGTCGTATGATCGGCCGCAAGATGTATGGCGGTTCCTCCACCTATCTTCCGCTGAAGATCAACATGTCCGGCGTCATCCCGCCGATCTTCGCCTCCTCGATTCTGGCGATTCCTACGTTGATCGCACAGTTCGGCAAGCCCGAGCAGAAGTGGGTCAAGTGGATCAACACCAACCTGGCCAACACGACTTCCATTTGGTATATCGCGCTTTACGCTGTGATGATCGTGTTCTTCTGCTTCTTCTACACGTCGATCACCTTTGACCCGGACGAAACGGCAGACAACATGAAGCAGTATGGCGGCTTCATCCCCGGTATCCGTGCCGGTAGCGCCACCAGCCGTTACCTGAGCTATGTGATGAACAGGCTCAACACGGTCGGCGCCGTCTACCTGCTCTTCGTAGCGTTGATTCCGACGATGCTCATCATGATGCTGAAGCTCAACAACAAGCTTCCGTTCGGCGGCACGACCATCCTGATTATCGCGGGCGTCGGTCTCGATACCCTTCGTCAGGCCAAGGCCCAGACCGAGCAGTTCCAGTACACCGGCTTCCTGCTTGAAGATACCGATCATATCGAAGGCGAGGACGTCAAGGCGTCCAAGAAGTCCAAGAAAGCCTCGACCGCGGTTGTCGAAAGCGTGGAGACCGTCAGCGAGGATACCCAATCCGAGGTAGCTGAGAAGGAATCCGACAAGAGCGAGGAAACCACGGATACCGCAGTAACCGAAACCCCTGAGACCACGAAAGCTACGAACACTGATTCCGCTGATTCGGCTACGCAAAACGACGAATCAATGCAAGAGGATTCCGACGCTGGCAAGAAGGCCTCCGACGACGAAACTGATAACGATACCGACAAGTCCGAGTGACCATATTCGTTCGGTTTGTTGATAACAGGTTTAGAAAATAATAATGAATGATGCTCATCTGTTCTTAGAAGCGGATGGGCATCATTTGCTACATGCACAAACAAAGAAAGTAGAAGCAACATGCGTCTATTGATTATGGGCCCGCAAGGGGTGGGCAAGGGAACTCAGGCCAAGCTGATTGCTGAGCACTACGGCATTCCGCACATTTCCACCGGCGATATCTTCCGCTACAACATGAAGAACAACACTCCGCTGGGGCAGGAGGCCAAGAGCTATACCGACAAGGGTCAGCTCGTCCCCGACGAACTGACCAACAAGATCGTCAAGGATCGTTTGGCCATGGACGATGCCAAAAACGGCTGGATTCTTGACGGCTATCCGCGCAACGCGGCCCAGGTCGAGGCGCTCGACAAGATGCTCGAAGAGCTCGGCACCCCGCTCGACAAGGTGGTGGCGCTCGATGCCGACCGCGACATCCTCATGAAGCGCATCGCCAAGCGAGCCGCCGAAGAGGGCCGTGCCGATGACAACGCCGAAGCCATCGCCCAGAGGCTCAAGACCTATGATGAGGAGACCGCACCGCTGCTCGACACTTACAAGTCCCGTGGTTGCCTGGTGCCGATTGATGGCGAAGGGGATATCGACGACATCTCCAAGACCATCTTCGACGCTTTGGATTGATGGGAATTCCGCAGTTTGTTTTCGTTGGATTTCTGAAATGCGGTTCTGATACGCAATCAGACAAGTAACGTCTAAAATCTCCATTACCACAAGTAGGGATTGAATGCAACACGCCGTGTCGCATTTGGTCCCTGCTTTTGTTATAGTAAGAAGTTGGTGTGTTTTCGGATGCGCCATAAATGTAATATCAGCCAAAGAACGGAATGAGGCTCATGGCTAAAGACGGTGTGATTGAAGTTGAAGGTCAGGTAGTGGAAGCACTGCCGAACGCGATGTTTCGCGTCGAACTTGAAAACAAGCACATCGTGCTGGCCACAATCTCGGGCAAGATGCGCAAGAACTATATTCGTATCCTCCCGCAGGACCGTGTGGTCCTCGAAATGAGCCCTTACGACCTGAACCGCGGCCGTATTACGTACCGTTATAAGTAAAGGTACAAGAAAAGGAAAACCATGAAGGTCAGCCCTAGTGTGAAGAGGATCTGCGAGAATTGCCGCGTGATCCGTCGTCACGGTCGCGTCATGGTGATCTGCTCCAACCCGCGCCACAAGCAGCGTCAAGGCTGAGCGGAAAACCTCCGACCAGAAAAGGTACTGAGTCGCAGCGTTAAGCTGAACCCCGGGTACGTAGGCCCGAGCCGGAAAACCGGATGACTTGGTACAAACCTACGGAAACATAGAAGGAATCGCAATGGCACGTCTTGCCGGAGTCGACATCCCCAATGAGAAGCGCATCGAGATCGCCCTCACCTATATCTTTGGTGTCGGCCGTACTCGCGCGAAGGAAACGCTTGCCGCAACCGGTGTGAATCCGGATACCCGCGTCAAGGATCTGAGCGACGAGCAGCTTATTACGCTGCGTGACTATCTTGAGGCCAACTACAAGATTGAAGGCGATCTGCGTCGTGAAGTCGATGCGGATATTCGTCGTAAGATTCAGATCAACTGCTATCAGGGCCAGCGTCACCGCCATGGTCTGCCTGTGCGCGGTCAGCGCACCAAGACCAACGCCCGTACCCGCAAGGGCCCGAAGCGTACCGTCGCTGGAAAGAAAAAGGCCGTTAAGTAATTAGGCCTCAAGCAGTTATGAAGAGGGACGGGGCGTCGCTGATAGTTTTGCTTACGTTCCAGGCTCTTCGTGACGTAGGAATCATTCGTAATTAGGAAACGAGGATCAATGGCAGCTGCAAAGCAAGCCGTGCGCAAGCCGCGTCGCCGTGACCGCAAGTCGGTACCGGTCGGTCAAGCGCACATCAAGTCCACTTTCAATAACACCATCATCTCCATCACGGACCCCTCGGGCGCAGTCGTGGCCTGGGCTTCCGGTGGCGATGTCGGTTTCAAGGGCTCACGTAAGTCCACTCCGTATGCCGCAGGCATGGCCGCTGAATCCGCCGCCCGCAAGGCACAGGAGCACGGCGTCAAGAAGGTTGACGTCTACGTCAAGGGCCCGGGCAGCGGTCGTGAAACCGCCATCCGCTCCCTGCAGTCCGCAGGTCTTGAGGTCGGTTCCATCACCGACGTCACCCCGCAGGCCCATAACGGTGTGCGCCCTCCGAAGCGCCGCCGCGTCTGAAGCACTTCATTTAACCATCCGTCCAACCCGCTTATGACCAGTGAGTGCACCACCGATCAGAAGCTGAAAGGATAACACAGTGCTTATTGCACAGCGTCCGCAACTTACTGAGGAATCACTGAATCCGCAGCGTTCTCGTTTTACCATCGAGCCGCTTGAGCCCGGATTCGGCTACACGCTCGGTAATTCGTTGCGTCGTACCCTGTTGAGCTCCATTCCCGGAGCGGCAGTCACTTCCGTGCGTATCTCCGGTGCCCTGCATGAGTTCACCACTCTGCCCGGTGTCGAGGAGGATGTCACCGAAATCCTGCTCAATATCAAGGGAATCGTGCTCACCAGCGAATATGACGAACCGGTTGTCATGTATCTGCGTAAAAGCGGCAAGGGCGAGGCCACCGCGGGGGACATCACCCCTCCGGCCGGCGTCACCATCGCCAACCCGGATATGCATATCGCCACCCTCGCCGAAGACGGCGAACTCGAGATCGAGTTCACTGTCGAGCGCGGCCGCGGCTATGTGCCGGCGCAGATGAACAAGCAGGACGGCGACGAGATCGGCCGTATTCCGGTCGATTCCATTTATTCGCCCGTTCTCAAGGTGAGCTACAAGGTCGAGGCGACCCGTGTTGAACAGCGCACGGACTTCGACAAGCTCATCCTCGATGTGGAGACCAAGCCGGCGATTTCGCCGCGCGATGCCGTCGCATCCGCCGGTTCCACTTTGGTTGAGCTCTTCGGCCTGTGCCGCGAACTCAACACGCAAGCGGAAGGCGTCGAGGTCGGCCCGGCTCCGGTTGAAGAAGAAGTCAACCCGGAGATGTCGATTCCGATCGAGGAACTCAATCTCACCCAGCGCAGCTACAACTGCCTGAAGCGCGAAGGTATTCACACCGTCGGTGAGTTGGTGTCCCACACCGAGCAGGACTTGCTCGATATCCGTAATTTCGGTATGAAGTCGATCGATGAGGTCAAGGAGAAGCTCGAAAGCATGGGTCTCTCGCTGAAGGCCTCGCCGCTGGGCTTCGATACCAACAACCTTGAAGGTGGCACTTTCTTCTCGCCTGAAGACGAGTAAGAGCAGATAGCGCCAACTTCATTTTAAGCTTCGGTATCCGTTCGGATGTTCGGGCGTATGCCCACCTGAACGGGGTAATTCCGGGGCGTTAAGGAGTAATAATGCCTACACCTAGAAAAGGGCCGCACCTGGCTTCAAGCCCGGCTCATGAGCGTCTGATGCTCGCGAACATGGCCACTAGCCTGTTCGAGCACGGCCGCATCGTCACCACGCTGCCTAAGGCCAAGCGCCTCCGCCCCGTGGCCGAGCGCCTCATCACCTTCGCCAAGCGCGGGGATCTGGCCAGCCGTCGTCGCGTGATGCGCGTCATCCGCAACAAGTCCATCGTGCACAAGCTCTTCACCGAGATCGCCGAGCAGATGAAGCAGCGTGAGGGTGGCTACACCCGCATCGTCAAGATTGCCCCGTCCAAGGGCAACAACGCGCCGCGCGCCATCATCGAGCTCGTCACCGAACCGGTGAGCGCCAAGGAATCCGTGGTCAAGGAAGCCGAGGCTTCCGCTGCCGTCGCCGCCGACAAGGCTGCGGTCGAAGAGGCCGAAGCCAAGGTTCAGAAGGACACGGCCGAGACCGCCAAGACCAAGACGGACAAGGCCGTTGACGAGGCTGAAACCAAGGAGACTGAGGCCAACGCCGATGTCGCCGCCGACAAGGCTGAGGTCAAGAAGACCGAAGCCAAGGACGCCGATAAGGCTGCCAAGGCCAAGAAGCCGGCTGCGAAGAAGGCTCCTGCGAAGAAGCCCGCCGCCAAGAAGGCTGACAAGGAAGAGAAGTGAGTCGTTAGATTCGCTGAATTCTTATACAAGAAGGTCGGAGATGTAAGTCTCCGGCCTTCTTGCATATGTGCACGGAGCCGTGCCCCATATCGCCCATGTTTTCGTGCCAAGAACCGGTCGCTCGTGCCGCATAAGTTACATTTTCGCTTGGAGAACATTCGGGAAGTGGCAGGAGTGACCGATTTGTAGTACAAGTGGCTGTAGTCGGTCTCGGGATGAGCCGACTAGTGGCCGGGAATTATAGTTGTGCCGTTTGCCTTGACTGTTAGTCCTGGACTCGCGAGGAAAATCAGGTTTTCTCGTGCGCTTTCCTGATTTTCATCGCTTGTTCAATCGAACATTCGAGTAAACTCACGATTCCGCCTCCATTTCCTTGATTTTCATCGCATCTTTGGTTTAGGAGTTTTGCAAACCAGTGCGGCACGTATACTGGGTATACTGGCAACGATGAGACTACGAATTGACTTGGCATACGACGGCGGTGGCTTCCATGGCTGGGCGAAGCAACCCGGCCTGCGCACCGTGCAAGGGGTCGTAGAGACCGCGCTGCACACCGTTCTGCGTGTGCCGGCCGACGATGCCGACGAACCCTTGCGGTTGGTGGTCGCCGGACGCACCGACACCGGCGTGCACGCCGCCCACCAGGTCTGCCACTTGGACGTGGGGGAGCAGACGCTTGAGCGTTGCGTGGGGCATATGGAAGTGTCGCCTATCGAGGCGTTGCGTCGCCGTCTGGCTCATGATCTGCCGGATGATATTTCTTTGCACAACGTGCAAGTCGCCCCGGTTGGTTTCGACGCGCGTTTTTCGGCTCTGGAACGTACGTATGTCTACCGGATTGCAGATGGGGAACGACCGGCCGATCCACGGTTGCGTAGCTTCGTATGGAACATTGAAGACGTGCTTGACATTCCTGCAATGAACGAAGCCGCAGCGATGACCATCGGTCTGCACGATTTCGGCTCCTTCGCCACCCCGAACCCAGGCGGCACCACCATTCGCGAGGTCAAGCAGGCGGTGTGGCGGCGTGTGCCTGTAATGGGCATGTATGGCGGTGCCATTGGCTCCTATAACGATTCCTGGACTGTCTCTGCATCCGATCAGAGATTGAGTGGACAAAACGAGTATATAAATTCGAACGCGAACGAGACTTCTTCTGCCGTTTCGTCTTATAAAGTGGACAATGTCACTTCTGTTCGGAGCGGCAGTAATGAATCCATGGAAACGGGATCGGTTGCCGATGATGGCGTGAACGGACCCGATAGCCGAGAAATCGGTGATTCGATGATCGGTGAAGCTGCGGAGATGAAATCCAATGCAGCTGCGGGTATGAATGCTATACAGTCCATGAATTCCGTGATTGTCGAAGGCTCCAAGTGCAATTCCGAAGAACCCCAAGCCTACGTCGTTCCGTCGCTCGAATCCGGACTGGTATGCTTCACCATCGTGGCCGACGCTTTCGCGCACAACATGGTGCGTTCGCTGGTCAACGCGTGCGTGCAGGTCGGCCGGCACCGCAAGTCTCTGGATTGGTTCGCGCAGAAAATGGCCAATCCGGTGCGTGAAGGCTCGACAGGCCCGATAGCCGCCTGCGGCCTGACGCTGGAACACGTCGCCTATCCGCCGGACGACGAGTTAGCGAGCCGAGCTGCCTCGATCCGTGCCCGCCGTACATTGCCGGAATAATGATGTGCGCCACGCCCGGTTGCGATGGTGGGCACGTTGTCTTATACTAGAAAAGTTGCGTTTTGCGCAGCACATGGATAAGTGTCCGAGCGGTCTAAGGAGCACGCCTCGAAAGCGTGTGAGGAGAAATCCTCCGCGAGTTCGAATCTCGCCTTATCCGCCCTAAGCCTCTGGAATTTCGGTTCTGGAGGCGTTTTCATATCTGAAACAGCCGCGTGCCAACCCTACTCGTACAAAGCTGCGTCGAAAGCCGGATATCCGAGCGACAATGCCAGATAAATACGCGAAGAAATCAGATCGGCCAGCACGGCCAGGGATTTGCCGCTGCTTTTGCTTCTTCGATTTTTCGAGGCGATGCCACTGCCGGAAGATGAGTCATCGGTTTTGTTGTTTGAGACCGGCAATGCCTGCGAAAGGGCGGCGAGCGATTCGCGGGCGCAATCCATCTCCACGACGGCCACTGTGGAAGCCTGCAACCCGGTGCTCGGGTCGGTAATGGTGTCGGGATGGGCGAGAAGATTCGCCACGTCGTAGACCTTCTCGCGTGGGTCGTTGGGTGCGCCGGTGTCACCGGCCTCTTTGGTCTCAAGCGAGATGAGACGCGAGGCTATGGCCTTGTGATCGTCGCTTAACTGCAGGGTGGCATGACTCACATCTTTTGCGGCGAGGACTTGGATTTCAAAGCCTGCACGGTCTTCTGCCAAAGCCAGCGAAGCAAGGGTATCGTTGCTCACACGCAAGGCGACGATATCGTCAAGATTCGCCACCGCCGCGTTCGGATGCGTCGGTTCGGCTTCTACAAGCGGCGAAAGGCTCTGTTGCTGCCACTGCATCTGCGCGCTTTTCATGGTGTATACGCTGAACTGCGAGGGGCAGAGTGTTGCCGCTTCACGCCAGGATTTCACGGCGTTGCCGGCCGAGAGGTAACGGTCGATGAACGGATAGCCGGCGACAGAATGGGAATTGGATGAAACAGCATTGGTATATGCGGTTTTGCAAGGCCCAGCGGACTCGATCGGAGACTCGATTCTCGGCGCGTTGCAGGCGGCAAGAGGCGCGATAAAAGCGGCGATGGCAACCCCAGGAAAGACACGCCGTCTTAGGAAATTGCGCAAAGAGGAAAAAATACGACGTGTCTGCATAAAACACTAGAATACTGAATGATTATGACTTAATGGAGCTTTGAACGGCTCGACAGATAATTTCATATAGGAGGTCTTGCGACCATGGAACTGGACCTGACAGGTATTCATCAGCTCGCGGCGGGGCAGGGAATCGATTCTGAAACACTTGACAACGCACTTTCTGAAGCGTTGCTATTGGCTTACAGCAAAACACCACATGCGGCGAAGCACGCCCGCGTCGAACTCGACGACCGTGCCGGCACCTTCACCATCTGGGCAAGGGATGAAAAGCCCGTGGAACCCACCGAGGAGGACCCGCACCCGCGCCCTGAACTGGGCGAGGAATACGACGACACCCCGCATGATTTTGGGCGTCTGGCGGCTTCTACGGCCCGACAGGTGATTCGTCAGCTCTTCCGCGATGCGGAGGACGAGCGTGTGCTCGGCGCCTTCGCCGGCCAGAAGGGCAAGCTCATCACCGGTGTCATCCAGCAGGATACGAAGGATCCGGCCAATGTGCATGTCGCGGTGGGCGACGTCGAGGCGATTCTGCCCAAGCGTGAGCAGGTGCCTGGCGAGCATTATCGCCATGGCGACCGTCTGCGCGTCTATGTCGTCACTGTCGGACGTGGCCTGAAGGGCCCCGAAATCGTCGTGTCTCGTTCACACCCGGAACTCGTGCGCAAGCTTTTCGAACGTGAGGTGCCCGAGCTGGTTTCCGGCGCGGTTTCGATCATGGCCATCGCCCGCGAGGCCGGTGCCCGCACCAAGATTGCCGTTCGTGCCAACACCGAAGGCGTCAACCCCAAGGGTGCCCTGATCGGCCCCGGCGGCGCTCGCGTTCGCGCGGTGATGGAGAATCTCGGACCGGAGAAGATCGACATCGTCGATTGGTCGAAGGACCCGGCCAAGTTCGTCGGCTCGGCGCTTTCGCCGGCCGTTGCCACCGGCGTCGATATCGTCAGCGAGAAGAACAAGACGGCCATCGCCTATATCCACGACGACCAGCTTTCGCTTGCCATCGGCAAGGAAGGCCAGAACGCGCGTCTTGCCGCCAAACTCACCGGTTGGAAGATCGGCATCGAGTCCAGCGAGGCGCACGCAGCGGCACAGGCACAGGCTGCTGCAAAAGCCGCCGAAGATGGCAAAACGGCAGGAAACGAACAATAGTCTGCAATCCAGCATCACGAGTATGCTGGATTAAAGCAATCCGAATGCAGGCACGCAGTGTGCCTGCATGTCGGCGGAGACGAGGTAACACAATCATGGTCGCACGATGAGTCTGGGTAAGCTCGCCGTAACAATACATTGACCGTGCATGTACGCGCGGTCACAATAGTAGGAGAAAACTGAGTGGCAAAACAGCGCGTATATGAACTCGCTAAAGAGTTTGGCGTAGATAGCAAAGCCGTCCTTCAAAAGTTGAAGGACATGGGGGAATTCGTCAAATCCGCATCCTCTACAGTGGAAGCACCGGTCGTTCGCAAATTGCGGGCCGCCTTCCCACAAAATAATGATTCCGGGGCCGGCAGCGCTCCGGCAAAATCCAAGTCTTCCGCTCACAATGCCAAACCGGCCAGCAGCCATCAGCGCCAAGGCGCAAGTGCAGCGAAGCCGGGCGAACAGTCTCGCTCGCATTTCCCTGCCAAACCAGGCCTTGGCTCGCATCACGAATCTTCTCGTGGTGAGCAGACCCACGGTTCACGCCATGAGGGCGGCAACCGTGAATATGAGGGCGGCCGCTCTCGCAATGAGCACGGCGGACGCGACCATGGACGTCGTCAGGGCGGTATGCCCGGTCCGCGTAACGGCCAGCGTTTCGGTGGAAACAACGGGGGTATGAGGTCGGGCGCGAATGGCTCGCGCAACGGTGGCTCGCCTCGTCCCGGCAACGGTGGCGCACAGCCCACCCCGCATTCCCAGCACGCCGGTTCCGGGCCTCGTCCGGGCAATAATCCGTTCAGCCGCAAGCAAGGCATGCATGTGCCTATGCCCAGCGGCATCCCGCGTCCGCATCCCATGGCTCGTCCCACGGTCAACAACGGCCGTGGCGGCCGTAATGGCGGAGGACGCAATGGCGGCCGCGGTGGATTCCGCAATGGGCGTTCGGAGCAAGGCGCAAGGCCAGGGCAGTGGGGCCACAATCGTCCCGGCCAGGGCCAGGGCGAATCCCAAGGTCGCGGCGGCAACCGCTTCGGTGGTGGCGGCTACCAGGGCGGTGGCCCGTCCCGTGGCGGCGGTCGCGGTCGCGGCGGCGCTGCAGGCGCATTCGGCCGTCAGGGAGGCAAGTCCTCAAGGGCGCGAAAGAACAGGCTCGCGAAACGTCGTGATTACGAGGAGATCAAAGCTCCTACCATCGGCGGCGTACGCATTCCTGCCGGCAACGGTCAGACCATCAAGCTGCGTCAAGGCGCAACCTTGGCCGACCTCGCCGAAAAGATCAACGTCAATCCCGCCGCTTTGGTGACGGTCATGTTCCACTTGGGCGAGATGGTCACGGCCACCCAGTCCCTTGACGAAACGACCTTCCAGATTCTGGGCGAGGAAATCGGTTGGAATATCAAGATTGTTTCCTCCGAGGAGGAAGACAAGGAAATCCTCCAGCAGTTCGACATCAATTTGGATGAAGAAGAGCTGCAGGATGATAAGGATCTCAAGCCGCGTCCGCCGGTGGTCACCGTCATGGGCCACGTCGACCACGGCAAGACCCGCCTGCTCGATACCATCCGTAAGACCAACGTGTCTGCGCGTGAGGCCGGCGGCATCACCCAGCGTATCGGCGCTTATCAGGTCACGGTCAATCTCGAAGACAAGCCACGCAAGATCACCTTCCTCGATACCCCTGGCCACGAGGCGTTCACCGCCATGCGTGCCCGTGGTGCCGAGCTTACGGATATCGCGGTTCTGGTCGTCGCGGCCGATGACGGTGTGATGCCGCAGACGGTCGAGGCCATCAACCACGCCCAAGCGGCCAAGGTGCCGATTGTCGTGGCAGTCAACAAGATCGATGTTCCCGGCGCAAACCCCGAAAAGGTGCGCGGCCAGTTGACCGAATTCGGCCTGGTTCCCGAAGAGTACGGCGGCGACACCATGTTCGTCGATATCTCGGCAAAGCAGGGCACGAACGTCGACAAGCTGCTTGAAGCGATTCTTCTGACCGCCGACGCGGAACTGGACCTTAAGGCCAACCCCGACATGGACGCGCGTGGCGCGACCGTCGAGGCAAGGCTCGACAAGGGCCGTGGCGCCGTGGCGACCGTGCTGGTGCAGCAGGGCACGCTTCATGTGGGCGACGCCATTGTGGCCGGTACTTCCTATGGCCGCGTGCGTGCGATGCTCAACGAGGACGGCAAGCAGATGAAGGCCGCAGAGCCTTCCACACCTGTCCAGGTGCTGGGCTTGACCTCCGTGCCGAGCGCCGGCGACCTCTTCCTGGTCGCTCCAGACGACCGCACCGCCCGCCAGATTGCCGAAAAGCGTCAGGCCTCCGAACGTGCGGCCCAGCTAGCCAAGCGTCGCAAGGTCGTTTCGCTGGAAAGCCTCAAGGAGCAGTTCGCCAAGTCCGAGGTCGACATGCTCAACATCGTCATCAAGGGCGATTCCTCCGGTTCCGTCGAGGCGCTGGAAGATTCCCTGATGAAGATCGAGGTATCCGACGAGGTCGGCATCCAGGTCATCCACCGCGGCGTCGGCGCGATCACCCAGAACGATGTCAACCTGGCAAGCGTGGACAAGGCCGTCATCATCGGCTTCAACGTCCGCCCGAACCGTCAGGTCGCGGATCTCGCCGAGCGCGAGGGCGTGGAGATCAAGTACTACTCCATCATCTACAAGGCGATCGAAGACATCGAGGCATCCCTCAAGGGCATGCTCAAGCCGGAATACGAAGAGGTCACCACCTCCCATTCCGAGATCCGCCAGATCTTCCGTTCCTCCAAGTTCGGCAACATCGCCGGCGTCATGGTCCAGGACGGCGAGGTCAAGCGTGGCACCAAGGCGCGCATCCTGCGCAACGGGGTCACCACGGTCAACGATCTCGAGATCTCCTCGCTGCGTCGTTTCAAGGACGATGTGCAGTCCGTGAAGGAAGGCTACGAGGCCGGTATCAACTTGGGCAACTTCAACGACATTCAGGAAGGCGACATCATCGAGACCTTCGAGATGAAGGAGATCGAGCGCAAGGATGGCCAGACTTCAAAGAAGGATGACAAGGATTCCGACAAGACTTCCGGCAAGTCCGACGATGCCAAGGGCGAGCTTAAGGCCGCCAAGGCGCCGAAGGCCGATTCCAAGAAGAACTGAATAAGTCGGGCTGATTGAGTCAGACCGAACTGATTTGAGCGTTAGTCGCCCGTCGCGCCGTTAGTTGTGCGCGGCGGGCGACAGCGTTATGTGGCCGGTATCGTGTGGCCGGAAAGGGAACGTATCCTTTCCGTTAGAGTAGAAATAATCACCCCAGAAACACGTATTCTTATACATCGGTATCATGAAACGTAACAGTTAGAGTAAGCAATAAAAGGAAACGTTATGGCAGGAACCAATCCACGGGCCGCGCGTATCGCGGCGTTGATCCAGCGTGTCATCGCCTCGTCGATGGAACGCACTTTGCATGACAAACGTCTGAACGGCGTCACCATTACCGACGTGCGCGTTACCGGCGATTTGCAGATTGCCCGCGTTTACTGGACCCAGCTCGGCCAGGAGGGTAAGGCCGAGGGGGAGCGCAAGCGTGCCGAACAGGCACTCAAGCAGGCTACGGGCAGGCTCCGTTCGTTGGTTGGTGCGAAGGCCGGGTTGCGACTGACCCCGCAGCTACAGTTCATCTACGACGAGGTGCCAAGCGAGGCGCACGAAATCGAGGACATTCTGGTCACCGCGCACAAGCGTGACGAGGAGCTCGACAAAGCCCGTGAAACCGCGAAATACGCAGGCGACGAGAATCCGTACGTCGAGCCGCGCAAGAAGAAGACCGCCGCCGATTTTGAGGATGATGGTGTCGAAGAGTAAGCAGCCTGAACTTTCCGGGCTTCTGGTGGTCGACAAGCCGCTCGGCGTGACCAGCCACGACGTGGTGGCGGCCGTGCGTGGGGAACTGCACATGCGTCGCGTCGGCCACGCGGGCACGCTAGACCCGCAGGCTTCGGGGGTATTGGTCATCGGTTTCGGCCACGGCACGCGGCTCTTGAACTACATCGTTGACCACACGAAGACCTACGAGGCCACCATCCGTCTCGGCCAGTCCAGTACCACCGATGATTCCGAAGGCGAGATAACCACGGTTGCGCCGGTAAGGTTGGCGGATGATGCCAAAGCTGAGGTTACAGAAGTTGCCCCAATGGAATTGGCGAATAATCCCGGCAACGGTATTAAGGCGTGTAAAAAAAGCAATAGCCGATTCACGTCAAACGACGAGCATGATTTTAATAGATCTCACCAGTCGTCTTCTCAAGCGAAAGCTGCGGATGACCTGTCGCTGCCCCTCGATAGCGGGGTGACTTGTGATAAGGATTCCGACAAAGTACATATACTGACGCTTCAACAAATCGAACAGACTATCAAGGACCATTTGACAGGTGATATCGAGCAGGTGCCGAGTTCCTATTCTGCGGTTCGTGTCAATGGCCGGCATGCTTACGAGCTGGCTCGGCAGGGGAAAGCTGTGGAACTGGACGCGCGTCCGGTCACCATCAGCGAGTTCGCCGTCTTGGGCGCTCGCAATGTCGAGGCGAGTTATGCGGCTGAAAACGGCAAGGATACCGAAGAAAAGACGGGGTATTCCGAGACGTTAAGCAGGAATATTTCCGGTGTCGAGTGTGAGGGAAATCCGTATGCTGCTAGCAATTCTGAAACAATGGGTGAGCCTGCAGAGGCCGTCAATGGGGTGAAGAAATCGAAAGCGGCTGAGCCATCAATTTCATTAGTTGGCACAGAGCATCACACTTCTGCCGTTCAAGATGTTCTTACTGCCCCGGTAGCTAGTAAGACTTCCGTCGTGGACGTGGACGTGCGTATCAGCTGCTCGACGGGAACCTACATCCGTTCACTCGGGCGCGATTTGGGGGAGCTTCTAGGGGTCGGTGGTTATCTGACGAAGCTGCGTCGCACGAGGGTCGGCAAGTTCGATCTGGCCGATCCGCAGCTGGCAAACCGTGTGGTCACGGCGCATGCCAAGCCGCACACGTTCACCAATCGCGAAGGCGTGACGCTGACCTTGAACAAGGCTGTGCTGGATGTCGATGCCGACGAGCTGAAACGTCGCTCGCTGACGATGTTCGAGGCCGCGCAGCGCACGATGCCGGTTATCCCGATTACGCAACATGATGCGGCCGAGCTGCGTTACGGCCGCCGCCTGAAGATGAATCTGGATCAGGCCGTTGATAAGGCTTTCGAAACCGTTGAGGCAAGCAGTGGGGAGTCCGCGCAGCTAAGTGGTCGGCAGGCCGTTGATGAAGCTTTCGGCACCGCTGGATCCGGCAGTGACACGGCCAAAATCGCAAAGTCCGACAGCGAGGTTGTGCCCGCCGAAGGCCCTGCGTTCCAGGTTCGGTTTGCCGCCGCCTACGTTCCTGAAACCGGCGAGGTCGTCGCGATTCTGGAGCCGGCCAATGACAGTGAGCTGAAATCCGCGGTAGTGTTTCCGCCGGTGAAGGTAAAGCCTCAAGAAAAGGGGCTTTCGCACATGCGGCACGGCTGATAAAATGGCTTCCGGCAAACAAGACAAAGGATTTTGATGAAGATCACCAGGTTGACACCCGACTCTAATGGATTGGTGGATTGGCCCATCTTGAGCTCGCACAAGCGCGCAGTGATGACGATTGGCGTGTTTGACGGCATGCACAAGGGGCATCAGGCAGTGGTTCGTCGCGTGGTGGAGCTCGCCAAGCAGACCGGTTCGCTGGCCGTGGTGATGATTCTCGACCCGCGGCCGGCGCTTGCGCATACCTACGCCAACGAACACGACGGCATGGATCTGCCGGCCGATTATGTGGATACTCAGGCGTTGAGTTCCGTCGAGCAGCGCGCGCGAATCATGCGCGAGCTCGGCGTCGACCGCGTGATTGTATTGCACTATACGATGGCGTTCGCGGCCAAATCGTTCCGTTTCTTCCTGGGCCAGATGGTCGGCAAGTTGGGCATGCGTACGCTCGTGCTGGGGCAGGACGCGGCGTTGGGTGCGAACCGCAAGGGTGATATCAAGGCCATTCAGGAGCTTTGCGAGGCCACGCGAGTTTTCGAGCTCGACGTGGTGAACGACCTCGGGCCGGGTTATACGTGGGTTCCTTCGCATTTCGAGCCGAAGATGCCGGAAGGCATCGGAGAGCCGCAAGACCCGCGAGAGGCCATGAACAAAGCCGAACTGCGCGCGTGGACCAAGAAGAACAACTGCCGCAAGGTGCGGGTCTGGAGTTCATCGAACGTACGTTACCTGCTTTCGCAGGGGTGCGTGAAGGCCGTCGCCGAGATTCTGGGTCGTGACCATGCCGTTGAAGGCGCGGTGGTGCATGGCGAGCAGCGCGGGCGCGAGATCGGCTTCCCGACTGCGAACCTTTCGCAGGTGGTCGAGGGCTATGTGCCGGTCGACGGTGTGTACGCCGGTTGGCTGGTCGATTTGGGGCCGATCGATGGCGCTAAGAGCAGCGGCAACAATATCGGCGACGCTGGTCATGGTAAAACCGGCAATGGTGTGAATGGCACTGAAAACAGTGGCAGCGCTGCAAATGGCGGTAATGCTGGCAATGCAGGCAACGGTACGAACAATATGGTCAATGGCGGTAGCGCTGGTGGCGGCAATGGCGGCAAACCTGCCGGGGAAAACCGTACTGCCAATGGTGTGGAAGCCGCCAATCTTGCGTCTCCATCAGATGAGATGCGCATGGCGCCGGGTTCGCCTTGGCGTTGGCCGGCAGCGATTTCCATCGGCACGAAGCCGACGTACAGCGACGAGACCGGCCTCAACGAGCGCGTAATCGAACCGTATTGCGTCACCAAGGATTGGCTGGAACTTTACGATCACAAGGTGCGCGTGGAATTCACCCAGTTCCTGCGTGGTCAGGTCAAGTTCGACGGCACCGACGAGCTCAAAGCCGCGTTGCAGGATTACGCCGAACAGACGCTGGAAATTACCGGTGCGCAGTGAGATTGGCCGGCATTTCGGCTGATAAGTGCTGAGCCGCGATAGTCGTGTTCAGGATCATCGACGAGACTGCGCGTCAAAATTGGCCTTGAGTCTTTAAACAAACAGCAGGAGATGATTCCGAATCATTCCGTCCCGGTTTTAAATGGCTTTGTGCCCGTGTGGAGGAAAACTTTTCAAGCTTATTACAGACATGCATTTTGTGCGGAATGACGCTTATACGAATAGCAAAAACGTCGTAACCATATCGCGGTTTTGAGCCGCGTCGTGATTACGGCGTTTTATTGTTATCGGTTGATTTGTGCTTCTGCATTCGTCCATGCAGGAGGAGAAGTAAGCGCTCACACCTCGCGGAAATGGCTGAAGAACTCGCGGGTGGCGGGGTTCTGCGATTCCTCCATGACCTCTTTGGGCGTGCCGTTTTCGGCGATGACGCCCTTCTGGAGCAGCACCACGCGGTCGGCGGCATGATGGGCGAATTCCATTTCGTGCGTGGCCATCAGGATGGTGGTGCCGCGTTCCTTGAGCTCGGTGACCATTTCCAGCACCTCGCCGACGAGCATCGGATCGAGCGCTGAGGTGATTTCGTCGAGCAGGAGCAGTTCAGGATCGGTCATCAGGGCACGGGCGATGGCGACGCGCTGCTGCTGGCCGCCGGAAAGCTGGTCGGGGTAGGCCTTGGCCTTGGCGTCCATGCCGATGCGCTTCAGGAGCTCGTGCGCCTTGGCCTCAGCCTTCTCCTTGGGCCAGTGGTGGACTTTGATGGCGCCCAGCGTCACGTTCTTGATGACGCTCATGTGCGGGAACAGGTTGAATTGCTGGAACACCACGCCGATGCGCGCGCGGGATTTGTCCGCATTGACGCGCGGGTCGGTGATGTCGGTGCCGTTCAACCAAATCTGCCCGTCATCGACGCGTTCGAGCAGGTTGATACACTTCATCAGCGTCGATTTGCCGGAACCGGAAGGGCCCAGAAGCGCCACGACCTCGTGCGGGTTGATGTCGAAGGAGATGCCTTTGAGCACCTGGTTTTCGACCTTGCCGTTGCGGTAGGTCTTCTTCACATTGTCAACATGAAGGACGGGTTTGACGATATCGGTGGTGTCGGCGGCAGCAGTGGTTGCGCTTGCGGCGACGGTGGCGGTCGGGGTTACAGCGGCGGCATTGGCATCATTGGCCGTATGCGTCCGCGACGGCGTCGTAGAGGATTGCGCGTTCCCTGACAACTGATTTTCCGCCTGTGTCTTGGTCTCGCTCAT
The DNA here is from genome assembly GCF_029392015.1 of Bifidobacterium sp. ESL0728. NCBI lineage: Bacteria > Bacillati > Actinomycetota > Actinomycetes > Bifidobacteriales > Bifidobacteriaceae > Bifidobacterium > Bifidobacterium sp. ESL0728. The sequence continues at coordinate 735,101 of NZ_CP113925.1, forward strand.
TGGTGCCTGGCTTTCAGAATTCGACGCTGAAACGGATTGACCGCGTTGGTTGCGTTGATTGGGTTGGTCGCGTTGATTGGGTTGGTCGCGTTGGTCGCATTGTCCGCGTAAGTCGCGTTGATCGGATTGATCATATTAGCTGTGAAAAAGCTGTTGCTCATACCACACCCATGCCCTGCTCACGGCCGCGAAGCCGCTTGGAATACCAGTCGTTCAGAAGAATGAAAGGCACGCTGGTGCAGATGAAAAGCACGCTGGCGACGACGTAAGGGGTGAAGTTATAGGTCTGTGCCACGCTGATTTGCGCCGCACGCACCGCGTCGACCGCGCCGAGCGTGGAGATCAGGCCCGCGTCCTTCTGCATGGAGATGAAGTCGTTCATCAGCGCCGGGGCGACGTTTCGCAGCGCCTGCGGAATGATGATCATACGGATGGTCTGGCCGCTGGTAAGCCCGAGCGAGCGAGCGGAGGCGCGTTGCGAGGGGTGTACGTCCTGGAAGCCGGCGCGCAGCACCTCGCCCACAAAGGCGGCGTAATCAAGGGTGATGGCGATGGTGCCGAGCACGGCGGCGGGAATGCGCCCGAAAATGTTGAGGCCGGGGATGCCGAAGCCGATCAGATAGAGCAGCACGATCATCGGGATGCCGCGCATGAACGTCGTATATAGCGTCGCCAGCGCACGCAGCGGGAAGAGCAGCGGGGACGTGCTGATGCGGATCATGGCCAGCAGCGTGCCCAAAATCGCCACGCCGATGGTGGCGAAGAACAGCACTTCAAGGTTGAGCCAGAGGCCCTGCAAAACCGCAGGGAAGGATTGGGCGAAGTATTTGCCCGAGAAGAACGATTGGCGCACATTCGGCCAGCCGGGGGAGACCTTGAGTCCGATGACGATAAGCGCGGCAAGTACCAGGGTGCTCACGATGCTGATGCCGACGGAACGGAGGTTCTGGCGGCGTATGTAGCCTTGGCGTTCGAGCTCGACGGCGCTGATGTTCTGTGTTGCAGTCTGCGGCATTGATGACCAATCTTCTAAAAGAAATCGACGGTCTGACATGTCGATTATAGAGTGACCCTTTAACCGGCTGTGGCATTGTCGTCTTGCCGGTTAAAGGGTCACGTAAAAAGCGAATCGCTAAGGTTTCCGGCGCTTATTTCTCGAGCATCGGGATGTCGGTGGTGTATTCCTTGAGCCACTCGTGCTGCAGCTTGGTGATGGTGCCGTCCTTCTGCAGGGCGTTGACGGCCTTGGTGACCGCCGGCGTGAGCTTCGAACCCTTCGGCAGGACGATGCCCATGCCGTCCTTGTCTTCGGAACCGGGGATCTGGCCGATCACCTTGGCGTTCTTGACCTGCCCGCTCTGCACCATGTAGACGGCGTCGGGGGTGTCGACCACGAGCGCATCGATCTGGTTGGAGTCCAACGCCTGGGCCAGCGCCGCGTTGTCGTTGAAGGTCTTGACGTCCTTCTTGATCTTGGAGATGGTGAAGTCATAGCTGGTGGTGCCCACCATGGAGCCGATGGTGCCCTTTTTGAGCTCGGAAAGGGACTTGGTGTTGGCGTATTTGCCGTTTTTGAGGACGACGACGGACTGCGTCTCGTTGTAATAGCTGGGGGAGAAATCGACGGCGTTCTTGCGTTCCGGGGTGATGGAGAACTGCTGGATGTTCATGTCCCAGTCCTTCTGCGCGCCCGGCGCGACGGCCTGGTCGAAAGTGGTGCGCGTCCACTTGACCTGCGACTTCTTGAAGCCCATCTTTTCGGCCACCGCGTAGGAGACCGCGGCCTCGTAGCCCTTGCCGGTCTCGGGCTTGTCGCCGATGACCCACGGTTCGTAGGTGGGCTGGCCGGTGCCGATGGTGAGCGTTCCCGGCATCATGGTCTGTTGGGTGACGTCGTTGGAATTGGCGGAGCTTGCGGTATTGCCGGATTTGCCGGAACCGCAGCCTGCGGCGCCTATGGCCAGTGCGGCGGCGCTCAGCGTGGCGGCGAGAACACGGACAGCGCGTTTGAAAAATGGCGATGACATGATTGTTGACCTCTTGCTTCTGGTGGAATCTGAATACGATATAAACCGTACCGGCAAGTGCGAATGTCGTTCTTGCGGCAGGTCTGACGTTTGCATCTTAGCATTGATCGTCGTTTCCAAATAGGCAGAAACACGTTTGGGATGATTAGGATAATTGATAACGGGTTATCCGATATCCAAAAAGCGAGGCCCGGGGCTTAGGCGTGACGATTGCGTAGGATCTGTGACGATTGCGTACGGTAACCGGGCAAATCAGAAGGCATTGACGTTGTACGCAAGTCTGCCAGATTTAGGGAATATCGTCGTTATAGACGAGATTGCCGGATTTAGAAAACGCCGTCGTTATACGCGAGTCTGCCGGAAACCACCGTGGCGCGGTTGTGGCCGGAGCCGTGGCGCACCAGCTCGTCCAGCGTGTGCTCGATTTCGCGCGGGGTATGGGTTTCGGCAGGCATGTCAATGAAGGCGAGGTCGGCCAGCGCGCCGGCGTTGATCTGCCCGATGCGCTGGGCTCCGACGTGCATGCCCATCGATTCCGCGCCCCCCAGCGTCATCATGCGGATGATGCGGTGGCTCAGATCGTCCTTGGCGTAATCCTGCTCACGGGCGATGGCATAAACCATCGCGGCCTCGTCAAAAAGGTCGAGGCTGGGGGAGCTGGAAAGCGAGTCGGTGCCGATCGAAAGGATGTTGCCTTCGTCCATATAGCGACGCACGGGCGCGGCCTTGCCGGTGTGCGTGATCTCGTTGGAGCGCGGGCACAGGGCCACAGCAACACCTCGCTGGCGCAGGATGCGCCGGTCCTCCCGGTTGGCCCAGACCCCATGGGCGATATGCACGTCGGGGCCGAGCGAGCCCAGGCTGTCGACGAATTGGATGGCGGAAGCGCCTTTGCCGTGTCGTTTGAGCTCAAGATAGTTGGCCCAGCGCTCGTCGCTCCAGTCCTTGGCCGTGTAGGTGGTGAGGATCGCCGGATGCGAGCCGGCTTCCAGCGGGGTTTCGGCCAGATGAATGTGCAGGCGCATGTTGAGGCGGCGGGCGATGTCCGGCAGGTCGATGAACGGCTCGGAATCAAGGGTGTAGGGCGCGTGCGGGCTGATGCCGATATTCGGCAGGTTGAGCGTTTCGAGCTGGGTGAGGTTTTCCCTGAGCGCTTGCTTGCCGTGATCCTCCCAGTCCTTGTTGTGCCAGTTCATCACCTCCCAGTAGGCGATGCCGTGCAGGCCCTGCGAGGCCAACGCCCCCGCTGCCTCCATATCGGTGACGATGTCGGCCGCCGCCGTGGTGCCGCTTTGAACCAGCTGGCGTGCCCCGTCGAACGCCCATTGCCGCCAAGGCTTGGTCTCTTCGGCTGTCGCGTAGACCTTGTCGAACGCCAGTTCCCAACCATGGAAATCTTTGTAATGGCCCTGGCCGACGCTTGCCATACCAGTGTATTGCAAATGAGTGTGTGCGTTGACCAGCCCTGGCATCAGCACCCCTTCGAAGTGCCGCTCAACCACCTTGGCCGCGTCGATGCCCTCTTCCCTGAGTTCGCCGAGCACCCAGCGCCGCGTTCCGACGTGCAGCACGCGTTCGCCGCGTATGGCCACCGCGCCGCCCGGGATGACAGGTGCGGTGACGGGAATCACGAGTTTCGCCGAGTACAGGTAAACGGTCTTCTCGTCGGCTGTGGCGTCGGGATTATCTGAATTGTCGGTATGGGTACTGTGTTTCAAAGCGTCTTGCGGGGTGTTGCCGGTTTGGTTGGGAAGGGAATTCATAAGGACGCTTTCATTGTTCGCGGCTGATGGCGATTGTGTTATAGAAGATTATGGCGCAATGGCAGGATTGCAGCTATTTCGCCGGCAGTAAAGCCGGAAATTCGGTTGGGATTATGTTGAATCTCTCTCAATGATTGGTTTTCTGCATGTTGCTTCTCTTATGCCGAAACCGTTCGTTGTTGGTCCCTCAGTGACTGCTTTTCGGCATGAATTGTAAGTTGCGCAGAAAAACAGTCACTGAAGATTATGGAGATCAGTTGCTGTTGGCGTCAGTCCTGCATCGCGTCGAAACGGGTGGTCTTCCAGCTGTAGCCGTTGTCGGCGACCGCGTGGCTGGCGTGATAGCCGCGCACTTGCAAGGCGATATCGGCGATTTCGCGGTCTGTGGCGGCATCGAGGCGAATAATTCTATTCGGCAGATTTCCTTGGTTTCGGATGAGGTGGGCGACCGCGCTCACCTGGACGGCGAAGCTCAAATCCATGATTTCGATGGGATTGCCGCCCCCGGTCGTGTAGTTGACGCCGTCGCCTTGCGCGAGCAGCGTGAGTTCCGGCCCGTCGGGGACACGGATGGTGGTGACATCGCGCCCGGGCTGGCGGTGGAACGAGGGGATATCGTCCAGCGCGATTTCGTCGGCGATGCCGCCGATGACCGCGAGCACGGCGTTCGGCTTCATCAAGTGCAGATGTTCGAGCGCAAGCGTGTGCCGCACGCCCGTGGCGGAGACGGCCATGTCGGTTTCGGGCAGGGCCTCATCGATATCAGCGGTGGGGAAGCCCTCGAACACTGCCTTGAGACAGGCGACAGGATCGATGTCGCAGACGGTGACGTGAGCGCCGAGCGTCCGTACGCGCAGGGCGAAGCCGCGCCCGACCGGCCCGTAGCCGATGACGGTGACGTTCCTGCCCGCGAACCATTGCGCGCCAAGGAGTTCCTGAATGGTGGTCACGCAGGTCTCGCCGGTGCCGTGGGCGTTGTCGAAGTCGGTTTTGAGTTTGCTGTCGTTGACGGCGACGACGGGATAGGGCAGCGCGTCGTCATCCTGCATGGCCTGGAATGCGCGGACGCCGCTGGTGGTCTCCTCGGCCACGCCGATGAGGTTTTTGACGATTTCGGGGCGCTCGCGGGCGGCGAGACGGGCGAAGCTGGCGCCGTCGTCGATGATGATGTTCGGGTTGAGCGTGTCCAGAAGCCGCAGCGCCCCGTCGTGGTATTGCGAGGAGGTCCAGTCGTTTTTGGCCTCCACCTCGATGTCTTCGGCGCGCAATTGCTCGGCCACGCGCCCGTCCACCCCGCCGGGTTCGCAGCACACGCCGACCTGCGCTCCCGCCGCCTTGAGCTCGCGCAGCAGCACGGCGGTTTTGGGTTCGAGAATGAGGCAGGTGGCGATGCGGACGCCGCGGAAGTCGACGGGTTCTGTAAGCCTTTTCATCAGCTCACGGGTGACGGGCATGTGCGCTTGCGCGTAGTCCATCGCCTCAAGCCCGCTGGCCTTGCGTATGTCGGGAATCGTTGGAGTTCCGGCGTTTTGAGGGTTGCCGTCTTGCTTGTCAGCGTTGTCGAATTCAGGAACGTACCGGTAAGCGAATGGCTTGCCTTTTGCGGAGGCGTCAACATTCTGTGGGTTTGAATCCGTATTAGGACGTTGTGAAGGTGCCGCTGAATCTCTCTGTACATCTTCAGAAGTAGCCGCCACCGAATCCGATTCGATGACGTTCATTCCCCAGATTTCGGCTTGATTGCTGAGCAGAGCGTTGTCCTCGGCATCGTCGCCCTTCGCCTTAGAAACCAGTAGACTCGCACCGGCCAGCGATTGGTTGGTGTGTTGCGAAAACGTCCGTGCCCACGAAGCGAAATTGCTTGAATCATCGCGTTGATCGGTCATGGTACTCCTTGGTTTTGCGGGCTTGCAGGCTGTATCAGCAGTTTATGCACCATCGGTGACGTTCAAAGGTTGAAGCTCTGAGGGTTTCAGCGATACAAAATGACTGAGCGGCTGTAAAGACGATTTCCGTGTCGGCGTTGCAAATGGGTACGAAAAGAGGGGCTCCGCTGATGATGACGAAGTCCCTCTATTCACCGGCCGCTTTAGCCGAGTGGAATATTATTTATTCCACTTTGTCAGCGTGCTTTTTAACGGCACGGTCGAAGACAAGAGCGATGCCTGCCGTAAACAATGCCGCCATTACTATGGCCGTCACGTTCGTTCCGGTGGCTACGAGCTGCTTGGGCTTGGTGGTTTTGCCTGCGGCGTTGGCGCCGTTGCCGGTTGTCTGGCTGCCTTGGCCGTTCTGCTGGCCGCCGGTACCGGTGTTTCCAGTTGGATTGCCGGTGTTACCGGAAGGTTTGCCGGGCTGTTGCGGCGAGCCGGGTGTGCCGGGGCGTTGCGGTGTTCCGGGATGGCCGGGTTGTCCTGGTTGGCCGGGCTGTTCGGGCTGGCCGGGCTGTTCGGGTGTTCCGGGGTGACCGGGGTGCTCAGGTTGGCCGGGTTGTTCGGGTGTTCCGGGATGACCGGGCTGTCCGGGTGTACCGGGGCTCGGTGCTTGTTCGGCCTCACCGAGCTTGAGGAGGCTGCTGGGTGCGCTGGTGTTGCCCGTGGTGTCCTGCGCGGTGACCGTGACCTGATCGCCCTTCACGACGCCTTGCGGCCACTCGGCGCTGAAGGTACCGTCGGTGTTGCTGGCGGCGGTGGAGGTAAGGGGCGCGCCGCCACGGCTTAACGTGCCCGGGTTGGTGAGCGGCTGTCCCTTGCCGTCGAACCAGACGAGCGTCAGGGTAGCATTGGCCTCGCCGGTGCGGTTGGGCTGGGCGTCGGTGGATGCGGAGGAGAGCACCTTGCCGGTCACCGTCCCCTTCGCGCTTCCGGCGGGCGCCGTGAACGCGACTTCAGTGACAGTGGGCACCACCATATCTACGTGGATGGTCTTGTAGGAGTATAGGGAGTCGCCGGTGCTGTTGTGCAGGTTGGCGCGGATGACATAGTCGTTACCGGTGCCGATGGTGTCGGGGGCGGTGAAGTCGGTGGCATGGAACATGGCTGTCCAGGTGTGTGCGCCAGAGTCGATTGTTGCGGCGGTCGTCACGCCGTCAGATGGATCGGTGCTGGAGCTGCCGCCGGGCAACAAGCTCACGGCCACGCTGTCGGCCGGGGTATCGGCGGGTAATGTTCCAGCCACGGTCACTGTGCCGTCCCCGTGGACGTCGGTGGCGTTGATGGAGGCAGTGCTCGTTTCGGGCGCGGGTATGGCCTTCCAGACTGCGTAGAGTTTAACCATAGTACTGCCGTTACTGCTGTATGTGGGCAGGGTGGCTCCTTCGGCGTAGGTGGATTCGGTAGCTGTAGGGTTGATGGACCAGCCGAGGAGTGCGCGTCCGGGGCGGCGCATGTGGTATTGTCCTGGGGCTGCCGGCGTGTCGGTCGGGGTCAGTGGGATGGGCACGCCGCCCGAGGTCGAGCCGTTGCCTTCGAATACGTACGCGAGATGGTAGGTGCTGTACCACATCGACTGCGTGCGGGAGCCGAACGGAGTGCTATCCGCAGATGGGGTCCCCGTCCACGTAGTGCCGTTGTTCTCACTCAGCCAGGTCCCCGATGGTCCTTTATGGCTGATGAGGCTCGTGTCTTCCCCAAGACGAATGAACCGCAGAGCGGAAGTGTTGTCGAACATGTAGTTCATGTTGGTGACGTTGTGGGTGTTGAAACCGCTGACGTCCAGACTGATGAGATTGCTTAGGCCTTCGAACATCTGACTCATGTTGGTGACGTTATGGGTGTCGAAGTAGCTGAGGTCCAAGCTGGTGAGTCCGGTCGAATAGTCGAACATGGCGCTCATGTCGGTGACGTTGTGGGTGTCGAAGCTGCTCAGATCCAGGCTGGCGATATTGTCTAGGCCGAAGAACATGTTGTTCATGTTTTCGACCTTGCTGGTGTCGAGGTTGCTGAGGTCCAGGCTGGTGAGACGTTGCAGGCTGTTGAACATGCCGCTCATGTCGGTGACGTTGCTGGTGTCGAAGTTGCTGATGTTTAAGCTGGTGAGATTGAACAGGCCTCCGAACATGTAACTCATGTTGGTGACGCTGCTGGTGTTGAAGCTCCCAATGTTCAGGTTTTCGAGACCGTACATAGAGGCGAACATGTAACTCATGTCGGTGACGTTATGCGTGTCGAGGCTGCTGAGGTCGAGGCTGGTAATACTGCTCATGAAGGCGAACATGTGTTCCATGTTGGTGGTATCGCTGGTGTCGAGCAGTGATAGATTGTCGATTGCGGTGACGTTGTTAAGGCTGGAGAACAGATACTTGGAATTCGTCGCTGCGTGGACGGCCGAGTCGATTTTCACCTTCTTGATGTTGCTTGCATGGTCAATCCATGGGAGGGCGTAAAACGGCATCTGGACTGCTTCTCCGAGGGTTGCTGGCTGGGAGGTGTCGACGGCACCCAGATGTAGTATGCAGTCCGAATCGATTTGCCAGTAGGCGTTGGTGCCCCAGGGTGTCTTATTAATGTCGGTGCAGGTGTCTTGCGTTCCGACCGATGGGCTGGCTCTTCGTTTCAGAGCGGGATTGGACGAGCCGAGCGTTGCGGCTTTCGGCGTTATGCGTTTGTTGAGTGTGGGTGATGAAGGCGCTGTGGGTTTGGTTGCGGCTGGATCCTTCGAAGAATGATTCCTGCCCGTTGGGGCGTTGGTGCGGCCCTTGACGTTTTGTTGGTCGGCGTCATCGGTTTTGGCCGTGTTGCTGGTGTTGTTCTTCGCGGTGTCGGTCCTGTCGCCGGTCTTACTGGAAGCGTCCTGCTGTTTGTCTGCCGCCTTGACCACTGCCGACGGCGTCATGCCGCCGATCGGTACGGCGGCGCTGGCGATCTGCGGGGCCAGGATGGTGGCGGCTGCGGCGAACAGCGCGACCGAGATGCGTGCGATGGTGTACTTGTGTTGCTTCCCCATTGTCTTGTTCCCTTCTGCTCTTCTGGAGCAAGCGTATGGCCACGAAGACGGTCGGTGTCTGCGCGGCGCTATCGCTATGAATTACAAGTATAGTCAGCATGGCTGAATTAATAGACATATAATATCGAAATGTGTCAATACTTGAGGGGCTAATGGGCAACGGTCGATTGCTTTTATTGGCAAGTACTTTGCTTTGAATCGTTCTGAATGCTCTTCTTTGAGACAACGATTCCGTGATTTTTAATACCGATAGCGGCAAAGCGCACGTCCATTCCGTGTTCTTTGCCGCTACCGTTTACTGTTTCTAAATGTTCTTCTTATTCGAGCGTAAAGCCGTCGAAGGTGAAGCCGGGGCTCACCACGCACGAGACCAGCGCGTCGCCTTTGCCGGGCACGGTGCGCTGCCAGCAGCCTTCGGGAATGACCACTTGGCCGATCGGCGTTGCTGCGGAAGCGATTGAGGGATCAGCTGCTGCGTTCAAAGTTGCTGTAGAACCGCTTGTTGTGCCCGAGACGGTTTCAATTTCGTTGCCTTTGGTTTCTGGTGAATGTGCTGTAGATGTTGTGACATCGCTTGTCGAATAGGTAGAGGTGAGGCCTTGCCCGAGCGTATAGAGCGTGCGTCCGGATTCGTCGGCCGGAGCGTCGCCGTACCCGCCCAACTCGAGGCCGACGGTGGCCGGCCCGTGCCAAAGCCAGATTTCCGTGGCGTCCACCTTGTGCCAGGCGCTTGCGTCGCCCTCCGCGAGCAGGAAGTAAATCAGTGAGGCCAGCGGTCGGCCTTCCGTCGCCTTCATTGATTCCAGGTCGTCGGCTGTTGCCGCGTATGTGTTATCGGAATGTGATACGTCGGTATCACTGGAATCTGCCGACGCTGCCTTAGTGCCAATGCCGCGTTGCGCGTCCCCACGTTCCGCTGCCTGCTTTGTCGCTGTACCCGCCGCAGCCTGCAGACTCAGCCATGTCTGCCGGTACCATCCGCCTTCCGGATGCGCCTCAAGGTCCAGCGCCTTGACCACATGCTGCGCGTACTCGCTCATATCCTCAAATGCAACGCTCATTATTACTCCTTATTTATATTTGGTTCAAGTGAAAGACTGTTAGGGTCTCACTTATGTGGCTGAATTCGATTCGTTATCTTCCTTTGGAAACGCCCAACGCATCGAGGGCGTTGCGCAGGGACGAGACCTCTACGATTTCCAAGCCCTTGACGGCCTTGATACCGCGACGGCCGCGATGAGTGGGGACCACGGCTCGGGTGAAGCCGAGGCGTGCGGCCTCGTTGAGTCGATGGGAAAGTTGGGGGACAGGGCGCACCTGACCGGTCAGGGAAATCTCGCCCATGGCGCAGGTGGTGCGGGCGATGGGTTTGCTGGTGGCGGCGCTCGCCAATGCGGCGACAATGGCGAGATCGCAGGCCGGTTCCTTGGCCAGTCCGCCGGCAATGGTTGAAACGTAAAGGTCGTTGGCCAAAAGGTTCACGCGGCCGTGGCGATACAAAACCGCCGAAAGCATGGCGAGCCTGTTGGAATCGATGCCATTAGTATTACGTCTTGGTGTCGGCAGAACGGATTTCGTAACGAGCGCCTGCACTTCGATCGGCAGACTGCGGTGGCCGTCGAGTGTGAACGTGACACAGGTGCCTTCGACCGGCGCGTCTTCTGTCGAAAGGAACAGGCCGGACGGGTCGCTGACCTCTTCGATACCGTCGCCGCTCATGTCGAAGCAACCCACCTCGTCGGTCGGCCCGAAGCGGTTCTTGGCCGCGTGCAGCAGACGCAACGCGGTCTGCGAATCGCCCTCGAACTGGCAGACCACATCCACCAGATGCTCGAGCGTGCGGGGGCCGGCGATGGAGCCGTCCTTGGTGACATGGCCTACCAGCATCACCGGAATATCAAGCGTTTTGGCGGTGTCGATCAGCGCGCTGGCGACTTCGCGTACCTGCGTGGAACCGCCGGAGATGCCATCGACGTCTTGCGAGACGATGGTCTGCGCGGAATCGACGATTGCGAGGCTCGGCTTCTCCTGCTCGATCAGGCCGAGCACGGTGGCGAGGTCGGTGGTGGCGGCCAGCAGCAGGTTGCCTTCCATGGCATTGATACGTGAGGCTCGCATACGCACCTGCGCCTGTGATTCCTCGCCGGATATATAAAGGACTGATTTTTTGGGATGATTTCGTGCCACATTTCCCGCGGTTTCAAGCAACAGTGTCGACTTGCCGATTCCCGGTTCGCCGGCGACCAACACGACCGAACCCGGCACAATGCCGCCGCCCAGCACGCGGTCGAACTCGTCGAAGCCGGTAGGAATCCTCTTGACACTGTCGGTCGAGATTTCCGTGATCGGCTTGGCTGCGGCGCTGCCCGTCATGACGGCGGAACTGGCCTTCGTGCGCGAGGTGCGTCCTGGCGCGGCGGTGCGCGACGCGGCGGCAGGCCGGGCCTCGTGGAATTCCTCGATGGTGCCCCACGCACCGCATTCGGGGCAGCGCCCGTACCATTTCACGCCGTTCCAGCCGCACTCCGAGCAGACGTACTGTGTCGCATTCTTTGCCATGATGCCGACGCTAGCCAATTTCGCCGACAAGAGCAAGTCCTTTCAAGATTGAGACTCACACTAACCCATGGTTACCAAATGAAACCGTACGAATTCCGACCGTATCTTTTGGTAACCATGGGTTAGTGTGAGCCTATAATTTCCATTTGCCAAGCTGGGGATTGTAAATCCATTTTTCGTGGAGATGACCGGCGGAATAATCATCTTGCCAAGTGCCAAATCGTAGTAATCCAAGCGCGATGCAACGACCCGTCCGATAACGCCAGCGTCAGCACGATGTGAAATAATTGCGGTTATGTCGACTCAACAAAGGTATTCTTCTTCCCATGGCAAATTGATTGCGGTCGTGGTCGCGGCTGCGGTGGTAATCGTGCTTGCCTTGCTTTCAGCGTTTGTCTGGCCGGGCTGGGCGATGAACAAGTCGGCCAGTGAAGAGCAGAAACAGCAGCAGACGACGTCCGCCAAGCCGCAACCCACCACGCCGAGCATCAAGGCCAAGGAATTGCCGCAGGATGCCACTCCGTTGCTGAAGGCGATGCCCGATAGCGTTCTCAACTTTGCGCGTACGGAATCCGCTCCAAGCGCCAACTGGACTTCCGCTTCGCCGCTGGAGGAGTACACCCTCACTTATTCGACAGGGAACATGGCCAAAGACATCACCCTTGTGGTGGCGCAATGGTCTGGCAACGACACGGCGAAAACCCAGTACGACACGCTGACCGGTGCGCTCAAAGGCACCGATGTGGCCAGCGGCGATGTCAAGGTTTCCGGCAATGCCACTGGCAAATACGTGGTCAAGACTAGTGACGACAAGAGCAAGACGGCCACGGCGATTTGGCAGAATGATACCGTCGTCTTCCAAGCCACAGGTCCCAAGGATTCGATTCAGCGGTTCTATTCGAAATTCCCGCTTTAGACCGAAATCCCGCGTAACAAGCGTCTCGAATAGTCCAAGTTAATCTGTTTTTGTACGATTTGCGTTTGGTCGCCAAAAATTAGTGACATGGCGTTTTAAGTCGGCAAGAGCGAGTAAGATAAGTCAAGTTGCAAACTTACAGTCAAGGATTGGAGGCTTCAGATGGGTTCTGTCATCAAGAAGCGCCGCAAGCGGATGAGCAAGAAGAAGCACCGCAAACTGCTGCGTAAGACTCGTCATCAGCGCAAGTAGTATCAAGCTTTTTTACGAAGGTCCGGGGTCGTTTGGCTCCGGACCTTTTGTTTTTTATCACCATCCCGTCTTCAGGAAGCTGCGAAATGGTGATCTTATGGGGTGAACTCCAACGTCGTATTTCCAATTCAATGTTGCGTTTGCGACGCTGGTAGCGTGACTGGTGTCGTGAACGCAACTTGTTGTTGCGGATGCGACTGTAGGAGTGTGACTGGTGTCGCAAACGCAAGTTGTTATTGCGGATGCGACGGTAGCGGTGTGGTTTGCGTCGCGTTTACGATCGAATGTTGCGTTTGTGTCGCATACTGTCGCTTGAGCGTCACAAATCCAATCACAAGATGCGGTTTGGGGCACATCGCCGGTAGTAGACGTTTCGAAGTGGAAGTCTGATATGTGGCAAAGCGCGTGATGTTGCTATCACGTAGCGTAAAACACTGGCATATTGGCCTGTTTCGTGAAACCATGAAGACATGGCACAAATAACTTTGGGTGGTGCGCCCACTCGCACCGTAGGAAATCTCCCCGCCGTCGGCTCCAAGGCCCCGGCTTTCTCCATCGCCGATGGCGATCTCAACGATTTCGGCCTCGACAAGTTCGCCGGTCGCAAAGTCATTCTGAACATCTTCCCGTCGCTTGACACGGACGTCTGCTCGATGTCGGTGCGCAAGTTCAACAAGATGGCCGAAGATCTCGATGACGTCACTGTCGTCTGCATCTCCAAGGATCTGCCGTTCGCGCAGGCCCGATTCTGCGGCGCCGAAGGTATCAAGAACGTCGTCACCGGTTCCGCCTTCCGTTCCTCGTTCGGCGAGGACTACGGCGTGACCATTGCCGACGGTGGTATGCGCGGCTTGCTTTCACGTGCGGTCGTCGTGGTTGATGCCGACGGCAACGTCGCATATACGCAACAGGTTCCCGAGATTCACGACGAGCCCGACTACGATGCCGCTCGCAAGGCGGTCGAAGCGTTGTAATAAGCGAAATGGCCGGTTGCTCCAGCATTTAGGAGCTCAAATTGGCACGCAGGAGATTTACGACGCTGGGAAACCAATAAGCGTCGTAAATCTCCTGTTTTCGTTTGTTGAGGTGTGGTTTGCGACACTGGGTGTTTCCATGCATCGCGTGTCTCACATATTTGTTATCGGATGATGTCGATTCAGTCTCACAGACGAAAATAGAAGACCGGCACGCATTGCAGATTAAGCAGTTGCGTGCCGGTTCTTATTTGCTAACTGAAATCGGTCGGAATCAGCTAAAATCAACTAGAATCAGCCGGAATTTGCCGGAATCAGCCGGAATCGGATTCCAGCTTCGGCTGCCCTCGAATCAGTTCTCCGAAACGGTCAAGATACGCGGGCCGTTCGGGTTGCCGACGATGACCTTGTCCACGCGGTTGAGGAAGAGGCCGTGCTCCACCACGCCGACCGTGTTGATGAGGTCTTCGGCGAGATCCTGCGGATGGTCGATGCGCTCGAGGTGCAGGTCGACGACGTAATTGTTCTCGTCGGTGCGTACGTCGGTGCCGTCGGCGTTCTTGCGCAGGGTCGGCTTGTAGCCCTTGGCTTCGAATTTCTTGATGACATGGCCCGCGCCGAAGGGGATGACCTCGACGGGAAGCGGGAACTTGCCGATGGTGTCGACCACCTTGGATTCGTCGACGATCCAGATGTTGTAGTTGGAGTTCTCGTTGACGATCTTCTCCCAGAGCAGGGCCGCGCCGCCGCCCTTGATGCCGTTGAAGTTCTTGTCCACTTCGTCTGCGCCGTCGATGGTCAGGTCGATGTGGTCCACATCGTCGATGTCGACGATCTTGATGCCGTAACCTTCGGCCTGCTTGGCGGTGCGCCGGGAGGTCGTCACGCCAGTGAACTTGAGGCCTTCCTCCTGCGTGCGGCGGCCGAGCTCGTCGACCAGGAAGCGCACGGTCGAACCGGTGCCGAGGCCCGCGATCATGCCGTCCTTGATGAACTTGGCACCTTCGATGCCGGCCGCCTTTTTCAGTGCGTCTTGTTCATTCTTATCCATTCGTACTCCTTTAAAGGTCTTAGCCCTGTCATGTAGTGACGAGCGTCATTTTCCATAGTATCGGTGTTCCAATACTTTTGTTGTTGTTCGGATTTTGTTCGTTTCTCTCACTTGCCAGCGTTGTTAGCGATAAGGAACGGGGCATTACTCAGCACAATCGTGCCGTCTCCGGCCACATAACCATCGACGGCAATGACCCCGCGGATGTGGCGAGGCATGCCGTTATAGGTGGGGCTGGTCTGCGGTGCGGGGAAGAAGCGTATGGGTCCGCTCACGCTCAGTCCGCTGGGCAGATACTCCGGTTCCGGATTTGCTTGCGCTCTTCCGTTCTGCATGGGCTCGGGCTTCTTCGGAATCTCGGGAGCTTTTAGGGCTATCGTGGCCGTTGCACCGTCATTCGACTGTTTCGTTTTGGACGATTCCGTAGATTCGACAGGCTTGGCGGATTCGTCATCTGTTACCTTGTTTTCGGTGTCGTCATTGTCGGAGCCGTCAGCAGCGTTGGCATCGTTGCTGCTCTTGTTGTTAGGCGTTGTGCCTGCTTCATCCGTTTCATTGCTGTCCGTCCCACCTTCAGAAGAGGTATTGCCTGCTGGCTGCTGGGTTTTTGAAGTGGACGTTGCGGCTGGATGCCCAGGCTGGGTTTGGGCAGTTGTTTTTGCGGCGGGCAATTCAGTTTCGGCGGCGACGGTATGGTTTCTGTTGGCAGGAATGGTGATATCATCACCGACCTGTGACGCACTGAAATCGGGATGTGAGCGCACAGTGTGGCCATTGGTGTGAGATCCGCTTGCATCGCTGTTTTCGCGATGGTTGTTATTCTCATCCGTTGTCTTGTCGTTTTCGGCCGCCCCACGATGCTCTACTGTCGGCTTGTGGTGGTTGAAATCATAATCGGGTACTCCTTCGGGTTCGGTGAGCCGTTCGGAAAGCGTAGTTTTGCCGGCATTTTGGCTGCCGGCGGGGCTGTTTTCGTTTCCGCTCGCGATTTGATTTTCGTCGGTATCGTCGCTATTTTCGGTATTTTGACCGGAGTTCGAAGTCTGGTTTTCGTTACCTTCGGAATCGTCTGAATTATCACTGTCGCCATCGCCTGGCTCAGCGCCGCGCCCGAGATGATATTGTTCCTCGGTGATTTTGCCGTTGATGAGCATTTTGGCATCGGCGGGGATATCCACGCCCTTGGCGTACGGCGAGGCAAGCAACGACTGCCAGCCCTCCAGCGGCAGGTAGCCGTCCTTGACTCCGCTGCGTGCGTCGCCGGAGTAGGTGTGGGCGAGGTCGTCGACCTTCTCGTTGCCGGGATTGCCGTTGTGACCCTTGACCCAGACGAATTTCACCGGCCCTTGGCGGCGGCTGATTTCGGCGTCGATGGCCTTGATGAGCGGAGCGTTTTTGACCGGCTTCTTCTGCGAGTTCCTCCAGCCGTTCTTCTTCCAACCCCTGACCCATGTGGTCGAGCAGTTGATGGCGTACTGCGAGTCGGTCTCGATGGTCAGCGGTTCGGCTCCGCGGTGCGCCCGCAGCGCCTCAAGCACCGCGCACAGCTCGCCGATCTGGTTGGTGCCGTTGGTGGCGCCGCCCGCATCGCTGTCGCCGTCGTGCTGATGCCCGTCCGTGCGAGCCGCATTCGTTGCGTGATCCGCCCAAGCCCAGCCCATTGGCCCGTTCGGGTTGCCGAGTGCGCTGCCGTCCGTTGAAACCGTAATAGTCATAGTTACCAGCCTACGTTTTGCCACCGAAATTAAAAGATAAATATAAAATCTATTTTATACATTTTGTTAAAATTTAGTTGAAAGTAAAGTGTGTTTTATGCTCTGGAGACGTTTGAAAGTTTGGATTTGGACTGAAGCAAACGAAAGTCGGTAGATAGGTTTTTCGAAATGGCGGAATTCCGCCATTCCTATTTTCCTATCTACCGACTTGTGCGATGCTTTATGATGAATTACTCGCCGAGTGCCTTGTCGACCACATCGGTGGCCTCGTCGAGCACCTTGTCGAGTGCCTCGGGGGAGACGAACGACTCGGCGTAGATCTTGTAGATGTTCTCGGTGCCGGAGGGGCGGGCGGCGAACCAGTTGTTCTTCGTGGTTACCTTGATACCGCCGATGGGCGCATCGTTGCCGGGGGCGCGGGTGAGCTTGGCGGTGATGTCCTCGCCGGCCAGCGTTGTAGCGCTGACGGATTCGGGGGAAAGGGCTGCGAACTTCTGCTTCTGTTCGAGTGTGGTCGGCGTATCGACGCGCTTGTACCAGCTTTCGCCGAACTTGGCGACCTGTTCCTGATGGAGTTGGGCCGGATTCTTGCCGGTTTTCGCGGTGATTTCCGCGGCGAGCAGGTCGGGGATGATGCCGTCCTTGTCGGTGGTCCATACGCGGCCGTCGCGACGCAGGAAGCTCATGCCGGAACTCTCTTCGCCGCCGAACGCGACCTTGCCGGTGAAGAGCGGATTGACGAACCACTTGAATCCAACCGGCACCTCGATAAGCGGGGCGCCGATGGAGGCGGCCACGCGGTCGATCAGCGAGGACGAGACCAGCGTCTTGCCTACGCCAGTGCCCTTGGGCCAGCCCGGACGTGCGCCGCCGAAGAGATAGGCGATGCACACGGCGAGGTAGTGGTTCGGGTTCATCACTCCCCAGTCGGGGCAGACGATGCCGTGGCGGTCGGCGTCGGGGTCAGTGCCGCCCACGAGATCGTACTTGCTCCACGCGCCGGCGTTGAGTTCGTCGACGAGGCCCTTCATCGCATACTGCGAGCTCGGGTCCATGCGGATCTTGCCATCGTGGTCGATGGTCATAAACCGCCAGGTCGGATCCACGTCGGGGCGCACCACGCCGATGTTGAGGCCGTACTTTTCATTGATGAGCGGCCAATAGTTGACCGAAGCGCCGCCGAGCGGATCGATGCCCAGGCGCACGCCGGAGGAACGGATGAGGTCGAAATCGATGACGTTGCCGAGGTCGGAAACGTAATGATCGCGGTAGTCGAAACGTTCGACCAGCGGGGACTTGATGGCCTCGTCGTAGGGGACGCGCTTGACGTCGCGGAACGAGCCGAGCAAATCGTTGGCACGGTTGGCGATGGCTTCGGTCGCCTCGGCTGGGGCCGGACCTCCGGTGACCGGGTCGTACTTGAAACCACCGTCGGTCGGCGGGTTGTGCGAAGGGGTCACCACGATGCCGTCGGCAAGGCCGTCGCCTTCAAAGCGCTGCGAACCATCGACCGCGCGGTTGTGGGTTAAGATGGCGTGCGAAATGACCGGGGTCGGCACGAAGTCATCGCGCGAATCGATGCGCACGGTCACGCCGTTCGCAACCAAAACCTCGATGGCCGTCTTCATCGCGGGGCCGGAAAGCGCGTGGGTGTCGCGTCCGAGATACAGCGGTCCGGTCACGCCTGCCTTCTTGCGGTATTCGGCGATGGCCTGCGAAATCGCGACGATATGGGCTTCGTTGAACGAGGTCTTCAGCGACGAACCGCGGTGTCCGGAAGTGCCGAAGGAGACGCGTTGCGCCGGGTCGGTCGGGTCTGGGATGGCGTCATAGTATTTTCCGATGACCTCGTTGACGTCGATGAGGTCGGCTTGTGTGGCGGGTTTGCCCGCATTGTTTGCAACCATACTTCCATTGTGCCACAGTCGTAGGGCGAAAGGGCGAGGTTTGTGCGGTATCACAACCAATCGCACACAGCCGTTGTGCGGTTGGCCAATGGATTGCTGCTGGTAAACGGACTCTGGTTTCCTGTTGCGTGCAGTTTTCCGGCACCAAAGTGTGGTGTTGCTGGTAAACGGATTCTGACCATCGTCAAGATGCGGTTTCCCGGCATTAATGTGTGGCGATGCCGGTATTTGGACTTTGCGATATTTTTGTATGCGGTTTCCGGCATCAATCTGTAGGTCGGCAATGGATGTCGTTGGAAATGCGAAGCAAAATGAGCGCGTTGTAGTCAGACGTTCTGGTACCTATAGCGGTCATACGGCTGGAAAATGTCATATAAATTCTCCTGTGAGCGCCAAACGCAAGTTACGTATTGCGTCGAACCTACGATGAAACGGGAGAAATCACCCGTCAACCTACGTTTGAGGCGTTTCCATGACATTTTACGGCATCAATTACCTGCAAAGCCAGCACGGCATCAATCAGGTCGTGCGCTTCGTCATCATCATCGCGCTGTGCGTGGCGCTGGTTGCGTTCTTCGCCTTGTATCTGCGGCACCGGCTCAAGACGAAATACCGCGATTTGGGCATCATCGCGCTGCTGCTGGCGGTGCTGGTGGTCGGTAGCGGCTATACGCAATTCCAGCAAAGCGAGACGGCCAGTGCGAAAAGCGAGCAGATGGTCAATTTCGTCACGCAGGTCGCCAAGGAGCGGCACGTTTCGCAGGACGATGTGCTCGTCAATTCAAAGTATCTGAATCAGGACGTCATCGTCAAGATCGGCAAAAAGTACTATACGGTGAACCTCAACACGGACTACACGGCTTACAAACTCACCGAAACCCACATGCTCACCGACGTCAAAGTAGAGAAGTGAATGAGAGACATGGGGCGCGCCTTTGCGTCGTGGATACTGCTGGATACTGCTAGGAACAGGTCAATCCTGCGAGAAAACGTACGTTTCGACAGCCCAAAATATACGAAAACTCGCAGGATTGACCGGTTACTAGCGGGAACTGGATGTTCAGCCGATTAAAACTATCCAATTTTGATTATCGTGATTAACGACATAAGCAAGTAAGGAGCTTTTCATGCTCATCAGCACCACACTCATCATCAAACTCGTCGTGGGCATCGCCTTCCTGATCGTCCACATCAACCTCTTCGGCAAGTCCAATCTCGCGCCCACCAGCGCCATGGACCAGATTCAGAACTACGTGCTCGGCGCCATCATCGGCGGCGTGATCTACAACGAACAGATCACGGTGCTCCAGTTCGTCTTCGTTCTGGTCACCTGGACGCTTCTATGCATGATCATCAAGTTCGCCAAGGAAAACAGCCGGTTCTGCAAGAAAATCATCGACGGAAGCCCGGTCATGTTGATTTCGCATGGCAAGGTCGACGTCGCCACCTGCATGCGCAAGGGCGTCTCCGCCAGCGACCTGATGCTCAAGCTGCGCGCGCAGGGTGTCTATGAGATTTCCAAGGTCCTGAAGGCCTACTTCGAGCAGAACGGACAGCTGACGGTGATCTGCTATGGCGACGAGTCGTTGCGACTGCCGCTGATCGTGGACGGCCAGGTTGACACCGACGTGCTCGAAGCCATTGGCCACGACAAGGAATGGCTTGAAGACGAGGTCAAAAAGCAGGGTTACGACGGCACCAACGGCGTGTATATCGGCGAGTATGTCTCGAAGAAGCTGGAACTGACCGGTTACGCGAAGTAGCGGGGAAGTGCCCGCTGACCGGTTACGCGAAATAACGGGGAAGTATCGACTTACCTTGTGTGCGAAGTAGTGGAAAATATCTGGAACTCACGGGGTGCACGAAATAATGGGAGTAGTGGGACTGGCGTAGTGCGTGCAGTTGGTGCCCGTTCCGGTTTGGGTATTTCAGTATAACGATATCCAAACGATGGCTGTCAGCAAGTAAAGATGATTGATGCCGTCTCCAAGATGATGACTGACGATGACTGACGATGACTGCGGTTACCGTCTATTGATACTGTTCGATTTCCTCTTTGGCGGGGACGCGCACGCGTAACGACTTCGGCTCGACACTGAAGCGGATATGGCTGGTGGAGCCGAGCATGTCGCCGTCGACTTGCGCCAGTGCCGGATTTTCAAGCTTGATTTCGGCCTTGACACCTTGAATCTGGTCCATCGTGGAATTTGTGGAAAGCGGGCTTTGCTGGGCTTTGCCGGTGATGGTTTGATGCATTACATCGCCGAAGAGGTTCATCCAGCCCAAGATGCCGCCCGAGGTGTCGATGATTTCGAAATCGAGCAGACCGTCGTCGAACGAGGCGTCAGGCATCAGCGAAAACACCGGAATCTGGCCGCAGTTGCCGGCCATGAACGTGCGGAAATGCACATCCCCGACGGTATGCGAACTGCCGTCGGCCGAAGTGATGGTAATGGCCCCACGATATTTCGGCGCGAAGAGGTGCTTCATGCCGCCCGAGAAATAGGCGAGCCAGCTGATGCTCTTCTTCAGTTCCGGGCTCGTGTCGCTGATCATATCGGCGTCGAAGCCGATGCCGGCGATGATAAGGAAGGCATGGGCATGGTCTTCGCCGGGCTTGTCGAGCAGCGCCATGCGCCCCATATCGACCATCCGCGAGCCGTGCGAGGTCGCGATGGCCAACGCCGCATTGATGTCGTCGACCGGGATACCCATGTTGCGGGCGAAAAGATTGCCGGTGCCGATGGGAATGATGGCCAAAGTGTGGCCGGTTCCGCTCACCGCGCTCGCCACGGTGCGCACGGTGCCGTCGCCGCCCACCGCCACCAGCACGTCGGCCCCGTGTTCCAGTGCTTCCAAAGCGCAGACCCGGCCGTCGCGTTCCAGCGTGGTTTCGATGAATTCGATGTCGGTGATGTTGTGGTCTTTGCAGAATTCCTCGATATGCAGGCGCGACCGCGCGGCCTGAGGCTTCGAAGGATTGATGATGAAAGCATAGCGGACCTGATCGTCGTCACGCTTGTTGAGTCTCTGCACCCTCCGCCAGCGCTTCCAGGCGCGCCAGATCAACGCGGCGGCAACGGCGAGAACGCATACCGCGACCACGGCGACGATGACGAAAACCACAGTTCGGGACATGGCTCTATTGTGACGCGATACGGTGACGTTGTGCCTGAATTTGAAAAAAAGATGAACGAAGCCTACACGTTGGTTTGCTTTGGTTTGTCGGTTTATTATTCGATTGCGACGATTCTTTCTATGGTTACAAACAATGGCGGCGTGGCTATCTGTAATTAAAGGAAAACAGGGAGGATGCGGCCGAGGAAACAGAAACGTAACAATCCCATCTCATTATTTGTCACCGGATTATCGGCAGTGGATTGACTTCAATATACTGTGAACCATGTTCGACATGGGGATTGAAGCAGGCTGCACGGCCAATGCCGTGAGCCGCTCTTTGATTGCCCGAAATGTCGGCATTCTTGCTTCGACCCGTCGATCGCATTTGTCGTCGACCGTCGTCTGCAGCGATATTTCGGATTGATTTATTAGGTTTCATAAACGTTCAGATATTGCATCATCGCAATGGCGTAATCTGCCCGGTAAAGCGTGATGTTTTGCTTCGTGTTGGGTGGTGACCCATTTGAAGCGGATTTTAAAAATCCAACAAAAATGAGGGGAAAGTGGATTTATGACGAAAGAAGAAGAACGTCCGGTGAAACGACGAGCGGACGGCGCGCAAGCCGGTGCGTCAAGTGAGGTGCAGAAAACCGAAGATTATAAGACCGATAAGGCATATGCGCTGAAATGGCATGGCCAGGATGTGCGTTGGATGCTGAGCCTGTTCGGCACAGCCATCGGCGCGGGGGTGCTGTTCCTGCCGATCGACGCGGGTGGTGCGGGCATCATCGGCATCGTGCTCATGCTGCTGGTGGCCTATCCGCTGGCCTATTTCGCGCATCGTGCGATGTGCCGGTTCGTGCTTTCGGCCAGGAACCCGGGCGACGACATCACCGACGTGGTCGAGCAGCATTTCGGCTTCGGTTTCGGCATGGTCTTCACCATCATCTACTTCGTCGAGGTGCTGGTCATCCTGCTGATGTATTCGGTCTCCATCACCAATACCGCCGAAAGCTTCATCGTCAACCAGCTGCACATGTCCGCTCCGCCGCGTTGGCTGCTTTCCCTCGTGCTTGTCGCCGTGCTGATTCTGATCATGACCTGCGGAACCCGAGCCGTGACCCGCGTGATGAGCTGGCTGACCTGGCCGGTCATCGCAGTATTGGTGATTTTCGCGCTCTATCTCATCCCGCGCTGGAACCCTTCCATGCTCACCAGCATTCCCAGAAACGCGGCCGGCGGCTTTGATTTCAGCACACTTCTGCTTGATCTGTGGCTTTTGGTCCCCGTCATCGTGCTCACGTTCGATCATTCCGCCATCGTCTCTTCGTTCTCCGTCAACGTGCGCAAGCGTTACGGCAAGTATTCCGACGACAAGATCGGCAAGATTTTGAAGCTCGGCGAGCCCATGATGGTCACCGTCGTGCTCTTCTTCGTATTGAGCAGCGACCTGGCCCTGACGCCCGGCGACTTGGTGAAGGCCAAGGCACAGAACGTTTCCATCCTGAGCTACCTGGCCAACATGCTCAATACCCCAGCCATCTCCTGGATCGCCTCCATCACCGCGTTCGTCTGCATTTTCAAGGCGTTCCTCGGCCACTATCTGGGCGTCGAGGAAGGGCTCGGCGGCATCATCCGCAAGGTGACGCACGTCAAGGGGGTCGTGGTCGAACGCAAGAAGCTCAATGTGCTCGTCAACGTTCTGATGTTCGTCGCCTGCTGGCTTGTCGCGTGGGCCAACCCCTCCGCCATCGGCATGATCGAGACCATGGCCGGCCCGCTCATCGCTTTCGTGCTTCTGCTGCTGCCGATGTACGGAGTCCATAAGGTGCCGGCGCTCAAGAAATACTCCCACAAGATCAGCAACGTGTTCATCGTGGTCGTCGGCGTGGTCGCGGTCAGCGCCATCTTCTACAACATCGTCGAATTGTTCTGACATTTCGCTTTCCTGCCAAATAGCCTGTGAGCCTGAAAATTATGCGCTCGCAGGCTATTTTTATGGTTTATTTGGATTATCCTGTCTCAAAATGTGTCGGGGGATTTGTTTTTCCTCATGACATGGCTATGGTAGTTTCTATGTTCACTTTGGCAATGGAATCAGGCGTCGCGACGATTGTCGCGCGTCGTTTCAGCGTTGCCCAAAGCATGGATTTCTCGCGTTCGTCGCGTCGATCGTTTTCGTCGGTCGTCGCAGATCGCGATATCTCGGGTTCATCGTCTGAACTTCGTTAACACCGCAATATCGCATTGCCGCGACGGCAAGGTCATCTGCCCGGTAGTGCGAGGTGTTTTGTTCCGTTATTGAGCAGTTTCCTCAATTGAAGCGAATCCCAATCAATAAGCCAAGAAACAAAACATCAGAAAGTGGTATCTTATGACAGCGCAACAAAAGCAACCGGCAAAACGACGAACGGCAGAGGTGCAGACCGAAATGCCCAAGGAAAAGCAGGTCGGCGAAGACTATGCGATGAAATGGCATGGCCAGGACGTGCGTTGGATGCTGAGCCTGTTCGGCACGGCCATCGGCGCGGGTGTTTTGTTCCTGCCCATCGACGTGGGCGGGGTTGGCACGCTTGGTCTGTTGTTGAC
Source organism: Bifidobacterium sp. ESL0728 (assembly GCF_029392015.1). Classification (NCBI taxonomy): domain Bacteria; kingdom Bacillati; phylum Actinomycetota; class Actinomycetes; order Bifidobacteriales; family Bifidobacteriaceae; genus Bifidobacterium; species Bifidobacterium sp. ESL0728. Next base: position 758,918 of record NZ_CP113925.1, read on the forward strand.
TGTCATCATCGCCCTGCCGCTGGCCTATTTCGCGCACCGTGCGATGTGCCGGTTCGTGCTTTCGGCCAAAGCTCCGGGCGATGACATCACCGACGTGGTGGAGCAGCATTTCGGCTTCGGTTTTGGCATGGTCTTCACGCTGATTTATTTCGCGCAGATTTTCGTGCTGCTGATGGTCTATTCCATTTCCATCACCAACACCGCCGAAAGCTTCATCGTCAACCAGCTGCATATGCACGCGCCGCCCCGCGGCTTGCTCTCCCTGATTCTGATCGCCATCCTCATCGTCATCGTCACCTGCGGCACCACCATCGTCACCCGTGTGATGAGCTGGATGACGTGGCCGGTCATCGCGGTGCTTGTGCTGTTCGCGCTTTACCTTATTCCGCGCTGGAACCCGTCCATGCTCACCAGCTATCCGCAGAACGCGGGCGGCGGTCTCGACCTGGGCAAGCTGGCGCTGAACCTGTGGCTGCTCATCCCGGTGATCGTGCTCACTTTCGACCATTCCGCCATCGTTTCCTCCTTCTCCGTCAACGTACGCTTGGAATACGGTGCGAAATACGCCGAACGCAAGGCCATCAAGATTCTGAAGGCGGGGGAGCCCATGATGGTCGCCGTCGTCCTGTTCTTCGTCATTTCCAGCGATTTGGCGCTCGACCCGGCAAGCCTCGCCAAAGCCAAGGTGCAGAACGTCTCCATCCTGAGCTATCTGGCCAATATCCTCAACAGCCCGGTCATCTCCTGGGTTGCGGCGCTGACCTCATTCTTCTGCATTTTCAAGGCGTTCCTCGGCCACTACCTCGGTGTCGAGGAAGGGCTCGGCGGCATCATCCGCAAGGTGGCGCAGACGCGGCATCGTGTCATCAAGCGTGGCCCGCTGCGTGTGGCCGTCAACGTCATCATGTTCTTCGCCTGCTGGTTCATTGCCTGGGCCAATCCTTCCGTCATCGGCATGCTCGAGACGATGGCCGGCCCGCTCATCGCCTTCGTGCTGATGCTCCTGCCGATGTACGCGATCCACAAGGTGCCGGTGCTGCAGAAGTACAGGGGCAAGGCCAGCAACGTCTTCATTTTCGTGGTCGGCCTTATCGCCGTCACCGCGATCTTCTACAACATCGTGGAACTGTTCGTATGATGCGGGTTGGCGGTGTTTTGGATTGTTGAAGCGCGTTGCGGTAAATAGCAGATATGGATAATGAATATTGATATTTATCTGTGTCGGTAAAGGCAAAACGGGGTGCCTGCCGGCGGGTTTGTTGCCGGGCTGTAGGTGTCCCTTTAAGAAAGTAGGCTTGAAGTTATGCTAGATATTCAATTTATTCGTGAACATCCCGACGTTGTGCGGGAATCCCAGCGCAAGCGCGGGGAATCCGTCGAACTTGTCGACGAGGTTTTGAAGCAGGACGAAACCCGTCGCGCCGCCCTCAAATCGTACGAGGAAGCGCGTGCCAGCCAGAAGGCCATGGGCAAGAAGGTCGCTACCGCCGCTCCCGACGAGAAGGCCGCGCTGATCGCGCAGACCAAGGATTTGGCCAACAAGGTCGCCGAATACAAGAAGACTTCCGACGATGCAGCTGCGGCCTACACCAAGGCCATGTGGCAGTTCTCCAACATCGTCGAGCCCGAGGCCCCCGAAGGCGGTGAGGACGATTACGTGGTGGTGCAGAAGGTCGGCACGCCGCGCGATTTCAAGGCCGAGGGCTTTGAGCCCAAGGATCACCTGACGCTGGGTATCGGCGTGGCCGGCATCGACATGCGTCGTGGCGTCAAGGTCTCCGGATCGCGTTTCTACTTCCTGCGCGGCGCCGTCGCCCGCATGCAGATCGCCATGCTCACCATGGCCGTCGACCAGGCCGAGGAGAACGGCTTCACGCTGGCCATCACCCCGACGCTGGTGCGTCCAGAAGTTATGGCTGGAACCGGCTTTTTGAACTCGCACGCCGATGAGATTTATCGTTTGCGTGAACCTGATGACCAGTACTTGGTCGGCACCTCGGAAGTGGCGCTCGCTGGTATGCACGAGAACGAGATTCTTGATCTTGGCAATGGCCCGCTGAAGTATTGCGGCTGGTCGAGCTGCTACCGCCGCGAGGCCGGTGCTGCGGGCAAGGATACCTCAGGCATCATTCGCGTCCACCAGTTCGACAAGGTGGAGATGTTCGTTTACTGCAAGCAGGAAGATTCTCGCGAGATGCACAAGCAGCTGCTTGGCATGGAGGAGCAGATGCTGGCCAAGGTCGAGGTGCCTTACCGCACCATCGACACCGCCGCCGGCGACCTCGGTTCCTCCGCCGCGCGCAAGTTCGACAACGAGGCTTGGGTGCCGACACAGGGCCGTTACCGCGAGCTCACGTCCACTTCGAACTGCACCGAGTATCAGGCCCGCCGCCTCAACATCCGCGAGCGTACCGAGGACGGTTCCACCCGTCCGGTTTCCACGCTGAACGGCACGCTGGCCACCACGCGCTGGCTCGTCGCCATCCTCGAGAACCATCAGCAGAAAGACGGCTCCATCGAGATTCCGAAGGCCATGCGTCCCTACATGGGCGGCCGCGAGGTCATCGAGCCCACCAAGTGGGAGGCGTGATTCGTTGCGTTTTCGGTGACGCGCCTGCTGTCTGCGGGCGGTTGCTATAATTTCATTCGTTGCGTTTGCGGTGCAAGTCGTTAGCGCAACATGGACAGGTGTCTGAGCGGCCGAAAGAGACGGTCTTGAAAACCGTTGAGGAGCAATCCTCCGCGAGTTCGAATCTCGCCCTGTCCGCATTACAAAATGGGTTCTGGGTACTTGTCTATCCAGAACTCATTTGCTTTATCGAAAAGCCAGTGGCGGCAACGATTTCGGCGTTATGCGCGTTCATCTGTAGGAACTGTATATATCCTCGTCGATATACTTCTATAGCTTTCTCTAACGGGGCGAAATGCGGGGCGAGAAAATGCGTTCATTGAGCTTGCCCCTCTTCTCGGTAATTGGGTGATTTCGCAGGAAATGTAATATGCCAATCTGGGCTTGTAATCGTATGGCTCCTGTTTGTGGGAGTTTTTGTAGTGAGCTGTCCTACCTGTGTGCAGGCAAGTTAAGCTGAGTTCTTTTAAGGAAGTGGGTAGTCATAGTAATAACTTGAAAGGTAACGTAAACAAGAGTAAATTTAACTTAAAAAGGAGTAAATTATGCAAGCTTCAGCAGCACGTACGCGTATCCAAATCAGTACCAAAAAAACGCTTAAGGAACAGGCGGAGGCGCTTTTCGATTCGTTGGGAATCGATTTGGGAACGGCGGTCAATCTCTTTTTGGCGCAGTCGGTGAAGGATGGGGGTTTGCCGTTCCGTCCTACCTCGATTTCCCCGTTCGAGAACGCCGTGCTTGAAGCAGCGCGCGAGAAGCCGGTCTATGTGGGAAGCATGGATGAGATGAAGGACATCATTGACAATGTTTGAAGTGGCTTATGAACCGACGTTTCTGCGTGACGTCCGTAAGCTCAAACGTAAACATTACGATATGGGTAAACTCAATCGGGCCTTGGGCGTGCTGCAGGCTCAGGACAAGGAAGTGCTGAGAACCCGGTATCGCGATCACGCTTTGAAAGGTAACCTCAAATCGTTCCGCGAGTTGCACGTCGAGGGAGATTGGCTGCTTGTCTATCAAATCGTCAACAAGACGCTCACACTTACTCTCACCCGCACCGGCAGCCACGATGATGTGCTGTGAATGTGGTTGATACGGGCGATGAAACAATTGGCGATGTCCCGGTCTGAGACATGGGAGCCGGTGACATGCGGTCGGGAAGAGTTATAAGAGGCTACCTTCCTGCAGGCTCGTCGATCGGGAATGTATGGTGGCAATGATGTGAACCACTGTCTTGCTTGCACGCCTGCATTCGACAAGGATTCGAATCGTTACATTGCAATCGGTATCGATGGCAGAGGACGATATGTCGAGCTGGTTGTCATTCGTAAGGCTGGTGGCCTGTGGCTGGTCATTCATGCGCAGACACCGCCGCGACAAGACATCAAACAGAGATTGGGCTTTGGAAGGAGTCGATAATGAGCGATGAGGAACTGTACAAGCTTTTCGGAACGACTGAGGATGATGTGAATCGTACGGTCGACAAGGTGGAAGCCGGTGATTATTCTGATTTTGATTTTTCGCAAGTCATGCAGGGGCGGCCCATGGAGAAGGAACGTATGGAGACGGTTTCTGCGCCGGTGGCGGAGTCCCGTGTGAGGCGATGAATCGCGTGGCCAAAGGGCAGGCATCTCTCGTAGTGAATTCATCCGTCGCGCCATCGATCGTGAGCTTATGGCGTTGCCGTGATAGGATATTCGTCGTTATGACTTTTTGCTGATTCTGTCTGCGAATGTGGTGAGTCCCGCCTCGCGCAGGCCCTGAATCTCCTCTTTCATGGTGCGCGGAGGGTGTTGCTTACGTTGTGTCATGTGGTGCATGGCAGCGGTAACAGTTTCACAATCGGAATCATAGAGCCGGGTGAGGAATGTGTCCGGGTGCTCTGCTGTGATGTTATGCCTGCTGAGCTCGGTTGTGGGGAAGTCGGCAAGGTTCATGGTGACGATGGTGGTCGCCTCGCCTGCTATGGCGGCGGCGAGCACATGTCGGTCATCGGGGTCGGGCAGTGTGAGTCCGTCCATGTAACCCCGCCAGTCGGGCACCTGTGCCCAAGGATAGGCGCGGTTCACGGTGTCGAGGAATGAGTCGATTGCTTCGGATGTCGAGTTCTGCCACACTTCCGGCAGGTGACGTTCCGCCTCTTCCATGATCATGGTTGACCACAATGGCTGGAACATTCCCTCGTCAGCCAAGGTGAGAATCGGATCAAGGACCCAGAGGCGAAAGAAGACGTTCGCGTCGATCACCACAGATTCCATGAGCGATTTCCCTATCGGTTGTTCGCCGGGTCGTAGAGGCCCATGTTCTCGGCTTGATCGCGCATATCATCCAAAGCCGAGCGCCGATCGGATCGCATGCGTTTGGCATAAGCGATGACATCGTTTTCGAGCATCATCCTGTTGCCTCCCTGTCCATTGCGACGATAGGGGATAGCGTTGGCGTCGAGCATGCGCTGCACAGTCTTGCGTGAGACGCCAAGGATTTGGGCGGCTTCGCCGGTGCCGATGGTCCGGTTTGAATCGGAAACGGCCATGGCCGCTTTCATGGCGGCGTCGAAAGCCTTCTCGTCCAGCTTGTACGTTTTACCGTTGCCTTGCAGTACATAGCGTGCGTTGTTGCTGATTGGCCTTGCCTCAATGGTCGCGATGCTCATGATTGTTTCCTCCCGCAAGTTCCTGGATTCACGGATGTCCAATATGACCAATAGTAGCATAATGGAATCTGTTGTGTATTCGCTTCTGGAACATATCTGATAAGGCGACACGGACGGCGGATTCAAGGGTTCTGGAGGCGTGGATTTGGCGTAATCCGGGCAGATGCCGTCGTTATTGTGTGCCGTGTAGGCTCGTATGTAACCGTAAGGAAACATTTCTAGCGGGGCGAGATGCAGAGCGGGTCCAATTTCACGGACAGGTAGAATCCTAATGATTTCAATGATGTAAGCTACGATTTCGCTCGAATCTCGCCCTGTCCGCATTACAAGGGTTTCGGGTTTTAGTCTGAAGCCCTTTTGTTTTCTGGGTATTGTCAATAATCCTGATATCTTCCAACGCTTAAAATTTTTATGCTTCCGTTATCCGTAACCCTCAAAGTCGGATGGGTGTCTGGGGATGTGCAAAGGATGCGCGATTCGGCGGATTTTCGTGAGTGAGCGTTGCAAAAGGGAGTTAGTCTAAAGTATTATTAATAACCATAATATGATTGTTCGATATAAAGTTTGTTTCTGCTCATGAACTTGGAGGTGCTGCATGGCCGAAAGTGAAATCAAGTCGAGCGATGTGGAGGCTCAAGAGGCAATCGGTGAACTGACAGGTCTTGATGCGTCGGGTTTCGCGAACCAGTCAGTGACCATGGGGTCGGCCACGGTCGCGTCTATGAAGGCCGGGGCGAATCTGTGCAACGCGTTGATGGGTGACGTTTCTGATGTAGTCTCTTGCGTTCTGTCTCAGGCCAACAAGTTCCCGCGGATTGCGCATGTCATCGAGGAACGAGACGAAGCCACCGCGCAGCGATGGAAGTGAGATAAAGCGTTATGGGATACTATTCGGGGAATTCTGTCGCTCATTCGAAACCTTCCGATGCTGAAGAAGAAGATTTGAAACGGGCCAAACGTCTTCGTCAGATCACTTCGGAACAGGAGGATCTGGAAAATCTGCGCTGGAGCGAAAACGCTCGCGATGAGCAGTTTGCCGAGGAGTTCTCGACGCTTGCAGGGCGGACGCGGCAGCTGTACGAAGATGCCGGGGTTGCTCTTTCGCAACGCAAGCAGGAACAATTGGCTGTCATAGAGGATGTTGAGCGAAACGTACGTGAGTCGGCGGAACGGCATAGCGATGAAGTCAACAGATATTGTTTGGACGCTTCGATGAGGCTGGAGGAAGAGACTGACGAGCTTAGGAAGAAAAGAAGGGATTCGCGATGGTAGTTTATGATTCCGGCGATTCGGACGCAATGATGAACGCCTTGCAAGCCAACCTGAAGGGCGCCAGCGAGGTGTTCGGCCGACTCTCAAAAGGTAGTGGCCATCTTGTGAACACTGTGAACTCTGGGATGTTAAAGGGAGCGGCGTACATGGCCGGCAAGGGAATGTTCGTCACGTATATTGCTCCGATGGTGCACCAGCTCAATGAGGCTGTCGGAGATATACGGGACGATCTGGACGCATACCGCACCTCTGACGGGCAGATACGCGCGGTCGACAATCATATCGACGGTGACTTAGTCCAGAAACAGCTTGAAAACACAAACCATATGATCGATGTCGTGCAGCAAAAGATTAAGACGGATCAGGACAAGTTTAATTCGATGGAGACAGCCAGCTCTTCAGCGCAGGATGCAAAGGCTTTGGGGACAGACTACAGGAAGCTGCAGAAGCAACTTGACAATTTGCAGAAGCTAAAGGCCGATTATGATGAAGAATTGGCTGCACTTCAGGCGTTTGTTGATGATACTGCTCCGTTGTTCAAGGACAGTGCGCAAGTGTTTAAGGATGCAATGCGGGGCGTGAAGGCTATCAACAGTACACGTGCCAACGTTGATGGGTCAGTCGTATTTCCTCCCGGTACGGATATGAGTTGGTTGGCAGCGTTACAAGGGGACAAACTGAAATCCGGCTTAGATCCGAATACTCTTCCCGTCTTCTACAGAGTCAAGGTCACGGAGATTCAGGATGACCCGAATCTCAAGCCCGAAGACAAGGCCAAAAAAATTGAGCAGATCTACGAAGATTGGCTGCATTCCTTGGCTCCTGGCGCTTTTGACGAATATGCCAAAGCCAGAAGGAAATACGACAAGGCAAAACAAGACTATGAAAGCAAGTATCCCGGCAAAAAATATCATTTCGTCGCTGACGACCCCGGGATTATTGCAGCTGATGAGAAGCTTTCAAAAGTACTGCTTAATACGCATGTCAACATTCGTGTTGCTGCACGGGGCCTCGGCGATGATGTCGCTAAGATTTCGTTCAAAAACGATTTAACGGAGTTTTACAACATGGTGCAAACGGATCATCCATTAGATTTGAAAAGTCATCCTTATGGGAATGATAATTATTCTATTTGGTCGAGAGGGTGGGATGGCAACCCGCCGGATGAGAAGAACAACGGTTATCCGTCTTCGGACTTTCTTGGCAATTATCTTTATGGATATTATGGCAGTAGTGTCGGCTTCGACTCAGGAACGTTGCATAATGGAGCAGGTGCTGCCCAGATACTATCAGATGCAGAAAAGTGGCGTCTTAATTTCCATGGTGATAATCAGGGGGATTCTGATGATATCGACGAAGGAATCAAGGACTATGGCAAAGCGCAAGATAAGAAACGCCGTTAAACGTCACAAGGTGGTGACCTCGATCATTGTTGTGCTTCTAGTTCCTGTTTTGCTGCTTGTGTTCTGGTTTTCTTTTGCGGCTATCAAGTACTATACGTTCGACGCCATCTATTATCCATATCAGGAGAAGCGGTTCAATGTGAAAAACCGCGTTGAACTGATTGAAGGTGTATCTCTCTATGTAAGCAGTGACAGCCCTGACGTAACGGTGAAGGTTCAGAGCGACGATGGCGTTAGCTACGGGTCTTTCCGCGGCGTGAGGAAAAATTGGCGGACCGAGGTGGGCGAACACTACACAATCGTTATCAAGAACAATACTGACCGCTGGATCACCGCACACATCGATTATTCGGATGATACCTGTTCGCCGATTTGCTAGTAGGCTGCGTATGTCGGGCAATTCCATCGGTTCTGAAACAATGATAAAAGGAATAATATTATACGGATGACGGTAGGGGAAAGACAAGAACTCGTATAGCCGTTAAGCGGCATATGTCGTTGGTTGTTGCCGCTGGCATCCTGGCGGATTCGGTTTCCCTTTTAATTTCTTTTAGTGGAGATGGGCTATCTGTTGATGCATGAGGTGACTATATGCGTCATAAGCGAAAAAGAGTCGGATGTGATTGGGTTTAATCCGTGCCCATTGGAACAAGTCTCGTATTTGTGCCAGATTATCGAATGTCAGCGTTTAGAGACATTCCTTTTGAACAATAATTCCGAAACAAGGGTTAAATAAACGGAGCTTGAGCCATCTCACTTTGCGCTATAAGTGACATCATGAGAACGGTTGTGGAATTCCGTAAACCTAGCTCCCGATTGATTGAGATACTATCCCGCGGCATTGAAGCAGAATGCAAGAAAACGCCCCGTCGGTTTCGGTGTCATCCGATGAAAGCTTTATGGTCCGGATGGGTAACGCTGCCATCCCCGACATGCTAGCGGTTACCATATCTGGAGATTCCTTCCGCCGGATACGATGATACGCACACCGGATGGATAACGCTTCCGGTGTGCGTGCGAGTCTCTTTTCAGCGCAGCCCAAGTTTCTGGGCTATGCCGCCGTGATGGGAACACATGCCTTGATAATTTGGCGCACCAGGGCGGGATACGGATTGAGAGCCGTCACGGCAAGTGGCATAGAGCGAGCCTGTGCCTCCTTGGTTTGAGGACTGTTGTGGAGCCGCTGATCGGGATTGTGCTTGAGCCTGCTGCGCGGCTTGGGCTTGTTGGGCTGCTTGTGCTGCAGCCGCGGCCGCGGCAGCAGCATCGTTCTGGTTTTTCTGTTTGACGCTGGCCGTCACGGTATCCATGGCTTTTTGCAGCGAATTGGCCGCTTGATTATATTCAGCCGAATCTGATCCGGTAAATGCCGTGGCGGTATTGATGGCGTTGGTGAGGTCGACTCGTGTTTGCGGGTCTGCGACGTTGTTGTTCGATGAGTCGAGCAGGGAATGAGCTTCGGTAATTTTGTTACTCAGCGTGGTTTTGGCAGTTTTGAGTGCCTGTTTTTCTTTCGCTTCCTGCTTTTTCTTTTCTGAGGCCTTCTTCTTGGCTTCGGCATTTTGTTTGGATGAGGAAGACGTTGAAGTGGGTGCGTCGTTACTCGTCGTTGATGATTCGGAACAAGCCGAAACGCCGAAAATCAGTAGCACAGATGCGATGGTGGCAATTATCTTTCTGTTCATTGTCGTTCCTTGTTCTTCGTTAAAAGTTCGATGTTGTTGCATGAATGCTGCTTGGTTGTAAAGCGGCAAATATGCAACTAGGGTGACAAGCGAAAATTATATATTATATTTTGTTTAAAAATCTCCGTTTATGTTAAAAGGTTATCTGTTTGGTAATCGATAGGGATGTTTTATTTGGCTGGGTCGTGTGAATCGTCTATAAGAATAGAGAAGTTAGGATTTTGATTGACGGCTCGTAAAGAGGTGTGACGGTTGTGGAAACATCAATAACCGACGTGGTGCTTGGGCTCGATGGGGTGCTCGTTGAGTGGGACGGGCGACGGCCGATTATCGGGCAATATCCTGAAGGAATCGCCGATATGATGTTTGACCCGCATGACGAGTGGGGGATGGAGTTTTATCTCGCGATGCTCGAAAGCGGGTGGAGCGAGGAACGCGTGCTCGCTTCCTACGAAAAACACCACGGGCCGGCAATCGCTTGGGTGCTCAAGATGTACCTCGACCATGAGGAAGACGGGTTCGTCGGTATGATGCCGGAGATGCCTGAGTTGTTGCGGGATTTGGACGCTGCGGGAATCCGTTTGTGGGGACTGGCGAATACTACGAGCAAGCATCTGAAACTGGCCCGGCAACGTTTCCCGGAACTCGCCATGTTGCGTGATTTTATGGTTTCTTCCGAGGAAAAGCTTCGGTTGCCTGATCCGGTTCTGGTTCATCGAGCTATCGAACATTTCGGCATTGACCCGGCGACGACGTTGTTCGTCGACAACGATGATCGCGCCGTTGGGAAATTGAGTGGTTTGGGTTTTCGCGCGACTGCTTTCAAAGATAGCGATACTTTGCGAAATGAGTTGTTCTGATCCCGTCGTTTCAGATTTTGACGCGAAACAGTTCAAAGCCGATGAAACTTTGCGAAATGAATTGTTCTGATTCCGCCGATTCGGGTTTCGATGCGAAATGGTTCAAAGCCGAGCCGCTACAAGAGAAATTGTTCTAATTGTGCTGATTATTGCTTGTTGTTTCGCGCTGTTGGATAGATAAATATTCGTTGTATGGAATTATTTTGTTATTCAAAATAGAATTATTCATCCAATCAAATCAGGTCTGAAAGTGTTCATGGATTTCACACGATCCGGCGATCGGCGGCCCAGCGCGTGAGCTCGGTGCGGTTGGAGAGCTGGAGCTTCTTCAACACGGCGCTGACGTGGGTTTCCACCGTTTTGATGGAGATGAACAGCTCGGCGGCGATTTCCTTGTACGTATAGCCGCGCGCGATGAGGCGCATGACCTCCTGCTCGCGGTGGGAGAGCTTGTCGAGTTCGTCGTCGTGCTCTGCCTGGCCCGCTCCTTGGAAGGTGGAGAGCACGAATCCGGCCAGTTTTGGCGAGAAGACGGCGTAGCCTTCATGAACCTGGATGATTGAGGAGATAAGGTCGTCGCCGCTGATGGTTTTGGTGACATAGCCGCGTGCTCCGGCTCGGATTACCGCCCCGACGTCTTTTGGCGAGTCGGAAACGGAAAGCGCAAGAAATGCGGAATCGGGAGAGAACGGATGTGATTTGAGCAATATCTCCGCGCCGCCACCGCCTTCGCCGCCGGGCACGTGGACATCCAACAGCACCACATCCGGCTTGGTATCGGCGATCATCGCCACCGATCCCTCGACATCGGGTGCCTGCCCGACGATGGTGAAATGCGGGCTCAGCGTGGCGATGACCCCTGCGCGAAACATCTCATGGTCGTCGACCACTGCTACGCGGATGGAGTGATGGTCGCCGAGCGGTTGATTGCCGTTTTGCGAGTCGGTATTCGCCTGGCCGGCCTCGGCTGCTCCGCCGCTAGATACGTTTTTCATGTTGTTGCGGTCACCTGTCTGTCTCATGCTGTTGTCAATCATATCTGTTTGGTTCTATTCGTATTCTTCGGGATTTCGGTTTGACGCGATAGTCGGTAATCGGTGTATATCGGGAACATTGATATCGTGCCGGTTCGTACAGGCTTTAATTGATTGTCGTAAGGGCAACGGTGGCGTTGTCCGCGTGCCTCGGTTCATTGTTTGCCCGTTCCTGTTTGCTTTTCTTCTGCCGTTGTGCCATCAGCGCTGCCGTTTTCCTTAGGAATTGGCATGGTCATGTGGACTTCCGTGCCCCAGTTCGGGCGCGACACGATGTTGACGCTGCCGCCGCGGCGTTCGATGCGACCGATGATGGATTGGCGGATTCCCAGCCTGTCCGGCGGAATGGCGTCCTGGTCGAATCCGTCGCCGTGATCGCGTACGAAGACCTCGGCCTGTGCCCCTCCGACCTCGCAATAGACCGAAATCGGTTCCGCGCCATGCTGGGCGGCGTTGAGCATCGCTTGTTCGCTGGCATTGAGCAGTGCATCGGTCTGGGCACTGGGCTGTGTGTCGCCGACAGTGACCACATCGATGGCCTCGCCGAACTGGTCTTCGATGCGTGCCGCAATCTCTTTGAGCCCGCTGCTTACCGACCGGTCCGAAGGTATTCGTTCCTGATACAGCCACCGGCGCAGTTCGCGTTCCTGCTTGCGGGCCAGCGTGAACACCGTTTTCGGCTCGTCGCTGTGTAGCTGGATGAGCGCGAGGGTTTGCAACACGCCGTCGTGTAGGTGGGCGGTCATATCCGCACGCTCCTCCTCGCGTTCCTTCAATGCGTGCTCGTGGCTCAATTCGTGAATGAACCGGTTGGCGAGCGGGATGATGGCCAATGCAACCCCTATAAGCAGCGCAACGCCGGCGATTGCGGCGGAAAGCGGCAGATGATGGCTGAACGTGTAGGAATCGGCGCAAATGAAGTAGCCTATCGCCATCAGCGCCACGCCGATAAGCAGGTAACGTATCTGGCCGTCTTCGGCGTTGAAGCGTATCCAAGACACTCCAAGTCCGCACAATGCCATGAAAATGCCAAACGTGAGGTCGCCGGGCATTGGGCTGATTTCCAGAATCATGGCAAGGACGATGAGCGCTATACCGATGAGCGCGATGATCGAGGGTTTCGAGGCGTTCTTGAGGGCTTGGGCCAGGTTTTCAGGGCCGTTGCCGGTTTCGTCGCTTTCGGCTTCGTTCGTATTAGCGTTTGCGCTCGCCCCTGAAGGTGGCGAAGAAGGTTGAGCTGTTCCTCGATGGGCGTTGGAAAAGCTAGTGATATTGGCAGTATCAGTGGTATCGCCGGATAGGGGATTGCCGTCATTTCCGTATTGTCCATTTTGAATATTGTCAACGTTTCCGTATGACAAAGGTGCGTGTTCGGCCTTCCATTGCGCCTCACGCTGCTTGCGTTGGGCAGTAACCGGATCTCCGGCCGGAACGAACGCCCATAAAAAGATATAGGCCACGATACCAGCACCGAAAAGGAACGTTGCGGCCACGAACGCCAAGCGAATCCAAACCACCGGCACGTTCAAGTGCAGGCTCAGACCGCGGCAAACGCCGCAGAAGATGCGTTTCTTTTTCGGACGCAGCAGCGGCAGGCGTTGTTTCGGTGTCACGGGGAATCCGCTTGCCGGCACATATTGCTGCCAGCCGTATGTTGGCTGGTTGCGCGGGGCTTGACGCTGGTTGCCCGGATCCGGGGTTGACCCGTTGCTTGGCGCGTTCTTCGATGGCTTCATACTTCCATTGTGCATGATTTTGAAGGTTTCAGGGTGCATTCCGACAAAAATCAGGGTTAAATCAGGGTGTTCCCTGACCCTTTTAAGCGTTTTGAGATGCTGTAATAGAACCATGAGCAACAACACCTATGGCAGCGGCTACCAACAGCCGGCCAACATGAGTAATCCCGTTCCTCCTCGGCACGACAAGGTCGACCGCTTCTTCGCGTGGATTCGCGGCAGCGGACTGATGCGTGGCAACAACCGTTGGATTGCCGGTGTGTGTGACGGCATCGCGGTGCGTTACGGGTTGAGTCCCGTTTTCGTGCGCGCGGTCGTCGCCGCTTCCACACTGGTCTGTGGTTTCGGTGCGGCGTTCTACGCGGCGGCCTGGGTGCTGCTGCCGGATTGTCGCGACAACAGGATTTCGGGTGAGGAACTGGTTTACGGCCATTGGCAATGGTCGTTGCTTGGTCCGATTATCTTGATGATTATCGCATTCTGTTTCCCCGGAATCGGTGTGCTGCTGGCCATCATCGCGGTCGCGGTATTGCTGATTATGGTCAACAGCCTCGCGAACAAGGCCCAGCAGCAACGCGGAGCCGCGTATGCGAATAACCCGCAGCAGGGTCAATATCAAGACCAGTATCATGGTCAGGCTCAGCAACCGCAAGGTCAATATCAGTCCGGGCCGATGCCCTACGGCCCTTCCGGCAACGCAAATCCGACGTTCTACGGGAGCGCAAATTCCGCGCCGTACGCTCCGCAATCTTGGCAGCAAACGCAAAAAAATACGCAAGCCGAAACGCAGGCAACGCAAGGAAACAACGAGGCGACGTTTCGCGAACAGGATGGCATGAATCCTGGTAGTGGTGTCGAGGACGCTGATACGAATACGCGTCAGGCTGGTTCCCGTCTGGAGGAGGATGGGTTGAATGACCGCATCGATAACCGGGGTTCCAGCCTGGAGTCGAATGGGCCGGATAGCCGTATCAATAATCCCGATTCCAGCAATACCGAAACCGGTCAGAACCGCTTTGACGATGGCAATCAGGCATATTCCGCCGATACCCAAACCTCGCAAAACGGAGTATGGAACGGACGTCAAAACGCTTCCGATTTCAATGGTCGCCAACCTTCCGGGCAATCATGGACTTCGCCGTTTGCAGCGGGCGCATCTTCGAGTGCCGCTGTCCCCCCCACCTATATGGCCGAACCGGCCCGGCCTTATCAGCAGAGCTCAGCTCAAAGCGCGGCAAGGCCGTGGGGGCCGAGGCGCGCACGGCGTAAGCCGGCCGGATTCGTGGTCGTCCTGCTGGCGCTTGGTGCCAGCCTTCTTTCCGGCGCACTCGTTGCAATACAATGCTTTGGCAACGGCGGCTATATGGGCACGATTCTGCAATACGGAACGTACTGGATTGGCGGGATACTGATATTTCTCGGCGTGGTTATCGCTGTGCTTGGCTTGGCTGGACATCGCGCCGGAGGACTGCATCCTTTGGTGTGGATTGCGGCGTTCGTCGCGGTGGTGTTTATCGTTAGTGATATCGGTTATTCCTTGGTCGTGACGGGGCTGGCACAAACAAGCGTGACCTATACCCAAGTCAATGTCAGCGGGTTTAAAGCCATCGATGGCAGCAACGATCAACAACTCAAAAAACTCAAAAAGGGAACCGCTATTAACGGCCACAGACTTGATGATGACGCGGTCAATATCGACCTGAGCGATTACAGCAAAACTCACGGCACCCACGACGTTACGTTGAGGGATGGCAGCACGGTCAAGTCCGGGTGCCCGACCGGAACGATCAACCTGACGGACAGCAAGGCTACGGTTTTTGTCACATTGCCGGCGGGTTGCTCGTACCGACTTAGCCACGGCAACAATGCAAATATGCAGGTCGAAGCTCAGAAGCTGCGTGAAGACTCGAGAACATCGAAGCCGGATACTCCAGCAAAGCCGGATACTCCTGAAAAGTCAGACGCATCTTCGAAATCGGATAATTCCTCGAAGCCAGGCAGATTCAGCTATAGTGGTGGATGCAGCGAGAGCGATGGTTGTGGCGTGAATGTCGACGGCTACATCGGTGATGATGACAGCGATTATTACGGTGGGGCGAACGATGGAAGTTGGGGCTATAAATTCTGTCTCGGCTCCTGCGATGGCAACCTCGTCATGGGCTCATGGCTCGGCGATGACCCGGCCACCGGCACGAAATCATTGGGCAGTGGCTATGTCGCAATTGGCCGCGGTTCGCAGATCGGCATAGGCGGCAACAGTTACGACCGTCTCGAATTCCAGCATGGTATCGGCACTTCTAAGAATTACGCATGGTTTTTCGCTGACAACCATGGCAAGATGCCGAAAACCGGGCCGGAACTCACTATCGACGCACCTTACGTCGTTGAAGGCCGTGTGACGGTGCAGTATCCCGACGAAAGCACGGTGCCGAGTTATGCACAATTTGCCAAAGGCAAGACCGAAGCGACATGGAGGCGATGAGAATGAGTGACGAATCTAATAAGGAGAACGAAATGACGGATTTGACTTCGGACAATGACGTCGCCGAGACTGTGGATATGCCGGTTCGGAACGATAACGACGATACTATCGAGACCATTCCAGCTCAGAACCGTAGCTCCGATACCGCCGAGACTGAGGCTATGGCAGTTCAGAGTGGTGACGACGATAATACCGACACCATTTTGGTGCAGGACGCTGGCCTTGTTGCGGCTGATGTCGAAGACGATAACCTTGCACAAAATGACAATGCTGCAAGTGAGTCGTTCAAAGCAGAAGGCGTTGGAATCGGTACCGAAACCCAGCTTGAAACCGGAACGGCGGCAGATGTCGGATACGAAACAGCAACTGAAAATGAAAGCGGAATCGATACCGAAACCGGCTGCGCTTCCTCGGATACGCGGCAGACGGGATATGTTCCGCCGTCGAATTTCGCCGATGGTCCTGCTCCTTCCAGCACCTACGTCCGTGTGCCGCGTGACGTGCCGCAGCAGATGCAGAAGCCGCAACCGCCAGCCGGCCCGAGCAAGGCGACCATCATATTGAGCCTGCTGCCGCTGTTTCTTGGTGCGGTGATGCTGTTTGTCGCTTCGGCGTTTCCAATGGTTTTCGCTTCAGTGCCCGGGGGTGTCGATGTTCGCTCGCTGATTGCCTTGTTCGTCGTTGTGTTGGGAGCGTTGTTGATTGGATTGGCCGTGTTGCTCGGTCTGGCGTCGCTGATTCACCAGGGCACTGCAAAGTGGAAGGCGAGAAGGCGGCGATAGGCTGTTTGCTGGGATAAACGGTGGCATATATGATGCCTGCGCGACGATTGTGACGTTGCGCAGGCAACGTTTTTGATAAACACTGCATTGAGCAAGTACGGAAATGTTGAAATTTACTATTTTATTGTCTTGGCTCTTAATGATTGCAAGTACTTTTAGAGGCTGAAGAGCCCAAAGAACGCCATCATTACCAGTGAAAGCACTGCTGCAATGATGCACAGCGCCGCGACGATGAAATGTGCGGGAGTCCAGAAACTTTGGAATGGTATTTCACTTCGATTTATTGTATTACTGCTAATTGCGGCCGCTATGTTACTGGTGTCGATGTTCCGGGTGATATTGGCTTGTTCGTTGCTGATAGAAAGGGCTTTATTCTTGGGGAAATGGCCACCTCGCGAGCGCCAAAGCTCCATCATCAGCCAGGTGAGCAGGACGATGTTGATCAATGCGATGACCTGCATCAACGTCCAGCCCCACGTGAGCATCGTGTCTCGCGAAGTCAATGTTAGAGCCGATTTTGCGGCGATGATGACGTAGACGAAGAACGCCGCGATTCCCAGCACGGCACAGCAACCGTTCAATGCCAAGGCCGTTGTGAGTCGATGCGGGAATCGGCCATAATTAGCGCCGGAATCGGATTCGCGAATCGCCGAATCGGTTGCCGGCGGATATTGCGAATCGTCCATCGCGAAATCGGCTTTCCCGCTCGTTGAATTGGTTGTCAGGGACTTTTTCATATCGTTCTGGTCGAGTGAGGGTGAAGAACTTTGTTTGGTTTGTCTGTCACGTTTCAATAAGTGTCCGATGGCGATTCCGAGTCCGACGATTCCCGCCATCGCAATGCACAAGATAATCGCAGCAAGCAGCACCAATATCGTGCTCAGTGACCCGATGGGTCCTGGTTTCACGCTGCTGGGAACGGCGAGCCGTTGGTTCGGTTGGTCTCCGGCGATCTGCGGCGTGACCCAATCGTCGGCTTTCGTCCCCGCGGCGATGGCGTTCGTCCAGTCCTCAAGGTCGTGTGTATAGTGCTTGTCAAGCGGCAGGCCGGGCACGGAAGTGTGCGCGCCGACGCGCATCTGGTGGTTGGCGTGGTAATAGCGCACGAGCACATTCTTGTTTCCAGCAGCTTCGGTCCCATTGATGATGTCGGTCGCGCCCTGATCGATGGGCATGGAAAGGTCGTCGGTTCCGAAACTGATCAAAATCGGCATCGTGAGATCCTTCAGATACCGTTCGGCCGGAAAATCGGCATATTGCAACCCAAGCGGCGCAAAGTCAAGACCGATGAATTTGTCCACGTCGCGATTGAGCCCGTTGGGAGCACCGACGTAGTCGACATAGGTGTTGGCGGCCATCGCCATCTGCCGGCGTCCCGAAACAGCGGGCGGTGAGGTGAGCATCATGAAGGGGATCGCGCCCGGGTGACGATGGGCCATCGCCTCGGCGATCCATGTGCCCTCGGATTCCGCGTAGATGCCGGCCTGTGCGGGGTCGACGTCGGGCTGCGACCTCAGGGTTTTCAGCGATGTCATATAGTCTTCGGCCATCGCGTAATAGTCACGGTGGAACGTCGTGTAGGTGTCAAGTCGCTTGTCCGGCACGAGCGTGACGATGCCCGCCGAGCTCATGGCCGAAGCGATATCGCCGTAGACTTCGCTGGCCTTGCCTGTGCCGGCTCCGTGAATGAACAGAGTTGCCGGCCGCTTGCCGCGCGCGTTGACGGGGGAGCGGAGAATCGCGTTGATGGTGACGTTCGGGGCGAGCTTGATGCGCAGGTTAGTGGTTTTGACCTTGTAAGTGCCTTCTTGGTCGGTTTTGAGTATGTTTTCGACATTGTCGTTGGCGTTGTTGCCGGTTTTGCCGTCATTCCGCTTTGTGCCAGCGCTTGACGCAGTTTGCTCATTTGCGCCTTTTGCCGGTGTTCCGGTGGCTTCCTCGGCTCGACTATCTGTATTGCGAATGTTCCTAATATCTCTTGCGGTTGCAGTATCGCGGGCTTGGATTGAGGAATTATCAGAAGCCACTTTGATATGTTGCGTCAACGGTTCCACGCTCCAATCCGGCATCATTGCCGCTCCCAACGTCGCCAAAACGGCGACAAGAGCGATGAAGACGGCCATAGAAGGCAGGAATCGTTTCAACAATCGCATGCGTGCCACTCTATCTCATTCTCGATATTTTGCGTCCCTGATAGCAGGGAACGGGAATCTCGGGAAAATTGTGTAATAAAGCTGTAATACGTAGCAGGGAAGGCGAATAGGGTGGCCTTTCATGCTTCCGTGCTGTGAAACCAACATAAGCCAATCGTAAGAATGGCTTGTTTGCTCGGTAATGTATTTCAGGTTATCCTTCATTTGCAGCATGCAACACAGGATCTTGGATTTACAATGTTCAGTGCTGCATTGACGGATTTCGTGCCAGCATTCAGTGATCTTCGTTATAAAAATCACGGAACATACAACGATGCGCGCGGACTCATTGTTGCAGCGTCTCGGCCTCGTCGAGCGACTTGAAGCCGCCGAGGAGCACGGTATTGCGAATGGTCTCTTCCGTAAGGTTGCGGTTAGCAGCGGCGAGGTCTTCGATGAAGTCGCGGTACAATCCGAACGTCTTGTCGGAATACGTGCCGAGCTCGCCGCGCAGGTAGGTTTCGAACGACGTGTTGTCGTGGGTGTCTTCCGATGTGTGCAGCACGCGCATCTCGCGGCCGAGTTTGGGGTAGCGGCTGCGGAAATCGTCGGCCCACGCCACTTGCCGGGCGATGACCTTCTCCTGTGCGGCGACGCGCCCGGTCGAGCGAAGCGGGATATACGGTTCGATGTTGGCGTGATATTCTTCCGGCCAGGTCGAGATCATCATGCGGCCGTATTTCTCGGTGATGAGGTTGCGGCCGATGCGATCCGCCTCGTCAAGGTCGTCGGCGTAGCTTTTCAGCAGCGGCACAGGCCAGGTCATGAACTGGCTGGCGCGCATCTGATGAAACGTCGGCCAGTTGCCTTGGCAGGCCGCACGTCCGCCTTCGTTGTCAGTTTTCTGGAACTGGTCCCATTCGTGCTTCACCACGCGTTCCAGCAGATCGAGACGCGCCTGATCTTCGGCGGAAACACCTGCCGAGGAAGTCGTGTCCGTTTCGCCGTCGGACTGCGTCGTTTGCTTCGTTGCGTTTTCAGTCATCATTGCTCTTTCCTTGCCGCCGCGTTGGTGTGGGGCGTTGTTTCTGATGCCAGTATAGGTTTTGGCATCACTTAGAGTTTTTTGAAATCGGCGTCGCGATTATTGTGGATTGCCGATTCGCTGTTTTATGTATCCATCGTTATTTGTTGATATCCAGATAATCATTGGCATCAATGAACAGGCTGATTGCCATGTGATGATCATCGCACAACGGTTTTTACAGACTGTGCAAAACCGGATTGTCGCTGCCGATATGGGCTTCGACATAGGGCCGTTGCCATTCAAGGAATTCCTCATCACTGTTGGTCAGGCCTTCGTCCTTGAGTTCCGTGACGATTTCGCTGCAGATATGCTCGACAGTCGATTGAATCTGTTCCTGTGCTGGTGCGGAACCCTTGCCGCCTTCGCCGAACCCGGCACCGCCAAAGCAGGCCGCTGAGGAAAGTTGCAAGATTCTTTCGAGCTGTTCGCACACGTCCGGCAACACGGTTGACATGCGTCCTGAAAGCCGGCGCAGCGCCGCGAACTGCCATTTGTAATACGGCATGTATCCAGCGCGAATCGGTTCGTTAATAAGGAAAACGAACGAGCAGACGTTGGTGGTGAACTCGCGGATAGAAAGCCATGCCGCAGCGCCGTCGCCGCGTTTGAGCATGCGGGGCAGGTTATATTGGCCGGCCTGCGCAATCATGCCAAGACGCCGCGAAATCAGCGAAAGCCGCACGTCGTCAGGCATCATCTTGAAGCCTTGACGCGTTCTCGAAACGGCACCGAGCGGATCGGCGAAGATTTCACCGTTGGTCGCCGCGGCGAGTGTCGGTTCGTCCAGCAACAGCCATTCGTGTGGTTTGTCATCGCTTGGCGCGGCTGGGTAGCCTGTGATGCCGGCGAAGAAATCACCGATGCGGAAAACGCCGGTGCGCCTTGAGCCGCCTTGTGCGCGTGCCGTGGATTCGCGCGGCCCGAAGCCCATGAATTCCTGCGGCAGAGCCTCGTAATCGGCCTGCAGTTTTTCGCCTATCGCCGCGTAATCCTCGTCCGTAAGCCACAGGCAGAAGCCGGGGCCGAAATCGTGATCCTGTGAATACTGGTCGTCGAAGCCATAGCATTCCGAGCCGTGCCCGACGAGCCCGGCGGCGATGCGCCCCTGATATTCCGCGTATTTCTCTGCAATCATCGGCTTTCCGCACTGTTCCCAATAAGCGCGTGCGAGCTTGAGCCCCGAGATGGCCGGCCGGGTTTCTGCGGCAGGTTTGATTGCTGCCGTGGCGTTGCCAATAGCAGGTGAGTCATTACCGTTTGAAGTCGTAGAGGCGTGTTTAGTCTGTTCGGCTGAAACCGGAGAAGCGGAATTGCCACTGGTTTCGGCAGAATCTTTGTTCTGAGCGGTGCCGTTATGCGATTCCGATCTTCCGGTGCTTTCGTTTTGAGTGGAGTCGGCATTGTTATCGGATTCTGATTGACCAGTGTTCCCAGCCGCTTCTTTTGCCGCCCTCGCGGTCTCTTCGACCTGGGCGAGATTCCCGGCGGTGATGCGGTAGTAATCGGTATCGGTGCCGTAGCATTCCTCGATGACTTTGAGTGCCTGCCGATAGGAATCGATCGCCTTGTCGAAAAGTCCGGCCGCATAGCAGACCTGCGCATATCCGGCCAACGCCGAAGCAAAGTGGGCGCTGTGCTCGAGGTGTCCGTTTCTGTAGATTTCCAACGTTTTCAGAGAGTGTTTCATCGCCTGATCGAGCAGCGAATCGACGGTGTCGGAAGAATCGGAGTCTCCGCCCTGTGCCGCCTCGGTCGCCCGCTGCAGCAGCACCAGCGCGAGGTTGGTATGTGTGGAGGCCACGTCGATGTCGGTCTCGGGGTCGGTGCTGGAAGCCTCAAGAATGGAAAGCGCCTTTTCAAGCTCAGCCTGCGCGGCTTCGAGTTTTCCGGTCTCGCTATAGAGCATGGAAATGTTGTTGTGCAGCGCGGCCATGCGCCGGTCGGTTGGAGCGAGCGTCTTTGCCGCCGATGCCAACGCCTGCTTATACAAATCCTCGGCCTGGTCGTACTGCTTGGCCGCGCGCATTCCGGTCGCCGCGTTGATAAGCGTGGTCGTCCAAGCCTCGGTGCCTTCGATGCCCATCTTCAAGCCGAGTTCCAGCGCCCGCTGGATGACCCACTGGTTGTCTTTGTGCCGTCCGTGCGAGCGGTAGAAACCCATGGTCTCGTTGAGCACCGTCAAAAGTCCTGCGTCGTCTCCGGCGTTCTCGGCCTCCGCCATCGCCTGTTTGAGGTACGGTTCGGCCTTGTCCCTGGCCTCGTGCGCGTCGAACAAGGCGTCGAGTCCCTTCAAGAATTCGTCGGTGTCGAACGTTGTGTTGGGTTTCGGCGCGGCTGCATTGTTGGGGTCGCTGGCGTCGTCTGGTTCCCCCGAAACCGCTGAATGCGTCTTGCTGAAAACCTGCAAAAGTTCCTCGGGCGTCTTGCCTTGCGCGTTGTCGTCCATGACTGCTCCTTTGTCTTTTCCTGCCTCAAGTCTATTGCCGGGAGTGATATTCGGCAGTCTTGTTTCGATGTGAGCTACATCACAGCTTGTCTTTGATGAAGTGCTTGTCAATGGTGGTTATCTGCTTGAGGTTCATGTTCACATCATTTTTATTGGTACCGAATCCGATTAATGTATTTTTCTGTTTCTTTCTCACCTCTAATCAACAAGGAAATGCGTTTAAGGCCTGACTTGGTGCGTGCAAAATATCGGCGTTCTTTCGACGTACCGGCACGCTAGACTGGCAGCAGATACAGAAAACAGGTCTTGCTGGACTTGCGTTTGCAGGATGATAGGGGAGCGGCGGTGAAGAGCGGGGAAAGCGTTCGTTGCGACGATACGTTGGCGGTTCGGGAGATGCCCGTGAGTGGCGGAACCGAGTCTTTTGCCAATGAAACAAATCTTGATGGCTTCCGTCGAATCTCGCAAAACGAAGCCGCATCGTGCAATGTCGACGTGTGGTCCAGATTCGTCAAGTTCCTGCAGCCCTCCAAAGCCGGCTGGCTGATTCCCGCCATTCTCGGCTTCATGGTCGCCTGCTCAAGCCAGGCCGCACAGTTCGGTTGGGTTCCTTTCGACCACGTCTATCTTTATCTGCAGGCGGTCTGCTACGCGGTACTGTTTGCCGTGCTTTATATGGTCGCATACCGTGGTGTGGAATTCGCGAGAACTCGAGTGTTCGACGGTTCCAAAATAAATGCCGCTAAACATGAAGTGGCCTCAGCAGGCAGTTTGAATACCGGTGACAGCGACCGTTCTGCAATTGTGGCCGTCTCAAAATCTACGTCTGCCGACGATGGGATTTCTCGTGCAAACAAGCTCGAAAATAATCCCGAACTCGATTGTGCCGATGCGCTATCCGCCGCCTCTGTTGCCGCGCCCCGTAAGCGTTTCGCCGCTGTCCGTCGTTATTTCCATTTCCGCTATACGGAACGTCCCTCCGCCATCGCCGCCGATGCGTCCATATTGCTGTGCTGCTGGCTGCCGTATGTCATCCTGCTGTTCCCCGGCGTGATCCATTTCGATACCGGCGACCAGATCGCGGAATACTACGGCATGTCGCTTTACGGCATGAACGCCGGCAAGATCTGGGATCATCACCCCTTCCTCGACACCTACTTATATGGTTGGTTTGCCTCGTTCGGCAAGGCGCTTTTCGACAATTACAACATCGGCATGTATATCTACACGCTGTTGCAGGCCGTTGGCTTTGCCTTCGGCATCGCTTGGCTGCTGGCATACCTGGGCAAAACCAACCTCAACCGCAAGCTCCTGCACTTCTTTGCCGCGTTTTTCTGTTTCTTCCCGGTGGTGCCGATGTGCGTCATGTCCATCGCCAAGGACACGACAAGCGCGATGCTCTTCGTCCCGTGGGCAGTAATGTATTGCAAGCTGGTCGACAGCAAACTGGATTTGATGCGCAACCCTTGGTTTGTCGTGGCTTTCATGCTTGACGGGTTGCTGGTCGCCCTGACCAAAAAACTTGGTCTCTACATCGTCGTGCTCTGTCTGCTTGCGTTGGTCATCGGCAAGTTCGCGGCGAAACTCAAGGCGGCGCTGGTAGCGCTCGCGGTGGTGCTGTTCGTCATCGTGGATATGGCGATACCGAAATTCGTCTTCCAGCACATCAACGTGGTGCCGGGCACGCCGGAAGCCGCGCTCGCGTTGCCGATTCAGATGATGGCTCGCGCCGCCTACGACCATCCCGACGATATCAGCGATGCCGACCGCGATGCCGTCGACAACTACATCCAGTATTCGTGGGACAAGATCGGCCGCGACTACGACCCATGGCTTGCCGTGCCGGCCATCGGCTGGACGGTAAAGGGCAAGGTACCGATTTCCCGCTTTGCCAAGGCTTGGCTTGACGTCGGCCTGCGTCATCCCGATTCGTACCTGCAGGGCTTCTTCTGCCTGGAAGCCGGATGGATGACCTTCGATGCCTTCAGCGTCAAGGACCAACCGATTCCCAAACCGGTTTCGGTGGTGATGTTGCCGATGACCACCTCCGACACCGCCGCCTACACCTACGGCGTGCTCCAGCCCCACACCCCGCCCACCGAGGCCAGCGAGACGGTGAAGCAGCTTTACCGCACGCTCGTCGATACCCCGGGTATCAACATCCCGTTCTTCATGGCATTGTGGACGTCGGTGTTGCCTGGATTCGTTCTGTATTACCTTTGGCGACGCAGGAAAGAACAGCGGAAAAAGATGCTGGCGATGTCCGAAAGTGATAACGACGCAAGCCAACCAGACCTGGTTGATGTCGATGGTCGTGGTAACCGACTTGCTGCAAGTTTCAAAGCCCAGGCCGTATCCGCTGGCCGAAACTTACTACTTAAATGCCTCCCGTGGTTACTGACCGCTGCGAGTCTTTACGTTTGCGCCGAAAGTCTTTCGCGCCCTGGCCGTCCCTCGCCCACAAGATTTGTCTTCCAGCTGGTTTTGCTCACTCCGATGGTGGTCGGTTTCCTGTGTTCAGGCCGCGAATCCCATTCGCAAACTGACACCGGCTCAACTGATTGAAATACGAATACAAATCCCAACTTCACACGTCAATCGGCTGCAAACGTTCGTAGGCATCGGTATCAGTTTCGTAACGTAATGAATAGACGGCAAGCAGAATAGTGGCAGTCAACGCGAGCGGAATGCCGCCCAAAGCGGTGAAATGATAGTTCATATGCGACATGTTGAGCATGCCGCCGCCCACCACCGAGCCGACAGCGTTGCCGAAATTGAACGCGACCTGCACCGCCGCCCCGCCGATGAGCTCCCCGCCGCCCTTGCCGGCTTCGGCCATCAGCAGCTGCTGCGGGGTGTTGATGAAGAAGAGTGCGAAGGCGATGATGAAGGTGAAAAGCGCGGTGTCCGGTTTGTTGCCGGGCACGAAAAAGACCAGAGTCAGGCCGATGACGCTGAGGCACTGGCCGAGACCCGCCGTTCCGGCGCTGCGCCAGTGGTCGGTCAAATGCCCGCCGGCAAGTCCGCCGATCACCATCGCGAAGCCCGCGAGCATCATCAGCAGCGGCACCGAACCGGCGCTGTAGCCGCCGACTTTCTGCAGCCACGGCGAAACGTAGCTCCACCAGGTGAAAATGCCCGCGTTTCCGGTGAATACCGCAATGAGAATGAGCCAAGGGCCGGGCTTGGTCAGGAATTTGAATTGTCCCAGAATGCCGGCGTCTTTGACCGGTTCGATGTGCGGCACCCACGCGGCCACCAAAACCACTGTCAGGGCGGCGATGCCTGAAAGAATAAGGAAGGCAAGACGCCAGGAAAGGTGCTCAGCGATGAAAGTGGCTGCCGGAACTCCCAGCATATTGGCCACCGTCTGGCCGGTCATGCTCAGCGAGACCGCTTTGGCTTCCTTGCCCGGTTCCGCCAGCGTTTTTGCCACCAAGGCCGCAGTGCCGAAGAACGCGCCGTGGGGAAGGCCGGAGATGAAACGACCGATGACGAGCAGCGTGGCGCTCGGTGCAAGGGAACTGAAAAGATCGCCGGCGAAGGCGATGACCATGAAGATGACGATAAGCTTTTTCGGGCCGGTTTTGCGCCCGAAAATCAGCATCAACGTGCCGACGCACACGCCGATGGCGTAGGCCGAGATGAAGTTGCCGGCTGCGGGGATGCTTACGTGCATGTCACGCGCCGCTTGGGTCAGGACGCCCATCATCATGAATTCCGCGGCACCGTAGGCGAACGCTCCACAGGCCAGTGCGAGCAGGCTTTTCTTCAATTCGGCTCCTTGTGAGGGCTGTTTCCGGATATTCCCCTCATGCCATGTCGTGTCTCTTGCCCCTTGTGCCCCTTACCTCTGGTGAAAGCAGCGGCGGCCGAAACGGATGCAGATAACTTGGGGAGGCTTTCTGTTTAATACCATAGTAATAACATGGCAGATACGCCGCACATGTCTGAACATGACGAAACCCCTTGCAAAACAAGGGGTTTCTAGTTGGTCGGGCTGGCGAGATTTGAACTCGCGGCCTCTTCGTCCCGAACGAAGCGCGCTACCAAGCTGCGCTACAGCCCGATGAACAACAGCAATCATGATACAACGACCCCGTCGACGAGTCCAGTATGCGTGTCGGCGGGGTCGCGGGGCCGGTTCGTACTCGGTGCCAAGTTTTCATGCGGGACGCTACATGTGGCCACGATGCTGGCTTATTGGTCTGATTTTGCGTTGTTACCCGCACTAAGCAGGGTACATGTGCTGGGAAAGACGCATTTAGCGCTGCAGAATGCGTTGTTTCCCGCATTAATGTGTGTGGAGTGCGGGAAAAGACGCAAAATGAGTTCGTAGGATCCGTAAGGCTGCGTAAGGCGCATAATCGTGTGTATCGGCTGCTCGGTACACTCGGAAGTTATGAGCGAAACGAATGAAACCGGCGAAAACCGGAATGAAGAAGAGACAGAAAACCCGGTAATGTCCACTGTCGAGCGCGCGGAGCTGCGCTTGAGGCAGGACGAGGCCATCGCGCAAAACATCAACGAAGGCAAGTCCTTCGACGACGCCATCGACCCGACCAATAAGGAGTTCGGCCCGGAAGGCCAGCCCGAGCAGGTGCAGATGCGTGTGGCCAAGCGTGCCCAAATGCTGAAGGACGGCGTTGCGCCTTACCCGGTCGTGGTCGAGGTCAGCGACACGATTCCGCAGGTTCGCGCCAAGTATGAAGGCAAACTCAAGGCGGGCGACGAGACTCAGGACGTGGTTTCCATTGCAGGCCGTGTGCTCTTCCTGCGCAACGGCGGCGGCCTGTGCTTCGTGCAACTGGCTGCGGGCGACGGCACCAAGATTCAGGGCATGATCTCCAAGAAGGAGATCGGTGCGGATTCGCTGAAGGCGTTCAAGCAGTTTGTCGATTTGGGCGACCACCTTTATTTGAAGGGGCGGGTCATCGCCTCCAAGACCGGCGAGCTTTCCGTCTTCGCCAGCGAGTGGAAAATCGCGTCCAAGGCATTGCAGCCGCTTCCGGCGCTTCACAAGGAGCTCACCGAAGACACCCGCACCCGCAAGCCGTATATCGCTATGATCGCCGACGAGAACATCCGCGACATGGTTCGTAAGCGTTCCAAGGTCGTCACCTCACTGCGTAATACGTTCGCAAAAGACGACTTCCTCGAGGTCGAGACCCCGATGCTCCAGACGGTGCACGGGGGAGCGGCCGCCCGTCCGTTCATCACCCACATGAACGCCTTTGACATCGATCTCTACCTGCGTATCGCTCCTGAGCTGTTCCTCAAGCGCTGCCTGGTCGGCGGCATCGAACGCGTCTTCGAGATCAACCGCGACTTCCGCAACGAGGGCGTCGACGGCACGCACGCCCCCGAATTCACCATGCTTGAGGCATATCAGGCCTACGGCAACTATGACACCATCGCCGCGTTGACCAAGAAGCTCATCCAGCAGTCCGCCATCGACGCCTTCGGCTCCACCAAGGTCACGCTGCTCGACGGAAGCGAATACGACTTCGGCGGCGAATGGAAGCAGATCTCGATGTACGAGTCGCTTTCCGAGTCGCTGGGTGAGGAGATTACGCCGGAGACGACAGTTGAACATCTTGGTGCCATCGCCGACAAACTCGGCGTGGAGCGCGACGAGGTCGAAAATCACGGCAAGCTGGTCGAGCACCTCTGGGAGCACTTCTACGAGGCAGGGCTTGGTGCCGAGACGCCGACCTTCGTGCGCGACTTCCCGGTTGAGACCAGCCCGCTCGTGAAGGCCCACCGCAGCAAGAAGGGCGTTGTAGAGAAGTGGGATCTCTATGTGCGTGGCTTCGAGCTGGCTACCGGCTACTCCGAGTTGAACGATCCGGTGGTGCAGCGCCAGCGTTTCGTCGACCAGGCCAAGGACGCGCTCGCGGGCGACGTCGAGGCGATGGACATCGACGAGGACTTCCTTGAGGCACTGGGTGTGGGCATGCCACCGGCCGGTGGTATGGGCATGGGCATCGACCGCTTGTTGATTGCGCTTACGGGGGCGACTATCCGTGAGACCATCACTTTCCCACTGGTGAAGCCGCTGAACTAGCAATCAAGATGGTGAACAAATAAGACAAAACAGAAGAAAGCCGGTAAAGCGTACCGGCTTTTTTCATGATTGTCTGTTTCTTCACAGTTGTGGTCGAGTAGGGACAAACGAGGCAGCATGTCAAGTGGTCCCTGCTTGATACTGTCTATCTAATCCATCGATTGATGCAAATAAATTGCAGACCTTCCAACAGGTCGGTAACCTTTTTGCAAGAGATGATGTAGTCAAATTCTGCTATCATCTTTACGGATTCAAACAATTATGCCGTCGCAATAGAAACGCCGGTTTGCCTTTAAGGAAGTTGGGATTGCGTTGAAGAATCTGGATTTGTGGGTCAACGGGTTGCGTCCGAAGACGTTGCCGGCATCCATTGCACCAGTATTGGTCGGTGTCGCCGCGGGATATCGTCTGCTGAAATCAGAGTCGGCGGGCTGCGCCACGCCTGCAAAAGAGATTGAGGGGTGTGTGGCGGCTCCGAGCGCCCTAAGCGCCCCGGCTGGCACCTCGTGGGGGAGATTTGCTTTGTTGGCGGTTCTCTGCGTCGTGGTTGCACTTTTCATTCAGATTGCAGCCAATTTCGCCAATGATTATTCCGACGGCATTCGCGGCACCGACGAGGGCCGAGGCGACGCGGAAGTCAAGACGGCCAAGCCGCAGCGCCTCACTGTTTCCGGCCGTGTCAAGCCCGGTCAGGTGCTTGCAGCGGCAGGGGTCAACGCTTTCATCGCCTGCGTCGCTGGTCTCGCCCTCACCATCATCACCGGCCACTGGTGGTTCATTGCCCTTGGCGTCGTGTGCCTGCTTGCCGGCTGGTTCTATGTAGGTGGCAAGCATCCTTATGGTTACGCCGGTTTTGGCGAAGTCGGTGTCTTCATTTTCTTCGGTCTGGTGGCGGTTTTGGGCACCGAATACGTGCTTACCGGTCGCGTGAACGCCGAAGGCATCCTCGGAGCCGTGCTCTGTGGCCTCTTCTCCTGCGCCATCCTGATGGTCAATAACCTTCGCGACGTCGACGAGGATAAGATCAGCGGCAAAATGACCCTCGGCGTGCGTCTCGGGCGCAAGAACGCACAGACCGTGCTATTCGTGACCTACCTCGTGCCGCTGGTTATCACGGTAGTCGGCGCTTTTATTCCGTTGGTTATGATTTTCCGTCACTTCAGCGTGACGGGCATCATCCTCGCGGTTGTGGCAATCCTTTTCGCCCTGGTATGCATCAAGGCAGCCACCGGGTTGGTGCATAGCGTCAATGCCGGCAATTTCGTCAAAGCCCTGCCGATGTGCAGTATGACGGTTTTGCTGTTTTCCATCGTCTTCATCGTTGTGGAGATTGCGCCGACACTCTAAAAACTCTGCCTGACTAAGCGTTTTGCTTGTCAGGCATTTCATGTCGCCATACTGGCCCTCGCCGTGCTTACCTTGGTTTTCGGCGTGATGTGCCTGAATACCGGCAACACGGTCATGGGAGGCGTCAAAACCATGGATTTCCGTACGGTTTTGCCGTTGGTCAGCGTTACGAATTGCTGTTTTCATTTGTATTTGTTTTTGCGGCGATTGCATTGACCGTCTGACAGTTTGGAATGCTTCATTTGGTAGATGGTGATTGAGATTTACGACGTGTATCAAGTTGTTGTGAACGCTCACAATTATGCTGCCATACCGTCCCATTCATCGCCTACCATTGAACTATGTCTTATAGATTAGTATTGCTCCGGCACGGCCAGAGCGCATGGAATAAAACCAATCAGTTCACCGGCTGGGTGGACGTTCCGCTCACCGAGCAGGGCGTCGAGGAAGCCAAGCACGGCGGCCAGCTCCTCAAAGAGAAAAATGTCCTCCCCGACATCGTCTTCACCTCGCTGCTGCGTCGCGCCATCAACACCGCCAACTACGCACTGGACGAGGCCGATCGCCTCTGGATTCCGGTCAAGCGTAGCTGGAGGCTCAACGAGCGTCACTATGGCGCCCTGCAAGGCAAGAACAAGTCCGAGATTCGCGAGAAGTACGGCGACGAGAAGTTCATGATCTGGCGTCGTTCCTATGGCACCCCGCCGCCGGAAATCGATCCAAGCGACAAGTTCTCGCAGAACAACGACCCTCGTTACGCCGGCGATCCGGTGCCCGAGACCGAGGCCCTGGCCAACGTCGTCGCGCGCGTGACCCCGTACTGGGAGTCCGAGATTGTTCCTGAGCTCAAGAGCGGCAAGACCGTCCTGATCGCCGCGCACGGCAACTCCCTGCGCGCCATCGTCAAGATGCTTGACGGCTTAAGCGAAGAGGAAATCTCCAAGGTCAATATTCCTACGGCCATCCCGCTGGTCTATGAGCTTGACGAGAACATGAAGCCGATCAAGCCTCGTGGCGAGTACCTCGACCCCGAAGCCGCTGCCGCCGGCGCCGCCGCCGTGGCCGCCCAGGGTCAGGCCAAGAAGTAAGTTACTGACTTTTAAAGGGGCCCACACGATTTCGAGTCGTGTGGGCCCCTTTGTGCTGCCTGATTACGGCATGTGGATCCCTTTTCTTGCTTGGAATGGCGGCAGTATCACGTATGAATCGTACACACGAATCTGCTGTGAGTAACGGGTCAGTCCTGCTAGTTTTCGTATGTTTTCGACACTCAGAACGTACGTTTTCTCGCAGGATTGACCGGTTACTCGCACAAGCTGACGTCTGTGACACAACTACGCGCAAGAAATCCTAGCTGAAGAATCAGTCCTCGTCGAGGTCGCGGGGTTCCTTGCTCGGGTCGAAGCCCGAGACAACGTAGACCACCTGGCGGGCGGTCGAGACGGCATGGTCGCCGAGCCGCTCCATGAACCGCGCGGTCAGCACCACGTCGATGAGCTGCTGCTTCGTGCCCTTCCAGGAATCATCGAGCACGAGTTCGAAACTCTCCTCATGCAGCTCGTCCAGCTTGTTGTCATCGGCGATGACCTGCTGTGCCAAGGTGGTGTCGCGGTCGGCGAGCATTTCCGGCAGTCTGTCGGCGGTGACGTCGAGCAGCTCCCGCATGCTCTCGAAGATATGCCGGGTCTTTTCGTCGTCGGGCAGGGCAGAAGCAGGATATGCCCGATATGCCGTCTGCGCGATATGCTGGGCCAAATCGCCCATACGTTCGATGGTGGAGGCCAGCCGCAGCGTGGCGACGACGACGCGCAGGTCGGTGGCCACGGGGCTCTGCTGGGCCAGCAGCTTTACGCACTGGTCGAGGATCTGCTTTTCCAATGCATCGATGGCCGCATCGCCGTCAATCACGGATTTGGCGGCGTCCATGTCCTTGTCCATCAGCGCTTTCCCGGCTCCGTGAATCGCGGCGCAAACCCCGTTGGCCATGTGCTCCAGATCGTCGGCGACCGCCTTGAGTTCTTCGTTGTAGATGACGCGCATATGAGCTTCTTTCGTAGTGGTTGGATATGCCGATTATGCGTAGGCGGTTTTTAAATATTGGTAAGTATTGATGGATTATAAATTACTGGCTGAAGGATTATCCGATTAGGATTGGCCGGAAAGTTCGCTAAGAAGCCATAAGGGCTTTCCAAGGTTTTAGTTGGCACCGAGCCTGCGGTAGTCCCAGCGGTCAAAGTGCTCCCAAATCAGCATCAACACGCCGATGATGACTCCTGCCGAGCACAAGATAATCGCCTGAAGCACATGGAATCCGCAAGCAAGGAATATCGCGCTGACAGCGAGGGCGATAAGCCACCAGCTGGTGATGATGAGGAATGTCTTGCGCAAATCGACCTGAACGGGCTTCGGCGCGGGCTTACAGACATCAGGGTTGATGATCGGGGCAAACTTCATACCGTTGATTTTAGTATCCGGGGCTAACCTTAAGTTGGCTATGCGCTGATTCTGTTCGGGAATCGGTATGAGAGCCATGAGAACATAGAGGAAGCGTTATCCACAAGGAGCCATTGCCAGTGTATTCGATTCACCCGGTCGCAAAGCGGTATGCCTGGGGTTCCTATACCCATTTGCAGGCGATGTTCGCCTCCCAGCTGACCGGGCAGAATGTGCTTTCGTCTGCTGAAAACGCAGGTGGAAATAAAAGCGCGAACGAAAACGCAAACGTGAGTCCAAGCGGAAGTAGAGACGCGAGCGCGAGTGCAAGCAGAAGTAGAAGCACAAGCGTTAACGCAAGCGGAGTCTCTGTCGACGGCGGGAATCAGGCATCCATAAGCAAGGGCCGATCATCCGCATCCGAAGTTCAACGCACCCAAACCCAAGCGCAGGCCCAAACCCAAGGTCAAACAGATACAGATACTGACGATTGCCCTTTGGCGGAGATGTGGTTCAGCGGCCATGCACAATGGCCTTCCCGGGTGGATTTTAATTCGCAACAGGTTTTGGAAACGCTATCGCAAGATCAAAATAAACAGCATAAACGGAACAAGGCTTTGGCAAGACTGCGAAATTCTCATGCATTCGGCAGCCAGGAAGCCGGAGGAGGCAATGGAGCCAATGCCTCAATGGCGCTGACCGACCTTATCCGCGCCGACCCCGAAGACATGCTCGGCGCTCGTTGTTCCGATAAATTCGGGCCGGTCCTGCCATACCTTCTCAAAGTGATTTCCGCTCGTATCCCGCTTTCTCTTCAGGTTCATCCCATCGATTTCCAGGCACGTGCCGGCTTCAACGCGCAGAACGCACAGCATGTGCCCATGGAAGCACCCGAGCGCTCCTTCAAAGATCCGGTAGCCAAAAACGAAATGGTCATCGCATTGGAACCGTTCGAGGCGTCCGTCGGCTTCGCCACGCCGGCGTTCATGCTTTCCAACCTGACGTTGGTGGACCATCCGCTTGCCGGGCGTATGGTGGAGGCGCTTACCCCGCAATCCCACCGTGGCATGCGCGTCATCCACGGCATGTCCGCTATCCACGGTGTACCTACCATCCATGGCATGCATGGGATGTTCAATATGTCGCAGCAGTACGTGGAACCTGAAAACGAAGAATTCGCCGAGGCTGATGCGCTGATGCCCATAGCCTCTGCCGTCTGGCAGCCGTCGCATAAACGGATTTTCCGCGCGTTCCATACGGCCGTCACCGCAGGGCCCGTAAAGGGTTTGCACAAGGCTTTGGCGGGTGCGGCTTGTAAGGTTTCCGATGAGCGCTCGCAGCTGGCTTTCCACCACGCCCTTGCCGCCGAAGAAGCCTTTCCTGGTGACCCGAGTGTGCTCGCGTTGCTGATGATGAATCCGCTTGCGTTGCAGGAGGGCGAGTCCGTCTTCATCCCTGCCGGCACTCCGCATGCCTATATCCACGGCACAGGTGTCGAAATCATGACGAATTCGGATAATGTATTACGTGCTGGAATGACGGTGAAGCATAAGGACATTCCCGATTTTCTGCAAAGTCTCGATTGCGGCCCGGCCTCGCCGATCGATCCCAGCGTCAGCTGGATGACGGATTGGGGCGGGATGTTCGGCAACCGGGTGATCTACCGGCCGAAAATCGATGAATTCATGTTGAGTTACGGCAGAGTCGGGACGGAGCAGCGTCCCTGGCCGATGGTGGAGCGCCTGTCACGACGCTACGGACGGCTTATGACGAAAGTCTCGCTTACCAACCGGCATTTCGGCCCGAGAATAGTGGTGTGCATCGAAGGGTCTATAAAGGTTGTCAGTTCGCACGAATCCAGAGTTTTGAGGCAAGGCGAGGCCGTTTTCGTTCCCGCCGCAGATGGGCGTGTGCAGCTGGATTCGGACAGTGAAGTCGGCACGTTCATCATGGCTTCCACGCAGGTGTAAGACCTTTCGTTTCAAGGATTTGGCAAGATGTGACGGGAGATTTCGGAACTTTGTCAGCTTGTCGGCCTGTAATAAAATTTGACCCATTTTATTGGGTGGTTATTGACGTATTTATTGTGAAGGAAATGTGACACGCCGATGAACCGATTTGATACTGCGGTTTTTCCAAAGTGACGATTCGATTGCGTTTTAAAAAAATCAGGGCTTGAAGTATTCTTGTAGCAGAAATCAGGAAGTGGCAGATGCGCTTTACGATGTCTTATTGATACGGTGTTGTACCGGTAAAGTTCGTCAAAGCATTTTCTGCTGAAATGTTGTCCGCAAGGAGTTGGTTTATGGTTCACGGTGCGCACAAGGCACGGAGAGTCGCGAAGCGGTCAAGTGCCGTCTCGTCCCTCTTTTCTCCTGCAAAGGGGACGCATTCGCTCAAGGCGGTGCGGCAGGCGCAGGCTGTGGAAACCAACGGCGCCATGGTCGGCTTGGCTCCGGAAGTCGCCGACAAGCTCAACGAAATCGTACCTGAAACCCGTCGTTCCATTCGCTTGGCCCGGGAGTCCGAAAACCGTCGCCATGCCGCAGTCGTTTCCGCTTCACTTGCTGCTTTGGTCGGCGCCACCGCTACTGCTGCGATGGCAGGCAATCCCACCAAACCAACTTTCAACGCAGCCGGGGAAGCCACCACCACTGCGACGTTGAGACCGATTAACGCCGCTTCGCGTTCGGAAGATCGTGTACCTCTGCGCTCCAATGGCACGCAAGGCACATGGAGTCTGGGGGAGTCGAATACATCGCTTGACGTTTCCGCGATGTCGAAGTCGATTGCCAATAATCCGCAGATCGCCGATCTGATGGATCAGGACTACAAGGCGTTGCCCGCAGGCTTCAATCCGAACCATCCCACCGGGGACTCCGGCAACAATTATGAATTCAGCCAGTGCACATGGTGGGCATACGTGCGTAGGCATCAGCTTGGCCTTCCTGCGGGTTCGCAGATGGGTAACGGTGCCCAGTGGGCGGATTCCGCTCGTTCCCTGGGCTATTGGGTCGATCGAACGGCTCGTCACGTCGGTGACATCATGGTCTTTGCTCCCGGCCAGGACGGTTCCAACCCGACCTGTGGCCATGTCGCCATCATCGAGCAGATCAATCCCGATGGTTCTGTCACCACTTCGGAGTGCGGCGCTGCCTACCAAGGCAAGACCTTCTCGAAAACCTACACAGCGGACCAGGTCGCGGCCCATCAGATTATTCATTACTGATTAGTACTGGGTCTGCGTTTTCATTTCTTTTTGCTTTCACAGAAATTTGTGAAGGTTGTATTCTCTCGCAGTGGTATTTCAGACCTCTTTGTTCTGCTTGATATTCAAGGGATTTAGGTCCTGAAATTGGAGGGTTGTGTTCGCTTTGAATCATTTTTTCGGCAACTTCTCGCACGCCCATTATGTTGCGGCTCTATGGTAACCTGATTTACATGATGAAAGCTTCGAAGATCTGTGCATCCTTGGCTGCGCTTGCACTCAGCGCCTCAGCCCTCATTGCATTCTCTCCCACCGCCTCAGCTGCCAATGAGGACAACGATCCGGTCACTTCCTCTCGTTCATTCCGCAAGGTCAATACCGTGCGTAAAGACCTGCTGAAGGAATCCACCTCCACCGATGTCGACGCCAAATCCAATTGGGGAGGCATCGAGTCCCTCGATGTTCCGCAGACCCAATCGCAGGCCGAAAAGGACGCCGCTGCCGCAAAGCAGCGTGCCGATGCCGCCGCCGCAAGTGCGGCCGCTGCTTCCCGCTCCGCTGCAAGGGATTCGTTGGCCCAAGCCGCTCAGCCGCAGAACTTCACCGTCACGCCTCCCAACGGGCAGTCGGTTTCCAGTTTGCTGGCTTTCGCCAATCAATTCGTCGGTGTGGTGCCGTACAAGTACGGCGGCAATACTCCGGCAGGTTGGGATTGTTCGGGAATGGTTCAGTATGTATTTGGCAATTTTGGCATTGCTCTTCCGCATGGTTCCGGTGCTCAGATGACTGCTGGCAGGCCCGTCGCGGACATTTCCCAGGCGATGCCTGGTGATTTGCTTGCAGGCCCTGGCCATTCCGCCATCTATGTTGGTAACGGTCAGGTAGTCAATGCGCTTAATCCCGCTGTCGGCACCACATATAGCCCTATAGGCTATGCCTTCTCTTCAGGTAATTATGTCATCCGCAGGCTTCTCTAGATTTTAATAGGTGAAATCAAACACAAGAAGCTCTGTTGCCTAGATAAACTTGAAAACGTGTCTCGAAAAGGGACACGTTTTCTTGTATAATGAAGAATTTAGTGCTTGACTCTCAAGGCTGGTATTCTTGAGGTAGAGCCGTTATGAGCGGTATTACGTATGTCAAGGAGGTAGTCATGGTAAACGACAAGGCTGTTCTGGTAGGTGTTGATGGTTCGCAAGCCAGCTACAAGGCGACCTGGTGGGCGGCGAATTACGCCAAGCACGCAGGATTGACGCTGCAGATCGTTTGCGCTTATTCGCTTCCCAGCTATGCGGCGGTTTCGTTCGATTCCACTTACACTTCCATGGGCGATGACAACGCGGCCCACATCGATGCGCAAGAGATTCTTTCCAAGGCCAAGGCCATCGCCGACGAGCAGGGCGTCGAGGCGCAGACGTTGATCGTCACCGGCGATCCCTCGTCGGTGTTCGTCGAACTTTCGCGCAACTACAACCTGATTGTCATCGGCAACCGTGGCAAGGGCGGCCTGGCCGAGCGGCTGCTGGGAACCACCAGCTCCTCGCTGCCGGCCTATGCGTACTGCCCGATTATCGTCGTTCCCTATACCGATGACGATGGCAAGACGATGCATTTGAATAACACCATCAAGCGTGTGGCCGTCGGCATCGACGCCAGCGCATGGGGATTGAAGGCGCTGCAGATCGCGGCCGACCTTTCCTCCGACCGTGGCGCCGAGCTCGACGTCATCGACGCTGTGGCAGGTCTGCAGGGTGTCAGCGATGAGGACGGCGTCTACGATTCCTATATGGAAGATCTCGAAACGCAGATCGCTCCTGTCCGCAAGGCTCACCCGGACTTGAAGATCACCAAGACCATCGTTCCCGAATCCGCTGTAAGCGCCCTGACCAAGGCCAGCTACGATCACGACATCGTCGTGGTCGGTTCCCGCGGCAAGGGCGGATTCACCGGTCTTCTGGTCGGCTCCACCAGCCAGGGGCTCATCCAGCATGCTGCCGGCCCGGTTTACGTGGTGCCGCGCAAGTACGTGGAAGCCGAAAAGTCGCGTTCCGACGGCACTATCGAAGGCATCGAAGGTGTCGAGCAGGTCTCCGTGAAGACTGCCGACAGCTCCGCGGCCGAAGCCATCGAATCCTCCATCGATCCAGAGCACAAGGGCTGATTGCGGCTTTTATTTGTTGTCGGTCTGATTGACAGATCAGCCGATAACGATACTGCGATAAAAGGGCGGTGCCGATTATCCATAACGGATATCGGCACCGCCCTTTTTGCCGTTTAAGTCGTGTTTGCTGCAACTCGCCCATGGCAATGCATTCCAAGCCGTATCGGTAACAATGTGTTCAGTGCAACGTGTCTATGACGCTGCTGTTTACAACGTATCTGCATCCACACGTATCTGCATCAACGCTTTGCTGCGACGTATCTATGGCAATGCAATTTCGCCGGCTGTATGCAACGTGTCTGCTGCAACGTCACGAAAAACTACTATAGCGACGTTACAGCAGACTTCTGAAACTACTTGGTCAGCACCTTGACTTCCATACTTACCGGTGTGGCGCGCTCATAGGTGTGCATCACCGTGCAGGACTTCTCGATGTGCTTTTCGACGCGATCCTTGAGCTTCTCGACATCCTCGCCATGGATGCCGGCGCTTTGTGCGTCAACAACCACCTGCTCGCGGAACGCGGTGTAGCCGTCGGCCTCGCGGTCGTAATCGCCGTCGACGGTGATCTTCGCGCCCTTGCCTTCGCCCAGCGAATTCTCGATGGTCATCTGGCTGGAAAGTGCGCCGCAGCCCGCCAGCGCCACCTTCATCAGATCGCCGGGATTGAACAGGCCTTTGCCATGCCCGAACTTGATATGTGCGCCGTCGTCGCTGAACGCGTCCCAGGAACCATCCTTGTTGCGCTCGACCCACAGTTTCTTTGCCATTGCGTACCTCCTCGCGGTTATGCCTTGCTTTGTTTCAAGACTTATCCCTACCAATCTATCCCCAAGCCCCGTCGTTATGTGTTTCCGGTGCAGGGCGTGGGACGAACAGCATACAGCCGGATCCTCTTCTTTTCTAGCAGTGAAATGAAAGTGGTGTGACCGGTTGCACAGTTTTGCCGATCCATTTGTGTCCTTTTACTTATCTGCTTTATTGGTCTAAGTAAAAAGACACAATTACGTGTCCTCAAGTAATTCTCATGGTTCCAATGTCTTCTGATAGACGAATGGTTTGTCGTTACGACGTCGACATGGCCGATACTGGTTGCTAGAATGGTCAGTTATGTTGACCCAAGAACAGCTTGAAGAAATTCGTCAGAGGATTCCCGCGCGCCCCAAAACCGATATTCCCATGCCCTACGAGGATTTGGTACGGGATATTCTTACGCAAGGAACGCTCAAAACCGACCGTACCGGTACGGGCACGATTTCCCTGTTCGGCCGTCAGATGCGTTTCGACCTTTCCAAAGGCTTTCCGCTCCTGACCACCAAGACGGTCTATTTCAAAGGCATCGCCTACGAGCTGTTGTGGTTCCTCAAGGGTTCCAGCAATGTGCGCTGGTTGCAGGAAAACAATGTACACATCTGGGATGAGTGGGCCGACGAGAACGGCGATTTGGGACCTGTCTACGGCGTGCAGTGGCGCAGTTGGCCGGCACCGACGAAGGACAATCCGAACCGCACCATCGATCAGATTTCCAATGTGCTTAATCTCATCAAAACGCATCCCGATTCCCGCCGTATGATCGTCACCGCTTGGAACCCGGCCGAGGTCGAGCAGATGGCTCTGCCGCCCTGCCACGCCCTTTTCCAGTTCTATGTGGCCGATGGCAAGCTCTCCTGCCAGCTCTACCAGCGTTCCTGCGATATGTTCCTGGGGGTGCCGTTCAACATTGCGTCCTATTCGTTGCTCACCTTGATGATGGCGCAGCAGACCGGCCTGAAGCCGGGGGAGTTCGTCTGGACGGGCGGCGATTGCCATGTCTACGACAACCACATCGAGCAGGTTTTGACCCAGCTTTCCCGAGATCCTTACCCGTACCCACAGATCGAAATCAACAAGGCCGGTTCGATTTTCGATTACCGGTACGAGGACTTCAAAATCGTCAATTACCAGCACCATCCGGCCATCAAAGCTCCGGTCGCGGTCTGAGGCGTGGCGACGCAGGGTTCCAGGCAGGTTTCAAAGGGTGTGAAACGCGTCTGAACCGTTGGTTAGACTAAATAAATACTGCCTAATTCAAGGAGTAAACGAAATGGAGCATGACAGTAGCCGAACTGGCTATCACGAACCCGAGCCCGGACTTGCCGGGCAAAAAGTCACCGAGGACTGGGGAGACGATGTCGTCAAGACGTTTTCGGTCAATCTCATCTGGGCGTGCGGTGAGGATATGCAGGGCCGTCCCGATGCGATGGGGTTCAAAGGCGGGATGCCATGGCATCTTGCCGAAGACATGAAGCGTTTCAAGGAACTCACCGTTTCGCACCCGGTGATCATGGGTCGAAAGACATGGGATTCGCTTGATCCGAAATATCGGCCCTTGCCGAACCGCGACAATATCGTCGTCTCGCACGACCCGAACTGGCGTGCCACAGGGGCTACGACCGCCAACGATATCCAGGCGGCTCTCGATTTCGCACGTCAGGAAGCCATTCCCGACGACGGCTTGGACCGCAGCGAGATCTGGGTGATCGGGGGAGCGCAGCTCTTCCGAGCCATCATGCCGTTCGCCAACAAAGCGTATGTCACCTATATCCGCGGCCGTTTCGACGCGGACACGTACGCGCCCGATATGGATGAGCTGGTGCGCGCTGGGGCTTGGAGCGTGCAGGACGATGGACCGTGGATGACTCCCGGCAAGCCGGAAGGCGCCGTCGAAGCCTACCGTTTCGTCACCTATCACAAGAATCGGTAAGATCCTTTTTTAATATCGACGCAGATACGATTGCTTTCGCGGTTGTATCTGCGTCGTTTATTATTTGGCCCGATGTCGTTAATTGGTTTGATATGTTGCGGTAAACGCTTGCGATGCCAAGCCTGCCTCGACTTCGTACACATACCCCAAGAATCGGCACTGCCACGCCCGACTTATCAGAAAAAGAAAAACAGGACGAAAAGTTTACTTCCACAAGGCCAAACCACGGTCATAAACCAAATATTCTGGCCTATAGCCCACAATATTGCTTGTCGCATAAGGATCGATATCCGGTTTGTTGCGCGAGAGCCTATTACGGTCGGTCCGTTATGATGGCTGTAGCAATGTCATTCATATTCATATGAGGAAAGATACTCCAGCTATGTCCAATCACCCATACACCGTCATGACCGTCTGCACTGGCAATATCTGCCGTTCCCCGATGGCCGAGATCATTCTGCGCGCCAACTTCGAGGAACGCGGGTTGGGGAATAAGGTGCGTGTGATGTCCAGCGGTGTCAGCGACGAGGAACACAGCCACCCGATCGACCCACGTGCCGTGCGCGTGCTGCACCAGCGCGGATACGAGATTCCCAAGCATCATTTCGCGCACCGCATCACCGCCGAAGAAATTGACGAGAGTGACCTGTTCCTGCCCATGACCGCCTCGCACGAAAGGGGACTGCTTCGTCTGTTGCCATCCGACAAGAAACCTGAAGTACATCTCTACCGCAGCTTCGACCCGAACCTGCCCAAGCCTGCGCCCGGCCACGAAAGCGACATCGATCTGGTCGACCCGTGGTACGGTGGCCCGCGCGATTTCGACATCGCCATCGACCAGATCGATGGCGTCGCCCCTTACATCGTCGATTGGGTCGCCAAGCAGCTCTGAGTGGCTGCTTGGGCCTATAACTTCTAGGGAACAAGGCTTGAGGACATCAGATCTTAGACATAGCAATACCCGGATTTGAACGAATCAAATCCGGGTATTACGGTTATGCTGTTTAGATTTGTATTATGAAAATCTCGATGAGAGAACTGCTGGAATCGGCAGCGATGCACCGATTTGCAGAGCTTCTTCTAAATTTCCCTTCTGAAACCTATATCAGAAAAGCGTCGGAATTGGGAAATAGGTGAAGAAATCCATAGCCCATTTTGCGAGATTCGTAACAACTTGCCAGAACATAAGCACCTCCTTCGCTTTCTTCTTTGTAAGTGTACTTTTATTATAAACCGATAATTAATATCAAATAAGAATTTCTTTCAGCATAATGCCATAACTATAGCGATTCGACGAAAAGTGGTGGATATGCTAAAGCGCTTCTGCCCGAACTTCTGACTTGAGAACAGCTCTGATTGGACATTTCATGCGCTAGATTACGGTATAGCTTCAAAAATCAAAAAGCCTCGAAACCGTTGTGATTACTTGGTTTCGAGACCTGAGTGGTGGCTCCGAGCGGCATCGATCCGCTGACCTAACGATTTTCAGTCGTTCGCTCTACCAACTGAGCTACAGAGCCATGAATAAATCAAAAACCCGGCGAACCGGGCTTAAGACCATTCGAGCGACTCCGGCCAGACTTGAACTGGTGACCTCCGCCGTGACAGGGCGGCGCTCTAACCAACTGAGCTACGGAGCCGTGGCTTGCTTTCATCAAGCAGCCGAGTGTTAATATTACTCAGAATCCGGCCAAACGCAACCCCGGAGCGGTTTCAGCGTGTCGCCTATGATGCCAATGATTTATATGGTATTGTCCGCCGTTTGTAATTCAAAGTCATAAAGATAATAGGTATAGTTCGTGTCTTCGTTGTCGTCGTCGGGGTCATCGTCGTCATCGTAGGGGTCGGAGTTGCAGTCCGATCCATGGCAGTCTTCATCGTCGGAATCTATATGGTTGAACGCATAACCGAACGCCGACACGAGCGCGATGACAACGATAATATCTAAAATCGTCAAAACCGCACCGATGGCGATTCCGGCGACGGCCATTCCCTTGCTTTTCTCTCCGCTGCGATTGATCTGAACCATCGCGACTATGGAAAGTGCCAGCCCGATAATCGGCACGAAGAAGGAAAGGATAAAGCCGATGACGCAAAGCGTGTTCCACTTTTGGTTTGGTGCCGGAGGATAGTAGTAACCCTGAGGCCCCATAGGCGGCATCTGGCTGGGCCCCGCGGCAGGTGGCATTGGTCCGGGCCCAGATGGCGGTACCGAACCATACGGTTGGTAATTCGGCATCTGCTGGTCCGAGCCGGCGTATTGGTATGGAGCCTGTGGTGCTTGCGGCCCCGTCTGCTGGCCTGCGTCGCCGTATTGGTAGGGAGGCTGCCCTTGTTGTGGGTTCGCGTTGAAATCGTTGTCGGTCATAGCCTACAGTCTACGCGTGTATGGTGAAGTTTCGGGGTCTGCCTTCCGTTAAACTTGGGGTTCGTGCAGGAAAACGACAAAAGAATCCATCATGTACTCTCATATGTCCGGCGAACGGGACGTCTTGACGACCGTCTCAAGAGGGCGTGGCAGCGCTATTCGCCCGATTTTCTACTGGACATCAACGAAGGGGAGGGGCTGCTCGACCTGAAGCCCGGATTTGCCTTCAGTCGTGATTTTGTGCGCAAGGCTTGGGGCAATGAGCATCCGCTGATCATTGAGATCGGCACGGGACAGGGCGAGAACATCATCGCCGCTGCGCAGACACACCCCGAGACCAATTTCCTTGCGGTGGAGGTCTATGATCCCGGCGTTGCGCATACCATGCTGCGCGCCGGCAAGCTCGGGCTCGCCAACCTGCGCGTCGCCCAAATCAACGCGCCAGAGCTTTTCACGGCGTGTGAGCCCGGCGTGGCTGATGAGGTTTGGACGTTCTTTCCCGATCCTTGGCCCAAAATGCGCCATCATAAGCGGCGTATCGTCCAGCCAGCGCTCGCGGCAGACGTCCGCAAGGCGCTGGGTGAGGATGGCGTGTGGAGACTCGCGACCGACATTGAGGATTACGCCCTGCACGTTCACGAAGTGATGGACGGACGCACCGATTTTGCCAATGCCGGCACGCTTACGGTTTCGCTGCCCACCGAGCATGTCGGCAAGGGGACGGCGGACAGGGCCGCGTCGCTGCCT
The DNA here is from genome assembly GCF_029392015.1 of Bifidobacterium sp. ESL0728. NCBI lineage: Bacteria > Bacillati > Actinomycetota > Actinomycetes > Bifidobacteriales > Bifidobacteriaceae > Bifidobacterium > Bifidobacterium sp. ESL0728. The sequence goes on from NZ_CP113925.1 coordinate 802,193, forward strand.
CACGCCGATTTTAAGGAATCGAAACGTTACGAAGGCAGGGTTCTCACCAATTTCGAGAAAAAGGGCTTGGCGGCGGGCCGTGTGATTCACGACTTCACATATGAGGCGCTCTGAGTTTGTGGGCGCGGCTTTGAATTCGTGAGGCTTGGCCGTTTAGATAGCGGCATGGTCTTGAAACTGTGAATAGAGGCTTCGGATTTGTGCAGGCTAGTTGGATGAGCTGCATTTCCGTTTCTTGGTATGCCACTTTCAGTGAAGTCAATTATTCCTGTACGTATTCCCTATGTATATTGGTACGTTAAGCGCGTTAGCAAGAGCCGGGATTCGTGTTTGCTGAAATATCACGTTTTGTCTGACGATTGCCAACACGCCGAGACTTGCTTGAGTCGGGTTCATATTTTAGACTGAGTAGGTTGTTAGCCCCCCTCGTCTAACGGTTAGGACACCAGACTTTCAATCTGACAACAAGAGTTCGACTCTCTTGGGGGGTACTTTTTCAAGGGTTTTCAAACATCAATTTTCTCAGGCTCGTACTTAGTAATTAGCGATGCTTCCAGTAATTTTGTATAGGTTTCGGTCCTTTCGTTGAACACATCAAATCCCGGTTATGAGCCGAATATTCTGGTCCAGAAACCTCAAATGCCTGGAACGAGAAAAAACGTGTGGTCAAAGTGGGGCCATGGTTAATGGGGTTGTCGTAATATTTCTGCCAGATTTAACTTTGGATAAAGACGGACCTGTCGGATGCCGCCGGCGTCTCTTCGCTAACGGTTGGTTTGCTTCTTTTCTTCCGCCGGTGCAAGCGTGCGCTGGTGCGAGCGAGAGTCTAGGGCTCCTATACAGCATACAAAAAAGTGTTACACGTCATTGATGCAAACGTTTTTATAAACTGTATTACTGTTGTATATTTTGTGAAATATGTCATATTGGGTAGTCGAATCGTGCAGAAATGTATCTGATTATGCAAATCAAATCGTTTTTCTTGCCTTAAGTAGATATTTTGAGATTGTAAATAATAAACAAAAAGTGAATACTGCTTACTGTAGTATTCGGTAGTATTCACTTTTATACAATTCCCAATGGAGGGGGTTTGCGATGACTACAATCGTTATTCTTGGTGCAGGTTACGGCGGTATGCGTACTGCGAAGCAACTTGTCAAGGCCAATGTTGACGCCGATATCATCCTGGTCAACAAGAATCCGTATCATTATCAGTCCACCGAGCTGCACGAGGTGGCCGCCGGTACCAAGGAACCCGATCAGATTACCTTCGATGTGCGCAAGGCAGTGGATCCGAAGGTCAAAGTGGTCATCGACGAAGTCACCAAGGTCGACCAGGACGCCAAGAAGGTCGAACTAAAGAACGGCGAACCGCTTTCCTACGATTATCTGGTCAACGCTCTGGGCTTCGAGTCCGAGACGTTCGGCATCAAGGGGGCCGACGAAAACGGCTGGCCGCTGATCGACATCGATACGGCCGTCGCCGCGCGTAAGCATCTTGAGGATACGCTGAAGAACTACAAGACCAGTCATGATGAGAACGACTTGCACGTCGTGGTCTGCGGTGCAGGCTTCACATCCATCGAGTATCTGGGCGAGCTGGTCTATCGTCTGCCCGACATGGCCAAGGAATATGACTTCCCGCTGGATAAGGTCAAGATCGACTGCATCGAGGCGACGCCGAAGATTCTGCCGATGTTCGACCCGAAGCTGGCCGATTGGGGCGTCAAGTTCCTTGAGGACCATGGCGTCACGTTCCACGCAGGCACCCCGATCACCGAGGTCAAGCCGAATGCCGTGATGAGCAACGACACCGCCTACCCGGCCAACACCATCATCTGGACTACCGGTGTGCACGGCAGCCACGTCATCGCGGATTCCGGTTATGACCAGAAGCGCAACCGCGTGGTCGTCGAGGACGATCTGTCGGTGAAGGGTCACCCCGAGGAGTTCCTCGTCGGCGATGTTTCCGCCGTCCCGAACCCAGACAACGGCCGTCTTTACCCGACCACGGCGCAGATTTCCATCGCCGAGGCCGATACCGCCGCGGACAATATCGTTGCGCGCATCAAGGGGGAGCAGCCGAAGAAGTTCGTCTACAAGTCCCTCGGCACGCTTTGCTCGCTTGGACCCAAGACCGGCATCGCTGAAGTCGACATGGGCGGCCATTGGAAGCTCAAGGGCTCGAAGGCGTCTGTCGCCAAGAAGGCCGTCGCCGATCGTTCCGTCACCGAACTGACGGATGTCTCCGGCATCATGAAGGCGTAACTGACCGTCTTCCTATGTCGAAATGTCATAAAGTCTTGAGGGTGCATCCGGTAAGTGCCAATCTTCCGGAGGCACCCTCATTTTATTTAAATTTGGCAATAATTATCGATTGATGTTTTAATGCGATTAATGGCGACGTAATTTGACCTTTTGTCGCAAAAGTGAGCTTTTAGAACGGTTTTGGCCGCAAAAGAATGGCTGAGGCGTGATTTATCCCATAAAAAAATCGTTTTTTCGTTTTTTGCAGATTTTTTGGCTATTTTAATCGTTTTTTGTTCAGCTTTTCATATATTGTTGGAAAGTGTTGGCAATGATGGCGCTTGCTTCGTAAAGCTCCTCATTTTGTGGTTAAGCTATAAGGAAAAGTGATTGGAATGAAGAGAATCGTCGTTCTCGGCGCAGGTTATGCAGGTATGCGCACCGTTAAAAAATTAGCCAGTTCGGGTGTAGCCGCCCAGATTGTGCTGGTCAACAAAAATCCGTATCATTATCAGACCACCCAGTTGCACGAAGTGGCGGCTGGCACCAAGGAGCCTGCCGACATTACCTTTGATGTTGCTCAGACATTTGCCAATAAGAAAAACGTTCAGGTAATCATCGATGAGGTTATTCGCATCGATCAGGACGCCAAAAGCGTTGAACTCAGGAACAATGCTCCTCTTCAGTACGATTATCTGGTCAATTGCTTGGGCTTCGAATCCGAGACCTTCGGCATCAAGGGTGCCGACGAGAACGGCTGGCCGATCATCGACATCAACACCGCATTGGCGGCGCGCAAGCATCTTGAAGATACTTTGAAGCGTTACAAGACAAGCCATGATCCCAACGATTTGCGTATCATCGTGTGTGGTGCCGGCTTCACCAGCATCGAGTATATCGGTGAGCTCGTTTATCGACTGCCACGTCTCGCCAAGGAATATGGCTTCCCCCTCAACCAAGTCAAGATCGACTGCATCGAGGCCAGCCCGAAGATTCTCCCGATGTTCGACCCGAAACTGTCGCAATGGGGTGTCAAGTACCTTGAGAAAAGGAACGTCACCTTCCATGTCTCCACTCCCATCACCGAGGTCAAGCCGAGTGCCGTGATGAGCAACGACAAGGAATTCCCGGCCAATACCATCATTTGGACCACCGGTGTGCACGGCAGCCATGTCATTGCCGATTCCGGTTATGACCAGAAGCGTAACCGTGTAGTCGTCACTGATGACCTTCGTGTCAATGGGCTTCCGGACCAATTCCTGATCGGCGACGTTTCCGCCGTTCCGAACCCGAGCAACGGCCGGCTTTACCCGACCACGGCGCAGATTTCCATTGCCCAGGCCGATTGCGTGGCTGAGAACCTTGTGGCGTTGATGAACGGCCAGCCCACCAAGAAGTTTGTCTTCAATGCTCTTGGCACTGTTTGCTCGCTTGGGCCTAAGGCAGGGATTGCATCGATTGACATGTTTGGCCATTGGAATCTCAAGGGATGGATTGCCGGCGTTACCAAAAAGTTCATTGCTGATCGTTCCACTTTGGAGTTGACCAATATTCGTACTATGCTTGAAGGTGACTGATTTCTTACTTTATAAGTAAGAAATACATGGGAAGAAAGGATAAAAATGACTGTTCTAGGGTTATCGCGATTCCAGTTCGCGATGACGACGGTCTTCCACTTCTTCTTCGTACCGTTGACTATCGGTTTGGCGTTTACCGTCGCCGTAATGGAAACGATATACGTAGTGAAGCGGAAATACATTTATAAGCGTATGGCGCAGTTCTGGGGAAAGATTTTCCTCTTGGGCTTCGCCGTTGGCGTAGTGACCGGCATCATTCAGGAATTCCAGTTCGGTATGAACTGGTCGAACTATTCGCGTTTCATGGGCGACATCTTCGGTGCGCCGCTGGCCATTGAGGCCCTTCTGGCGTTCTTCATGGAGTCCACGTTCATCGGCGTTTGGATGTTCACTTGGAACCGCTTCAAGCCGGGCGTCCATGTCATCTTCATTTGGTTGACTTGGTTCGGTTCCACATGCTCCGCCATTTGGATTCTCGCTGCAAACAGCTTCATGCAGAATCCTGTCGGCTATGGCATCAACAAGAAGACCGGCCACGCCGAAATGACGAATTTCGCCGCAGTTATCAGTAACCCCCAGCTTTGGCGTGAATTCCCGCATATCGCCACCGGCGCATTGATGCTTGGCGGCATGGTTGTGGTCGGCATGAGTGCTTTCGGCTTCATGCACAAGAATGCTGATCGGGCCTTCTTCAACCGTTCGATCCGCGTCGGTGCCATCATCGCGCTGATCGGCTCTATTCTCGTCATCATCACCGGCGATCTGCAGACCCTTGAGATCATCAAGGATCAGCCGATGAAGTTCGCAGCCACTGAAGGCATTTACGAGGATCTCAAGAGCCCCGCTCCGTGGATGGTCGTCGGTCTCATCAACGAAGGCGCCCACAAGTCCGCTGGCCTGGAGATTCCGGGCATGCTCTCGCTGCTCGCATTCCACAAGCTTTACGGCGGAACCATTCAAGGCATGAACACCTTGAACCAGCAGTTCCTCGGTGAGCGTGGCAAGATCATCAAGAACGGCATCGCTCATCCTGAGATCTCGAACTACTACGTGCCTACCAACGTGCTGTTCTGGAGCTTCCGCTTCATGGCCGCCGTCGGTTTCGCCGTGTTGATTCTCGCAATCTGCACGCTGTGGTTCACCCGCAAGTCCAAGAACACTCTGGCGGACAGCCGCTGGAAGCTCTGGGTCTTGGGTGTCTGCACCTATCTGCCGTTCATCGGCACCACCGGTGGCTGGCTCATTACCGAGCTCGGTCGCTATCCGTGGATCGTTTATGGTCTGCAGACCATCGCTGACGCCGTCTCGCCGACAGCTACAGTGACCAGCCTGCTGATTACCAACATTGTTTACTTCCTGCTCTTCTGCCTCATGGGCGGCGTGATGATCTTCTACTCTCGTCGCGTGCTCCATCAGGGGCCGGAGCCGGATCCGCAAACCGCTACGCAGCCGGTTACCGAAGGTTCTCATGTCGGTGCCCACGCAGCCAATAGGAAGGTGGCGTTGGCATGACCCAGTTTCTCGCTAAGCCTTTGATCGATGGCAACAATTTCCTGCAATTGCTGTGGTTCTTTGTGATTGCATTGGTATTCGCCATCTTCCTCTTCCTTGACGGCATCGATTTCGGTGTCGGCATGGCCACACGCGTTCTGGCCCACAACGGTGACGAACGTGCGCTCTACATGCGTGCGATCGGCCCGCACTGGGACGCCAATGAGGTCTGGCTCATCACCGGTGGCGGCGCGATGTTCGCGTCCTTCCCGCTGTGGTATGCAAGCCTCTTCTCCGGTTATTACCTGCTGCTCTTCATCGTGCTGGTCGGCCTCATCCTGCGTGGTGTCTCCTTCGAGTTCGCCTCTCATGCGGTCACCGATCGTGAACGCAACGTCTGGCAGTGGGCCAACTTCGCCGGCAGCGTCATCGCGCCGTTCGGCCTGGGCATGATGCTAACCAGCGTCATCCAGGGCGTCCCGATGGATGCGCAGGGCAACGTTCACGCCGGATTCTTCGATGTGGTCAACTGGCTCTCCATCGTCGGCGGCGTTGCTGTGGTGTTCTTCAGCTTCCTGCACGGCCTGCACTTCCTGAGCCTGAAGCTCGATGCGAAGACCTCCGAGAGGATGCTCAACACCTCCAAGAAGGTCTACTGGATCGCCTATCCGGCACTCGTGATCTTCGTGATCTTGGCGTTCATCTTCACTGATTTCTATCAGCGTCGCACCAAGTCCACACTGCTGATCACCGTGGTCATCCTGGCCGCGACGATTTGCGGCCATATCGCAACGTACAAGAAGCGCGGCGGTTTCGCCTTCATCTCCACTGGCGTCACCCTTGCCGGTATCATCGCCTTCATCTTCAACGGGCTTTTCCCGAACGTGATGATCGCGACCGACCCGTCCAAGAGCCTGGCCGTGTCCGTTGCCTCGTCCTCGCAGTACACGCTGGAAATCATGACCATCGTGCTCTGCTGCCTGCTGCCGATCGTCCTGATCTACTTCATCTGGTCGTACTATATCCAGAGGAAGCGTCTGATTACCGACGATTCGCCGGCTTCAATCAAGGCGGCCTCGGTCTACTAACGAACTAACGTTAGTTTTTCGATGGAAAATCATCAATTCCCGATGTCTTCTTCCTGCGGCAATGAATATTCGATAATGTTCGTTGCCGCAGGGAACATCGGGTTTTTCTTTGTCTTTTAAAATTATTTGTTAGTAGTTGGGACTGGTCGTGATCGATAAAAGTCTATTCAGGTTCGACGGGGTGCGTCAGCGTATGGGGCTTTTGGCCCTGCTCTCGCTGATACAGGCGCTGTGCATCGTCGGACAGGCCCACGGCTTGGCACGGGGACTGGTGGAGATATGGAAGTTGCACGCCGTCTCCACGTTGGTCGGCCCAGCTATAGAATTTCTTGTTTTTTATGCGTTGCGTCACTTGTGCGATGTGGCCAAGCAGAGAATCTCGAGCAAATACGGCAAATATGTCGCCGGCCAGATTCGCCCGCAACTGCAGGAAAAGATCTTCCGTCTCGGTCCGCAGGGACTTGCTTCGCGCGGCACCGGTTCGACGGTGACGATGCTGATTGACGGACTTGACCAGGTCAAAAGCTATATCGAGATTCTTCTGCCGAAGATGACGGATATGATGCTCATCTCACTGGTCATCCTTGTGGCCGTATGGTGGCAGGACTGGGTCAGCGGCCTGATTCTGCTGCTCATGTACCCGCTCATCATCTTCTTTATGGTCATTTTGGGACTTGCCGCCCGTGACCGTTCCAACAAGCAGTATGCCCAATTCAATATCCTCAACACCAAATTCGTCGACAGCATCCTGGGCCTGCCGACCCTGAAGATGCTCGGCGTCGACAAGGAATACGAAGGTGAGATCTACAGCGTCAGCGAACGGTTCCGCAAACGGACCATCGACGTGCTCAAGGTGGCGATGACCTCGACCTTCGCTCTCGATTGGTTCACCACGCTGGGCATCGCCATCATGGCCGTATTCCTGGGCCTGCGTCTGGTCAACGGCACCATGCCGCTCTTCCCGGCCATGTTCGCCCTGATTATGGCACCTGACTACTTCCTGCCGGTCCGCCAGTTCGGAGACAACTACCATGCCACGCTCGATGGCAAGAACGCTCTGCATGACATCATGAGCTTCATCGACAGCCCTGAAACCCCGCAGGATACTAAGACCAAGTGGGACGGCTGGAAGGCCGACAGCGAGCTCAAGCTCAAGGATATCGATTTCGCCTATCCCGCCGGCAGCAAGCCGCAGGATGGCGATGATACGCAGACCGTGGCCAGCCATAGTGTGGCCATGAACGCGGTGGAGCAACAGCGCGAAGGCGAAGATGATAAGACGTCCGCTGATTCCACGAATTCCAAGGCCAAAGGCCGTCGAGGGCGTAATAAGCGCGAGAGGAAAAATGCTTCCGAGACGAATCAGGCCGGGAGCACTGCCGGGATGGCTTCCGATGGCGAGAGTCCGGCCGTTGCCGCCGCGGTTCAGACGCCGGCACAACCTGATGCTTTGCATCATATCTCGATGAATTTCAAAGGTTATGGCAAAATCGCCGTCATCGGCAAGTCCGGAGCCGGCAAATCAACATTGGTCAATCTGCTCGCCGGATTCAATATCCCCCACGCAGGTTCCATCGAACTTGACGGTAAGCCCCTCAAGAATTTCAATGTCGAGGCATGGCAGCGCCATATCAGCTATATCCCGCAGACCCCGTACATTTTCAGCGGCTCCATCGCCGACAATATCCGTTTCTATGTGGGCGACGCCAGTGATGAGGATGTCAGATCGGCCGCGCATGAAGCCGGTCTAGACGAGTGGCTGGCAGAGCTCGGTGACGGACTTGACACTCTGATAGGCGAGGGCAACCGCGGCATCAGCGGCGGTCAGGCCCAACGCATCGCCCTTGCCCGCGTCCTGCTTGACAAGTCCCGTGAGGTGCTGCTGTTCGACGAACCGACCGCACACCTTGACATCGAAACCGAATACGACCTTAAGAAGACGTTGCTGTCGATCATGGAGAACCATCTGGTGATCCTCGCCACACACCGTCTGCACTGGCTGGCAGACGTCGACCAGGTGCTTGTGCTCGACGAAGGCAAAGTGGTCGAATCGGGCGCACCCAAGGAACTGATAGGCGCAGGCGGTCCGCTGGACCACCTCATCGGCGAGATGGGAGGTAACCAGATTGACCAGTACCTCGACTGAAACACAGACGACATCAACCATGAACACCTCTCGGAAAACGGGTACGAACGGCAAGACAATGAACAACACCGGTGAAACAGCAGCGGCTACACCTTCCGCAGCATCGCAAGGCGGCAAGACCAGATTGCGCGATTACCTCAAGATCTGGAACAACGACCACTGGTTCTGGCCATATCTCAAAGAAAACAAGCGCACGCTCGCTCTGATCTTCTTCTTGGGGTCCATGACCTTCGTCTGCGCGGCGGCCCTCATGTTCACCGCTGGCTACCTCATCAATCGTTCTGCGCGTATGCCTTATAACATTCTGATGGTCTACGTGCCCATCGTCCTGACCCGCGCCTTCGGCATCGGCCGGCCCGTGTTCAAATACGTCGAACAGCTCAAAAGCCACGACTGGGTGCTCCACGTCATCTCCAAGCTGCGCGTGCAGCTTTACCGCACCCTCTCCAAGGACGCCGCCTTCCTCAACGAACACGAGCGTACAGGCAGCGTGTTGAGCCTTCTGGCGGACGATCTCGATCATCTCGAGAACTTCTACCTGCGCACCATTTTCCCGACGGTAGTGGCCTATATCATTTGGCTTATCGTCACCATCGCCATGGGCATCTTCTCTTGGGTCTCCTCGCTGCTGCTTTTCCTGATGCTCGCGTTGGTCTTGATACTTATCCCGCTGGTCTCGCTGAGCTTCTCCACCGGTCATTTTGCGCTGGAAAAGCAACAGCAGGCGCAGGAATACACCAAGGTCACCGAAAGCTACCTCGGCCTGAGCGACTGGGTCATCACCCACAAGGACAAGGATTTCGTTTCCATCGGAGCCGACGAATACCAGCGGATCCAGGAGAGCAAGGACCAGCAGAAGATCTTTGAACGCTGGCGCAACTTCGCCATCCAGGTGGTTTTCGGCGTTATCGCCATCGGTCTGATGGTCGGGGCCGGCATGACCATGACCGGTTCCAAGTCCGTCGCCGACTGGTCCGCCTCCATCGTCCTTGCCGTATTCCCGCTGGTGGACTGCTTCATCAACGTGGCCCAGGCCACCGCCGAGATACCGCTTTACAGCGATTCTTTGGAGCATCTGAACGACCTGACCAATCGTGTCGAAGGCCGTCAACAGGCCCCGGTGACGCAACAAAAGCTCAACGGCCCCATCGAAGAGATCGATTTCGACCATGTCACCTTTGCTTACGGCCCCGGCCAGCCGGTGCTGCTCGACGATTTCACACTGCATATCAAGGCGGGGGAGAAGGTCGCGCTGCTCGGCCCAAGCGGCGAAGGCAAGACCACGATTCTCCAGCTTCTGCTTGGCGACCTGGTTCCGCAACAAGGCAGCATCACCATCAACGGCATCCCCGTGGCGGCATTGCAGGATGAGCGCGCCCGCATCTTCGGCTATCTGAATCAGCAGGCGTTCCTCTTCAATTCCACCATCGCCGAGAACGTGCGTCTGGGCGCGACGGACGCCACAGATGAACAAGTGTGGGCGGCGCTCAAGGCCGTCCAGCTCGACGAAGTCGTCCGGGCGCTTCCCGAAGGCATCGACACTTCAGTCGACGAGGCCGGCCAGCGCTTCTCCGGAGGCCAGCGCCAGCGCATCGCTTTGGCCCGTATCGTGTTGAAGGACACCCCGGTAATCTTGCTGGACGAACCGACCATCGGCCTCGACCCGATTACCGAACGCGAACTGATGTCGATGATTTTCTCCGCTGCCGGAAGCCGCACGATGCTCTGGGTCACCCACCATCTGCAGGGTCTGGAACAGTCGGACAAGGTCATCTTCCTCGACAATGGCAAGATCGCCATGCAGGGCGCTCCCACCGAGCTTTATCGGACGAACGAGCGTTTCCGCGAGCTTTACCGTCTCGATGTCGGCGAGCTGGAAACGGCGCGTTAAACGCGACATTGAACGACGTTGAACGGAACGTAGCGGATTAAGCCGTTGATAATACAGTGAGCGGGCGGATGTTTTCTGGCATCCGCCCGCTCACTGTATTAGGGTTGATGAAATTTGCGGTTCTAAATCTGAAGTTTATTGCTTGGAATTTACACTTTGAAATTTGCGGTTTGAACGTCAACTATTCATCGTCTGCCGGATACCTGTTCGGCTGCTTGGTGATCTAACCGTTCCGAGGGAATCGGAAAACCGCAGCTTCAGAGCGTGGCGATGTATTTGTCGATGACGTCGACCAATGCCTTGACGGTGCCGGCATTGATTGCCGGGTATTTCTTGTCGGCGATGACGTCCTTGGCGGCTTCAAGGTGCTTCAGCGCCTCATGTTTGGCGCCGTCGATGAATTGGGGATTGGCCTTGAAATAGTCGAGCACCTTGAGCGGGTCGTCGAGTTTGACGATGTCCACGAACGAGGGGTCGGCCTCAAACGCCAGAATGACGGGCAACGTGTAAATGCCGTCGCGGATGTCTTCGAGCTTTGGCTTGCCGGTGTCGTGGGCGACGTCGAAATCTCCGATATCATCGAGAATCTGGAAAGCGATGCCCAGATGCTCACCGAATTTCGCCCCTTGCTCAAGCGTTTGGGGTGAGGGGGAGTCTGTGGTCAGCTTGATTCCGGTAATGGCCGCCAAGCGGAAGAGGGCCGCGGTCTTGCCGGTGATGGCGCGTTCGTAGTATTCCTTGGTGGTGCTGGTATCGTGGCGGGCAGCTTCCTGCAGCAGGTCTCCCGAGACGATTTCATTGACGGTATGTGCCTGTTCGGCGATGAAAGCCGTGTCGGGGGCTATGGTGGCGATGATTTCCATATAGCGGGAGAGAATGAGGTCGCCCAGGTAAATCGCGGCCTTGTTGCCGCGCACGGTCTGGATGGTCGGCTGGTTGCGGCGTACCGAGGCGTTGTCGAGTACGTCGTCGTGCACCAAGGTCGCCAGATGAAGCATTTCGATTGCCGCTGCGCCGGTGATAATCTTTTCATCGACGTGACGGGGTTTGCCTTCCTGGACGACATAAGAGAAAAGCAGTACCAGTGAGGCGCGAATCATTTTGCCGTGGTTGTCAAGCAAATGACGGTAATCCTCGCGATAGGGGGTGACATTATCCTCTTCTGAGTGCATCGTTTGCACCACGCGCTTCAAATCATCGCGCAACAGGAGTTCCTGTTGATTTGGCATGCCTACCTAACCTCTCGAAAGTCTTCACTAATCAGACGAACGTACCTAATATAGCATGTTGGCCGATATTAAACGTGAAAGAAAGACCAAAGTGATCGAATCAGCTATATAGCTAGGACTTAATTCACTCTAGGTCAATCGTTATTATTGATTCTTGTGACGGAAATCACTCCGTCGATGTCGCTCAGGTCCCCGATGAGTTCCTTGCTGTCGCGTCCGCGTACTTCAAGGTCTGCGGAAACAATGTGGCCTCGGCTGCCAGGCTCCTCGTCCTCCTGGTCTTTGGATTTTCTGGTCGAAAAGCCTTCGACGGAAACCCCGTGTTGGGCGCAGACTGAAAGGATTGAACGCAGGATGCCGTGGCCGTCCCGATATTTGAGGCGCAGCATATCGTCGCTGCCGATGCCAGGTGCGATGAGCCTGGTGAGGAAGGGCAGCAGCGTCACCGCCAGGAAATAGAGGATCGTACATGCCAAAGCCGGTACGAAAAGGCCCGCCCCACATGCCGAGCCGATGGCCGCTGTCATCCAGATGGAGGCTGCCGTGGTAAGCCCGCGCACATGCGAGCGTTGGGTGAAGACGACGCCTGCGCCGATGAAGCCGATGCCGGAGACGATCTGTGCGGCCACACGTGAGGCGTCCACCCTGATGTTGGGCGAGGCCGTGAGCATATCGATGAAGCCGTACTTGCTGATGATGACGAAGAGCGCCGAGCCGACGCCTACCAAGGCATGGGTGCGTGTGCCTGCGTCCTTGTGTCTTGCTTGACGTTCAAGGCCGATGAGAGTCGAGAGAACCAACGCCTCAAAAAGATAAAGGGCCTGCCAGCCCCACACCGTCAGTTGTGTTCCCATTTTTTATTGTTTTTCCTTTCCGACCGCTTCCGCCGCGTCATTCGTTTCGAGGGTGCGCTGCTCCTTGCTCCATATGCGTTGGGCTGGATTGACGTTTTTGTGGACCAGGTAGTTCTGATAGACCGGGTAGACGGCCCGCAGCATCGGGTAAAGGGCGTAAAGCGTGCGTTCGGTATCGTGCGACCGCGTATGGTTGGGATGGGCGTCAAAGGTATTCTGGAAGCGTTGCATGTACTTGCGGAACGAGGAGAAGGGCGTGTCCATACGCCGGGCGGAGACCCCTGTGATCATACGCTCGCAATAGACGGTCTTAAGCCCCTGATCGAGCAGGTGCAGGGAGATATCAATGTCCTCGTGCATGATGTCGGGCTTGTCGCGGCACACCTTGTCTTTGATTTTCTCCCATGCGCTGGCGCGCAGGGCCATGTTGGAGCCGAAGAGCAGCACCTTGTCGTTGTCCGCGCGATAGGTGACTTTGCGCACCTTGTTGTCACCATGAAGCCCAAGGTGTTTGGCCGGCATATCGTAATAGACCGCCGGTCCGGTGGCGCCCATGACGCTCGGGTCGTGCCCGAAGATGCCGGTGACGACCTTGACCCAGTCTGGTTTGAGCATGCAGTCCGCGTCGATGCGTCCATATACGTCGCCTTTGGCCACGGAAAATCCGAAGTTGCGGGTGGGAACGAGACCCTGCTCGTTATTCTGATGGACTAATTTAACGCAAGAAGAATCACCATGTTGGTCAATGAATCGCTGCACGAGTTCACAGGTCCGATCGGTCGATTTGTTGTCGACGACGATGACTTCGTAAGGCGCAATGGACTGGCAGACGGCGTTCGTCAGGCAGCTGACGATACGGTCCTGTTCGTTGTATGCAGGTATTACGATAGAAACTTTGACCATGATATACGAGGATATGCCTAGTTGCCTACACATGGGGCGGGGTAGGATTGGAAATCATGAAGGAACGCGGACAAAAAGATGGCGCCATCGAGAGCCAGAAAATAGATTTCGCTTCGGTTTTTCCCCAGAAAGGGGACTCCCGCAGGCCGCCGGATTGGTGGGGGCGGGCCCTGTTGTATACCGCGATAGCGGTTTTCGTCTGCATTTTCATCTTCAGGTCGTGGAGCAAGGTATCGTTCATCGTCCTCGACATCGTCATCTCCATCTTCGTGGCGCTCGCCATGGAGCCCCTGGTCGTTCGTCTGGTGCGGCATGGCTGGAAGCGTGGGGCGGCTGCGGCGGCCACCCTGGTCGGGCTCATTGTCATCGTGCTGGCGCTGCTTGGGCTGTTCGGCAACATGTTTGTGCAGCAAATGATTTCGATGATCAAGGGGATTCCCGACTTGTACTCACAGGCACAACACCTCGTTGCGCAATACACCGACTTCAAGCTTCCGGAAATCTCCAATCTCGGCAGCGAGATCGCCAAAAACCTGCAGACCTCGTGGGTCACCGATTTCGCGGGTCAGGCGCTGAGCACCACCGTGGGCCTCGTGAGCGCCCTGATCAACATCCTGACCATCGTCATGGTAACGTATTACGTTTCTGCGGCAGGTCCCAAGATGCGCAGGAGCCTGTGCCAATGGCTTGGCCCGGTCACCCAACGCCGCTTCCTTTTGGCCTGGACCGTCGTGCAGGACCAGATTTCCGGTTTCCTTTTCTCGCGTACGATCCTTGCCGCGTTCAACGCGTTCTTCACCTCGATATTCCTGATGATCATCAAGGTGCCCAATTGGCTGCCCCTGGCCCTTTTCTGCGGCATCGTTTCCCAGTTCGTCCCGACCATCGGCACATATATCGGCGGTGCTTTGCCGGTCATCTTCGCCTGGTCCTCGCGTGGCTTCCTCTACGGAGTGGCCGTGGTCGTCTTCATCGTCATCTACCAGCAGATTGAGAACCTCATCATTTCGCCGAAGGTCTCCCAGCGGACCATGGACTTGAACCCTGCCATCGCCTTCCTTTCGGTCTTGGTATTGGGGGCCGTCTTCGGCGCCCTTGGCGCGTTCCTCGCCCTGCCTATCACCGCAAGCCTGCAGGCCCTCTTCAAGGTGTATACCAAGCGTTATGAGCTGGTGGAATCGCCGTTGATGAGCGATCCGGTGCCGGTCAAGAAGTCCAAGGTCGTCGCCGGGGCCGAAGCGTTCAACGAACATGTGGTGCAGCCGGTCGCCCAGCGTATGCCGCGTGCCGCCAAAGGCTCGAGCGCAAGGGTCCCCGTCGACGATACGCTGCGCAACCTGCGCGACGAGGCCTATCGCATCTCCGTCGAATCGAATGCCAAGTCCACGTCTCGCGACCTCGATGAATCCGAGACCATCGCCATCCCCAAGGGCGTGCTTTCCGAAACCGAGAAGAGGGAGCGCAAGCCGCTTAAGGGAATCGCAGAGGACGGTTCCGACGATCTCGACACCCAGGAGTTGCAGCAAGACAAGGCCAAAGCCACCGGTGCCGCGGAAAGCAAAAAACCAGACGTTAAGGCGAAGGGTGCCGCCCAAGGTAGAGTGGGCAACGACAAAACGGAGAACGAGAAGACGGATAATCCGAGGAGCAGGTGGCGCTGATATGGTATTGCTGAATATCCTGGACATCCTGATGTTCATTCTGGGTGTCGTAAGCCTCGGCTACCAAGCGGTCTGCATTGTAGCATCGCTCTTCCATCATCGTATTACGTTTCCGGAAGCGCCGATGGACAAGCGTTATGCGGTGCTGATTTCGGCGCGTAACGAGGAAACTGTCGTTCCCAATCTCATCAATTCCATCAGGAACCAGACCTATCCTTCACGCCTTGTCGACATCTGGCTGGTGGCCGACAATTGCACCGACAAAACCGCCGAAGAAGTGCGTAAGATGGACTGCAATGTCGTCGAACGCCATAATCTGCAGCAGATAGGCAAAGGCTACGCGCTGACCTACCTGCTCGACGCGATGATCGACAAGGGCGTGGCCAACGACTATGACGCCTTCTTCGTCTTTGATGCCGACAACCGACTTGACAAGCACTATATCGAGGAAATGAACAAGGCCTTCCAGTCCGGCTTCAAGATACTGACGAGCTACCGCAACTCCACCAACCTTTCCGACAACTGGGTCTCCTCGGGTTCGGCGCTCTGGTTCATCCGCGAATCTCGTTTCTTGAACAACTCGCGCATGCTTTTCGGCTCAAGCTGCCACGTCGGCGGCACCGGCTTCATGTTCTCGCGAGAGGTGATGCAACGCAACAACGGCTGGAAATTCCACCTGTTGACCGAAGATCTCGAGTTCACGATGGATTCCGTGCTTCACGGCGACCGCATCGGTTACTGCGGCACGGCCATCCTCTACGACGAACAGCCTGATTCCTTCGGCCAGAGCTGGCGGCAAAGGCTGCGTTGGAGCAAAGGGTTCCTGCAGGTGTTCCGTTACTACGGGCCACTGCTGATCAAACGAGCCGTGCGCGAGCGCGATTTCTCCGCCGTCGATTTCACCATGCTCATCTGCCCGTTCACCGTGCTTGGCGTTCTGCGTGTGGTATTCGGCATTCTTTTTGCGGCCTTCGGCTTCGTCTCATGGTCGAGCCAGATCGGTTCGCTGTCCGGATGGCTGGTCGGTGGCTGCATGGGCCTCTTGGGTATGATGCTTCTGGCAGCGCTCACCGTCTTTGCCGAACGCGACCAGATCGGTGCCTCCAACAAGGAGCTTTTGGCCTATGTGCTGAGCTTCCCGATCTATATGGCCAGTTACGTGCCGATTTCCTTCCAGGCCATCTTCTCGAAGGCCCAGTGGAAGCCCATCGAGCACAAGGGCTAGGTTGGCTTTGAACGAGCATAGAAGAACGGTTGTAAATACAGCGGGACCATCTTATTCGTCTCATGGGGCGCATTCGCGTCAGGCCCTGCACCTCGCGCGCTATCGTGTATTGCGTATCGTCGTGTCGGCCTTGGTGACCCTGCTTGTCGCGGCCGGTTATTTCATGGCCGATATCAACGGGGTTATGCCCGGCCCGCTGACGATACTTCCCGCAGGGAAAACGACATCCTCCATTTCCGGTTCCGTCCGCGCCGCCCAATCAATCGCGGATTCGGTGGATCTCAATAAGCCGATCGACAAAAACGCGACGGAATCCATAATCAACGCCTTTGCCGCCACCCCAGGTCTGGGCGGTGATTTTTCGCTTGCCATCGCCGACTCTGACGGCAAGATTGTCGATTCGCGCAATGCTGATACGCCTCGTGAACCGGCTTCGACGATGAAGACCCTGACTGCGTTGGCCTCCTCCTCGACGCTTGATATGGGTTCGAGCTTCCACACCGACGCCCTGCTTGACCCGGTACCTGCCGGTGCAGGCCAGAAGCAGCAGCAAACAACGTTGACGCTCAAATCAGACGGGGACATGCTCCTCGGGGCGGGCGCGAGTGACCCCAACCATATCAACGGCAGAGCTGGACTCGCCACCCTCGCCGATCAGACCGTGGCGCAGCTGAAAAGCAAGAACATCAGCCAGGTTCATCTCAAATACGATGACACGATTTTCGGCTCCGTTCGTTCCCCCGCCGCCATCGCCTCCAACAACGTGGGCAACACCAATTTCACCGGCATCTCCTCGATGGCAGTGGATGGCGGGCGCCAATGGAAAGGCGTGGAGCACGATCCCGACCTTTACAGCGCTTATCCGGAAATGTCCACGACGCCGGCGCACGATGCGGCAGTGGTGTTCGGCTCCTTGCTGGCCCAGCGCGGCATTGGCGTGGACGGCGACGTCGCAGGCGGAAAAGCCGCGAAAAACGCCAAAACCATCGCGACGGTCACTTCCGCGACGTTGGCCGAGGTGATGGCTTTCACGCTGCGTCATTCCGACAACACGCTGATAGAGGAGTTCGGCAGGCTTCTGGCCTTGAAAACAGGTGCAGGCAACAGCCCGGAAGCCGCAACCCAGGCCGTCAAGTCTAGGCTCGACAAACTTGGCGTCGATACGGCGAACCTGCATATGGCCGATTGCTCCGGTCTTTCTGAAGGCTCCCAGCTTGAGGTCAAGACGCTGGTCGAAGTGCAGAGTCACAACCTCAAATCCGGTCCAGGTGCCGCCGCCGGTGAGGGTTTGTCTGTCCCCGGTTTTGTGGGCACTGCCAAAAACCGTCTGCAGGATTCCAGCGCGGCGGGGCTGCTGCGGGTGAAAACCGGTTCCCTGGATCAGGTGACGTCGATGGCCGGTAACGTTTCACGCAAGAATGGCGGGGTGCTGGCCTTCGCGGTCATCGTCAACAAGCCGCAGGATTATCTGGCCGCCAGGAAAGCGGTCGATGCCTTCATTTCGGCACTTGCCGGGCTGTGAGGATCGGGAGATGGCATATTCGGCGACAATAAAAAAGGCTGTGGGCGACCTGCGCAAAACCTTGGCGGAAATAGGAATCGAGCGGCAGGACGTTCGCTTCGCCGAACACGGCGAGCATGCTCCCTTGCCCGGCGCCCCAACGGTTTTGGTGGCATGTTCCGGGGGACGGGACTCGATGGCGCTCGCCGCGCTGAGCCATATCGTCTCGGGAATGCTGGGAATCCATTGTGGGGCCGTCATCGTCGATCATCGGCTTCAGGCCGGTTCCGGCGAGATCGCGCAGGATGCGGCGTCGCGTTGCAAAGACTTGGGTCTGCAACCGGTCATCGTACGTACCATCAATGTCGGGGGAATTGGAAAAGGGCGCAGCGTTGAGGATGCGGCACGACAGGCGCGCTATGAGTCCATCATCGAAACCGCACGCGGTATCGATGCCGTTGCGGTGCTTCTGGCGCACACCCGCGACGATCAGTCGGAAACGGTTCTGATGGATGTGCTGACCCGTTCCGCCGGTATCGATGCGCTGGCCGGGATGCCCACAACGTTCGTTCGTGACGGTATCCGTTTCGTCCGACCGTTCCTTGACCTCACCCGTTCCCAGACCACCGCGATTTGCCGGGAACTGAAAATGACCTGGTGGGATGATCCGACCAACGGCGATACTGTTCCTCTCGACCAGCCTTTGCCGCAAAGCTATCCGCTGCGTTCGCGCGTGCGACACACCCTGATACCCTATCTTTCGCGTTTTTTCGACGGCGACGTTTCGGATCATTTGGCTCAGGCGGCACGCGTGGCGAGCGAGGACAAGGATTTTCTCGAGGCCGCGACCGAGGATTTGTATCACAATGCAGTCAAGCGGAACAGCGTTGACGCTGCGGTCGTTATGCTCGTCAAGCCGCTTGCCGATGCCCATCCTGCGATTCGCCGTCGTGTCATTGCCCGGGTGCTTGCCGAACTCGATATCCCGTTCGTTTCTTCGCACGTTCTTTCCATCGAGACGCTGGTGACCGATTGGCATGGCCAGGGTGCGCTTTCAATTCCCAGTAAATATTCAGTCAGTAGGCAGAAACACGTCATTCGCGTGTGTAAAAATGGATAACATGCAAATCGCGGATGTACAAGACGAAATTGACCATGAACTGGTGTCAAAAGCTCAGATTGAAGGCAAAATCAAGGAAGTGGCTGCGCAGGTGAGCAAGGATTACGCAGGCAAGGATCTCTTGCTTGTAGCCGTGCTCAAAGGGGCGGTAAACACGCTTGCCGCGTTTTCGCAGGCGTTGAGCATCAATGTGCAGATGGATTTCATGAGCCTTTCCAGCTATGGGGAAGGGTTTGAAAGCAGCGGGAAGATCACCGTTCGTCAGGATCTTTCCTGTGACGTCAAGGGTCGCAACATTCTGATTGTCGAAGACATCATCGATTCCGGCTATACGCTCGATTGGCTGGTTCGTGAGCTAAAAGGGCGTGGTGCGGCAAGCGTCGAGGTGTTTGCGCTGCTGGAGAAACCATCTCGGCGGGAGGTCGAGGTGCCCCTGAAATATAAGGGTTACGAAGTACCCGATGAATTCGTGGTCGGTTTTGGGCTTGACTATAAGGAGCATTTCCGCAATCTTGATTCCATCGCGGTTTTGAAGCCGTCTGTCTATGAAGGAGCAGCAGCATGAGCTATCCTCAGAATCCTCGCAATCCCATGGGGCCGATGGGTAACCAGAACGGATCAAACAATAACAACAACAATCCTTTCAACCCCTTCAACCGGGGCAACAACCCCAACAACGGCAACAGGAACAATAACAACAATCGCCGCAATAACAACAGCAACAAGGGCGATCGGAACCCCAACGAGAAGCGGCCGTTCTGGCAGTCGCCGATACTTTGGATTGTCGTATTGGTCCTGCTGGTGTTCGCAGGCTTTGAACTGTTCAATTCCAACAGCACACAGACCATCGATACCAAGGACGGCATGGAGCTCGTCCAACAGGGAAGCGCCAACCGCATCCAGGTCATCGACAACAAGCAGATGGTCAAGCTGAAACTCGATCAGAACTTCAAGAAGATCGACCCGAACACGAAGGCCGACCACGATTACGGACGTGATGTGCAGTTCTACTACACGCAGGCCGAAGGGCCGGAAGTCCTGAAAGCCGTGAAGAAGGCCGATCCTAAGAACGGCTGGACGGCGGACATGCAGTCCGATTCCATGATGGCCTACCTGATTTCCACTTTGCTGCCATTCGTGATTCTGCTGGCGCTTTGCTGGTGGTTGTTCAGCCGCATGAGCGGCGGTATGAACGGTATGCTCGGCATGGGCGGCAAGAAGGACAACGGCAAGCTTTTGGACGGGAAGACACCGACCACCAAGTTCTCCGATGTGGCCGGTGAGGAAGCCGCCGTGGCCGAAGTCGAGGAAATCAAGGACTTCCTCAAAGATCCTTCGAAGTACAAGGCTCTTGGTGCCCGCATCCCGCGTGGTGTGCTGCTTTACGGCCCTCCTGGAACCGGTAAGACGCTGCTCGCACGAGCCGTGGCAGGCGAGGCGGGCGTGCCGTTCTATTCCATGGCAGGTTCCGACTTCGTCGAGATGTTCGTCGGCCTCGGTGCCTCGCGTGTGCGGGACCTCTTCGACGAGGCCAAGAAGAACGCTCCGGCCATCATCTTCATCGATGAGATCGACGCCGTCGGCCGCAAGCGCGGTTCCGGCATGAGCGGCGGCCATGACGAACGCGAACAGACCCTGAACCAGTTGCTGGTCGAGATGGATGGTTTCGACAACGACACCAACCTCATCATCATCGCCGCCACGAACCGTCCTGACGTCCTGGACGAGGCATTGCTGCGTCCCGGTCGTTTCGATCGTCAGGTGGCCGTTGAGGCACCGGATCTGGAAGGCCGCGAGGAAATTCTCAAGGTCCATGCCAAGGGCAAGCCGTTCGTCCCCGACGTCGACCTGCATACCGTCGCTGTGCGCACGCCTGGCTTCACCGGTGCTGATCTGGCCAACGTGTTGAACGAGGCCGCGTTGCTCTGCGCCCGTGTGGGAGCCCAGTTGATCGACAACCGCGCCATCGACGAGGCCATCGACCGCGTCCAGTCCGGCCCGAAGCGTCAGTCGCGCGGCATGGCTTTGGACGAGATGCGCAACACCGCCTACCATGAGGGTGGCCACGCGCTGGTCGCCGCTGCGCTTCACAACACCGACCCGGTGACCAAGGTGACGATTCTGCCGCGAGGCCGCGCCTTGGGCTATACCGCCGTCATGCCGACACAGGATCGTTACTCGCAGTCCCGCAACGAGTTGCTCGACCAAATGGCCTATGCCATGGGCGGGCGTACCGCCGAGGAGATCGTCTTCCACGACCCGACCACCGGCGCCTCCAACGATATCGAGAAGGCCACGCAGATCGCTCGTAAGATGGTCATCGAATTCGGTCTGTCCTCCAAGCTGGGAGCCGTCAAGTGGGGCGATTCCGAGCACGGTGAGGATTCCGCCAACAACTTCATCCACGACTACTCCGAGCGCACGCAGGACGTCATCGACGAAGAAGTGCACGGCATGCTCGAAACCGCACACACCGAGGCTTGGCAGATCATCACCGAAAACCGTGATGTGCTCGATGAGCTGGTACGCCAGCTCCTGGTCAAGGAAACCTTGAACGAGAAGGAACTGAAGGTCATCTTCGCCAACTTGAGGATGGCTCCGGAACGCAAGCTCTGGCTCTCCGATTCCTCTCGTCCCGATTCCGACATTCCGCCGGTTCCGATTCCCGAATCGCTCAAGCGTTCGGTCGGTATGAAGCCGGAAGAGTCCGAGTGAGCGACATGTCGAATCCATTGATTGACGATTCGCAGGAATCGAGGGGCGTGGCAGCTGATGGCACGCCCCTCGGCGTTCAGGCGCGCCTTTCGCTCTCGTTCGATGAAACGACGAGTGAGGATATCGCCGCCGGGGCCGAGGTTTGGCAGCAGTTGCTTGAGGCCGTTAAGAGCGGCAGGGCACATGCCGAAGTCACGCTGAAACTCAATGATGGGGTCGGCGCGCGAAACAATGAAGGCGAAAGTGCGGACGAAAACGCTGTAAACAGTATTACGTTTGCTGATGTTCCGGTAACGATTGGTACGGGCCAGACCGACGATGAGAACAGCATCGCATTTTCGCAGGCAGCCGGAAGTACGGTTCCCACCAAGGCTTCGCTGGCCGGTGCGACGATAGCCGAGCAGCAGCGTCGTGACGAAGCGGACAAGGAACAAGCCCGGCAGCAAAACGATGCGGAAGATGTCTATGCCGTTCCGCGTCGTGCCATCATCGCCATGCGCAGCAAAACCAGCGATGCCGCCAAGCGGTTCCGATCAGCTATCGTCTCGCTTGACGCGGTGCCAGGCAATCAGGTCGAAGGCATTTCGCCGCTCTATCACGTCATGGGCGTCGACAGTTCCGATGCCAGCGCCGCAGTGATCCAGCTGACCACCAAGTTGAAGCCGCAGGCCATCATCTCGCTGCTTGATTCTTTGTCGGCCTCCCACGAAGGCGCTGTCACGTTGCGTTTAATTGACGTCGAGGGCGAGACCATGAACGCTCAGAACACGGCGCAAAACGCCGCTGATAATCCTTCTGACAACCTTGCTGATAGTGTTGCCGAAAATGCCTCTGAAAACGCTGCACAGGACGTTGCTCAAGATTTGGCCTACTCCATCGAACTGCCGTTGGCTGCGGCGAAAAAACAGGCCGAAATCCTCGCGCCATGGCTCGATATGGATCCCGATGCCGAGCTCGACGGCGACCCGGTCTCTTTCTTGCTTGCGATGGCACCTGATGCCGCCCGCGTCGGCAAGGTTGACGACCGCTGGATACTGGGGGATACGCAATGAGTGCACGACGGACCCCATGGTGGTATTACGTAATAGCAGCGTTGGTCGGCTTGCTGCTCGGCGCGATATTGGTCAAATCCGATGAAGTGAGCGGTCTCTCGCTGATCGGTGCCCCATGGTTCGTCGCGTTCGTCCTGATACTGCTGGGTGCCGCGGTTTTGATATTGGCTTTGCAGGTTCACCAATACGCCATCACTGACCCAAGAAGACGCAAAAGCTGGATCGACCCGACCAAAGCCGTGTATACGCTGGTGCTATGCAAGGCGCTTGGTATTGCCGGGGCGGGTCTTGCCGGTTGGTATTTGGCGCAGGCTTTGCTATGTCTGCCTCATTGGAGCATCCCGTATTTCCAGAACGTGGTCATCCAATGCGCGGTGACCGGCGTCATCTGCATCGGCGACATGGTGGTGGGCATCGTCGGCGAATGGCTTTGCCAGCTGCCGCCGAGCGAAGGTGCCGAGAACCCGAAGATCAAGGCCGCCAAGCGTCGCGAACGCCAGCGCAAACTTGCCGCCGGAGGCTCTATGAGCAAAAGAAGCGATAGCTGACCGGTAACACTTCGAATATTTGGTCCGTAACACATCAAATATCTGACTGGTAATGTCTGAATCTTCAGATTGGCAATGCTCCAAACGCAAGGACACAGCGAAGTGCTCACACGAACGTTTGAAAAGAACGGTGAACCCTACGACCTGTTGGTTTCTGAACCGCAACAGGGGACTCCGGGGAATTCTGGACGAAAGTCACACTGGAGCGCGACAGTGGCATCGTGTGGTCCCATCAGATCGGGGGTATCGACGGAGTTCAATCGACGCTGCTGGCTTTGGGGCTTGCGCGTAGGTTGCTCGAAGCCGCTGGCGGTTTCACATTCCTTGACAGCCCTGACCTGATGCTTTCCTGCGACTAACCGGTCAATTCCGCTAGTTTTCGTATACTTTTGGGGCCAAAAATGTACGTTTTCTCGCAGAACTTACTGATGAACACATGGATCTGAGTCATTCCGGTTGGTTGGAACAATAAACAAATAATGGACAGGTTCAGATATTGGCGAAATTCGGGCGAAAAGTTGGGCGGCGCGGATAGACTCACATAAGCGTTAATTCGACAGAATCGAGGAGTGACATGGCGGAAGTCAAGGCAAGCGACGCAGCGCAGCAAGCGGTTGAGGCGCTCAAGCTGAAAGCCGGGCAAGAGCAAGGCGGACGGACCGTCTTCCATGACGCCACGAACCTCTACTACCCCACCGAACGCATCTACGGTGGCCAGATGACCGCGCAGGCCATCATCGCTGCGACCGACACCGCCGACGATGACAAGGTCGCCAACTCCATCCATGCCACGTTCATCAAGGTCGGCAAGCTAGACGAGGAGACCCGCTACGAGGTCGAATCGCTGCGTGACGGCCGCTCCTTCTCCACACGCCGCGTGGACGCCAAGCAGGACAACCAGCTGCTCTTCACCGCCACGGTGAGCCTGCAGAAGGCCGGACAGTCCGGCGTGGAGTTCAACGACGACATGCCACGTAACCTTCCCGACCCAGAAACATTGACCAGTGCGAAGGACCTGATGGAGCCTTACGCTGAAAAGTCCGGGTTCGCCAAATACTATTCCTCCCAGTCGCCGTTCGACATCCGTCATATCGGCTCGACCGTCATGCTCGAACCCGACAAGGAAAGTGCCGACAAGGATTCAGGTAAACAGATGGTCTGGATGCGCATGGCCAGCCCGGTCAAGGCGTCGCAAAACGTCTACCGTGCGCTGCTGGCGCTCGAGTGCGACCAGGTGATGATGGAGCCGGATTTGCGTCGCGCTGGCCTGAGCATTTCGACGCCCGGCATCTTTTATGCCTCGATCGACCACTCGATGTGGTGGTATGACAATATCGATATGAACGAATGGCATCTTTACGTACAAGACGCTCCGGTCGCTGGCCATGGCCGCGCGTTGGGCATCGCCAAGGTCTATTCGGCCGACGGCAGGCTTCTGGCCGCGATGACGCAGGAAGCCACCATCCGCGTGCCGGAAAAGAAGGACGATAAGGAAAAGTAAATCTCGTCGGTTGTTAAAATCAGGATCTGGACACAATGAACAACATGTTCACCTGATTCTGGGAACTCCTGCGCAGACAAGGCGATGAGATAATAGATTCGGTCTGTTCACTTCCTGTGAGGAGATTCGAACGATTTCGGTGACCCCGGCACGCTTTAATGCCGATTCCCTACGACGTTCTTCGTTGACCACCTGCCATGTGTCTTTTCCATGTGTCATCTCGGGATTGATATATTTTTGCAGACCGTCGTATTCCAGGGCAATAACCTTGCCGCCAGCCGTGTGCCAAAGAAAATCAGCGCGATAGTGAGAACCGTCTTGGGGGTCGGTAAAGTCATGTTGCAGCTCCGGAGTTGCGAATCCCGCCTCGATGATAAGTGCCCGGCACAAGGATTCCCCGCCATTCTCACTTGCACCGTTGGCATAATGTAATAATTTCGATACCGCCAGAGTGTTCTTATGCATTGTTGAACAGATTTTTTCGATTGCCGAAGTCTCAAGAAGCTGTTGTCTTGCAGCCGAATCGAATAACGCCAATGCTTGGGAAAACGGGAAAAGCAAGGCACAATCCACCAAAGTTCGTGAAGGGTCGGTAACCGATACGTTTTCTACTTTCCAGCGATGAACATTTGCAATGTATAGACGATGCAGGTGCCGGTCTGAAACTGCCGATTTCGAATCCTTGGTGGCGATGAAGACTGATTTGTCATGATGCATCGACCATCCGTGTTCAAGCCTCAGCATCACGGCCGAGCTTGGTCCGGCGAAGTCCCAATGGGGATGTTTCCTCGCCAAGGTGCGGATCAGATGCCGGTTTTGCTCAATCGGGTCCAAGGTGGAGACGTACTCCACACGTGCATAGATGTTCTTATAGGGGCTGACCAGTAAGCCAGATTCTCGTTTGCGGGCCAATGCGCGTCGTTGCCCGTCATCCCTGCCATAGCAATATCTGCCTTTTGCTTCGGCTTGTGCCAGCATGCGGTTGATTTCCACCAGTTTTTGTCCCATAACACCAAATTAGCGTAAAACATTGGTATACAAGGGAAAAATAGGGTGCTGTGGTCGAATGATCGGCATCTCGGCGTGTCTGTGGATAACTTTCAGCAATCCACATCAATCCACAATACCCGATGATGGCTGTCTGACCCTTCAGACGGTTGTCAATTGTCCGTGGCACTTCTTCTCGGTCCCCATCCCGCTAGTAACAAGACAATCCCGCTAGAAAACGTACGTTTTGAGTATCAAAAACATACGAAAACTAGCGGGATTGTCTTGTTACTAGCAGAAGATGCTGTCTATCGGGTCAACTTGCGATGGATGCGGTGGGGGCGGGAGGCCTCCTCGCCGAGGCGCTTGACCTTGTCCTCCTGATAGGCCTGGAAGTTGCCTTCGAACCAGTGCCACTTGGCCGGGTTGTCGTCATCGCCCTCCCATGCGAGGATATGCGTGGCGATGCGGTCGAGGAACCAGCGGTCGTGGGAGATGACCACGGCGCAGCCGGGGAACTCGATCAGCGCGTTCTCCAGCGATTCCAGCGTTTCGACGTCAAGATCGTTCGTGGGCTCATCGAGCAGGAGCAGGTTGCCGCCCTGCTTCAGCGTCAGTGCAAGGTTCAGGCGGTTGCGTTCGCCGCCGGAAAGCATGCCGGTCAACTTCTGCTGGTCGCTGCCCTTGAAACCGAAGCTGGCGACGTAGGCGCGGGTCGGCACTTCGACGCCGGCGACCTCGATGAAGTCGTTGCCGTCCGAAACCGCTTCCCAAAGGTTCTTGTTCGGGTCGAGACCCTCGCGGTTCTGGTCGACGTACGAGATCTTGACGGTCTCGCCGATGGTCAGCTTGCCGCTGGTGAGCGGTTCTTTGCCCACGATGGTCTTGAACAGGGTGGACTTGCCGACGCCATTGGGCCCGATGATACCCACGATGCCGTTTCTCGGCAAAGTGAAGGAGAGGTCGTCGATTAGCACGCGGTCGCCGAACGCCTTGTGGATGTGTTCGGCCTCCAGCACCTGCGAGCCCAGACGCGGCCCCGGCGGGATGACGATTTCGGAGAAGTCCAGCTTCTTGGAGTTGCGCGCCTCGTTCTCCATCTCGTCGTAGCGCTCGAGCCTGGCCTTGTTCTTGGCTTGACGGGCCTTAGGCGAGCTCTTGACCCATGCGATTTCGTTCTTCAAGCGCTTGGCGAGCTTGGCGTCCTTGGCGCCCTGGATTTCCATACGCTTTTCTTTGGTCTCCAAGTACGTGGAGTAGTTGCCCTTGTAGGGGTAGAGATGGCCGCGGTCGACCTCGCAGATCCATTCGGCTACGTTGTCCATGAAGTAGCGGTCGTGGGTGACGGCGATGACGGCGCCTTTGTAGGAGTGCAGGAACTGCTCGAGCCAGAGGATGGATTCGGCGTCGAGGTGGTTGGTCGGCTCGTCGAGCAGCAGCAAATCGGGGGCTTCCAGCAGCAACTTGCACAGCGCCACGCGACGGCGTTCGCCACCCGAGCAGACCTTGACCGGCGTATCCGGGTCCGGACACTGCAAGGCATCCATCGCCTGCTCGAGCTGGGAGTCGATGTCCCAGCCGTCGGCCGCGTCGATCTCTTCCTGCAGCTTGCCCATCTCGGCCATCAAAGCGTCGTAGTCGGCGTCCGGATTGGCCATTTCCTCGCCGATTTCGTTGAATCGGTCGACCTTCTTGGTGATGTCGCCGAAAGCGGCTTTGATGTTCTCGCCGACGGTTTTGTCTTCGTCCAGCGGCGGTTCCTGCTGCAGGATGCCTACGGAATAGCCGGGGGTCAGCTTCGCCTCGCCGTTGGAGACGGTTTCCTGCCCCGCCATGATCTTGAGCAGGGTCGACTTGCCCATGCCGTTGGGGCCGACGACGCCGATTTTCGCGCCCGGCAAAAAGCTCAGGGTCACGTCGTCAAGGATCACACGGTCGCCATAGGCCTTGCGAGCATTGATCATCTGGAAAATGAATTCAGCCAAGTATTCGTTCCTTCGTTCTGATGTGTGCTATGTCTCATTGCGTTTCAAACATTCCGCAAGGTTTGCCTTACCCGCGGATTCAAGCCAATTTTGGCATATCGAGTAGACGTTTCGGCGAATCTTTGCGCTCGGTTTAATGACGGTTTTGTGCATTTTGTCAAGAAATGACGCTTACTTGGGAACAAATCGACGCGGTGATATGTTGGGTCTGGTAATGTGCTCGTTTCAACCTGTATGTTGTGACGTCATACGATTATGCTGTATTTGATATGACCTCCGCGACTGGCGGATTGAGAAGTACTCGGAAACCCGTGAAGGGAGCGGCACGATGGAACAGGAACTGACCAACCTGCCGGCGAATCTGCCGGAGGCTTTGCCTATTGAAAACCCGCTGAGCTCGGCCGATGCCCGGGTGCCGGCCGAAATCGAACAGTCTTCAGGGCTGCTTTTGCAGGGCAGACGTCTGCGTTCGTTCGCCTACACCACCGACGCTGCTGTAATACATAACACCAATGCCGACGCCATTCTCGCCGTTTACCCGTTCACTGGCCAGCCGGTCATCAATCAGGCCGTGCTTTCCGTGGCGCAGGCCCCGGTGTTCGTGGGCGTCGGGGGAGGCACCACCACCGGCACGCGCGTGCTCGAACTGGCCGTGTTTGCCGAGATGCAAGGTGTTGCTGGCGTTGTGTTGAACGCACCCAGCGAGGTCGAGATCGTGCGCGAGGTCGCCATGACCGTGCACGTACCCGTGATGGCGACGATTGTGCAATGGGACGATATGGTGCAGCGCAAGATCGAGGCCGGGGCAAAGATCATCAACGTCGCCGCCGGCAGGAACACCGCCGAAGTGGTGGCGCACGTTAAGGACCGTTACCCGGAGATTCCTGTGGTCGCCAGTTCCGGCGGTTCCGCGCAATCCATTCACGAGACCATCGAGGCCGGTGCCAACGCACTTTCGTGGACGCCTCCGAGTGCCACCGAACTGCAGAAACAGATGATGGAACGTTACCGTCGTGGCGAAACCGGCCATGCCGACGGTGTCCAAAGCGCTCCCAGCTCGCCATTCCCGAATGTCAACCCGAACGGCACCTCCAAGAGTTTCTATACTTCCACAGCCAGCATGGGCCATCCCTATACCGATGTTCCACCGGCCAAACAGCCGAGTCCGCGCCACAAGAAGCAAACCCCGCCCAGCGATGCCGTCGTCGAATCAAACTGAACGAGAAAATCCGAAATTCAGGTTCTAGGCAATGTCTCAGATGAGCACGCCGTTGCAGTGGTCGATTTCGTGCTGGATGATTTGTGCCGTCCAACCGCTGAAATTGGCGATACGCTCCTTGAATCTCCTATCTTGGTAGCGTACCCGTATCGTTTCGAACCTTGTTGTCTTTCTGGTTGATTCCAGCGAAAGGCAGCCTTCCTCGGTTTCGTACGGACCTGTCTTTTCGATGATTTCGGGATTGAACATCGTCATTATGCGGCCGGTCAACTCGTCGTTGAATACGATAATTCGTTTGTGTTCGCCGATCATGTTCGCGGCCATGCCCACGCATCGTTCGGCATTCGCTTCGAGCGTATCCTTTAGATCCTGTGCGCAGCTCAAGTCGTCTGGTGTCGCTTGGGAGCTGGGCTGGGCGAGAAACGCCGATGAGGTTGTGATGGGTTGCTGCATGATGTCGTCCTTCGTATGTCGTCCGCGTCGTTACTTGACTTCCAACGATAGTATCCGATGTCTCTAATGCCGTACGATATGCTGAATTCGTGCCGAGGAAGCAGGAATTGCCAATATCCTCGTTGTGGGGCGCGTCTGATATAGTGAATTGTCCATTGAGAAGCCGGGGTCCGCACATATGAGAGACAGGTCGGCTTCAATCTTTTGAAAGGCTATTGTGCCGAAGCGTCGTACTCATAAAAATAATTCAGACAACTCTGCTGATTTTAGGGGCGGAGAATATGCAGGCTCACCAATGAATAATCCTGATTCCTATAACTCGAACAAGTCCAAATCGAAACAGGCCGAAGAAGCTGCCGAAAGCGCGGCTGCCTACGCCAAGACCGGCGACCAGCCCGAGCGCAGCTTCGCCGAACTCGGCGTGCCGGGCCCGCTGGTAAGCGTGCTGGCGCGTGACGGCAAGACCGTTGCCTTCCCGATTCAAGCCGACACCCTCGGCGACTCCCTGGCAGGCCGCGATGTACTTGGCCGAGGCGAGACCGGAAGCGGCAAAACGCTGGCATTCGCCATCCCGCTGGTCACCCGTCTTGGCGAACAGGGCGAAGGCGAGGCCGCGATGCGCGATTTCGAACGCATGGACCGCGGCGACCGCAAGGCTCAGAAGCGCGCCATGCTGCCTCATCCGCATGGGATGATTCTTGCTCCCACGCGCGAACTGGTCAACCAGATCAACGAGGTTGTGGCTCCGCTCGCCGCTGCCTATGACATGCAGACCGCTACCATTTACGGCGGGGTCAAATACAGTCGCCAGATTTCCGAGCTCAAGGCCGGTGCCGAAATCATCGTCGCCTGCCCCGGGCGTCTCGAGGATCTGCTGCGCCAAGGCGCGCTTTCCATCGAGGACGTTGAGGTCGCAGTGCTTGACGAGGCCGATGAAATGGCCGATATGGGCTTCCTGCCTTCCGTGCAACGCCTGCTTGAGCAAGTCGATCCCAACGGCCAACGCATGCTCTTCTCCGCGACGCTTGACCACGGCGTCGATAAGGTGGTCAAGCAATTCCTGCACGACCCGAAGATCCACGAGATCGCACCCGCCGATGCTCAGGTCGACACCATGACCCATCACGTCTTCGAGGTCTCGCAGGGCAACAAATACGAAGTCATCCGCGAACTCGCCAGCGGCAAGGGCAAGCGTATCCTCTTCACCCGCACCAAATATCAGGCTAAAAAGATGGCCGACAAGCTCGTCAAGGAGGGCATCCCCGCCGTCGACTTGCAGGGCAACCTTTCGCAGAACCAGCGTGACCGGCATCTGGCCGCGTTCACTTCCGGGGACGTCAACGTGCTTGTGGCCACTGATGTGGCCGCGCGCGGCATCGATGTCAGCGACGTGGCGATGGTCGTGCAGACTGAGCCGCCGGAGGACCCGAAGTCCTTCCTGCACCGTTCCGGCCGTACCGCGCGCGCTGGTGAATCCGGCGACGTGGTGACGCTCGTTTTGCCGCAGCAGCGCCGCGACGCGCGTCAGATGCTGCATCGGGCCGGTATCAAGGCCAAGAGCCAGCAGATCGTTCCGGGAGCTCCTGAGCTGGAAGAGTTGGTGGGGGAGCACGCCCCGCTGGTCGAAGGCTGGACGCTTACGGTGCCCGTGGTCAATCGCAGGGCCGGGCGCACTGGCCGCGGTGGACGCAACGAAGGTCGCGGCGGGCGTGGTTACGGACGCAAAGACCGTGGCGGGCGTCGTGATCGTAACAACCGACATGGTGATTCCGGACGTTCGTTCAACAAACGTGGCCGTGACGATTCCTTCGAAGATGCCGGTGGCCGTGGTGGCCGTGATGGCGGTTTCAACGATTCCAGAGATTTCAATGATTCACGTTCGCATGGCGGACGCCGTGACGGGCACAAGAACCGCAATCCGCGTTACGATGACGGTCAGGGGCCAATCGATGGTCGTTCCTCGCGCGGTCGTCGTGATGATCGTCGCTCGCATAAATTCTATGATGACGATTACCGCAAGGGTAGCGGCAAGCGTTCGCGCCATTCCGATTTCGATGAACGTGGCCAGCACGGGGGCAAGAGCAAGAACCGTCATTATGAAGGCAAGCGTTCCGGCGGACGCAATGGCGGCTATTCCGAGGGTTATGGCGATTCCTACGGTTCCGGAAAGTCAAACCGTCACGGTGGCTACGGCAAGTCCGGCGGTCGTGGTCGTGGACGTGACGAAGGTTACGAAGGCCGTTCAGGTGGTCACGGACGCGATGGCAGCCGTGACCGCAACGATGGTTACCAAGGTCGTTCCGGAAACCGCAACCAGCGCTCGCGCAAGGCCGACGGTTTCCACCGTTCGCATGGTAAGCGCAACTCGACCCCGTTCCGTCGTTCACGCTGAAAACGCAACTCGCCCCGTCTGCTGTTCGCTCTGAAAGCGTGCTGTGACAGTTCGATTCGCTGTCCGTTAGCTCAACCTATCTCATCAAAGATGTCATGGATTCCCATGGCATCTTTTGCTTTGCCGTCAGAAAAGTGCATTTTGTATCACGTAAAGTGCACTTTTGTGACGTTAACGTCGAAAAGGTGCAGGTTATGGGTCGTAAAGTGCACTTTTTCAATGTTGCCGTCGAGAAAGTGCAAATTGTGGAGGGCAAGGTGCACTTTCCGTACGGTGGTGTCAAGAAGATACAATCGGGCGGTTGAGGTGCACTTTTTACACGGTGGCGTCACGAAAGTGCAGGTTATGGGTCGTAAAGTCCACTTTTTCTACGGTAGCGTCGGGAAAATGCGTGTTATCGCTGACAAGGTGCACTTTTCCATCAGTGGCGTTAGAAAAGTGCGGACTATGGAGGGCAAGGTGCACTTTTTGCACGCTGATGTCGGCAATGTGCAAGCTCCGTCGTGTAAAGTGCGCTTTTCCGGCGTAAAGGCCATGATTATGCTCCTATAAGACACTGGGTGGGTGCAGCGAATAGAGTTGACATCGTGAATGATGGCAAAGATGGGGTGCATACGATGAACGCGACGAGTGGTGACGACAATAATCGGAAAGATCGCGCCGGAACCAATGTAGCCGGTTCTTCAATCCCGCAGGCCATCGAAGTGCGGGGCGCCCGCGTCCACAATCTTCAGGATATCGACGTTTCCATTCCGTTGAACGAACTTGTCGGCATCGCAGGGGTTTCAGGTTCCGGCAAATCGTCGCTGGCGTTGGGCGTGCTCTATGCCGAGGGTTCGCGTCGCTATCTTGACGCGCTTTCGACCTATACCCGTCGCCGGATGACTCAGGCCGAGAAACCGCAGGTCGATTCCGTACGGTTCATCCCGCCGGCTTTGGCGCTGCGACAGCGTCCGGACGTCGGCGGCATGCGCTCGACTTTCGGCACTTCAACGGAGACCCTGAACGTGCTGCGGTTGATGTTCTCGCGACTCGCCTCGCATCGCT
This sequence comes from Bifidobacterium sp. ESL0728, assembly GCF_029392015.1. NCBI lineage: Bacteria > Bacillati > Actinomycetota > Actinomycetes > Bifidobacteriales > Bifidobacteriaceae > Bifidobacterium > Bifidobacterium sp. ESL0728. The sequence continues at coordinate 835,025 of NZ_CP113925.1, forward strand.
GCCCGAACGGGCATTATCAGAAACCGACGCTCGATGTCGCCGCCGAAATCCCGATTCATTGCGCTGTCTGTGGCGCACTCGTCGAACCTCCCAGCGCCGAGCAGATGGCGTTCAATTCTACCGGTGCCTGTCCGAAATGTCAGGGAACCGGAACCATTCACGAAGTCAACGATTCCGCGTTGGTTCCTGACGAAAACCTCACCATCGACGAAGGTGCCGTCGTGCCGTGGCGCACGTTCGGTTTCAACGTCCAGCCCGATATCGTCCGCGAATTCGGGGTGCGCACCGATGTTCCGTTCAAGGAACTGACCGACAAGGAACGTGACGTCGTTTTCAATGGGCCGGAGGAGAAGAAGCCGATTACCATCACTTCGATCAAAGGCGTGCACCATATCGACTTCACGTTCCGCAACGCGAGGTTGACGGTGACCAAGGAACTCGATCGTGCCAACGACGAGAAGCGTCTGGCCAAAGTCTCGAAGTTTCTGGTCGAGAGGACTTGCCCGGATTGTGGCGGGTCGCGTTTGAATGTTGCAGCAAGAGCTCCGAAAATCGGCAAGTATAACCTTGCCGAGGTCACGGCATGGCCGTTGCGCAAGGTGCTCGAATGGGCCAAAACGGTTCCGGAATCCTTGCCGCAGGATATGCGACAGATGGCCGAAAGTCTGGTCGATACGTTAGAGGACATGGGTCGCAGGCTCATCCAGCTTGGTTTGGGTTATTTGACACTCGATCGCGCCAGTACCACACTTTCCACCGGCGAACGGCAGCGTGCCCAGCTCTCGCGTGCAGTGCGCAACGAGACCACGGGCGTGCTATACGTGCTCGACGAGCCTTCCACCGGCTTGCATCCGGCCAATATCGAAGGACTGATTGGTGTGATGCGAGACTTGCTGGCTTCCGGCAATTCTGTGGTCTTCGTCGACCATGATGTCCACGTTCTCAACGCTGCGGATTATTTCATCGAAATGGGTCCGGGTGCCGGAAGCCGGGGTGGGCGTATACTCGCGCAAGGTGCGCCGGCTGAAATATTACATAACCCGAAGTCACGTATCGCCGGTTTTCTTGACGGTTCCCAGCCGGTAGTTGTCCGCAAACATCTCGCGCTGCCGCCGGTTTCTCCGGACTTGCGCAGGTTTATGAATATGCCAAGTCCGAATGATGAGGTCGCCAATTATCAACGCAAAGGTGATCAACAATCGAATCATGTTCATGCAAAAGTGACTTCAGCCAAGGCTGTAACCACGCCAACGGTTGGTGATCAAGCCAATGTCTCGGCGAATGTCGCAGTGACTGATTCCCATTGGATCACCATGGCCACCGATACCATCCATACCGTGCATCCGCTGCATGTCGCCATTCCGCGCGGGCGGATGACCGCAGTCACCGGCGTCTCAGGATCCGGTAAAACGACGATGATTCTGGAGTCGCTGATTCCCGCTTTGCAGGCGCAAGAGAACCACACGCCGCTGCCGTCACATGTTCGTTCTCTTGATGCTGCCGGCATCACACGTGTGCGCTTGGTCGATTCCACGCCCATCGGTATCAACGTTCGTTCGACGGTCGCCACCTACACAGGCATCATGGATATGCTGCGTAAGGCATTCGCTTCTACGGCATCAGCCAAGAAGCGCAAGCTCAAGGTCTCCGCGTTTTCCTACAACACCGGAACGCTCCGTTGCCCGCAATGCGACGGTACCGGTCAGATCAGCCTCGATATCCAGTTCCTTCCTGACGTCACCATCATCTGCCCGACCTGCGAAGGACGGCGATATCGTCCGGAAGTCAACGATGTGCGGCTCGCGACGCCGACGCATCCACAAGGGTTGACGCTTCCCGAAGTGCTGGATTTGGAGGTGGACGATGCCCTCGATGTCTTTGCCCTCAATGCCGATTTTGGCTCGGCTGCGGGTTCGTCTTCTGATTCGTCTTCACGTCGTTCCTCTAACCAAAAACGGCTAACTCCGGCTGGTTCGACTTCCGGTTTATCTTCACGTAATACATCTAATCAAAAACGGCTGTCAGCTTTGTCTGGTGCCTCAGATGCCAATGAATCTTTGAATGATTCCGATTCTGGCGATATGATCACCTTGGCCCTGCTTAAACGTATTCACAAGGCGCTGGAAACGCTTCACGACCTCGGCCTCGGCTACCTCACCTTGGGAGAAGACACCCCGAACCTTTCCGGTGGCGAAGCTCAGCGTCTCAAGCTTTCCAACGAACTCGGCAAGCGGCAGAGCACGTCGCTTTTTGTCCTTGACGAACCGACGACCGGTTTGCATCCACTGGACGTGCGTACGTTGATTGACGTCTTGCAACGCCTCATCAAAGGCGGAGCCACGGTGATCTTCATCGAGCACGACCTCGATATGATCGCCAACGCCGACTACGTCATCGACATGGGCCCAGGCGGTGGCGAGGAAGATGGTACGGTCGTCGCCACCGGCACGCCTGACGAGATTGCCGATGACCCCGCCAGCATCACCGGACGCTACCTGGCCCAACATCTGGCTGGTAGTGATAGCCAAGCAGCAAAGTGAAACGCTGTTTTATCCTTCGGTTAGTCCGTCATCGAGATTACTGACAAACTCGTCACTGCTGATTTTGGGCACTGACGAATTGAGGAATGCCTTGGCATCGCGCGAGACAAGGCAGTCGGCCTGCCAACGCTCGGCACATGCGCGGATAATCCCGTCTTCAAAATCTGGTTCGTCGGAATTGACTGCTGTTTTGCAAATCGCATTGTCGATTGGGAGAACTTCGAAGGCGTCGATAAATCTGCGCATCCAATTGCGTCGTTTCGTTTCTGGCATGTCATGACGCGAGATGTAATAGGCATCTTTAAGACTTCCCGCGCAGACTGCGACATTGGGCTCGTGGCTATGGGAGACTCGCATGAAGAACGAAAATGCTGCATCCGAATTTGGGCGGTCGGTGGCCATGATATCAAGCAGAAAATTGGTATCTAGGAAAATTTTATTTTTCACGGTGTGACAACTCCTCTTTGACGTCATCCGGTGTGAGTCTTCCCATATAGGAAGGCAATTTTATCGACGCCCTATCTGCCTTGGCTTCTTCAATCATTTTCTCGGGATCCATCTGATGCTTCGGGTACCCGATTTTGAACCCGGTGGGGTAGGAGGATGGCTGGAAGGGTAGCATGCCGTCGCGCACGCTCTGTTTCAGGAACATCGTGATGGCCGTGGTCATATTGAGCCCCATTTTTTCGAAAAGCTCCGCCGCGTCCTGCTTGAGTTCCGGGTCGATGTTCATCGTCAGTTTTGCCATGTCGTCCTCTTTGAAGTTCCGTACCGTATTTTTCGGTATCTTCAGTATAGGACGAGTAGCAGTATGTTGTATAGTCAATGTACCCATAATAACCTTCCAATAGCCGTATCATTTCTCTTATTCATCAAGTCTATTGGTGCTATACGCCTCGATGCAAGCTGAAACGGGTACTGTGGTCGGATGCTCGAAACCCTTGGAACGAAGCCGATTTGAGTATCAAAAAGCGGTGTGGATAACTATTTTCTTATCCACACCGCCATGTACAAGCCAAAACCTCGGTTGAGCTATATTGAATCCAGCTCGATCTGGGTTTCGGTTCTGCGTCCCGAGTCGGGTCCAAAACCTGATTCAGTCGTTTGCAACAGACTCGGGTTCCTATTTCGCCTGATTCAGGTTTCGGTTTTATCTCGCCTCAGCTGCGTTCACTTTGTGTAGAGACTCGGTCTTGGTTGAGTTCCATCCCCGGACTCAGCCCAGCCCCGGCTCCAGCTCACTGAGCGCTGTCGAGCAGCTTCAGATACTTGCCGTACCCCTGCGTTTCCATCTGGTCGCGCGGCACGAAACGCAGCGAGGCCGAGTTCATGCAGTAGCGCAGCCCTCCGCGCTCCTGTGGTCCGTCATCGAAGACGTGGCCCAGATGAATCTGCGAGTTGGCGGTGCGGATTTCGATGCGCGGCCGGCCGGGAAGTTTGGTGTCGCGGTGCTCGGTCAGGGCAGACGCGTCGATCGGCTTCGAGAACGCCGGCCAGCCGCAGCCTGCGTCGAACTTGTCAGTGGAAAGGAACAGCGGTTCGCCGCTCACGACGTCCACGTAGATGCCGGGCTCGAAGTTCTGGTCGTATTTGTTGGTAAACGGACGCTCTGTAGCGGCCTCCTGGGTGACCGCATACTGCTCCGGGTCGAGATCCCAGACGCGCTCGATATAACGCTGGCGCTTGCCGACGTTCAGGAGTTTGGCCACCGGAATATGGCAGTATCCGCCGGGGTTCTTGTCAAGATAATCCTGATGGTAGGTCTCGGCGGGGTAGAAGTTGCGCAGCGGCTCGACAATCACCGCTGGTTCGCGTCCCTCACGTGCCGCAAGCTGTTGCAAAGCCTTCTCGTATATGGCCTTCTGCACTTCGTCAAGGCAAAACATGGCACTTCGGTACTGCCGTCCGGTGTCGTTGCCCTGCTGATTCACTGAGAACGGGTCGATGACGTCCAAAAACAGCAGCGTCAGCGTCCGCAAGGTTACGCGTTTCGTGTCATAGCTCACGCGCACGGTCTCCGCTGCGTCGGTGGCCCCGGAGCAGACCTCTTCATACGTTGGGTTCGCCTTGCGAGACTGCGCGTAGCCGACCTGCGTGTCGGTGACCCCATCGACGCCTTGGAAATACCGTTCGATGCCCCAGAAACACCCGCCGGCGAAGTAAGCGGTCTGGGTCTCCGCGCTGGTCGTGTTCCCATTTTGGTTTTCGTTTTTTGCCATATTGTTATCCTTGCCCGCCTTTGTTTCCGTGGTTCCGGCCGCCATGCCCGAGAAATCGTCTGTGCTCGTCATATCTCCTCCATATCCATTTCCTGCTGTTTCCGTTATTCGCGCATTGCTCACAGTGTGCCACAAATCTGCCCAAAAGGATATAGAACGTTCAGTCAAAGCTGAAAGGTTGCGTTTCCCGGTGTTTTCTCGCATTTTCTGTGGTTTCCCATCATATTTTGTGCTGGCTTAACTGATTCCTCAGACTGTTCTTTTGCGATATTTTTATTCTGTTTCTCCTTATTTCGTCCCTTTGAAAGAAACAGCATTTCACCGGAATTTGAAAAGGGGTAGGATAGAACTTTGCGGTCTTTGATATTTGACGATGATATCTGACGATATTGAAACCAGCGAAAATCTGACATTGAATTGGCGGCGAAAAGGGGAACGCGATTTGGATTGGCATGCGTCGGTGTACGGGTCGAGGACTGGGAGCTCGGGGGGATTCGGGCTTGGATCAGGTTCCGACGACGATACGTTCGGCGGGATTGCTGACCCTGACGGCGGCGTGACCTTCGGTGCGGCCGAGCCGGCGGTGCCCGAAAAGGTCTTGCGACAGCGTGGAGGCAAGGCTTTCTACCGTGCCTATGAGGTCATTTCCAGCGGGCGTATGCACAATCTGACCTGCACGCCCGGCGAGGACGGTACGTTGCTGGCTGCTTCCGTGGAGCCGGCGGACGAATTCGCGGACGATTACGCGGTGAGTGCCCGCATCGATGAGAATCATGGTGAAATCATCGACTCGTATTGCACATGCCCGGCGTTCGGCCGTTTCGGAACTATTTGCAAGCATGTCATCGCATTGATTATGCAATACAATGACACGCCGCAAAAGTTCGAGGAGCGGGGCAACGGTGTCGCGGCAACGGGAGCGCGGGGCGGCGCGGGAATCGGCGCTCGCCGTCAGAAGGTTGTTCGTCGCACCTCGCGTGTGCTGCGCTCGTTCATGCAGCAGGAGGATACCCAGCTTCAAGAGCAGGCCAAAAACCGTCAGCTGGATTTGCTCAAGGAGGTCAGCAGCCGAGCCTCCGGCGACATCGGCAGCGGGGTGGCGCTGAGCCGTCACATGCCCATCGGCTCGGTCGTGCTGCGCCCGATGCTCGAAAATTCGGGCCGCGACTGGTATCTGCGCCTGCATATCGCCGTTCCGTCCAAAGGCATTTCCTACGTCGTCAAGGACGTGCGTGCGTTGGTCGAGGCCGTGCAACACCGAGAATTCGTCACGTATGGTAAAAAGCTGGCGTTTGTGCATTCCCGCGATTCGTTCGACGAACGTTCACGCTCGATTCTGGCCATTCTCGGCCGTGCCATCGAGATTCGCAAAAGCGTTTCCGGCGATTACGAGTTTTATCAGAGCAAAGCGGAAGCCCAAGAAATGCGGCTTTCCGACGACGAGACCGCGGAACTACTGGATTTGTTCGTCGACGCCGACGCGACGTTGGACTACGTACCGCTTCACGGCAATTTCGCCTCGGCGGTTCCGGTTCGCGTTGTCGAAGGTGACCCTGATTTGGGCCTTGAGGTCGTTCGTGCCGATGACGAGGATGGTGAGACGGATGGTTCAACGTCAGCGTCGATTCAAAAATCTACGAGACAAAAAGATGATAAATCGTCGCAAAAATATGGTTATGTTATTCGTCATTCCCTGAATATTCAGAAATTCATTATTGGGCGAGGCTCGTCGTTTGTAGTCGCCGGGTCACCGGCGAGTGGTTCGTTTAATTTGGACACGCCTGAGATTCACCGTTGTTCCAGTGCCATGACCACGAACCGCAACCTGCTGGGAGTGCTCTGCGCTTCAGACGAACGCGGCGATCTGTATTTGAGCGGCGATGATATCGAGGAATTTTCGCGCACGGTACTGCCCGCACTCGACCCAATTCCTGCGGGGAACGCCGGTAATGCTGACGGAGCTGGTAATTCGAATAACGCCGACGACATTGACAACGCTGCCAATGATACCGATTCCGAAGGTAATTCCTTATCCGGCAAAACCAATGTGGACGATCCGTCGGCGGATAAACCGTCGCAAGATGGTATGAGCAAAGGCGATTCAGAAAATCCGTCGCAAAACGGGATGGACGTATCTGATTCCAATAATCTGGTGCAAAGCGATACTGGCAAGACTCCGTCAAATGGATTATTGCAAAACGGTGCGAGTGCGACTTCCGATACAGATTCTGCAGTAACCGACGATTTGACGCCGAACACTTCGCGGGGCACCTCACATCATGGTATCGCCGTCAAGCTGCCGCCCGAACTGATCAAAATGCGCCGCGTGCCCTGCCATATCGAGACGTATCTCGACCGGGACAAGAACGGCATCACCTGCGACGTGCAGGCGCGTTACGGCGACGAACGTTTCCATGTCTTCTCAGGTATTGGTCCCAACGAGCCTGTTGCGCGCGACCGTGAAACCGAGCGCCTGGCCGTTGAAGCCGTGCGCCAGTATTTCCCGATGCCCGACGGTCCGATTGCGCGCATCAAGGAAGACAACGACAAGGCGATTTACAAGCTGCTGAACGAGGGGCTACCGGTCTTGCGAGGCCTCGGCGAGGTGTTCTCCACGCCGAGTTTCGACGGACTCACCTCTTCGCCGCATCCCGTTTTTAAGATCGGCCTGTCCATCAAGTCCGGCCTGGTTGAGATCTCGCCGATTGCCGACGAAATCGACCCGTCCGAAGTGCCGGCATTACTCAACAGCTACCGCAAGCGTCGCAAGTTCCACCGCCTGCGCAACGGCGCTTTCGTCAACATGGCTGACGTCGACACCAGCAAGCTCGACGAGGTCAGCAGTGACTTGGGGCTGAAGCCGGTCGACCTCGATTCCGGCGCCGTTTCCGTGCCCGCTTACGAGGCCTATTACCTTGACAATGAAGCTGAAGACAGCGATAAAAGCGACGAGTTCCGCAGCTATTTGAACGATTTGCGCGTCATCGACCCGAAGATTTACAAGGTGCCGAAGTCGCTCGCGCGCGTGCTGCGCCCGTATCAGGTCGAGGGATTCCGCTGGCTCAACGCCGTGGCCGACAAAGGTTTCGGCGGTATTCTTGCCGATGAGATGGGCTTGGGCAAGACTGTGCAGATGCTTTCGTATCTGGTTGCGCGGCGTGACGAACAACGCCAAATCGGCCCGAACCTCATCGTTTGCCCGGCGTCTCTGGTCTATAACTGGGCCGCGGAATGCGCCAAATTCGCTCCCGAACTCAGCGTGCAGGTGCTTGCCGGTTCCAAGGCCGAACGCCGCGCGATGCTCAAGAATACGAAAGCTTGGTACGAAGGTAGAAAAGCGGCTAGTGCTGGTAGATCTGGAACGGGAATCAGTTATAACAAGTCTCGTAATTCTGGTTCGAATACCGACAAATCCGAGCGTCTGACTGTTAATCAGAATGTCTCCGGGGTGCAGCAGGCGAGTTTTGATATTTCGATGGATGATTCGGACCTTCTGAAGCGCAATCAGGTGCTCTATGGTTCGGATGACGAGCTACTGACTTCTAATCTGTCAGTCTCGGGGAAGCGGAGTGGTAATTCTAATTCGTTGGTTTCGGGAAATCCGCAGTCTCATAATCCGTCGGTTTCCGCCGCACGCGTCGGTAGCGGTAATACTGTTGCATCCGCTGCAGTGGATGACGACGGGTGGCAAAGCGCCGATAGCCCGCAGCCGCTTGAAGATGACGAAACTGACACGCCACAATGGGTTGCGCCTGACGTGCTGATTACTTCATATGACTTGCTGCGCCGCGATATCGACGATTACGATGGCCTCCAATGCTATTGTATGACGCTTGACGAGGCGCAATATATCAAGAACCACGCCACCAAATCCGCCCGTGCCGTGCGAACCGTGACCGCACGACACCGTTTCGCCCTGACCGGCACGCCGATCGAAAATCGGCTTTCCGAGCTGTGGAGCATCTTCGATTTCCTGATGCCTGGCATGCTCGGGGCCTACAAGCACTTCCGCGACCGCTTCGAAATGCCGATTCTCTCCGGCGACGAAAACGCGCAGGCCAAACTGCAGGCGTTCGTCGGCCCATTCATTCTGCGGCGTTTGAAGTCGCAGGTTCTGAAGGATCTGCCCGACAAGATCGAAAACGTCATCACCGTCCAGCTGGAAGGGGAACAGCGCAGGCTTTACGCCGCGCTCGAGCAGCAGCTGCGTGCGACGCTCAACAAGCAGCGCGACATCGAATACAAGACCGGCAAGATTCAGATTTTGGCCCAGCTCACCCGCCTGCGTCAGGCCTGTTGCGACCCGCGACTGCTCTTCAGCAATGTCGGCAGCAACGTCGTCAAGAAGGACGCGCACGTCTGGGGTGCACCGAGTCGTGAGGTCGAGCGTGCCGATGACGAGCCGATTGACGAGCTCAGCGAAACCGCTGATGCGTCGGCGAACGCGATTGTAGGGAATGACGGTTCAACGGCTCACAATGCTTCTGACACTTCGAAATCCGGAACGTCCGCCAAACCTCGCAAGGTCACGTCCGCCAAGCTCGACGCCATCGAGGAACTGGTCTCCAGCTGTCAGGACGCCGGCCGCAAGATGCTGATTTTCTCACAGTTCACCAGCTTCCTCGACCTGATCGCCGAGCGTCTGCGCAAGAACGGTGTCGCCTACAACGTCATCACCGGTGCCACCCCCAAGCGCAAGCGTCTCGAGCTGGTCGACCAGTTCAACTCCGACGACACTCCCGTTTTCCTGATTTCTCTGAAGGCCGGCAACACGGGCCTGAACCTCACGGGCGCCTGCGTGGTGGTGCATGCCGACCCGTGGTGGAACGCTGCCGCGCAGGAGCAGGCCACCGACCGCGCTCATCGCATCGGCCAGACCCAGGACGTCAACGTCTATCAGATCGTCGCCAAAGACACCATCGAGGAGCGCATCCTCAAAATGCAGCAGTCCAAGAGCGATCTCGCCCATCGTTTCGTAGACAACGCCGGCACCGGCACTTCCGCCGGCATCTCGAACCTCACCAAGGACGATTTGTTGCAGTTGTTGGGGTAGTAAATAGCTTGATGAAGTATGGGTGTTGATTAGACACGGTAAAGTAGTATTTGTTTGATTGATGCAGAAGGAATAATGTCATTTTAGACGTTATCAGGAAGGTACTTGGCATGGCGACGCAGGATAGCAAGAACCAACGCGATGAGTTGCATAAGGCGATTTGGAACATTGCTGAGAAGGAGCGCAATGCTGTTGACAGTTGGGATTTCAAGGCATATATATTTTGCTTCCTGTTCTATCGCTTCATTTCTGAAGATCTTGCTGAATATATTGATAAAGGTGAGCACGAAACCGGCAACAAAACTTTTTCATACGTTGATTTAAATGATGAAGACGCTGAGATGGCTCGTGAAGATGTGACAAAGGAGAAGGGCTTCTTTGTGTTGCCTTCTCAGCTGTTCCAGAACGTTGCGAAAAATCCCGAAAAAGACGACAAGCTCAATATAACGGTTAAAAATATCTTTTCTGACATAGAGCGCTCAAGCGTAGGTACTGCTTCTGAAGACGACTTCAAGGGGTTGTTTGATGATGTTGACGTTACCAGTACTAAGTTAGGTGCCAATCTTGCTGAACGTAATGCGAGACTTGCTGGCATAATCACTGGCATTCGAGATCTTGATTTTGGAAACATTCGAGATGCTGATATTGATTTGTTTGGTGATGCATACGAATACCTGATGAATATGTATGCTAGCAATGCCGGTAAATCTGGAGGCGAATACTTTACGCCTCAGGAAGTTGCCGAGTTGCTTGCCCGCATCGTGATAGGACATCGAACCTATGTCAACAAAGTCTATGATCCGGCATGTGGGTCAGGTTCATTGTTGTTGCGTTTCGCAAAAATTCTTGGACAAGAAAACGTACGTCAGGGTTTCTTCGGACAAGAAAAGAACCCAACTACATACAATCTTGCCCGAATCAATATGTTCCTTCACCATATTAATTTTGATCGTTTCGATATTGCGCAAGGAGATACACTCATCAATCCTAAACACTGGGATGACCAGCCATTCGATGCTATTGTTTCCAATCCGCCGTATTCGACGCATTGGAAAGGTGATAGTGACCCGACACTTATTAATGATCCACGATTCTCTCCTGCCGGAGTATTGGCGCCAAAAGGTTATGCAGATTTGGCTTTTACTATGCATATGTTTTCGTGGTTGTCTACAGATGGAACCGCAGCGATTGTTGAGTTTCCCGGCGTCCTTTATCGAGGTGGAGCAGAAGAAAAGATTAGAGAATATCTGGTTCATGGAAATTATGTCAGTGCAGTTATCCAGTTGCCGGCTAACCTTTTCTTCGGAGTTACTATCGCGACTTGCATTCTGGTGCTAAGCAAATCAAAATCTGATGACAAAGTATTGTTCGTGGACGCTTCAGAGCAATTCGGACATGTCGGCAACAAAAACAAACTTATGCCGGAAAACATCGATAAGATTGCTTCCACTGTGGTCGAACGTACTGAAGAACAGTACTTTTCGAAATTAGTTAGTATCGATGAAATCGGTAACAGTGTGAACCATTACAATCTTTCTGTTGGTATCTGGGTGGAGAAAAAGGATACAACAGAGAAAGTCGATATTGTTGAGCTAAATCAGAAAATTAAAAAAATTGTGAAACGTGAGAATGAATTGCGCAAGCAGATTGACGGAATCGTTGCTGGTCTGAAGGAGGAATAATGACTTTAGCTGAAAGAGCGGTTCCTTCTCCAATAGGTAAAGCGAAAACCAAAAGACAGCACTATGTTCCAAGATTTTTCTTATCAGGCTTCACACGCGAAAAAGATGGAAAGTTTGATGTTCTACGGAGAACAGCTTCTGGAGTAACTCGTTTATACAGTCAAAGGGTTGAGAATGTGGCTGTGGAACGAAATTTATATGAGGTAAAAGTTCCGGAAGCGGAAAATGGAATGGATAATCTGTTCCCGAACGAGGTTGAAAAGCTATTATCTCAGTTTGAAAGTTCTTTTGCTGAACGTTTTCGTATAATAGTTGAAACAATTTTAGAAGTATCAGTCCGAAAACGTTGGACAGACACAGAATTACAAGACATTTGCGAAGCAATAGCTATTTTTATTGCTGAGCTTTATGTGAGAAACCCTAAAAACGTCGGAAAGATGCTTAAAAATGCTAAGAATCTCATACCCTTTTTTGAACAGGCTCAGTTGGGAACATCCGATGCGCTCGAACAGTTATATTCAGAAACGATGGGTTCGAATTGGTCTGAAAAAATTCATTTGACGCCGAAAATGGCATCGCAGGTTTTCGGACTGTCAGAGTTAGTAGCCCCCTCAAAATCAGGTATAGAAAAGGGCAATAAGTATCCGCTAATTGAATATGCAAAGTATCTAAGAAATTGTAGCTTTCAGTTTTTAACAACGGCGGTAGATCAGCCTTTTATCGGAATATCTGAGCCGCATTTTGAGGGAGTAAATGATTTTGGGCGTTCATATGGTTTGTTATATTTTCCTCTCAGTTCCAGATTAGCCGTTCTTCTTGTTGATGATGATAAGCATACCTTTGAGAAGAAATCTTTGAACCGTAAAGATTTGCGGCTTTTCAACCGAGCAGCATTGAGTGGGGAAGAATGGGATTGGGCTTTTTGTTGCCGTGGTCATTATCTTGATTCGTTTATTGGAGGGAAAGGTAGCCATGAGTAACATCGAGAAATTACTTACGCAGCTTTGTCCTGATGGAGTAACGTACCTGCCTTTAAAGGATGTTGCCGATATTAAAAACGGGAAAGACTATAAGCATCTTGGTGCTGGAAATATTTCCGTTTATGGTAGTGGCGGCAAAATGGATGTAAAAGTCGACGCAGCGGCATATGACAAGCCAACAGTACTATTGCCTCGCAAAGGATCAATTAGCAATATCTTTTACGTTGACGAACCATTTTGGAATGTTGATACTATTTTTTATACGATTATTGATACTGCACGCATGATTCCGCGGTTTTTATATTATGTCATGTTGAATGAGCATATTGAGAATCTGGGTACTAGCAGTGCTGCTCGACCTTCACTTACGCAAAGTGTACTTAAAGAGATTCTTGTTCCAGTACCACCTTTAAAGGTGCAACAGGAGATTTTACGAATCTTGGATACATTTACGGAGCTTGAGTCTGAGCTTGAGTCTGAGCTTGAGTTGCGTAAGATTCAATTCAACTTTTATAAGGGGAAGCTATTTGCTTTTATGACGAATGCTGAATGGCTGGAATTAGGCGATTTAGTTAATATTCTTGATACTCAGCGAAAGCCAGTTACGAGAGGGGACAGAGAGTCTGGGCAAATACCTTATTATGGTGCAAATGGGATTCAAGATTATGTCAAACATTTCATATTTGACGGAACTTTTTTGCTTGTCGGAGAGGATGGATCAGTACTTACAGAAGCTGGTAAACCGGTATTAAATTGGGCAACAGGAAAAATTTGGGTGAACAATCATGCCCATATTCTTGAGCAGAGGGAAAATAAGCCAATGCTCAGATATATTATGTATGCTCTCAGTTCGATTGATATCTCTGAATTGGTGCATGGTACGCCGCCTAAACTTACTCAAAAAAGCCTAAGAACTATCCGAGTGCCGGTGCCCTCACTTGCCGAGCAACAGAGGATTATAGATATTCTTGACCGATTTAATTTGCTCACGACTTCATCCACTGATGGACTGCCCGCCGAGATTGCTGCACGGCATCAACAGTATGAGTATTATCGAAATAAGTTACTTGATTTTCCAAGAAAGAAGACTGAGGCATGATCGTTGATGACCAGATAACCTCTGCATCGGAGCATTTGGACAAAACGTATTCCATCTTGTTGGAGGGGCCGGAAGAAACGGTTTGTGCTAAAGCTCCGAATATTCCGAGTGATTCTGCCGTTTATCAGTCTGAGGCGGAGCTAGAAGCACAGCTTATCAAACAGCTATGCACACAGGGATATGAGCGAGTCTTGATCCATACCCAGGAAGAGTTGATTCTTAATTTGCGTCATCAGATTGAAAATCTTAATGGTTTTACATTTACTGATGCGGATTGGGAAACATTTTTTCAAATGAAAATTGCGAATGCTTCCGATGGCATTGTAGAAAAGACGCGTCTTATCCAGCATTCGCCGGTGATTGATTTTACGACTAGCGGCGGTACGCTTCACAACGTCATGCTTCTTGACCGTAATCATATCCATCGCAATCAGTTACAGGTGCTCAATCAATATGAAGCCAATGAAGGTACCCACAAGAACCGTTATGACGTCACCATACTTGTCAACGGTTTACCTCTTGTCCATATTGAACTCAAGCGGCGTGGCGTTGACCTGCGACAGGCATTCAATCAAATTGAACGTTATCAACGTGAGAGTTTTTGGTCGCAATCAGGTCTTTTTGAATACGTTCAACTTTTCATCATTTCCAACGGCTCTCTGACCAAGTACTATTCCAACACAACGCGTTGGCAGAAGACGCATAATGAGCGAGGTAAAAAGACGAGTGCCTCTTATCAGTTCACCAGCTGGTGGACTGATGCAAAAAATCATAGAATTATGGACCTCGTACCTTTTACTGCCTCGTTCCTTTCTCGTGGTACGTTGCTGATGATATTGACTCATTATTGTGTGCTTGATGTCGATGACAATTTGTTGGTTATGCGTCCGTATCAGATTTGTGCCACGGAACGTATTCTTAACCGAATTCTAATTTCTGAAATCAGCAAGAAACGTCTTGGAACTAGTGCTGCAGGTGGCTATATTTGGCACACCACTGGTTCAGGCAAAACGCTTACCTCGTTCAAGACCGCTATTCTTGCTTCGCAGATGGAAGGAATCAACAAGGTACTGTTTGTCGTTGATCGTAAGGATCTCGATTATCAGACAATGAAGGAATACAACAAATTCCAGCCTGGCGCGGTCAATGGTTCAACGAATACTGCTGCATTGACAGAGAATCTTGAATCGAATGATCCCGATAAACGCATCTGCGTTACCACTATTCAGAAGCTGGCAGTGTATCTTTCACATGCTCAGAAGGATAACCCGTTATTTGCTGAGCACGTAGTTTTTATATTCGATGAATGCCATCGTTCACAGTTTGGTAAGATGCACAAGGCTATAACTTCAGCGTTCAAGAATTATCATCTGTTCGGTTTTACAGGAACGCCCATTTTTGCAAAGAATGCTCAAGCTAGTGGGGATCCCGAACTGAAGACGACTCAGCAAGCATTCGGTGATTGTTTGCATAAATACACTGTTGTCAACGCGATAGACGATGGCAATGTTTTACCTTTTAAAGTGGACTACGTTAAGACTTTTAGCCACAAAAACGGTCGCCCAGATGAACAAGTTGAAGGTATCGATACCAATACGGCTTGGCAAAATCCGAAGCGTATCCGACTTGTTTCTGAATATATACTCGACCACTATGTCCAGAAAACCAAGAGGGATTCGGCATATCAATACAAAGATGCCTACCACATGGGGTTCAACTCGATTCTGGCTTGCGATTCCATCTCGTCGGCTAAGGCATACTATACCGAGATTCAATCCTTGCTTCCCAACTATCCAGAGTTAAATCTTAAAGTGGCGACGATTTTCACTTACGCTCCAAATGGTGAAGAAGATGATGCCCAGGGCATGCTTACCGAAGAGCAAATGGACACAGCTGGTATGAAACCGGCTGATCGAGATTTTCTTGACTCGGCCATCTCAGATTACAACAGGATGTTCAAGAGCAATTATGGTACCGATGGCAAGGGCTTTGATGGCTATTACAAAGACGTTTCTCGGCATATGAAAAACCGTGATTTGGACTTGCTCATTGTCGTTGACATGTTCCTTACCGGATTTGATGCCAAGACACTCAACACATTGTGGGTTGATAAGAATCTCAGACTTCATGGATTGATCCAGGCGTTTAGCCGAACCAATCGTATTCTTAATTCAGTCAAGACTTTCGGGAATATCGTTTGTTTTCGTGATTTGTCTGATGAGGTTGACGAAGCACTTGGACTTTTCGGCGATCCTGATGCAGCAGGTATTGTTCTGCTTAAACCGTATGAAGATTATTTCTCGAAATATGCTGAAGCTTTGGCGCACCTGCGTGATGATTTCCCATTAGATAGTGATTTCTCCGGATTGGGGGAGAAGGCAGAGAAAGACTTCATCAAGACCTTTGGCACTTTGCTCAGGCTGCGTAATATTCTTACTTGCTTTGATCAGTTTGCTGACGGTGACCCCTTGAAAGGGCATGATCGCGAATTACAGGATTATCAGAGCCATTATTTGGATCTCGCTGATAAATACAAGCGACGTGATCAAGGCGAACGTGTCAGTATTGGCGACGATTTGGTCTTTGAAATGGAACTTGTGAAGCAGGTTGAAGTCAACATCGATTACATCCTCATGTTGGTTGAGCAGTATCACGGCGAAAACACTGAGGATAAGCAAATAGCCGACACGATTCGAAGCTCTGTAGCATCTTCTCCGGAACTTCGAGACAAGGCTGACCTTATCGACGCATTCCTTCAACTGGTCGGTTTTGGTGACAAAGACCCAATCATTCTTCTTAAATCGTTGACCAGTCAGGAACGGCATGAGGTTATTTCAGACCAATGGAAGACTTTCGTTGCTGACTCCATGGAGCGAGAACTTGACGAGATAATTGCAACTCATAATCTGAAGCCAACCGAAACAAAATCCTTCATGTCCGAAGCCTTCATTTCGGGTGGAGTGACCGATGAAGGTACAGCAATCCGCCGCATCATGAAGCCAATATCCCGTTTCGCCAAGGGCAATCCCTACGCCGAGCAGCGTCAAGACGTAGTCGATTCCTTGACCGCGTTCTATAACCGGTATAAGAGTCTTACGCCGGTTTATCCAATGTTGATTGAGGGTGCGGAGGCATGAAGAAGCATTGTCAACCTTGTAATATTTCTGTTAAACAGGAAATTCCTGATGCTTATATTTTTGACATCGATGGTACGTTGGCGCATCGTTTAGATCGCAACCCTTATGATGATTTGGCTGCTGGGGATGATGTTCCTGATATTCCGGTATTAAGAACCCTGTGTCATTTACAGGATGCAGGTTGTTTGATTGTTTTAGTGTCAGGAAGAAAAGAACGAAGTAGATCAGTACTCGTAACCTGGCTCAAAAATTATCTTGGAGATGGTCGGACCGCCAATATTGATAAATTGTTTATGAGAGCAAACGATGATAACCGCAAGGATTCGACCATTAAAGAAGAAATCTATCTTAATAGTATAAAAGATAATTATAATGTCTGTGCGGTATTTGATGATCGTAATCAAGTAGTGGAGATGTGGAGAAGAATAGGCCTTAAGTGTTTTCAGGTTGAGTCTGGGAATTTTTAGAATCTTCGATCAGTTCCATCAGTTTTGTGAAAGCAGAAGTAAAATTTTGAATATCTTTTCGAACTCTGAGATGAAAATCAGAATCTAATGGCGTGCTTTTCCCCTTAAGTATGATTGTTTTGTCTTTACTGCCAACATGACCGAGTTTGTTCCTAATCTCGCCTAACTCCCCACGATAAGCTTTATTGGCTTCTTTACCAATAGCACCGATATCTAGATTACAGTACTTCTCAAGCAAGGATGGCAACTCGCAGAAAAGAATATTTGCTTTTTGACTTGAAGAAAGTCCGTATTGTGCATTTATGGCATTATTAAAAAATGATGTTCCAGTATTGTGCCACTTCTCAATTTCTTCTTTGTCTCGTTTCGTTTGTCTCTTTAATGCTTTTTCTACGAGATTGTCAAGTTCTACTGCATGCTCTGGTTGAAGAAGCTGTGCGCAACTCAGAATTCCGTCATTGAATTGTTCCTCAAAAGATGACATGTTTTCCATCACCATGCCACGTAAATTGATTATATTTTCCGATCGTTTAATGAGGTTCTGTACTACAGAATGTAGTTCATTCTGGAAAAAAGAAAATTTATCATCGCGTTTTGCATAGTAGACTCCTCCTAGTGGCGATTTTAAAAGATCTTTTTGTTCAGACGGAACATTTCGATTTTTTTCAGAATCTATTTTTGAGAGATCTTGAGAAGAATACAATAAAATATTTGTGTAAATTCGGTTTTTTCTAATTTCCGAAATGAGTTCTGTACCCCAGGTACCCTGGAGCAGGTTGAAATCGATTAGAATAAGATCAATATCATTGAGCTCAGGAACGTCAGCAAAGTGAGATGTTTTTCCGCCATCTTTGCCGGCTAAAAAATCATTTAATTCCGGTTCGTGTCCGTTGCTGAAATACGGTTTTAGCTCCATTCCTTTTGCAGCAAGCCAATTACCTAGCTCTTCGCTTTCTCCTTTAGACCAATCTTCGCTGTCATCAATCCAAAAAACTGAGAATGTATAATTCATTTTATAAGCTCCAGTCGTAGGCCAAACCCTTTTTTATAATCAGTAATGATACTTACATCGCCGTTCATTTCGTTGGCCAATTTTTTAATTTGATATAGCCCGATACCGAACCCATGTGCCGATTGATTTTTGGTTAGTCCATAGTCAAAAATATCTTTTACTGATAATGCTGGATCTAGGCCAATTCCATTGTCTAGAAAATCGATAATGACTTTGTTTGAAGTTTCCGAAAATGTAATTGTGAGATGATCCGCATGTGCTTTGAAAGAGTTACTTACAATATTGTCAATAATTATACAGATATTTGCAGGTTCGAAATGACAGAGCATCTTTTTGTCATTTCTGGAAGACTCATATGTTATACCGGAATCAGAAGTGGAAGAAGTCATATATTCATGGATAAAACTTTGAATATCTCCCGATTCGGATGGTAAGAGATTCTTATTCCCTTTGATTGCTAATTCGGCGAATTTATTAGCTTTGTCGTTAGCGTTGACAATTATGGCGAAGTATTTGTCAAGCTTTTTTGATGTTCCATCTCCTTGGTGTGCTAGGAGCCTGTTAATTTTCATCAAATAATTTCTTACAATCTCTGTATTGGTAAAGATTGAGTGCATTCCATCAATGAGATTTTCTACTGACTGGTTGGTAAGACTTTTAAGGAAATCAGTTTGCTTTTTTCTGGCTTGATTCTCTGTTTGACTATGTTCAAGGGCTGCCTGGGTTTCATCGTTTTTTGATGAAAGTAGCTCGTTATCTGAAATAATATCGTTAGTTCCACGATTGAGCTTTTTTGTTAAACGACTTAACTCTTCATCGTTTTGTGAAGCCGCGATATTGCTGATGGAATTCAGCGTATCTTGTAAGTTATCATTATGGTTTTCAGAAGCGATAAATGCAACTGGGTTGAGATTAATGTCTGAAACATCTTTGGGATCCCATGCTTTTCCATAATCGGCTATAAGCTGTTGTTTTAGTTCTTCAGTTTGTGGGATTTTTTCTGTTTCCCTTTTTGAAATGGGTATGCCCCAATAGAACATATATTTAAGATAACGCTCGAGAACTTTAAGAACTTTTTCAGTAAAAAATGAAGCAAGTGCATCAACTGTTGAATTGCCTATGAAACCGTGGTCACGACTTGATGTTTCTATGAAATCGTCGTTTTTCCCCTTGATGGCTATTTTCCCTAAAATGTCTCTTGTTCCAAGAAACCTTTTCCAACCCTGAGCTTTTCTTACATCAATATGAAAGAAATCTTCGCCTGGCTCTCCATAGCCGTTGATGCGAAAACCATTTTTATATACAAAAACTGACCCATAGTCTTTTGTGGGTAATCCTTGCTGCTTATGAAATCGGATTTTCGCGCCACGATCTAAGTAATACAATTGGATAGAAATATCATGTAACTTAACAAAACGTGTGTTACGTTCTTTTACAGAAAATACGGGTTGATTTTGATTAGAAAGAGTTGTGACGATTGTTTTCCCGTCTGGACTAATTATAACAGAAATTTTTGAAGTTCCCTCGTTAATGCGTTCAAAAATATCGTTACGGATAATTCCGTTAACAATATTTCTTTGCCAGCCCTTTTCTTGTTTTTGGGCGGCTTTTTGGTCTGCTTCTTCGGCTTCTTGATCAATGAGTACTATCTTGAAAGGATCACTTTGATCTTCTGCGTCTGGATTAACAAGTTTGGTGAGAGCTTGCTTTAGATGTCTTGCACGAGGTACATCCCAGTTTTCGCGTAATGAGGAAATAATTAAGACTGTACCCGAATTTTGTTTTTGCAACTCCGAATTAAGTGGATGTTCATCTAGCCAAGCTGGAATTGAACCGAACTCTTTGCTTTCGTCAGCTTCAAAATCGTCCCAATTGATAGTCAAAGAGTGAATCTTCGTTTCGTTTTTCTTTTTTGTCTGTATTATAAGTTGAGATCCCAAGCGGTCGCAAGAAAAACGCCCAACACCTTTTGCACCAGCATATTGCCTACGAATATTGTGACGATAATTGCTTGCGTTGTTTTTTTTGTTTTTTTCTGAGTATGCAACAAAGAGCCATTTTTTAATAAGGTCTTTAATGCTCATGCCCCATCCATCGTCAGATATTATAATCTGTTGTTTACCAATGTCATCTCTTGAAATGGTAATTTTTGCATAAGTTGCATTGGCATCGAACGCATTTTTGACGAGTTCGAATACTGCTACGTATTCGTCGGTAATTAGTTCGCGGCCAATTATATTTTTCAGACCGGAACTGATTTTGAAATATTCAGGTTTGATTTGTTTGTTCATAAGCAGACGCTTTCTTGAGTGCAACACCAATTTGTTCAGCGAAAAGTGGGGGGACTGCATTACCTATTTGTGTATAGCGAGGAACTTCGATTTTTCTACGTTTCCCTCCAGTAGTATAGGGGCCTTTGAATTCGAACCAATCAGGGAAACTCTGTATGCGTGCGTATTCTCGTACAGTTAAAATGCGAGGCTCGCTGTAATGAACAAGCTCATCAGGTATAGAGGTAAGGGTCGGTGCGGGTGAATTATAATCAAGCACTGTCACCCCTCTTCGGTTCAAATTTGGTACGAAATTATTGCTTGGGGTTAATCTTTTATTCCTTGGAGCCTTTTCCAAAAGGGCTTCATGGAGCTTAATGGTTTTTTCGGTATGGTTAACAAATCGATGGCAGTTCACTGCTTTATTTTGCTTGATGATGATACCGTGTCTCATTAGTTTTTGATAATTACTTTGTGCCTCTCCATAGACACCTGCCATAAACCCCTTAGTATCAGGTGAAGAAACTGTGCCGTGGCTCTTCTCTAAATCGCTAATTGCTTGACCTACTGAAACGGTCGTTGACAATCCTTTTGATTTACAAAAGTCGTCACGATTTGAATAAAGTAATGACATGATATTGGAGGGGGGTATAGAAGCATCTAAAGATGCTACAAGAATAAAGCGATGCCTCTTCTCGGGAATTCCATATTCAGACATGTCAACTATTTGATGTGCAACATGATACCCGGTACGTTCAAGTGCATGCTCGATATAACTTGAATACTTACGGGTTTTCCCATGCCGTTTAGTTTCGGTAAATCGAACTGTAAAGCCGCGTACATTTTCGAATATGATGAAGCGAGGCATAACAAGACGGATAAACTTGACATAAGCCTTGACAAGTTTATTGCGTAAATCGTCTTGATTCCGTTCGCCTGCAAGAGAAAAACCTTGGCATGGGGGGCCTCCAGCAACTAGATCTACCTTACCTTGTAAAGCCTCTAGTTTATCGGGATATTTCTTTAGTATTTCATTGATGTCATGATTAGTCTTTTCAAGCCAAGAAGGCCAATCGTATTCCTCTTTATCGATTAAATTATCTTTGTATGTTTCAAAGGCTTGTGCGTTTTTTTCAATTGCAAACATAGGATGCCAGCCAGCGGCCTGTAATCCGATGGCGAGTCCGCCACAACCGGCAAAAAGGTCAATGTATGTGAGTTGTTTGTTGTTCTCAGGCATAGCATCTCCTTTGCCAAGTGGCTATAAATATTATAGTCATATGTTCTCGATATTTATGTTTGGCAACTAGTATTGATGTCGGTTATTTGCAAAAAGTTTATAGATAGCATTAGGAAGGTGTCCGCTATGAAAGCATGGAGATTTTACGGGACTAACAAGCCGCTGAAGCTGGAGGAGGTGCCGGAGCCGCGCGCCAAGGCGGGTGAGGTCATCGTCGACATGAAGGCAGTCGGGCTTTGCCACACGGACGTCGGGTTCCTCACCGATCCGGGCTGGATGACTGGGCACACTGTGCCGTTCACGCTCGGCCATGAGGACGCGGGCGTCATCAGCGAGGTCGGGGAAGGTGTCGAAGGCTTCAAGGTCGGCGATAGGGTTGCGATTTGCCCGACCACCTCGGCCGGCACTCCCGGCGGTAGCTTCGATGGTGGCTATGGCGAAAAGGTCGAGATAGGGGCGCAGGCGTTGGTACCGATTCCCGATTCGGTCGATTTCGTCAGGGGAGCGGCGGCCACCGATGCGGGGATGACCTCGTACCACGCCGTTGCCACGCGCGCGGCCGTGAAGAAAGGCGAGAACGTCTGCATCATCGGTGTCGGTGGACTGGGCCAGATTGGCGCTCGCGTCGCGTATCTGCTCGGCGCCAACCTCTACGTCGCCGAAGTCAAGGAGTCCGCATGGCCGATGGCCAAGGATCTGGGCGCCATCGATGTGAAGAAGTCCATTGCCGATTTCGCCGCCGACGGCATCAAGTTTGACAAGGTCATCGATTTCGCGGGCTTCGGCACTACCACGGCCCAGGCCATCGAGGCGTGCAACAAGCACGGCGTCGTGGTGCTCGTGGGCATGGGCCGGCTCGAAAGCACCATCAACACCAAGGCGCTCATCATGAGCCAGGTCGACCTGCGCGGCTCGAACGGCGGCACCAAGGAAGACATCGCCGGCGTTTACGAGCTCATGGCATCCGGCAAGCTCGACCCGGTCACCACCAAGATCCCGTTCGGCGAGATTCCCGAAGGCCTGAAGAAGCTGCAGGCCGGCGACGTCCGCGGTCGTCTCGTTGCCGTCTACGAGTGAGCAGAGAAGCAATGTCGGAATATTTTATTCAAGAAAATGTTATACATTGTGTTACTAAAGTTATAGATCTTCCCGATGGAGAGGAGGTGAAGGATGAGGGTTTCGCCATATTATTCGGCTATTCATAAGCCGCCGTTCGTTTGGCATGATGATTCAAATTGTCCTACGGGTAAGCAGATAAAGCCTGAAGACAAGCGCCATGGGCAACCTGCTGGCTATACGCACTGCAAGGATTGTCGGTAAGCGGTTTTAATGAGAGGCGTCCGATACTGGTGCCTCTCATTTTATATCCGTGGAATACGGCTATTTCGGTGTTAGGTGTCACTCGATGTTTTCCTAATTTTCATGTTTGTGCTTTATGCCTTTAAGGGCTTGGTTTGTTGTGTCCCTCAAATGATACAAACGAAGTAGCAAATGCAATAAAATTCTTTAAAAGTTATAATAGATACTTTATTTGTTGCAATATAGGATACAATTGAAGTATGAAAAGCGATAAGCTGGAAGTATCTTTCAAAGATTTGGTTGCCTCCCAGTGGGGGATGATTACCACTGCTCAAGCCGGTCGTGCCGGCATTTCCCGCTCAACGCTTTCTCGAATGGTCGGTAATGGCAAGTTGGAGAGAGTGTTTCGAGGCGTCTACAGAAGCACCAATGTCCCTGTTGATTCCAAAGAAGGACTTTATGCGGCCTGGCTGGCGCTGTCTCCAAGTCGTACCGGCGATGAGCGTATTTTCAGTGAGTCATACGATTCGGTGGTAAGTCTTGAAACGGCGGCGTGGCTGCATGGTCTTGGCGATTTTGTTCCGGAGCCTTATCGGTTCAGCATCACTGATCGTAAACAAGTCAATTCCAATGAGGTACGTTTGAAGATAAAAAAGTATCCTAAAGAATCGCTGACGATATGTGCCGGGCTGCCTACAACCACTGTCGAACAAACCGTGGCTGATTTGGTGGAAGACCATACAGATTTTTCGTTGATTCAGGATATGTTTCTTAATGCTCCGATGGAGGTTATTCAGAATCTGGACTTTGACTACATGGCCAAGCTTCTTTCTCCACTCGCTAAAAGAAACGGTTTCAAAACGAATGACGGTCAAGCGTTGTGTTTGGAGATACTCCATCCGCTTCAGGATAAGTGGGCAAAGGTGATTACGGATGTCGTTGATCGGTCTCAGCAACGTGTCGCATCACTAATACAGGAAGAACTTCTTAAGAATGCCTCAATGATTGGGGAATCGCTTTTCTCTCCACATTTGTTGAAAAATATCTCAACTTTGTCTACTGATAAGATTTTTGGTAAGACGTCGTCAAAGGATGGGCATTTGCCCGAAACAAATAAAGATAAATGAAAGTACGCCGCGAAGGAGCCGAGTATGTCAAATAAGAACGGAGTTTATTTAAGCCCTAGTGCTGTTGAATCAGCGATTAGAGAGCATGCCAAAGCCGTACATGTCCATGAACCGAACCGGAATGTTGATGATACCATTCGTCAGATTCATTATGACCGATTTCTTTGTCGCGTTTTCAGCGAAGGTGCTGAAAGTGATTGGGTCCTTAAGGGCGGAAGTGCCATGCTGGCACGTATTCCCTCGACTCGTAGAACACTTGATATAGACATTTTCCGTAATGGCTATGATCTCGATGAATCCTTAGCTGATTTGAAAAGGTTGGCTGCTATCGATTTGCATGATTATTTCACGTTCGTCTTCGATTCTGTGAGGTCTATTTCGAATGGCGATAATCAGCCATATCTCACCGGTATCAACGTTAGTTTCAAAATGTTCTTGGGTGCGAAGCAGCTTGAAAACGTCAATATAGATTTAGTGGAGCATACTGGCAAGTTGGATATCGGGAAAGCTGTAGAACCACGTAACCGAGTGAAAGTGGGTCAACTTTCCACTTTCCCATATCGTCTATATCCAATCGCAAATCAATTTGCGGATAAGGTTTGTGCTGTGGTTGAGCTCGTTAATGGGCGTGAGTCAACAAGGGTGAAGGACCTTGTTGATTTGACCATTATATTGACCACTCAATCTCTGAACGCTTCTGAGCTTTATAGGGCGCTTTTCGATGAGGCCAACAAACGTAAACTTAATTGGCCCTTGGATTTTCGTATTCCCAAATCTTGGACGGATATGCAATTTAGGAAATCTTCAAAAAATACAGGCGCCGAAAACTACAGTTTAGGAGAGACCGAATCGTTGGCGCAGAAGATGCTGAATCGGCTGTATGAATTAGGTGAGTCATCTCAAGCAGAGTGGTCGCCGGAGCAACGCAAATGGTTGGGCTGAGATTATTCCAGCCTTCTTGTCTACCTGCCAGTTTTTACAGGTATAAACGGACCCTCGATTTGAGCACTGTTAGTAGGCTTGAGGGTCACTGTTGGTTATTAGTATGACAGTTGCGCTGGATATTTTGTAACGGGTGTATTGATTGTTCGTTGTTGAACCTGCTTTTCTTGAGATTTTGAGCATGAATATTCCCATGTCGTGCAAAGTGTTAAATTCAGCGGATTTTATGCTTTCTGCTACATTTGTCGCACTATACGCAACAAACGAAGCAGTAACGTTCAAAAATCGGCTTGCGTCCGTACAATGGAGCCATGAGCAAATTCCTAGCATTTACGGCGAATCCGGATTCGGAATCGCTGACGCAATATATCGGCAAGGCGTTTCTTGAAGGCGCGGCAACCAAGGGCGCAGGCACTGAGTTCGTCGACCTGCACGCCATCGGATTCGACCCGACCTATCGCATGGCCGACCGCAAACAGTACCTCAAGGAGGGGCCGATGCCCGACGATGTGGTCGCACTGCAGAAGAAGATCCTCGACGCCGACGTCATCGCGCTGGTCTGCCCGATCTACTGGTGCTCGATGCCCGCGATGATGAAGGGCTTCACCGAGCGCGTGCTGTGCCGCCACTTTGGCTATAACCCCGACGGCAGCAAGTCCGCGATCGCCAACAAGAAATTCCGCTTCATCATGCTCACCGGCAGTTCCGAACAGTGGTACCACGATTCCGGCATTCACGACGCGATCTACAACCAGGTCATCTACTACATGTTCCACCATTATTGCGGAGTTGACGACGCAGAGCTGGTCTACGTCGACAACCTTGAGATGGCGGATCCGTCGCCTGAGGCCCATGCTGCCGCGGCCAAGCACATCGAGCGTATCAAGGAGCTTGGCGCGTCTATGGCGTAAGGGTCCTTTAGATTTTAGATAAAGTAAGAGCTGCGGAAAGCTTGCCATATTTGCTTTCCGCAGCTCTTATTATTGAGACTACCTACTTATGTTCGTCGGTAAGCCGCCACTCACGCACGACATTGTTATCCGCGCCCATGGAGTAGATGATGTCGTGGATGCGTTGCTCCTGTTTCGCGTCGGTGGCCGGGTCCCAACACACGCCGTTGGGGTGGTCGCCCGCAATCGGACACCATTGGTATTGCCCCTGCCGCTCGTTGGCTGTTGGCACCCAGTCGATGCGATTGACCCGCCAAGAACCGGGTTTGCCGCGTTTGCCTGCGAACTGGATACGCGCGCTCACGCCCTGGTTGTTGACTTCGTGGCCGGGAATGTGCGAGGTGACGGTGATGGCATTGCCAAGCCCGTAGACAATCCACGTATTGTGATATTTCTCGATCGGTTGTGCGCAGTGGCATCCGGCCCCGTAGATGACGTCGAATGCGCCGGTGTCCGCGAGTTCGTGGGCCTCCGAGATTTGCCACGAATCGGCTTTTGTCAGGTATTCCTGCACTGAATGGATGGCCATAGCCACCACGTCTGCGCCCTGCTTTCGTGCGGCCTTGGCCTTGTCGACGGCGCGCTGGATGTCGGAATCATGATGCGGATCGCCGGACTCGCGCAACCGGTCGACGCGCCAATCCTGGTCGGGCACCTCGCCGTTGAGCGACACGGTTCCGGTCACAAGCCCGAGTTTGCCGCCGCCGGTCGGTGAGTCGATGACCAGCGGTTTGACGGAATCCTCTTCGGTTTTGTACGAGCCGGTTTGCTTGATTCCAGCGGCGTCCAAGGCATCCCAAAGCCGTGTGATACCCGCCGCACCCTGGTCCCAGGAATGGTTCGTTCCGTGGGTGCAGGCGTTGTAGCCCGCATGTTGTGCAGCGTCCACAACTTCCGGCGGAATGTTGAAAACGGGATAGGCGGCATAAGGCCCGCCGCGAGGCGCGATCGGCGTCTCGAACTCGCACACCGAAATGTCGGAAGCTTGGATATACGGTTTCATATTCGTAAAGAGCGGGTCGAAGTTGAACGCGGTGCCGTCGGTCGCGGTCGGGTTGTTCGCGAAATGCTGCCAGAGATGCTCGTGGAAAAGCAGGTCGCCGTTGACAAACAAGGCGATGCAGTCGTCGTCCGGGCAGTCGGGGGAGTTGCCGTGATGCACCACCACCGGTTTCGGCGTGTTTTTCTTGTTGACGGCAACGTTCGATGAAGTCACGGCGTCGCTTGAAGCCGTCGACGCATTGTGGTGTTTCATGCCGAAGAACAGCGCTGCACCCACAACGATGAGCAGTGCCAGCACCACGATGCCCGCTCCCAAAAGTCGAGGTAGCGTCGAGGCGCTGTGAGCCGAGGCGTTGCCGGAAGCGTTGTTTGCATGCCGTGGGCCGTGTTGGGGATTGGACTTCATCGTGTCGTCCTCTTTCGTCTATTGGTCATTTCTTCATTGCCGTTTCTCTGTTTTCAAGGATACTCTTTACGTCCGTTTGGTTGAATTTCCCGTGTTTTCAGTCGCTTTGTGTCTATTTCCTACATGTTCTAATGCAATACGTTTGTTTGAATGAAGCAATGCGTTTTTGAAGAATCGCTTTGACCGTTTTGTCAACTGTCCTTTAAAACCGGTCGTATCGGTGTGCGGCATGGCGAACCATCCACGGATCGGGAGCGTAGGCATCGGCCTCCATTACGCTTTGCCCGTTTCGTTTTTTGAACATGCCATCGTCGGTTTCATATATTCGACTATCTGATATCGCTTTCAGAAAGGCGTTGGCTTCCTTGGCTGTTTCAAAAGGATAAGGGGTGGTGCACCAGATTGGGTCGGCCTCGATAATCACAGGTTGCGTCGCAGCCTTTGGGTACTGGAGACTTTGCAAATTCATATTTGATGGCTCTGCGTCGCCCGCGTTATCGGCCGTTCCCCGCGATTCCCGGAATCCCACAATGATACTGGCGTTGTCAAGATGGACTGCTTGTGCCGCTTTGGCCGCGAGAGATTCGGCGATTAAGCGGTAGGAATCATGGAATCGCGCGCCGTCGAAGACGGTGAGAATGTCATGGCTGTCTTCGTCAGCAGAACGATGAACGCAGTATCCGCTGGAAGCTACTGCTTTGTCGCCGCCTACAATGACACACCATTCTTCCGTAATGCAATCGACATGACTGCTGATTGTAATCAACGACTCGTCAGGAGCCTGCTTCAGGTCGAGTTTCAGCTGATGAAGAGTTCGCCGAGCCGCTCTGAATTCCGGCACCCGTCCGCTGCTCAATTGAGACCATGGCCGTTCGCCCAAGCCGTCCGGTAGTTCGTTCCAGGCACGAATTTGCGAAACCGGGAGGGTGATGACGCTTCGTTGCGTCAATTCTTGGGGCAGCCTGGCAAGCCAATCGGCAGCTGGTGCCTCAAAAAGCAGTGACGGCAGGTTATGTCGGGCTCGCCAGGCGTTATTGGCAATCAGCAAGTCGGGGGTGATCCAGACGGCGTTGCCGTTCTCGATTCCGCGAGCTGGTTCGAATCCGTAATCGTAAGTGGCTGTCCAATTATCGACAAGATTTTCTGATTGCGTCTGCTTCGTCGTTGATGTTTCCGGTTTTGTTTTTCTGCTAAAAGTATCCGGGAGGTCCGCTCGGTTTTCCCTATCAGGCTGCGCTTCGAACCGTGTGTGGCTAGGGTTGCGGCTCGTCTTTTGCCCGTTGTTCTCCGTCTGTGCAGAAGCGTCATGCCAATGTGAGCTATCTGTCATGTGAGCTTTGTCGAAATACTCTTTGAAAGCCTCCTGAACCCAGGAAATCGGGCTGATAATAGTCAAATCGGTGCTCAATTTCTCTCCGTTTCCGATAGGTTCCTATAAATATCTCAAGTCTACTGAACGGCTTTGAAGACCTCAGAAACGTTGCGAATACAGGTTTTGAAGGAAATTTTTTCGGAAATCGATGAAACGAAAATTAGACAGATTCAAATCCGGACGTTTATTCCCGCTTGCCTCGCAGCTAAATATGACACAAAGTCAGATCTTGTTTAGTGTTGCCTCTACAAGTTCGCTTGACGATATGAACATCGAAGCACAAAATACACAACCTTCAAAGGAGTCAATATCATGACCAAGATTGCCGTTTTCGTCGGATCGCTGCGCAAGGATTCCTATAATAAGAGCCTCGCCAAGAACATCGAGCGTCTTTCGCCCGAAGGCGTCGAGTTCGACTATATCGACATGGACCTGCCGCTTTACAACCAGGACCTCGACGGCGACATGCCCGCCAAGGTCGTCAAGATGAAGCAGCAGATCGAGGCCGCCGACGGCGTGCTGTTCGTCACCCCCGAATACAACCGCAGCTTCTCCGGTGTCATCAAGAACGCCATCGACTGGGCTTCCCGCCCCTGGGGCAAGAGCTCTTTCACTGGCAAGCCCGCGGCCATCGTCGGTGCTTCCATGGGTGCGCTCGGCACCACGCAGGCCCAGCAGGCGCTGCGCAACGTCGCCCTCTTCCTCGACATGAAGCTCATGGGCCAGCCCGAGCTCTACTTCAACGCCGCGTCCGGCCTGGACGAAAACGGCAAGGTCGTGGAGGCCTCTGAAGACTTCCTGCGCGGTTTCGCCGAGGCCTTCGCCAAGCACGTTGCGGCCGGCAAGTAAGCGTTATTGTTGGGTATCGTTCGATAGCGTTTCGTCGCGATGTTGCCATCTTCGTGGTTGTTTCGTCGCGATACCGCCATTTTTGTAGCGTTTCGTCGTGATACCACTGTCTTTTAGCGTCACGACGGAACCGGTACCGGGAACCGGATGTGGCAACCATACGCGAAGCCGTAGAATGGCACCGTTCTCCGGAACTGCCGTCCAGAACCGCTGCCAGAATAGATACGCCAAATCGTAAGCCGGATACCGAATTGCGAATGTTCGGTATTTAAAATACAAATTTTATAAAACGTTTGATGCTTTTTTGCGGTATAATTTATCTGTATTCGCGTAATGTGAATACAATCACGGTTTCCTTAGTGCTAGCTCAAGGTTTTGGCCTCGCGTCGGACGTATGAACGTGGTACGTTAGCAGATAGTTATCGTGTACTTGGATTGCCGGGAGGTGCGCCCACGCGGTGCGCTTGCAAGGCTTGAAGCAGATACCCAGAATTGAAGTTGCCAGGTGTAGGGAGGAAAACTGTGAGTCTTGAGGAGACGACAGACATTGTGGCGCTGGCCGCCAAGGCGGAAGAGGATGTGAAGCAGTACCGCTTGACGGTGGTCAATGCAGGTATTTCGGAACCTTCCAGCACGCGTCGGCTTGCCAAGGAAATCACAAAAAAGACCGAGGCTTATCTTGAGGCCACCGGCAAGGATGTCGTTGTCGAAATGATCAATCTCAAGGAGATGGCGGCTGAAATCGCCAAGGCTTCGGTCACATTTGAATCCAGCAACCGTCTTACAGCAGCCATTACTGCGGTTACTGCCGCCGACGGTCTTATCGCGGCCTCCCCGATTTATAAGGCTTCCTATTCCGGTCTGTTCAAGGAATTCTGGGATTTGGTTCCGCGCGATGCGATCACGAATATGCCGATGGTTTTGGCTGCGACCGGCGGTTCGAACCGTCATGCTTTGGTGCCAGACGTGGTGATGCGTGGTCTGTTTGCGTTCTTCCGTGCTGTTCCGACTGCCACGAGCCTTATGGCCACCAAAGAGGATTTCGATACCCCGGAACTTGAAAACCGTGAAAAGCGCGCTGCCAGTGAGCTTGGCGCTTTGATGCTTTCCGGCGTGCGCCATGAGCCCGTCGATGAGCCCAGCGAACACCTGAACTGGTGATTTCGAGAAGCTTTCAGGTTCTTTAGGTTCGGCCAGGAGTTTTTTCTTTTGTTATCGGCCCGTTGTCTATGGATGACGGACCGTTAATTTGTTTGTGAAGAATTTTTCAGCCGAGTTTCCAAGTTTTTTTGATTCCCGATATTCCTTGGATTTTCGCCATTCCGATACTCGATTTTTTCAATTTATGGGACTGATTTGCTGTCGGTGCGCTTTTCATAGATGTAATTAAGTAGTATAATAAATTTTGCCTACAAGGAGGTGGCTATGGTTTATCAAACTGTAAATCCGTATACCAATGAATTAGTCAAGGAATATCCGTTCACCACCGATGCCGAGCTTAAGAGCACCATCGATCTGGCGGACAAGACCTATCATGAGACGCAAAGCCAGCCGATCGCCGAGCGTGCCAAGATCCTGCACAACGTCGCTGCGCTCTTCCGCAAGAAGTCGGACGAGCTCTCGAAGATCTGCACGGTCGATATGGGCAAGCTCGTCGGAGAATCGGCGGGCGAGGTGGAACTGTGCGCCATCATCGCCGATTGGTTCGCCGATCACAGCGAGGAGCTCTTGAAGCCGGACAAGCTTGATAGCATCGTCGCTGGTGACGCGCAGGTACTGCACCAGTCCGTCGGCGTCGTTGTTATGGTTGAGCCTTGGAACTTCCCGTACTATCAGATTATGCGTGTCTTCGCTCCGAACTACATGCTCGGCAACACCATGATCTTGAAGCACGCGTCCAACACCCCGACCTCAGCCAAGCGTTTCTGCGAGATCGTCGAGGAGGCCGGTGCTCCGAAGGGTGCGCTCACCAACCTCTTCATGACCTATGACCAGGTCACCGAAGCTATTGAAGACCCGCGCGTTCAGGGCGTGGCGCTGACCGGTTCCGAGCGTGGCGGTGTCGCCGTCGCTGGTGCCGCTGGCAAGGCCCTGAAGAAGAGCACCATGGAGCTGGGCGGCATGGATCCGTTCATCGTCCTCGGCGACGCGGATATGAAGAACGTCAACGAGTGCGCATGGCGCGTCCGTCTCTACAACGCCGGCCAGGTCTGCACCTCGGCCAAGCGCTTCATCGTCATGGACAACGTCTACGACGAGTTCCTCGACGGCCTGATCGATGCCTTCTCGCGTGTCACTCCGGGCGACCCGATGGATCCGGCGACCACCATCGCCCCGATGAATTCGAAGCGCGCCAAGGAGAAGCTGCAGAAGACGTACGACGCTACGGTCGCCGCAGGTGCCAAGGTCGCCTACCGCTTCCCGGAGATCGATTCGGAAGGCCAGTTCTTCCGTCCGACCATCCTGACTGACATCACCCCTGACAACCCCGGCTACAAGACCGAGATGTTCGGACCTGTGGCTGCGGTCTACAAGGTCCACAGCGAAGAAGAGGCCGTGGCGCTCGCCAACGACAACCCGTACGGTTTGGGCGGCATGCTCTTCTGCGGCGACAAGAACCATGGTGCCGAGGTGGCCGCGAAGGTCTACACCGGCATGATGTTCGTCAACACCCCGCTTGCCTCGCTGCCTGACATTCCGTTCGGCGGCGTGAAGCTCTCCGGCTATGGCCGCGAGATGTCGCGCCTGGGCCAGATGGCGTTCACCAACGACAAGCTGCTCGTCACCGCGGACCGCTTCGACAAGAACAACGCCCCCGGCGCTCTCTACGCCGCACAGGATCTGTGAGTGATATTGCAGGATTATCTATAAAGTAGTCCAATTTATTGTAATCGACTAAAGAAGCCAGCTCTGTGATTATTGCGGAGCCGGCTTCTTGCTGTTTTGCGACATACCAGCCGGTTGGAAGTCTTTAATCGAGAGGGCAAACAGGTTTGTATTAATTATCACATTTCGTCGCTGGCAATTTTAACGGTTTTCATCAGTCTGTGTAAATATGCTCGATAAGATTATAAGTGTTGGTCAAAAACACTACGAGGAGGTAGCGATGACATATCAAACAGTAAATCCATATACCAATGAACTGGTCAAGGAATATCCATTCGCCACTGATGACGAGCTTGAAGCCACTTTGGCCCAGGCGGAAACCGCCTTCCAGAACGGCAAGAAACAGGCGCTCGCGGAGCGTTCCAAGATTCTGCACAACATTGCGGCGACGTTCCGCAAGCACAGCGAAGAACTGGCGAAGATCTGCACGATCGATATGGGCAAGCTCATCACCGAGTCCGCCGGCGAGGTGGAACTGTGCGCGATGATCGCCGACTGGTATGCCGACCAAGCCGAGGAACTGCTGAAGCCGGACAAGCTTGAGACCAGGTTCCCGGGCGAGGCCGAAGTACTGCATCAGCCGCGTGGCGTCATCATGATGGTTGAGCCTTGGAATTTCCCGTATTATCAGATTATGCGTGTCTTCGCTCCGAACTATATGATCGGCAACACGATGATTTTGAAGCACGCTTCCAACACCCCGACCTCGGCAAAGCGGTTCTGTGAAATGGTTGAGGAAGGTGGAGCCGCAAAGGGCTGCCTGACCAACCTGTTCCTCACCTATGATCAGGTGACCAAAGCCATTGAGAACCCCCGCGTTCAGGGTGCGGCGCTCACAGGTTCGGCTCGCGGCGGCAAGTCCGTGGCAACTGCAGCGGCTCAGTCGCTGAAGCCGAGCTCCATGGAACTTGGCGGTATGGACGCCTTCATCGTGCTCGATGATGCGAATATGGACGAAGTCGGTGCGGTCGCTTGCGGCGCAAGGCTGCAGAATTCCGGTCAGGTCTGCATTTCCTCCAAGCGTTTCATCGTCATGGACAACGTCTACGACCAGTTCCTGGCTTCGCTAATCGACAGCTTCAGCAAGGTCAAGCCTGGCGATCCACTCGACCCGTCCACGACGTTCGCGCCGATGTGCACGAAGCACGCCAAGGAGAAGTTGCAAGGTCAGTTCGATGCAGCCGTCAAAGGTGGTGCGAAGATCGAGTACCAGTATCCTGAAATCGATTCGGAAGGTCAGTTCTTCCGTCCGGTCATCCTCTCCAACGTCAGGCGCGACAACCCTGTCTACGCCGACGAGATGTTCGGCCCGGTCGCCGTGGTCTACAAGGTCCATAGCGAACAGGAAGCCATCGACCTTGCCAACGACAGCCCTTATGGGCTCGGTGGCAGCGTCTTCACCAGCGATCCGGATCGTGGCGCCCGTGTCGCCGCGCAGATTGATACTGGAACCGTCTATGTCAACAACCCGACCACCACGTTGCCTGAGCTTCCGTTCGGCGGCGTGAAGCTTTCGGGCTACGGCAACGAGTTGGGACGAGCCGGCATTCTCGCGTTCTCGACCGAAAAGATGGTGATGAAGTCCGCTCATCCGGCTGGGATGTGATTTAGTCATAAATGACGTAAAACGACGTGCTACGGAATTGGAATAAATGCTGATTCTCGTAGCACGTTTTGTTTTGGATAGGAAGCCTCAGTTCTTTTCTTCTAAGGCTGCGGTGCTGGAACGAGTAATCAGAGAAGTAGGGAATATGATGCTTTTTTCCGCATCTGCTTTTCCTTGTTTGGCGTCCAATATCATTTGCAGGGCTTGCGCTGCCATATCGCGCAATGGTTGGCGTACGGTGGTCAGTGAAGGATTCATATATGCAGCTGTCTGTACATCATCGAATCCAACCACAGAAAGGTTCTCCGGGATTTTCACGTTGAGTTGCCTTGCCGCTTCAAAGACACCCATGGCTTGACGGTCGCTTCCCGCGAAAATCGCGGTCGGAGGATTTTCCATTTGCAGAAGAGCCTTGCCTTGCGCGAGACCTTCGGTTTCATCAAAATTACCTATTTTCACCAAAGAATCGTCAATTGGTATACCTGCTTCTTCCAACGCCGCTTGATAACCGTCGAGTCGGGCTTTCGAACACATCATGTCGGTAGGGCCGGTGATGATAGCGATTCTTTTATGCCCTAAAGATATAAGATGCCGAGTTGCAATCAGACCTCCGGTCCAATTATCCGCATGAACAGACATGGACTCGGGAGATGGGTCACCAGATGGGTCCAAAATTGTATAAGGTATATTGCGAGAGCGAAGTTTATGCGTTTCGTTGGGCATCAAACTTGAAAAAACAAGTATCACTCCAATAGGGTTTCTTCTGATGACGCCATCAACCCAATCCGAAGCAGGGTGCAGTTTATTGCCGTTGACAGTGACTATGACGCTTAGTCCGTTTTTATTTGCAGCGTCTTCAAGACCTCGAAGAATCTCGATTTCCCAAAGGCTGTCAAGTTTTTGAAACACGATTTCGATGTATTGCGGATGATTGGTTTTTGATGTTTTTCGGTATCCGCTTTTCAACAAAGCACCTTCGACCTTTTGGCGTGTTTCAGTGGAAATATCTGGCTTGCCGTTCACGACTTTAGAAACCGTTGCTATTGAAACCCCTAGGGAGTCGGCTATCTGAGAAAGGGTTGGTTTCTTTTTCGCTGAATCAGTCAACATTATCTCCTAGAGGCATTTATTTTTAAAATCAAACCGAAACTTATTTGTAAATATACAGAGACATTTAGATATTGCGCTAAAGGGAAACACTATTGGTTCAACGATTTGACAAATAAGAAAAGTGAATGTATTTTTTACTTAAAACAACTTAAAAAGTAAAATAATATACGAAAATTTAAGTAAAAGTAAAGGGGTATTTTAAAAATGGTTTTCGAGAGCAACGATTCAGCGCAGATTCCCGACAAAGCTCAAAAAGGGAATGAAGGAGTGATGCCGTGGCAAAATGAAAACTTGCCGGCTGCTGCGAGGGCTAAGAATCTTGTGTCTCGTATGACCACCCATGAAAAGGTTTCTCAGCTCACATCTATCTGGAGTGGTGCCACCAATGAAGGTTATGAAGTGGCTCCTCAACAGAATGAATTGATGCAATATATAGATTTTGACGAGGCAATATCGGATGGGATTGGTCAGTTCACCAGGCCATATGGCACTGCTCCCGTGGATCCTGCTGTTGGAGCCAAAAAATTGGAGAAAATGCAGCGTAGGGCAGTGTCTTCGAACAGGTTCGGGATTCCCGCTCTTGTACATGAGGAATGTCTGACCGGTTTCACGACTTATGGTGCTACGACTTACCCGATTCCTCTTTCGTGGGGAGCCACGTTCAATCCGTCGCTCATTGAGCAGATGGCCGCGCGGATAGGCCGGAATATGGCTTCTTTGGGCGTTCACCAGGGGTTGAGTCCCCTGATGGATGTGGTTAAGGATCTTCGTTGGGGGCGTTGCGAGGAAACGATTGGTGAGGATCCGCTTTTGGTCGGCACTATTGGTACGGCCTATGTAAAAGGTCTGCAATCCTCGGGAGTCATCGCCACGTTGAAGCATTTTGTGGGATATGCCACGAGTAAAGGCGGCAAGAATCATTCCCCTTCACAGATTTCAACACGAGAATTGCTTGATGTTTTTCTACCGCCGTTTGAAATGGCGATAAAAGAAGGACATGCTCAATCGGTAATGCCTGCCTATACCGCTATTGACGGTATACCTTGTTCGGCGAATCGTGATTTGCTGACAGATGTTTTGCGCAAGTGTTTTGGATTTAAAGGTACGACGGTATCGGATTATTTCGCTATCATCCAGCTTGCAACCAATCAGCATATCGCTGCGAGTAATCTTGACGCTGCGATTCAGTCCTTCTGCGCTGGCATGGATGTCGAGCTTCCTGGCTTGATGTGCTTCGACGAGGATTTTGAAAAGGCAGTTGATGAGGGGGTCATACCGCAGGAAAGACTTGATGAGGCTGTGGTCCGCGTGCTGACCCAGAAAATCGAGATTGGTTTGCTCGACCAGGATTGGAATCCAGAGCCAAAGGCCATTGCGCATGTGGATGACGAAAAATTGGAAGGCAGCGTCAATCTTGATGAGCCCCAGAATCGTGCCTTGGCTCGTAAGATTGCGGAAGAGGCCATTATCCTCCTCAAGAATGATGGAATTCTGCCTCTCAAGAGTCATGAATATAAAAAGATCGCCGTAGTCGGGCCAGCGGCGAATGATAACCGTCCATTGTTCGGCTGCTACAGTTTTGAAAGACACGTAAGGACGAATTATCCAGAAAAGAAGCCTGGAATCTGTGCACCGACTTTGCTTGAAAAGCTCAAGGAATATCTTCCGGACTGTGATATCTCCTATGCACAAGGCGCTTCGATTATGCCTGCTGACGCCGACGGATATCCTGATGAAACGGATCTTATTGCGCAAGCAGTGGAGAACGCAAAGAATGCCGATTTGGTGATAACCGTGGTTGGCGATATCGCTGGGTTGTTCGGCAATGGAACGACCGGTGAGGGGTCCGATAGCCCGGATTTGCGGCTTTCCGGCCATCAAGAGGATTTGGTAAAGGCGATAGAGAAGACCCATACGCCCAATGTCATTGTATTGCTGACAGGCAAGCCGAGGGTGGTCACCGGGATTTACGATGAGGCGGACGCTATACTTCAGACTTTCTATCCGGGCGAGGAAGGTGCTTCGGCTCTTTCCGAAGTGCTTGTCGGGGAAGTGAATCCCTCTGGCAAGTTGCCCGTCTCCATTCCCAAGGAGTCTGGTACTCAACCGGCGACTTATCTGT
Organism: Bifidobacterium sp. ESL0728; assembly: GCF_029392015.1. Lineage (NCBI taxonomy): Bacteria > Bacillati > Actinomycetota > Actinomycetes > Bifidobacteriales > Bifidobacteriaceae > Bifidobacterium > Bifidobacterium sp. ESL0728. Next base: position 872,395 of record NZ_CP113925.1, read on the forward strand.
CGACGCCGATTGAGAGAAATTTGCATGTGACCAATATCGACGAGGAACCCATGTTCCCGTTTGGTTACGGTCTTTCCTATACGGATTGGGAATTGTCGGAGTTTTCTGTAAGTGCGAAAGAGATTCCGACTACAGGGTCGGTTGATTTTGATATGCGATTGACCAATACCGGCAATGTTGAAGGCAGCCAGGTCGTCCAGCTTTATGTCAATGATCCCGTTTCAAGTGTGGTAAGGCCAATTGAATATCTTGCTGGATTTTGCAAGGTCGAATTGGCTGCAGGGGCATCCGAACATATCCGGTTCCACCTGCCCACTGAAGTGCTGAGTTTTACCGGTCGTGATTATCGAAGGATTGTGGAACCGGGGCGGATAGTCCTTAAAGTCGGATTTGATTCGGGTAAAGCGGAGTGCACTACTGAAATTCAAGTGACCGGGCCAGTCAGGGAGATACAGAATCGGAAAGTTTTTGGAGCTACCGCCGTCATTGGTGATAGCAATCATTCAACAAAGAAGGAGGTTTAAATAAACATTATAAATCATAATGTATAATTTATATTAATGAAATTACCTAAAGCAATTCGTCAAAGTAGACGAGAGAGGGAAAACGATGAAGTTTAATGCGTTTAAGACTGTTACGGTTTCGTTGACTTGCATCGGCATGTTGATTGGTCTGGGAGCTTGCGGATCTGGGAATGGGTCTAAAAAAGCTTCGAATGGCACCATCACCATGACAATGATGCACAACTACACCATGGGAACAAGCAAAACCTACATGGAAGATATGGCAAAGCAGTTCGAGGCCAAGCATCCCAATGTGAAGATTACCCAGCAGGCCATTCAGAACGAGGATTATGAGGGTAAGATTCAGACCGCGATGCAGGATGAAAGCTCTGCTCCCGATATCTTTTATTCTCGTGGTGGGCAGAAGTTACGTGATATGGTTGATGCCGGTCAGGTACAGGATATCACCAGTAAAGTCTCCGATACAGTAAAGAAGCAGATGAAGACCGGGCTGGTGTCCCATACCATTGACGGCAAGATTTACGGAGTGCCTTCTGACATGCAGCCCGGAGGGTTCTGGTATTCCAAGGATTTGTTCAAGCAGGCTGGGATTGCATCAGCTCCTAAAACGTTGAACGAATTGAAGGAGGACGTTGGAAAGCTGAAGCAAGCAGGAATCACTCCTATCGGTCTGGCTGCCAAGGATGCATGGCCTGTGGGACATTGGTGGTATCACCTTTCCATGCGTGAGTGCCCGGTTTCTGTCTTCAAGAATGGTATGACACAGAAGAAGTTTAGTGATCCATGCTGGACCAAGGCCGGAGACGATTTGCAGGACGTCATTAGTTGGAAGCCTTTCAACGACGGCTATCTGACTACTTCCGCACAGCAAGGAGCAAGCTCTTCTGCTGGTCTGTTGGCCAATCATAAGGTAGCCATGGAGTTGACTGTTGCCAGTGAGCCAGGTGTGATTAAGAACCTCACCCCTGATGGCAAAGACCTCGCTGATCTTGGCTTCTTCCCATTCCCTGCTGTTGAAGGTGCTAAAGGAGACCAAAAGTCCATGATGGGTGGTGCTGATGGTTTTGCATGCAGCACTAAGGCTCCGAAGGAATGCTCTGAATTCCTGAACTTCCTTTCCGAGAAAAAGAACCAGGAACAGTATGCTGTCGCGAATGGTACCATTCCTGCTTCGACAGAAGCTCAGGACGTCGTTGACAATCCGGCTCTGAAGGAAGACATCGATGCCTATAATCACGCATCGACCATGTATCTGTGGATGGACACCCAGCTGGGCACTAATGTAGGTACGGCTCTTAACACTGCGGTCGTCAATCTGCTGACTGGGAAAGGCTCCTCAAAGGACATCGTCAAGGCTGTTGAAGATGCATCCAAGAAGGGCTGATTGAATAACGAAATGTGTGTTGGAAGCGGCGATTCATTGCTGGCCGCTTCCAACACACACGATTTTGAATCTCCGTAAAATTATACTTTTTACTCGCTGGAGATATTTGTTCATCGTTGAACACGGAATGGGGAAAGACAGGTTATGGATTCGAAGAAAACGGGATTAAAGGATTCGATCCGTAAGAAAATTGAGATAACGGTATTATCGGCACCTGCATTGATTATTTTCTTAGGGTTTGTAATATTGCCAGTGATTCTGGCTGTCTATTATGGCTTTTATCGTTGGAAGGGATTTGGGACTCCGGCTCGCAACGGGCAATTTATCGGTTTTGACAACTATAAGGCGATTCTTGCCGATACCAGCTTCCAGCAGACGTTATGGCACAACGGGTTCATCGTTATCGGTTCTCTAATTGTCCAGCTTCCTTTTGCGATACTTTTTGCGTTGCTTATCAACCAAAAAATGAAGGGACGAGGCATTATTCGCACCCTCATTTTCGTTCCATACGTGGTTTCCGAGGTCATAGCCGGAACCGGTTGGTCCCTTATGCTGAGCACAACCGGAGCGGTCAACGATTTTCTCAAAAAAATAGGCATTCATGGATTGGACTGGATTGCGAATCCCAAGATAGCCATTTGGACGCTTCTTTTCATCATCTCATGGAAATACATAGGCTTCTATGTCATCCTTATGCTCGCGGGAATGCAATCGATACCCACCGAACTCTATGAAGCAGCTGAGGTCGATGGTGCTGGTTTCTGGCGCAGGCAGTGGAGCATCACTTTGCCGCTGTTGGGGCCGACAATTCGAGTCGCTGCATTCTTGTCGATGATTGGTTCACTGCAGCTTTTCGATTTGGTATATGTGATTTGGGGACAATACGTTTCTGCGACGGCAGGTACCTCAACTATGGCGACATATATGGTATTGCAAGGTCGTATGGCTTCCAACTATGGTTACGGCAGCGCGGTCGCTGTGTTGATCTTCATTATCTCGCTTGTATTGGCATTGACATATCAGAAGTTCATTCTGAGCAAGGATCTGGATGGAGCGCTCGGATGAAGACAGACGAAATGCAAAACAAGCAATATCAAGTTATTTATGGCGGAATTGATAAGCGAGGTTTGAGTAGAGATGAAATCTGAAAAAACAGCTGGGACAACATTACGTAAATCTCAGAAGAATCCTTGGGGAAGCCCAGTTACATATTTTCTCGCGCTGTTATTGATCGGTGTTTGTATCATACCGATTCTCTATATCATTCTTGGCGGGTTCCGGACGAATTCTCAAATTACCACAAATCCGTCAGGTTTACCTTCGCCATGGGTGATGACGAACTATACTTCAGTTCTTACTTCATCAACGTTCTGGACCGAACTTGTCAATTCCGTGATTGTCGCTGTTTTCACTATGTTGGGGACCGTGGCTCTAGGTTTGATGGTTGCGTTCGTCATTGCACGGTATAAGTTCAGGTTCAACAAGGCCCTGTATATGCTGTTCACTGCTGGTCTGATGTTCCCGATTACCGTGGCGATTACGCCTTTGTACCTTTTGGTCAAGGACCTCCATCTGACAAACTCATTGACGGGACTGATTCTTCCCGAAATCGCCTTTGCCTTGCCCCAGACGGTCATCATTCTGGTTCCTTTTCTCAAAGCCATACCAAATGAATTGGAAGAAGCTTGTGCCTTGGACGGCTGCTCAAGACTTGGCTTTTTCTGGAGGATGGTTGTACCTCTTTCCATGCCTGGCGTCGCAACCACGGGTATATTGACCTTTGTGACGAGCTGGAATTCTTATATGCTTCCTCTGTTCCTGATCAATTCGGAAGGCAAGTACACGCTTCCGTTGGGTGTTCAGCTTTTCAGCTCGCAGTATTCTGTCGATACCGCAAAAGTTCTTGCTTTTACGTCGGTTTCAATGATTCCTGCTCTGGTTTGCTTCACTATTTTCCAAAAGCAGATAGTCGGAGGTTTGACCGGTGCGATAAAGGGCTAAATCAATATTTGTCTATAAACATTACTTTCCGGTCGGTTATCTACAATGTAGATTGCTGGCCGGAATTTGTATGGTTAATGTCCTTTAAGGTATTTGCTGATTAGAGTTCTTGCTGCTGTAAAAGATAATAATGAGGAATCGCGAAACCGACAAAATAGAGATTGTAAGGATTTAAGTCACGATGGAAGATGAAGTCGAAAAGCTGAAGGCAAAATATCTGGATTTCGCGAAATTGTTCAATGACGAATGGCTGCAATATCGCAAGTCCGAGATTCTGCCGAAATTGACTTGGGAATCGCAATCGACGTGCTCCAAAATCAACCAGATCTATTTTGATGATCCGGATGAGGCGATGCGTCTGTTCCGTAAACTCGTGCCCGGAGCTGCGGAAAGTGTTGATTTTAGGCCACCGATTTATTTGGATTACGGGCTAGGTCTGAAAATCGGAGAACGCACGTTCATCAATATGGATTTGCTCATTGTCGGGGGAGGGCCGATAACAATCGGTTCCGACTGTCTGATTGGCACACGATGCAGCATCTGCACGCCCAACCACGCCGTGCCCATCAAACCACGGCTTGAAGGCTGGCAACGCAACGAGGACGTGATCATCGGCAACAATGTCTGGCTTGGTAGCAACGTGGTGGTCTGCCCGGGTGTGACGATTGGCGACAACTCTGTCATCGGTGCCGGTTCGGTGGTCGTCCACGACATTCCCGCCAACAGTGTTGCCGTCGGCAATCCTTGCAAGGTCATTCATGAAGTTCCGAAGGACTGGAATGCCGACGAGTGGAAGGCCGCAATGAACGGGGCGTCTGAATCTGATTAACCCTCACCCACGTGCCTTGACGTAGGCATGGTAGACCTGCGGGGTTGGCTCGGCGGTCTCGGTGCCGTCGATGTTAAGACTCCATTGCGGGGGATTGGGCTCCCCGCTCAAGACCCACGCTGCCTGACGTGCGGCGCCAATGGCGACGTATTCGTCGGTGGCGGGGCGAGTGACGGGCATGCCGAAAATCGCAGGAGCCAAGGTTCGTACGGCCTCGGATTTTGCGCCGCCGCCGATCAGGAGGATACGGTTGACGCTGCCGCCCAGCCCTTTGATAATTTCCAGACAATCGCGTTGTGAGCAGAGCAGACCTTCGACGAATGCTCGCGCGAAGTTTTGCTTGGTGGTGTTGGCCAATGTCATGCCGCTCAACGTTGCGTTGGCATCCGGCCTGTTCGGTGTGCGCTCGCCGTCGAAATAGGGGACCAAGGTTAACCCGTCAGCACCGGGATTTGCGGCAAGAGCGAGCCGTCCCAGTTCGTCGTAATCCACATCGAGTGCCGCGCAGCCGGCGTCGAGAATACGCGAACCGTTGATGGTGCAGGCAAGAGGCAGATAATGCCCGGTGCAATCGGCAAAGCCAGAAACGGCACCGCTTAAGTCATATACAGGATTTTCGGCGATGGCCGCGGCCACACCGGACGTACCCAGCGAGACGCTGACGTCGCCGACCGACATTCCCAAGCCCAAGGACGCCATGGCATTGTCACCGCCGCCGGGCCCGATGATGCAGCCGCCGTCAACGGATGCGCCTGCAACGGCAGGGGAGGCCTTGACCGGTGCGGCGTCGCGTGGTCCGAGCACTTTCGGAAGAATCACATCATGTCTGCCAAGAACCATGTCGATGAGATCGTAGCGGTAGACGTTGTTCGCGGAATCGAAATAAATGGTGCCCGAAGCGTCGGAACGGTCGGTGAAGAGGGCGTCCAGATGTGCGTCCTCGCCTTCTTCGACTGGGCCAAACCCCGCGATGCGCCAGCTCAGCCAATCGTGCGGCAGGCAGATTGCCGCGATTTTCGAGGCGTTCTCAGGCTCGTTTTCGGCCACCCAAGCGATTTTGGTCAAGGTATAGGAAGCGACGGGGGAGGATCCTACGGTCTTCACCCATCGTTGCTTTCCGCGTGCCTTCACGTCTTCCGGTTCATCCGCCGTGGTGCGTTCCGGTGCGCCGAGCCGGGTAATCAGATTTTCGGCTTGGGGTGCCGAACGCGTGTCGTTCCAAAGCAGTGCGTCACGGATCACCCTCCCGCGCTTGTCGAGCAGCACCATGCCGTGCTGCTGGCCACCGACGGCCAAAGCCGAAACGTCGGCGAGACCACCGGCCTGTCTGGAGGCTTCGAGAAAAGCCTGCCACCAGTACTCGGGGTCAACGCTGGTGCCGTCGGGGTGCTTTGCCTGTCCGAAGCGTACAAGTTCGCCCGTGGCGGCATCGGTTACACGGACCTTGGTCGATTGCGTGGAAGTGTCGACTCCGGCCACCAACGTTACGTGAGCGGAACCGTTTTCTGATTGTTGCCCTGCCATTATTCTCGCCTTTCGAAATACGCCGAACACTGCTGCGTGCTTGTATTGCCGCGTCTGAAATCAGTATACTTACAATCCGTTGTCCATATTAGTTAAATCAATAGATTATTTCAATGCTGTCGTGTGTTTTCGCTGTTGTTCTTGCTATTTCGCCCCGGCTGATACAGTGAACATAACTTTGAAAAGAGGGCTCATGGCGCTGAAAAGTATCAATCAGGATGATTTGCGCAACCACAACCTTTCGGTGGTTCTTTCCACATTGCTCCAATCGTCCAAACCCATGAGCCGTGCCAAACTCGCAAAGGCGACGGGGTTGACGAAGGCGACGATGTCGCTTTTGGTGCCGATGCTCGTTTCTTCCGATGCTTTGGAGGAAGGCAAGCCGGTTTCCGCAGGCGCGACCTACGGCAGACCCAGCACCCCGCTCAATATTTCCGGGCGACGGTTCTGTTCGATAGGACTGCAAATCAACACCGATGGATACGGTTTTGCGGTGCTTGCCCTTGATGGTTCTGTCGTTGCCCAGCGTTGGATTAGCCGTTCCATGGAGGCCAGCGACCCCAAAGAGGTGTTCAATCAGCTTGATGAACTGGTGGATGAGGGCGAACAGGAAATCAGCAAGAGAGGTTTAACGGTAGTCGGCACGGTTTTGGCGCTTCCAGGCCTTGTCACCGACGATATGGTGTTGTTGTCGGCGAAAAATCTTGGTTGGAAAAAGCTGGAGCTTTCTGGGTTCAACGTGGTCAAGAGGCTGGACGCTCTTGCCGACAATGAGGCGAATCTGGCCGCATTGGCGCAGATACCCGGGTATGCCACGCCTCGAAACGGCAAAAGCGTGATCCGCCCAACCGACTCGTTCATTTATATCTCCACGGATATCGGTATCGGCGGTGCCGTGGTGCGGCATGGTCAGGTCGCTCACGGTGACTCCGGGTTTGCGGGCGAGCTTGGCCATGTTTCCGTGGCTCTTGATGGGCCGCAGTGCACCTGCGGGCGTTGTGGATGCCTGGAAATGTACGCTGGGCGAAAGGCGTTGGTGGAAGCTTCCGGCGTCGCCGATCGCGGGGTTTCGACAAGGATGGAAGCGGTGGACGAACTGCTTGCCAAGTACAAGGCACATGACGACCGCACTGTGGCCGCTGTGGACCGGGCGGTAAGAGCTTTGGCATCCGCGCTCGCATCCGCCATCAATATACTCGATATTGATACCGTTGTTTTGGGCGGTCTTTGGGATAGGTTCGGCAAGGCGCTGACACGCCGGTTGAACCATGAGCTTGAGCTGCAAATATTGAGTTATCCGGAAGTTCAGCCACGCGTGCTGTTGCCCGACGTCAATACCAGACCGGCGCTTTTAGGAGCGGCGGAAGTCGGTCTGCGCAAGTTCATAGACAATCCGTTGGAGTTTATCAAATCCTGAAGGTATCTCCTTTAATTCTGTAGCATTTTCGGCAGTTTGTCCATTAGTCTGGATGCTCGGTTTTTGGGGGATTTCAAAGTAGCACCACGATTTGGTGTAGGCCATAACCAGCGTCGATAGCGCCGGGGGTGTGCCGACATATCCGATTCTGATAGAGTGGCGGTTGGCGCCTCCGCCCGAACTGTGCAGGTCAAGGGGCGTCGTAATCCCAATGCTGTGCGCAGTTTTAATGCAAGGAACTACTGTGGCCAAACCAGCCCCAAAAACCGAATCTCCTGATAACACTGATAAATCCAAACCTGGGCAATTCGCATCAGAGCAAGCAGAAAGCACTTCCCCGTCGAAACCCGGTGCGGCCTCAGCGAACGTTCATACCTCAAACCCCTCCACTCGGTCAGCCAAAGAAGAAACGGGCCCTGTGCTGGCTTCCCCTCTGCGTTGGCGTTCTACGGACATCGCGGTCGGCGCGGCACTTGGCGTGGCCTGCGGCGTCATCTTTTGGGGCTTCGATTTCGTTTATCCACTGCTTTCGCCCTTGTTGGGCGCGGTTTTGCCGGGCTTATCGAGCCTGCTGCATGGCTTCTGGTATTTCTCAGGGCCGTTGGCCATGCTTATCATTCGTAAACCTGGAGCCGGCATGTACACCAATTTGGTCGGCGCGATTCTTGAGATCCTATTCGGCAACGGCTACTCGGTGATTTCGGTGTTTCTTCCGGCGTTGGCCGAAGGTCTGCTGGCCGATATTCCTTTCGCAATCTCCAAATACCGCAAGTTCACGCTTCCTCGTTCCGTATTCTCGGGATTCTTCATAGCTGTTTTCTATGGCATCTATGTGCTTTTGACCCGACTTCAAGGTGTTTCGCTCTTCAGTGTTCGCGGCATCGTGAGCATGATTTGCGAAATCATCAGCGGCATTCTTATTGCCGGGGTGATGAGCTGGTTCCTCTATCTTGCCATTGCCAAAACCGGCGCGCTTGACCGTTTCGCTTCCGGTCGTGCAGTGAGAAGCAAAAAGTAGAATCTGGCTGGGATTTATGAAAAATCTCCATGACAATAATCGGCAATCGCAGCTTCGTTTTTGCAGATTTTGATTGTGATGTTGCCTGGCTGATGAATGTTATCTCTGCGTCGTTTTCCGTTGTTGCGGCGGCGTTGCGTGGTGTCGCTGGTCAGAGCGTTTGCTAGACTGACAGCGTTGGCTTTCGCCAATGTGGGGCTGTAGCTCAGTCGGTTAGAGCATCGGACTCATAATCCGTCGGTCCTCGGTTCAAGCCCGAGCGGCCCCACCAAAAAATCCCGGGATTCGTTGGAACCTCGGGATTTTGATATGTCGATGTCGTGGTTATCGAACAATTCTGTTAATCGACGGCAACACTGTTATATGTGACCTGTTGATATCTCAGTATTCGACTTCCACTCCGTTGCGCTCACTTCATGCGGGACTCGGTGTTCCACCAATCGCCGAGGCGGGCGATGTTGGATGTGATGTGTTCGCAGGAAGCGTCCAGTGCCTTCTTTTCGCGGTCATTGAGCTCGAGGTTGATGACCTCTTCGATGCCGTCGGCGCCGATGACGCAGGGGACGGAAGCAAAGTGGCCGCTGTGGCCGTATTCGCCCTGAAGCATCGTGGAGCAGGCGGTCACGAAGTGGGAGTTGGAAACGACGGCCTGCACGATCATGGCTGCGGCGTTCGCTACGGCGTATTCGGTGCAGTGCTTGCCGGCCATGGTCACATAGCCGCCCTGACGTGCCAAGTCTTCGACCTCTTTCTGGTCGAAGCCGAAGCGGTCGGGCTGTTCCTTGGCCAGCTGCTCCAACGGCTTGCCGCCGAAACTTGCTGCGGAGAAGACCGCAAACTGGGAAGCGCCGTGTTCACCCATCATATAGGCGTTGATCGAATGCTGGTCGAGACCGACCTTCGAGGAAATCGCGTTGCGCAGACGTGCGGAATCGAGAGCCGTGCCGGTGCCGATGACACGCTTGGAATCACAGCCGGAAAGGCGGCAGATCTCGGTGCAGACCACGTCGCACGGGTTCGCGATGGAAACCCAGATACCCTTGAAACCGGCGTCGGTGACGCGGGCGATGAAGGTGCGGGCGATGTCGGTGGTGATGAACAGTTCGCCGTCACGTGAAACCGCAGAGGCGTTGACGTCGCCGGCGGCGTTGACAATGACGTCGCAGCCGGCCAGCTTCTCGTATTCGTCCTTGCAATTGACGATCTTGCAATTGTGCGGGTTGAAGGAGAGCGCGTCGCTCAAATCCTGAACCTCGCTGGTGAGTTTCTTCTGATTGATATCAGCCAGATAGAGCTCGTCGGCGATGCCTTCCATCAAAAGACTGTTGGCCACGTGTGCCCCGACGTGACCCAAGCCGATAATGCCGATCTTGCGAATGAGTGCCATACTACTATCCTTTCAAAGCGCCGTCGATCGTAGGCGAGCTTGGTTTGTCATCCATATTTATGGACTGTCATCAAGATATAACACCTTTATTGTTTCGCTGTTACTGCGTGTTCGTCGTATGGTTTGCTTTGGATTTGCTTTATTACAGGTTTTTATGTTTTGTTGAAATCCAATCAGCTCACGGAAGAAAGCAGGTATGACATAGCGGTATTTCGTGTTGTACTGTCTGCGGGCTTATGACTAAATGAGGCAATGGAAGGGATTGGCCTTTGGCTTCTCCGCTGTTTTCCTGGTTACGGTCAACGCTCGCTGATAGAATATCAACGTTCCGGTTCACGTCTGGCCATTGGGGTTAGGCGACCCGGGTCACCTGAATTCCTTAGGAGACATTATGAAGCAGGGTATTCATCCCGATTATCACCCAGTGCAGGTTACCTGCTCTTGCGGCAATACTTTCGTAACACGCAGCACCGCCAAGGGCGATCACATGACGGTTGATGTGTGCGCAAACTGCCACCCGTTCTACACGGGCAAGCAGAAGATTCTCGATACCGGCGGCCGTGTCGCTCGCTTCGAGAAGCGCTACGGCAAGAAGACCAAGTAGCATTCTTTATTCGCCAGCCTCGCTGGTTCGGGTCTGTGGACCCGAATCCGGGCTGGCGTTTTTCATACCCAATTTCGGGGATTTTTGTTTCATAAGAATATTTGACAACATAATAAAAGGACTTTTGCATGGCAGACGAGCAATTCCCGGCAGCGCAAAGCGCGTTGGAAGAGTATCAGGACATCGAGCGGCAGATGAGCCAGCCCGAGGTTGCCTCCGACCCCAAGGCGATTCGTAAGCTGGGGCGTCGCCATGCCCAACTTGGCAGCATCGTCGAAGCCTATCGCGCTTGGCAGCATGCCCGTGATGATGCCGATGCCGCCAAGGAAATGGCCGGCGAGGACGCCGACTTTGCCGAGGAAGCCAAACGACTCGAAGCGTTGGTAGCGCCTGCCGAAGAGAAGCTGCGTAGCGCGCTGATTCCTCGCGATCCTGACGATGTGCGTGATACCATCATGGAGATTAAGGCAGGCACCGGTGGGGAAGAGGCGGCGCTGTTCGCCGGCGATCTGCTGCGTATGTACACCCGTTACGCCGAAAAGCGCGGCTGGACCACCACCATCCAAAGTGAGAACAGCACCGAGCTTGGCGGCGTCAAGGATGTGCAGGTCGCCATTCGGGCCAAAGGCAATCCGGCGCCCGAGGACGGGGTATGGGCGAGCCTCAAATACGAAGGTGGCGTGCACCGCGTGCAGCGCATCCCCGTCACCGAATCGCAGGGGCGTATCCAGACTTCCGCAGCCGGCGTCATCGTTTTCCCGGAAGCCGACGAGGACGACGATGAGATTGAGGTCGATCCAAAAGACCTCAAAATCGATATCTTCATGAGTTCCGGTCCCGGCGGACAGTCCGTCAACACGACGTATTCTGCGGTGCGCATGACCCATATCCCCACCGGCATCGTGGTGAGTATGCAGGACGAGAAGTCGCAGATCCAGAATCGCGCGGCGGCATTGCGAGTCCTCAAATCCCGCCTGCTGGCGATGAAACACGAAAAGGAAGCCGAGGAAGCAGCCGACATGCGCCATTCGCAGGTGCGCTCACTCGACCGTTCCGAACGCATCCGCACATACAATTTCCCTGAAAATCGTATCGTCGACCACCGCACCAACTATAAGGCATACAACCTTGACCAAGTGCTCGACGGCGACTTGCAGGCCGTCATCGACAGCGATATTCAGGCCGACGAAGCCGCACGTCTTGCCAAAACCGACTGAGCAAGAGGAACAATCAATGGCGGAAAACGTGGCGCGTTCGACATTTGAGATGTTGCAGCAGGCAACGGAATGGCTGAAATCAGCAGGTATAGAGACGCCACGTAATGATGCGAAATTGCTGCTCGCCGAGGCGTTTGGTGTGACGGCCGGCGATGTCGAAAAATCGATATTGCTCGATACGCCATTGCATAGCAACATAAAAGACGGTTCGGCTGCGGTCGATGGTGTCGACGTACATCGCATCGATGGTGACGATGACTCCGGGGGCATGTTTGGCGGGGATGGCGAAACCGGAGATGTGAACGGCGGTTCCGCAAACGCCGGCAATAAACATAAAAGTAATGCAGCTAATGACATTGAAGACGCCGATGGCGCCGCGATTCGCCGTTTCGCCGTGATGATCGCCAGACGCAAGCAACGCGAACCATTGCAATATATCGTCGGTCACGCGCCGTTCCGTTATCTTGACCTTGAAGTCGGGCCGGGAGTCTTCATTCCCCGACCGGAGACCGAAACCGTGGTGCAGGTGGCCATCGACTGGCTGACGAAAGAGAATATCAAGCCGAGCCGTCTGGTCGATCTGTGCGCCGGAAGCGGAGCAATCGGGCTCTCACTTGTCACTGAAGTGACGGGCAGCGAGGTCTGGGCCGTGGAACTTTCGCAAGAAGCCCTTGAATGGACGAAGCGCAACGAGCAGAAGGTGTTCAAAGACCATTCGCTGGCCGGCTACAACTATCATCTTTTCCATGCCGACGCGGCGAACGCCATGACGTTGCAGCGATTGGACGGCACAATCGACGCTGTGGTCACCAACCCGCCTTATGTACCGCTCGACCAGATTCCCGAACAGCCCGAAGTCCGTGACTATGACCCAAAAACGGCGTTATATGGCGGTTCTGCAGACGGGACCTATACACCCGAACGGATCATTCTGCGTGCTGAGAAGCTTTTGCGCAACGGCGGGGCGTTGGTGATGGAACATGACATTTCGCAGGCCCAATTGCTGGTCGACTTTGCCAGAACCCATGGTTTCCGTTCGGCGCATACCGGCGAAGACCTCACCGGTCGTCCGCGTTATCTCTTTGCCATCAAAGGGTAGCTTTCTGGAGTGGTTGATTTCGTCAAAATTCGTTATTTCCGTACGAGTTATATTGACGATGACCTCGCCCGATGGTTCTACGCCGATTCATTAGCGAAACGCGGCTTTTCTGGTTGGTTGTTTCGGCGCATTGCCTTCGGAAGTGATTCGTGGCATCTGCGATAGCACGATGAAGCCGTTTGCCGGACAGATGTGGATTGGTGATGCTTTCATGATGGGTTGCTCGTGAAGTCGGGGTGCAATGGTGCAATTAAGGCATACTTTGTGTTGGAGGCAATATGAGCGACGTGCGTGCAATTGATGACGAATCCTTGGCGATGGCTAAAAGGATTGTCAAAGACGGCGGGCTTGTCGTATTGCCGACAGACACGGTCTATGGCGTTGCTGCGAGTCCTTTCAGCGCTGAGGCGGTGAGCCGCATTTATGAGGCGAAACGTCGCCCGCGTAGCAAGGCGCTGCAGGTGCTGCTTTCCTCAGTAGATGATTTGGACGCGCTTGGTCTCTATCTGCCGGTTCCGCTGGATCGACTTGCCAAGGTCTTTTTGCCTGGACCGTTTTCGCCGATCGCAGTGGCCGAAACCGGTTCAAAACTGGTGACGTTACGTGAGGAAATGAACGGCGGCAAAACTCAGGCCGTGCGAGTCCCGGATTCGCAAGCTTGTCTCAAGACCTTGCGTGCCACAGGGCCGTTGGCTTGCTCCAGCGCCAATCGCAGTGGTGGGGAAAGTCCACAAACGGTTCAGGAAGCTGTTGCGGCACTTGGCGATGACGTTGATCTGTATCTTGATGGTGGGCCGACAGTAAGCCACGTTGCAAGCACTGTGGTTGCCGCTGATGTCAGCGAGCGCGATGGGATTTCGATTGTGCGCGAGGGCGTCATCAGCGAGACGCAAGTTCGTGCGGCGCTTATGGACGCCGAAGGCGGGAGTCTGAACGCGTGAGAGTCTACCTGTTCATCGCCGCGATTGCGGGAGGGGCCACATGGCTGGTCACACCCCTGGTTCGTCATCTCGCCATCGAAATCGGTGCGGTGGGTGAAGTCCGCGCGCGAGATGTGCACACGGTTCCCACCCCGCGCATGGGTGGGCTGGCGATGCTGATAGGCCTTGCGGTGTCGATAATATTCGCCAGCAAGATGCCTTTCATCTCAGGGCTTTTCGTCGGATCGAACCAAGCGTGGGTGGTACTTATCGGTGCGGCGTTGATTTGCCTGTTGGGTGTAGCTGATGATCTTTGGGATTTGGACTGGATGCTCAAACTCGCCGGGCAGCTCCTGATTTCCGTGTTCGTTGCATGGGGCGGCGTGCAGATCATCTTCCTGCCGTTCGGCTCGCTGGTGACGGCTTCGCCAAGTATTTCCATGGCTATCACGGCCTTTTTGATTGTCGCGTCGATCAACGCTGTCAACTTCGTCGACGGGCTTGATGGCCTCGCTTCCGGAATCGTTGCCATCGGCGGCATCGCCTTCGCCGTCTATTCCTACGTCATTGCGCGTTCCACACCGAGCTACGCTTCGATGGCCACGTTGCTTGACGTCGCTTTGGTCGGTATCTGCGTCGGCTTTCTGCTTCATAACTGGCATCCTGCCAAACTCTTTATGGGGGATTCCGGTTCGATGTTGCTCGGATATATGATTACCTGCGCGTCGATTATCATGACCGGCCATCTCGACCCGGCCTCCGTACATACCAGCCTCTATCTGCCGGCGTTCATGCCGATTCTGCTGCCGATTCTGGTGCTGTTCCTGCCGGTGCTCGACATGTGCCTGGCCATCATCCGTCGTCTGAGCAAAGGCCAATCGCCGATGCACCCCGACCGCATGCATCTGCATCATCGTATGTTGCGCATCGGTCACAGTGTACAGGGCGCGGTCCTGATTCTCTGGGGCTGGGCGGCGCTGATTTCCTTCGGTTCCATCATGATTCTTTTCTTCAGGTGGCAATATGTGGCTGTCGGCATGATTGTTGCAGCTGTGATTTTGACGATTTGCACGATGTCCCCGTACCTGATGCGACGATGGCTTGAAATACAAAAAGAAGAGGATCCAGGGGTGCGCAACGCGCGACATTCCCGAAAGAACCACTGATTTCAACAAATGGTGACGCTCGTCACCCCGCGCCCATATAGTTGTGCTATGGCTTTAAATTCTCAACCTGATATCCAGTCATCATTCAATCCGTTGCCTCCTGTTTTTGCGAAAATGGGTTTGGCTTACGACGACGTCCTGTTGCTTCCCAACGAGACCGATGTCATTCCCTCTCACGTCGACACCACCACGCATCTGACCCGTGAAATCACCATGAAGGTGCCTGTGCTCTCGGCGGCTATGGACACCGTCACCGAATCAGACATGGCCATCGCCATGGCACGTAACGGCGGCATCGGCGTTTTGCACCGAAACCTTTCCATCGACGATCAGGCCTCGCAGGTCGATATCGTCAAACGCAGCGAATCGGGTATGATCACCGACCCGCTCACCGTCAATCCTGAGGCCACCCTTGCCGATCTCGACAAGCTGTGTGGTCGTTTCCATATTTCGGGCCTTCCCGTCGTTGACCCTGAAAACAAGCTTCTCGGCATCATCACCAATCGTGACATGCGTTTCATCGCTTCCGAAGATTACGATAGGCTCAAGGTCAAGGACGTCATGACCAAGGACGGGCTTATCACCGGCCCTGCCGACATCTCACGTGAAGATGCGCACGACCTGCTTGCCAAGCACAAGGTCGAAAAGCTTCCGCTGGTCGATGCCGAGGGCAGACTGGCCGGACTTATCACTGTCAAGGACTTCGTGAAGACCGAGCAGTATCCCGACGCCACCAAGGACGACCAAGGCCGTCTGCGTGTGGCCGCGGGCATTGGCTTCCTGGGCGATGCGTGGGCCCGTGCTTCCGCATTGATGGAGGCCGGCGTCGACGTGCTGGTGGTCGATACCGCAAACGGCGAGGCGCATCTCGCGCTCGATATGATCAAGCGTTTGAAGTCCGATCGTGCATTCAACGGCGTGCAGATCATCGGCGGTAACGTCGCGACCGCTTCCGGCGCGCAGGCCATGATCGATGCAGGCGTTGATGCCGTCAAGGTCGGCGTTGGCCCCGGCTCCATCTGCACCACGCGTGTGGTTGCCGGTGTCGGCGTTCCGCAGCTTACTGCCGTCTATGACGCGGCTCAGGTCTGCCGAGCGGCTGGCGTGCCTTGCATCGCCGACGGTGGCATCCACTATTCCGGTGATATTGCCAAGGCTCTCGTGGCCGGTGCCTCGACCGTCATGCTCGGCGGCGCGCTCGCCGGCTGCGACGAGACCCCAGGCGAAAAGGTGCTGTTGCACGGCAAACAGTACAAGCTTTACCGTGGCATGGGCTCGCTCGGAGCTATGGCCCCGCGCGGCAAGAAGTCCTACTCCAAGGACCGCTACTTCCAGGCGGATGTCACCAGCAACGAAAAGGTCATCCCCGAAGGCGTCGAAGGCGAGGTGCCCTATCGTGGCTCCCTCAACGCGGTGCTCTATCAGATGATTGGCGGCCTGCACCAGTCGATGTTCTACATCGGTGCCCACAACATCAAGGAAATGGCCGAAAAGGGCCGCTTCATCCGCATCACCACAGCGGGTCTACGCGAATCGCATCCGCACGACATCGTGATGACGACGGAGGCCCCGAACTACAGCGGCTTCCACAACGACTGATATTTATTATTTTCTCTAGCTCAGTCTTCGTTGCATGTAACTGACGTGGCGGGCTGGGATATACAATGCTGAGGCACCCTCCAGGCCGGTAGGCCAAGCTTTATGCCACAGCATCGCATATCCCAGCCCGTCACTCAACGGTTTATAGTGTTAATGATTTGTGTTGTCGCATTTCTCGTCTCTGCCTTGCAAATAGGGTATCGGGCGGCTTTATCATTCTGTGGTTGAGTGGTGGGGTGGGGATATGCGATGTCAGACCGTAAAGACTTGGCCTGTGCAAAATCAGAGATTTTGCCTTCGCACTCGATACACCGCGCTCACTTCGCCTACAGAAAGTCCACTGGGCTTTCTGCTTAACGGCTCAGCCCAGAGCGTGTCGAGGCTATCGACTCTTTAACTCCGTATAGGTTGAGTGGTGGGGCTGGGATATGCGATGCTTGACCGTAAAGACTTGGCCTGAGCGGCCCGGAGCGTGTCAAGCATTGTATATCCCAGCCCCACCACGTCAGTAAGTGAAAATATGCAGAATTAATACTGTCGGTCATCAGCGTGAGATAGTGTGTAGAGTTCTGTTAGTGGCAGCGAAAGGGTAAATATTATGGTGAATGCTCAGGATGACGAGACGTATTCGGCGGAGGATTCGCGGCTGATTTGGATCGACTGCGAGATGACCGGTCTCGATATCTTCGGCGGCGACGAGCTTGTGGAGGTCTCCGTGGTGCCGACCGATTTCAATCTCAAGGTGCTCGACGAAGGTGTGGACTATGTTATCAAGCCCTCGCAGAAGGCGGTCGACCACATGGGCGACTTCGTGCGCACGATGCACACTCGTTCAGGATTGATCCACGAATGGGAGACCGGCCTGAGCCTGGCTGACGCCGAAAAGAAGGTCACCGACTACGTCGCCCGCTTTACGCCTGACGGGGTCAAGCCGTTGCTCGCCGGCAACACCATCGGAAGCGACAAGAAATTCCTCGACCACTTCATGCCAAGCTTCATGAGCCATTTGCACTATCGCAGCATCGACGTGAGCACCATCAAGGAACTCGCACGTCGTTGGTATCCGGCGGTCTATATGAACCGTCCCCCCAAGAATGGCGGCCATCGTGCGCTTGCTGACATCATCGAGTCACTTGATGAACTGCGCTACTATCGCGAGGCCTTCATGGCTCCGACCCCTGGCCCGGATGAAGCTCAGGCCAAGAAGATCGAGGCCGACATCGAGGCCACAAGCCTGCTCAACAAGTAGACGGTGACAAATGGTGCTTTTCCCCTCAGCTGGTTGGTAGATAGCGGAGAAAAGCACTATTCCAGACCATTTTTGGTGCTTTTCCCACGGATAGGGCACCAGACTGAGGAGAAAAGCACCATTTTGGGGCGTTTTTGGTGCTTTTCCCACAGTTTGAGCGTCGGAGTGAGGCGAAAAGCACCTTTTAGGGTTGATTGTGGTGCTTTTCCCACGGCATAGGGCAGTGGGTAAGTAAGCGCTGGCAAAAGCGAAGGAGTAGCGGCATGAAGCAAGCGGAGGCGCTGACGATTCTCGATGCGGGGGCGAATGCGTTCATCACCGGTGCTCCCGGCGCCGGCAAGACCTACGTCTTGAACGAGTTTATCCGTGCTGCCCGTGCCCGTGGCGCCTCCGTCGCCGTCACTGCTTCCACCGGCATCGCCGCCACTCACATCAACGGCCAGACTATCCATTCTTGGTCCGGTGTTGGTGTCTCGCAGGTCATGACCCCGGCGCTGATGAAGCGCATTCGTTCGCGGCGCAAGCGCAAGATTGAAGCCGCTGATATTTTGGTCATCGATGAGGTTTCCATGCTGCCGGCGTGGCTGTTCGATATGGTTGACGACGTCTGCCGTGCCTTGCGGCACAGTCCTGAGCCATTCGGTGGGCTGCAGGTCGTGCTTTCCGGTGATTTCTTCCAGCTGCCTCCGGTCAAGAAATCGTTCCGGCGCGACGATGTGCCACCAAGCCCGGAATTCCTGATGTCACGTCAGCGTTATGCCGATGCCGGCAAGGACGCCGACGGTTTCGTTACCGAATCGCTGGTCTGGGACGAGCTCAATCCTGTGGTCTGCTACCTGACCGAACAGCACCGCCAGGATGACGGTCAGCTGTTGACCGTACTCACCGATATTCGCGAGGGCGACGTCACACAGGAAGATCACGACGTACTTGCGGAACGCATGGGTAAGTCGCCGGCCGCTGGGGAAGTGGCTGTCCACCTTTTTCCTGTCAACAAACAGGCCGACACCCTGAACGACTTGCGGCTTTCACAGATTCACGACGAAACGCACGACTATGTCGCCGAATCGGCGGGCCCCGCAGACTTGGTCAAGCGACTCAAGAAGAACATGCTCGCTCCTGAAAAGCTGGAATTGAAAACCGGTGCCGCGGTGATGGCATTGCGCAACGACGCCGACCACCAGTATGTCAACGGCTCCATCGGCAAGGTGGAGGGCTTTGTCTCCGAGGCCAAGGGAGGTTGGCCGATTGTCGCCTTCGAAAATGGTAATACGGTTACTATGAAGCAGGCTTCGTGGGATATGATGGACGGCGAAACTGTGCTGGCCAGCGTCAAACAGGTGCCGCTGCGCTGTGCCTGGGCCATTACCATCCACAAGTCGCAGGGCATGACACTCGACCGCGCCGTGATGAACTTACGGCGTACTTTCGCGCCTGGCATGGGCTATGTCGCGCTTTCCCGTGTGGAAAACCTCGATGGTCTTTATTTGGACGACATCAGCGAACGCGCCTTCATGGTTTCGCCCGACGCTGTCTTGCTCGACGGCCAGTTGCGCGACAATTCCAAGGCCGCCTGCGCCCGCCTCGAATGTGAGGGCAGCGATGCTTTCACCAAGCAGGCCACCGGCCAGCTCGCCGACGACACCGACGAATTCGCCCAGGACGAGCTGTTCTAATCTGCTTCGATCCATTGATGCTGATATTGGAGAATTAATATCCGTCTTAGGAATTTGTCGATTTGAGCATAACCGTGAGTCACTGTGCGCTAGGGAATAGAAGCGATTCGATGGCTTCCCGCAATCTTGCCAATGTCGGCTCGCGCGAATAATTTAGAAACCATGACTAAAGCACTTCGTATGTCCACCCTGTTCCTGCGCACGCTGCGTGAGGACCCCGCCGACGCCGACGTCGATTCGGCGCGTCTGCTCCAGCGAGCAGGCTATATTCGCAAGGCCGCGCCAGGCATCTGGACGTGGTTGCCGCTGGGACTGAACGTCCTCAACAAGATCGAGGCCGTGGTCCGTGAAGAAATGAACGGCATCGGCGGTCAGGAAGTTCATTTCCCGGCTCTGTTGCCGAAAGAACCATATGAGGCGACGCATCGCTGGGAGGAATACGGCGAGAACATCTTCCGCCTGAAGGACCGTCACGAGGCCGATTACCTGCTCGCGCCGACGCATGAGGAAATGTTCACCTTGCTTGTGAAAGACATGTATTCCTCCTATAAGGATCTGCCGGTCACGCTTTATCAGATCCAGACCAAGTACCGCGACGAGTTCCGCCCGCGTGCCGGCCTCGTGCGCGGCCGCGAGTTCATCATGGAAGACGGCTATTCCTTCACCATTGACGAAGACGGGCTGAAGAAGGCCTATGTCGAGGAGCGCGATGCCTATGAGCGCATCTTCAAGCGCCTCGATTTGGGCTACATCATGGTCCACGCGGTTTCCGGCCCGATGGGCGGCTTCGAATCGCAGGAATTCCTTTCCCCGATGGCCATCGGGGAGGACACGTTTGCCAAGGCGCCGAGCGGCAAGGCTTGGAATGTCGAAGCGCTGACCACACCCGAAGTTCCGGCTGTTGATTGTTCCAAGACCCCGGCGATGAGCCTGCGTGACCTCCCGAACGCCAAGACCATCGATGACATGGTCAGCCAGTGCAATGCGCTCTATCCGCGCGAGGATGGCCGTCAATGGGCACAGACCGACATGCTGAAGAACGTTGTCATCGCCGTGAAGCATCCCGGCGAACCCGATGACGAGGTTGAAGAGCACCGCAAGCCGTGGCGCGAGGTCGTCGTTGTGGCGCTGCCTGGCGATCGTCAGATCGATATGAAGCGTCTCGAGGCACAGTTCGCGCCTGCGGAAATCGAAGAGGCCAACGAGGCCGACTTGAAGGCTCATCCTGAACTGGTCAAGGGCTATATCGGGCCGTCCGTCTTGGGGCCGCAGGCGCGCGTCAAGGGCTCCGCTATCAAGGACCCGGTGCGTTATCTGGTTGACGCCCATATCGCCGAGGGCTCCGCGTGGGTCACCGGCGGCGACAAGGACGGCGTGGATGCCTTCGACATGGTCTACGACCGTGATTTCAAGGCCGATGGCACCGTAGAGGCGACTGAGGTTCGCGACGGCGACATGAGCCCGGACGGTTCCGGTCCGCTGAGCTTCGAACGCGGTGTGGAGATTGGCCAGGTCTTCCAGCTCGGTCTCAAGTATTCCGAGGCGCTGGGCCTCAAGGTCCTCAACCAGAACGGCAAGGCCGTGCCGGTGTGGATGGGCAGCTATGGCATCGGCGTCTCGCGCGTCATGGCCTGCATCGCCGAAACCCACCACGACGAGAAGGGCCTGGCCTGGCCGGTCAACATCGCGCCCGCCGCAGTACATGTGGTCGCCACCGGCAAGAAGGACGAAGCGTTCGGTGGGGCGGAAAAGCTGGTCGCCGAGCTTGAGGCCAAGGGCCTTGAGGTCATCTACGACGACCGCAAGAAGGTCTCGCCCGGTGTGAAGTTCAAGGATGCCGAGCTGCTCGGTGTGCCGCTGGTCGCCGTGGTCGGCCGTGATTATCTGAACGACGGCACCATCGAGGTGCGCGACCGCGACGGCGAGAACACTGTGAAGGTTCCGGCAGATAAGGCCGCCGATACGTTGGTCGAACGGTACAAAGCAATGCTCTAAACCTCTTCATAATATCAAAATCGAATGTGGCCATCTCCTTTATTTGGGAGATGGCCACATTGGTTTCTGATGCTGGCTAAACGGTAATGGAAAACGAACGTCCCTCCATCAAATATTGCCGCGGGCTCGGTTGAAAATGCCAGCAAACCGGTCCTAAATGTACGCTTAAGGCCCTGTAAAATCCTAAATATTGATGTTTGGATAGTCTGTCTTATAAATCACTAATTTTCTGTTGAAATAAAACGTTTCCATCGATTATTCATGTATCATAAAAGGGTAATTGAAAATAAAACGTAATTATTCTCAGTGTTGGGTGATTGCGTTTGCAACTGTCTCACGAAATAATGACGTTTTCGTGAAGTCATAGACGAAAGAAGGCAATGATGCAGAATCTAACGGTATTGGGGACGGGCACTCTCGGTTCCCAGATTATTTTCCAGTCGGCCTACAGTGGCAAGAACGTGGTCGCCTACGATATCAGCGACGAGATTCTTTCGAAGCTGCCGGCACGCTGGGAGCAGCTCAAGGACTGCTACAGGCGTGACGTCAAGGGCGTGACCGAGGAAAAGCTTGATGCGGCGGTTTCGCGAATCCGTCCGACGGCCGATATGAAGGATGCACTCAAGGATGCCGATATTGTTATCGAGGCGGTTCCGGAGCGTTTGGATATCAAGCAGGATACGTGGAAGAAGGTCAGTGAGAATGCGCCGGCCAAGACGATTTTCTGCACGAATTCGTCGACCCTGCCGCCGAGCAAGATCGCGCCGTTCACCGACCGTCCCGAGAAGTTCCTGTGCCTGCATTTCGCCAACGAGGTGTGGAAGTACAATACCGGCGAGGTGATGGTGCAGCCGAAGACCGATCCGAAGGTCTTTGAAGAGGTTGCGCAGTTTGCCGATGAGATTGGCATGGTTCCGATCCGCATCAAGAAGGAACAGCCGGGTTATCTGCTCAACTCGCTGCTGGTTCCACTGCTTGATGCCGCGGCCGACCTGTGGGTTCGCGGTGTGGCCTCGTTCGAGGATATCGACAAGACCTGGCGTATCGCCACCGGTGCTCCTACCGGCCCGTTCGAGATCTTGGACACCGTGGGTATGATGACCCCCTATAACCTCAACAAGGACGCCACTGATCCGGTCAAGAAGGAGTTCGCTCGTCGTCTGAAAGAGGATTATATCGACAAGGGCAAGATGGGCAAGATCTCCGGTCACGGTTTCTACGACTACGAGTGATTGATCGCCTTTGTTCCTGCACTTCGATGGGGTGACTGCGTTCAAGGTAAGTCCAAATCATCCGGTTGAATGGGTCTGCGTTGAAACCCCAAGACAATAAGTGTGTTTATTTTCTTCAAGTCTAGAGTATGGCGTCGCGTGCCTTCGGGTGCGTGGCGCCATTGTCATTTCTGCATGGCCGTTCTTGGGTTGGATGGATAAATATGATGTTTGAAAGAGCTTCGTTGTTGATCAAAAGTAATGATGTGTTATCAAAGTCACTGAATTAGGCATCACAATGCCATATTTCCGATTAGAAAAACGTTACAATTAAAAGTAAGGAATGAATTACAAATTGGGATGATTTGTAGTCTTTCCTTGGAATTATTGGGTTCGAGTTCTTGGCATATGGAACTTGAAACGATTTATAAAAGAAGGCAATGATGCAGAATTTAACTGTTTTAGGTACGGGTACGCTGGGATCGCAGATTATCTTCCAATCGGCGTTCAAGGGCAAGAACGTGGTCGCATATGATATTAGCGACGAGATTCTGGCCAAGCTGCCGGCACGCTGGGAGCAGATAAAGGAACAGTATAAAGCCGATTTGCCGGATACCGATCCCAAGGCGCTCGACGATGCGGTAACCCGCATTCGTACGACAGCCGATATGAAGGACGCCCTGAAAGACGCGGATATTGTTATCGAGGCGGTTCCGGAGCGTTTGGATATCAAGCAGGATACGTGGAAGAAGGTCAGTGAGAATGCGCCGGCCAAGACGATTTTCTGCACCAATTCCTCGACCCTGCCGCCGAGCAAGATAGCGCCGTTTACCGACCGTCCTGACAAGTTCCTGTGCCTGCATTTCGCCAACCATGTCTGGAAGTTCAACACCGGCGAGGTGATGATGCAGCCGAAGACCGATCCGGCCGTATTCGAGGAGGTCGCCAAGTTCGCTGAGGAGATTGGCATGGTTCCGATCCGTATCAAGAAGGAACAACCGGGCTACGTGCTCAATTCGTTGCTCGTGCCGTTCCTCAACGATGCCGGCAAGCTTTGGGTCAAGGGTGTCGCTTCAATTGAGGATATCGACGCGACCTGGCGTATCGCCACCGGTGCGCCGACCGGCCCGTTCCAGATCGACGACGCAATCGGCATGATGACCATGTACAACATCGACAAGGACAGCGAAGACCCCGACATCCGGGAATTCGCCAATCGTATGAAGACGGATTATATCGACAAGGGTTACATGGGCAAGAACGCCGGTCGTGGTTTCTACAACTATCAGGACTGAGACAGGCGTAGAACCGGCTTTACAGTTTCTGGTTTTGGAAGCTTGAAGTCGGTTTTGCCGAACTTTGGTTCAGGCTGTATTCAATATAATTGAATATTTTCTTCAAATCCGACGGCGGCGCTGCGTACCGATTGATACGCAGCGCCGCCGTCGTTTATCGGGTGTTTTTCTGTTTTCTTGGATTTCGGTTTATCGGGGGTATCGGCTAAAGGAGTTGGTGTAACCGGGGTGGGGCCCATAACCCTTGATTTTGCATCTGCATTATCTGTAATGCATATATGGTTATCGATATTCCTTCTTTATTGAAATTCGCATTTTTGGTTTTCTTTTATCTGCTGGTGGTCTATGGACTATCCACATTTGAGATTTTGCTGTGGATACCGCCCCGTTCGTCCACATTGCATCCACAACACGCCGGGACCCCGGGCATTCGACCACAGGACCCGTTTCAGCTTGAAAACATACAATCCCAACCTGCATACTGGAATAACCGCGGGGTGCGTTTCAAGCCGTTTCAGCGCTGGGGTTTGGACGCGAACGCGACCGGATTCCATTGACGGTAACGTATCCCGCAGTCCATAAATAGACGAATGTCATGACGCAAAGGGAGCAGAGTCGATGGCACAGCAAGGTATAGTGACGATTTCAGGATTCATGGGCGCGAACCCGCAAAGCTTTGGGAAGGAGGGAGGCCCGGCAGCCGTTTCGTTCAGAATCGGCTGCACGACGAGATATTTCAATCCAGCGGTCAATGAATGGCGTGACAGGCCGACGACGTGGATCACCGTCAAGGTGTTCCGCCAGCTGGCTGAGAATGTGTTTTCAAGTCTCAAAAAGGGCGATCCGGTCATCGCCACGGGCAATCTGGCGACCGAGGAATGGACGCGTGACGGCACCAAACACAGCAGGATGGTGATGGAGGCCACCAGTGTCGGCCATGATCTGAGTTTTGGCATTTCGGCATTCCAACGGGTGAAACCGGGCGGAAAGGAACATGGCAATAGCCGCGACCCTGCTGAAGTGACTCAGGGGCAAGGCCAGGACGAGGCGGCTGAAGGTTCCCAGACGCAGGCCAATACGGCAGACGCAGATCGCCTTCATGTTTCGACCGCAGACTCGAATGAGCAGCCGGAGCATGAGTCGGTGACGAATCATGCTCAAAGCAATGACGCGCAACCCGGCGATGAACCAGGTGAGGATCCCTGGGATGCCAGCGAGGTCTTTGAAGGGCATGCCACCGCAGATCGTTTGGTGGCATCAGTCGGGTAATAGACGTGAAGTGAATAAGAAAACGGTCGGGGCACAAAGATGTGCTCCGACCGTGACTTGGACAATCTCGCTCAAATGATCGGTATGCAATCCATTGAGTGCGATTAGCTCGTCGAACTAATGATCACCAGATGGATACCCGTGCTTCGGGGGCCAGCCACAGCTTGTTTTCAGGCTTGACGTCGAAGGCCTTGTAATAAAGATCGACGTTGCGTACGATGCCGTTGGTGCGGAATTCGGCGGGGGAGTGCGGATCGATCTGCAGATACTGTTCCGTGAGCTCTTCGCGTTGGGCGGTGCGCCAAATCGAAGCGTAGCTCAGGAAGAAGCGTTGCAGACCTGTATAGCCGTCAAGTTCGGGGGCGCTCGCCAGTGATGCGGCGACAGCTTCCGGCGAACCGTCGATTGCATGGCCGGCAGCTTTGTCAAGTGCGAAGGCGTAGGCCTTCAGACTGATGTTGACGCCGCTCAAGTCGCCGATGTTCTCGCCGATGGTCAGCGCGCCGTTGACGTGCGGGGCTTTGCTTAAGTCATCACCATACTTCTCCTGAAGCTGGGAGGGAATGAATCCGTTGTATTGGTTGATCAATGCCGCGGTGAGCTTTTGGAAGTTTGCCTTGTCTTCTGCGGTCCACCAGTCGTTGAGCTTGCCGTCGCCGTCGTACTGGCTGCCCTGGTCGTCGAAGCCGTGTCCGATTTCGTGGCCGATGACCGCGCCGATGCCGCCGTAGTTGGCCGCGTCGTCGGCCTCCGGGTTGAAGAACGGGGGCTGGAGGATGGCG
Source organism: Bifidobacterium sp. ESL0728 (assembly GCF_029392015.1). Taxonomy (NCBI): domain Bacteria; kingdom Bacillati; phylum Actinomycetota; class Actinomycetes; order Bifidobacteriales; family Bifidobacteriaceae; genus Bifidobacterium; species Bifidobacterium sp. ESL0728. Next base: position 898,561 of record NZ_CP113925.1, read on the forward strand.
GCAGGGAAGACGATGACGTTCATGGACGGCTCGTAGTAGGCGTTGACCGTCTGCGGGTTCATGAGCCATTCCTCACGGTCGACGACCTGACCGACCTTGGAGAGCTGGAATCCGGTCTCGTAGGCGACAGCTGCATTGAGATCTTCCATCAGGCTCATTTCCGGCCTGATATCGAGGGCGGTGTAGTCGCGCCAGTGGTTGGTATAGCCGATCATCGGGGTGAACTTTGAAAGCTTTTCAAGGGCTTTGGATTTGGTTGCCTCGCCCAGCCAATCGCTGCCGGAGATGGAGACACGGTAGGCCTCGATGATGTTTGAGACCAGCTGTTCCATGCGCTTCTTCGAACTTTCGGGGAAGTGGAGACGGACATACTCGCGGCCGACTTCCTCGCCGCAGATGCCGTTGACCAGTGACACACCGCGCTTCCAGCGGTCGCGCTGCTGCTTGGCGCCTGAAAGCGTCTTGCCATAGAAGTCGAACTGCGTCTTGTCGAAGTCACGGCTCAACGTGCTCGCAGAGCCGCTGATCATCGTTACGCGTGCCCATAGTTTCAGATCGTCGAGGTCACTCTGGTCCCAGAACTTGTCGAAACCGGAAAGGAAGCTCGGCTCATGCACGATGGTGCGGTTGAACGCCGATTTGAGATCCAGCGGTTGTGCCTTTGAGGCAGGCAGGGCATTGTACGCGCATTGCCACGCGGAAAGCCATGAGGCGATGTCGAAGTGGGAGAGCGTGGAGGTGAGTTCTCCGAAATCCGTGGGGTTGTAGGTTTTCTGGGAATCTCGGGTTGCCACGTTATCCCAGTGGTTCGAGGCGATTTTGGTCTCAATCTCCAGGAAGCGCTTGGCGTCTGCTTCGGCTTTTGTACTGTCGCCGTAATCGGCGAGCATCAGAAGCTTCATGACCATATGCACGTACTGCTCACGGATCGGCGCGTAATGATCTTCGCGATAGTAGGCTTCGTCCGGAAGGCCGATGCCGCCCTGCTCGATATGCAGAATGTTGTGCTCGGGGTCGCCGGGGTCACCGTAAACACCGCAATCGAAGAAGTCGGGGCCTCCGAGTGTGCACAGCTCACCCAAAACCTTGGTCAGTTCCGCCTTGTCGGCGGCGTTGTCGATGCGATCGAGCGTGCCCTTGATGGGGCTGATGCCCGCGTCCTCGATGGCATCGGTGTCAAGGAATGCGCGATAGAGGCTTTGGGATTTGTGGGCCGGGCAATCCTCGTCTTCGAGAATGTCACGAATCTGGTTTTCCGAGTCTTCGGCAAGCTTGTCGAAAGCACCGTAACGTGAACGGTCGTCCGGAAGTTCATAGGTGTCGATCCATGGGCCGTTGACGAAACGGAAGAGGTCGTCGCCGGGGCTGATGGTGCTGGAGAATGAGGTCGTATCAAGGCCTGAAATCAAAGGTGTAGACATGGCTCTACTGTATCGGCGTTCTCTGACAAGAAGCGTTGCGGGATAAAAGAAAAATCGTGCGGAAACCAGAGATTTTTACACCCGGCTTGTGCCAAGTTCAAAGTCTTGAAGTCGCTAGCGAAGGAATAGCTTTCGACTTTAATCTGTTGAATGACATGGTAGTTGAAGTGAAGCGCCACTGTGTGATTTGATGGTGACGGCGACAATGAAAAGGAGTCGATATGTCAGACGCCAATACGAATGATAATAATTTGAACGTGAATGGAAACAACGAGAACGCTCAGCAACAGCCCAATAGCCAACAACCGTCAGGTCAGCCGGAATATGGAGCCTATGCGCCTAATGCCAACGCTATGAATGGCAACGAAAACCAGTCCGAAAACAATGGGTATGCTCAGAACGCCGGACAAAGCAACCAGAATTATGGCCAATACACCGGCAACCAAGGCGGTGCTCCGCAAGCCGGCCCGAACGCCAATCCATACGTATACAACGGTCAAGGTCAGAACCAGAATCAGGCCCCGTATAGCGGTTATGGTCCGAACGGTTATGGGCCGTATGCCGCTGACCCCAATCAATACGACCGGCAATACCAGAATGGCAACCCTTACGCCAATGCCAATCAATATGCCAACGCCAGCCAAAACGGCCAATACCAATATGCGCGGAACGGTCAGCAGACTCGAAATGGTGGCCCGACAGCAGGCAATAACAACTATTTCAACGCCCAATCGGCTCGACCCGGAAGCAACGAATGGTGGCGGATGAACCCCTTCAAACTGGCCGAGGAATGGCTGCCGAACCAGGCGAAGAAAACCATCCGCATCGTCTATGGTGTGGTCGGTGTCGTCGCTCTCCTGCTTGGCTTGGCGCTGCTGATTTGGCCCGGCAAGACACTGGTGGCTGTGGCCATCGTTTTGGGTGCCTACTTCGTGGTTTCCGGCGCCATCCGCATCATCGGCGCCATCGTCGAAAACGGGCTGCCCGGCGGCTGGCGAGTGCTTGACATACTCGTTGGCCTTCTTTTGGTGATCGGTGGTGTGATTATGCTCAAGAACACCGCGATTTCCACAGCTTTGCTGACGATTTTGGTCACCTTGACAGTCGGCATCGGCTGGATCATGGAAGGCATTATGGCGTTGGTCGAGACCTGGCGCTTGCCGAAGTCCGGTTGGGCCATCTTCTATGCGATTATCTCCATCCTCGCCGGTATCGTCGTGCTTTTCTCCCCGTTCGCTTCGGTGATCGTACTGGTCGTTTTCGCGGGCATCGCCATGGTGGTCATGGGCATTCTCGCCATCGTCCGCGCCTTCCGTTTCGGCAAGAAGTGACGATAATATCTGACGAATGATATCGTTGCGCAACGCTTTTCGTATCCGTTTATCTAAGGCACCGTTGACGATATAACGCCTTGGCTGCTTTGAACCCCGTGTTCAAGCAGTCGAGGCGTTTTCATATTTGGTGAGGGCGATATGGTTTCGCGGTTGATTACGGCAATGAGCGAATTGAAAAATCGCCGGAAGATTGTTGGCCGAACGAAGTAGGGTGAAGGCATGATCGAATTGAAAACGCCAAAGGAAATCGCTTCGATGAAGGTCGCCGGCCGTTTCGTCGGCAGCATTCTGAAGGAACTTCAGGAAACCACCAAAGTCGGTACCAATCTGCTTGAGATCGACGATTTGGTTCGTCGTCGCATCGAAAGCCGCAAGGGCGCCGAATCCTGCTATGTGGATTACGCCCCTGATTTCGGCACCGGCCCGTTCAAGCATTACATCTGCACCTCTGTCAACGATGCGGTGCTGCACGGTGTTCCTTACGATTACGCACTCAAGGACGGCGATTTGGTGAGCCTTGACTTGGCCATCAGCGTCGACGGATGGTGCGGGGATTCCGCAGTGAGCTTCGTGGTCGGCAAGGATCCGAATCCCGAGGATATCGCGCTGATCAAGTGCACCGAAGAGGCGCTCGCGGCCGGCATCGCGGCGGCGCAGTCCGGCAACAGGCTTGGTGACGTCTCCGCAGCTGTCGGTGACGTGGCGCATGAGCATGGTTACACCGTCAACATGGAGTTCGGCGGCCATGGCATCGGACATGTGATGCACGGCGATCCTTTCGTTCCCAACGACGGCAAGGCCCACCACGGCTACAAGCTGCGCCCGGGCCTGACCATCGCCATCGAGCCGTGGTTCATGAAAACCACCGATGAGATCTATCAGGATGCCAAGGACGGTTGGACGCTGCGCAGCTCCGACGGTTCCAACGGCGCCCACAGCGAGCACACCATCGCCATCACCGACAACGGCCCCGAGATTTTGACCGTTCGCGAGTAGCTTTCCGTAGGCTTGGGAATCTACATTTATCATGGCATCTGCTTCTTTGCAAGTGGATGCCAATTGTATCTGTGCGTGTTTTGCAGCTGACAGGAATAGTGAACTGAACAAAGAGGTTTAGCCTGTTGTCTGGATGACATCTGTTGCTGAACGGTTTTCGGGCATGACTTGGCCAGGAGGCCGTAAACCGTTCATTTAGCCGATTAAGTTGGTTTTTGACGGCTTTTTGATGAGTCGGTTGATTGAAGATGCTCATGGTCAAGGCAAAATGTACGGAACGTGGACATTTGCTTCCCCAGTTTACATTCATGCAATAAGGTGTGTTCAATCCTCAATGGATTGCGGCAATGCTTTTCGTTTTGTCTGGTTTGGTAAGCTGAGAGGCAGCAAAGTAACGGTCGAGGGGCGTAAGGAAGGTGGAAGCCATGGTGGAGGCAAAACTCAATGTCGATGCGAGCAAGTTCGATTTGCCCGTAGTCAAAGCCACGGAGGGGGCCGACGGCATCGTGGTCTCCAGCCTCAAAAATGATGGCTTCGTCACCCTTGATCCCGGCTTCCTGACGACTGCTCAATGCGAATCCAAAATCACCTTCATCGACGGTCAGAAATCCATTTTGCGTTATCGAGGCTACCCGATCGAGCAGCTTTGTGAGCAATCCGATTTTCTTGAGGTGGCCTGGCTTCTGCAGCATGGTGAACTGCCAACAAAGGCGGAATACGACCAATTCTGCCTTGATCTGAACCATCGCACCATGGTGGGCGAGGACTTTCGCAGTTTCATGGCCTCGTTCCCGCATTCCGCCCAGCCGATGAGCGTACTCGCCTCGGCAATCAATGCGCTGGCGGCGTTTTATCCTGATACCACCGATATCAGCGACCCCGATCAGCTTGACGAATCGGCACGAATCATCATGGCCAAGGCCCGTACCATCGTCAGCTATATCTACCGTCGACGCCGTGACGAACCGATGCTTTACCCGGACGTCGCACGTGGTTATGTCGACGATTTTCTGCGCATGTGCTTCGCAGTGCCTTACGAGCCCTATGAATCCGACGAACTGTCCATCCACGCGCTCGGCCGTTTGTTGATCATCCACGCCGACCACGAGCAGAATTGTTCGACTTCTGTGGTGCGTATTGCCGGCAGTGCCCACGCCAACCTGTATTCGGCAGTGGCGGCAGGTGTCAATGCACTTTCCGGCCCGCTGCACGGCGGCGCCAACGAAGCGGTGTTGAAACAGCTTGAGGTTATTCGTGATTCGGGCGAAAGCGTCAGCCAGTTCGTCGAAAACGCAAAAAAGAACGGTACCCGCATTTCCGGTTTCGGCCATCGAGTTTACAAATGCTACGACCCGCGGGCAGTGGTCGCCAAACACTATCTTGAGCAGCTGATGGCGCGAGGGGACGTCGATAATCGTCTTCCTGTAGACGAACGCGCTCTGTTTGATATTGCCACGGAACTTGAGGACATCGCCACGCACGACGATTATTTCGTCTCTCGTCATCTCTATCCGAACGTCGATTTCTATACCGGTCTGCTCTACCGGGTCATCGGCTTCGACGCCCCGATGTTCACCCCGCTTTTCGCACTTGGCCGCATTCCCGGCTGGATTGCGCAATACCGCGAGATGCTGGACGACCCAAAGACCAAGATCGGCCGGCCACGCCAGGTCTACACCGGCGAAACCGAACGTGATTACGTCCCGATGAATCAGCGCTAGGTTCCAAAACACAAGTCAGGGGATAGGTTTTTGAGAATGGCGGAAAATGGCCGATTTCAAAAACCTATCTACCGACTTGTGAGAAATCAGTTCTTGTGCAGCTTCTCGTTCAGGGCGATGCCGACCTTGCGGTAGCGGGCCTCGATGGCACCGGTCACCGAATTGCGGATGAAGAGGATGTTGTCTTTGCCTGAAAGCTCGGAACCTTTGACCACTTCCAGCGGCTCGCCTGCAGCAATCTTGGCCTTGTCGTGGATGGTGATCTTTGTGCCGGCGGTGACGTAGAGTCCCGCTTCGACCACGCAGTTGTCGCCCAGGGAAATCCCGATACCGGCATTGGCGCCGAGCAGGCTGTGCTCGCCGATGGAATTGCGCAGCTTGCCACCGCCGGAAAGCGTGCCCATGATGGACGAGCCGCCGCCGACGTCGGAGCCGTCTCCAACGGTGACACCTTGGGAGACCCGACCTTCGATCATGCAGGTGCCGAGCGTGCCGGCGTTGAAGTTGACGAAACCGGCATGCATTACGGTCGTGCCGGCGGCCAAATGGGCGCCGAGACGTACGCGGTCCGCGTCGCCTATACGTACGCCTTCCGGCACAACGTAATCGACCATACGCGGGAATTTGTCGATGCCGAGCACGTTGACGTCGACGTGGGGAGCGGGCATACCGCCGGCGACCGTGCCGGCCTTGGCCACGGCGTTCATCACGTCCATCTTGCGTAGTGCGAAGTTCTCGGCGGCGAACGGCCCGTAGTTGGTCCACACCACGTTGGCGAGTTTGGCGAAAATGCCGTCGAGATTGATGGTGTTCGGCTCGACCATGCACATGCTTAGCAAGTGCAAACGCAAGTAGGCATCGGCGGCGTCGGCGATGGGAGAGTCAAGAGCGGAGACGGTGAACACGGGCACACGCCGTACACCGCGAGCGTCTGGCTGGTCGTAAGCCAAAGCCCCGAATCCATGCTTCGGCCGCGAAGCCTCGTCGGGTGCCGCACCCATTTCCAGTTTCGGATACCACACATCCAGCGTGTTGCCCGCCTCGTCGATCGAGGCCAGGCCCCAGCCCCAAGCCGTCCGTTCGTCACTCATACCTGCTCCTTTTTAGCTACATTGTTGAAATGAATATGTATCCAATCTAGCGCAAACCAGAATATTTGTCGCTGCAAAGCCCAGAAGCCAAGCTATCAAGACGTTAAATCCCGCAGGCTCGATACAATGATGGATTGTGAGTGATTACAGGAAAGAACGCGAACGCCGCGAGGGCCGTCGCCGCAATATCGTGCGGGCGATTTGCATTGTCGTGGCTGCAGCGATGCTGCTTGCGCTGGTCATTCCTGCAATCTATGCGGGCCTTTGACGATCTTGCATTGAATACGGCAACAAGGTCATGACGGTCAGGGCGACGGATTTTGTGGTGCAAGATTCATTGAAGGAAATGAATATCTACCTTGATATCCGGGCAAGTCGCAGGAACTGCGTTAATCGGAATCGATTATTTTCGACCTTGTGCCAATAAAGACGGTCAGAGAATTTTCAGTGAGCAAATATAAGGTGAAGTGCAATGGCAGAATTTGATTTTTCCCAGGCGCTGGGTGAGGCGCGAACCAAATACGAGACGATTGAAAAGGCATTGGATGTCAATCGCCTGAAATCCGAAATCGACGAGCTTGAGAAAGAGGCGTCGGCGCCGAATCTCTGGGACGATGTCGAAAACGCTCAGAAGATCACCAGCAGGCTCTCCAACAAGCAGGGGCTGATCAAGAAGCTTGATTCGCTTTCGAGCCGGCTTGATGACATCGAAACGCTCTACGAACTCGGTCAGGAAGAAGACGATCCTGACTCGATGAAAGAGGCGCAGAACGGTGTCGACGCCTTGCAAAAAGACCTTGACGAAATGGAGATCCAGACCCTGCTTGACGGCGAATATGACGAGCGCAGCGCTGTGGTGACCATCCGAAGCGGCGCTGGTGGCGTGGATGCTGCCGATTTCGCGCAGATGCTGCTGCGCATGTACCTGCGTTGGGCCGAGCGCAACGGCTATAAGGCCAAGGTGATGGACACCTCGTACGCCGAAGAGGCAGGCATCAAATCCGCGACTTTCGAAGTCGACGCGCCGTACGCTTACGGCCGTCTTTCCGTGGAAGGCGGCACGCACCGCCTGGTTCGTATCTCTCCTTTTGATAACCAGGGCCGCCGTCAGACCAGCTTCGCCGCGGTCGAAGTGGTGCCGCTGGTCGAAGAAACCGATCACATCGACATTCCCGATTCCGATATCCGCGTGGATACCTACTGCTCGTCCGGCCCCGGCGGACAGGGCGTCAACACCACGTATTCCGCGGTGCGCATCACCCATTTGCCTACGGGTATCGTGGTGACCATGCAGGATGAGCGCAGCCAGATACAGAACCGCGCCGCCGCCATGGCCGTGCTCCAATCCCGCCTTCTCGTGCTTCGCCATGAGGAGGAAGCCAAGAAGAAGAAGGAACTGGCCGGCGACATCAAGGCCAGCTGGGGCGATCAGATGCGTTCTTATGTGTTGCATCCGTATCAGATGGTCAAGGATCTGCGCACCGGCTACGAGACCAGCCAGACGCAGGCCGTTTTCGACGGTGACATCAACGGGTTCATTGACGCGGGCATCCGCTGGCGCCACGAACAACGCCGTGAGGCCGCGTTGGAAGCCGAGCAGGCCGAAGATCAAACCAAAAACAACAATAAAAAGTAAAGACTTTCAGCCATTTCAGTGGAATCAGGACAATCTGCGAGGCTGAAGTTCGTAGACTTGAACTTGAGCGGCAAACAGTAAGGACACGGCATTATGGCGTTGATCACATTGGACAAGGTCTCCAAGATCTATCCGAAGGGCACCAGGCCCGCCCTTGACCATATCAACCTCAACATCGAACGCGGCGATTTCGTCTTTTTGGTGGGCGCTTCGGGCTCCGGCAAGACGACATTGCTGAGTCTATTGTTGCGCGAGGAAGAGGCCACGGACGGTGAAATCCGTGTGGCTGGCAACGACCTACGCCGCCTAAGTGCGCGTCAGATTCCACAGTATCGTCGTTCGATAGGTTTCATTTTCCAGGATTACAAGCTGCTGAACAACAAGACGGTCTGGCAGAACGTCGCCTTTGCGCTCGAGGTCATCGGTACCCGTCGTTCCACCATCAAGTCGCTGGTCCCGAAAGTTCTTGAAACCGTAGGTCTCACCGGCAAGGAAAAGAACTACCCGCACGAGCTTTCCGGCGGCGAGGCCCAGCGTGTAGCCATCGCCCGCGCCTACGTCAACCACCCGCAGATTCTTCTGGCCGATGAGCCCACCGGCAACCTCGACCCGACCACGTCGCTCGGCATTATGGAAGTCTTGGACGCCATCAACCGCACCGGTACCACCATCGTGATGGCCACCCACAACGAGGAAATCGTCAATTCCATGCGCAAGCGCGTCGTCGAGCTGCATGCGGGCAAGATCGTGCGTGACGAGGCCAAGGGCAGCTATGATTCCGCCCGATACTTCCCGGACGCCGACGTGGAGTCCAAGGCCAAGCAGGTCATCGATCCTACCGCCAATAAATTCAAGAGGCCGCAATCCCGTGTCAGTGCCATATCGGCGACGTCGGGACAGTCAATCAACTCCCAAACCAGCGATGAGCGTTCCATTGTCGCCACGCAGGCCATGGATGCCGTCGCCGAGGCCGTAGCGAACGGTACCGGCGAAAACGAAGGCATCGCCCGACTTGCCAGCGCCATGCATTCCGGCCGCACCGGACGCTACGGAGAGGCGTTCCAATCTGCGGAAACCACGATGACATGGGGTAAAGGCCTGACGTCTGAGGAAATGACCGGCGCACACGAACCAGTGTCGGCTGCAAACCAAGGAACACAAACCGGGCAATCGGAACGTTCGAGACGTTCGGGGCAAGGCACTGATTCTTCGTCTTCATCGGTTGCGGGAAACACGCAGTCCAAGCCTGCAGCTTCCCGTATTTCGAAGACTTCAGGGGGCGCAAAAGCAGTGAATCCAGCGGGTACTGCCGGTAGTGCGTCCACTGCAGAGCAACAAGGCAAGCAGCCGAAAGCCAATATCACGAATACTCGGACGGCTGGAATTCTGAAGAGCTCCCAGAGTGTAAAAAACTCTGATAGCGTGGCAAAAACCGGCAAAGCAAAGGCCAAAGCGCCATCTTTGCCAGCGCCTCCGATTCCGCCATCGCAAGCAAAATCGAAGCCGAACACGAAGCCGACGGCCGGCAAAGACGTGCAAAGTAAACAGGTTCACAACGCACAAGGCCGTAACAACGGCAAGAATGCAGGGGAGCGGAAATGAGAGCACGGTTTATCCTTTCTGAAACATGGACGAGTCTGAGGCAGAACGTCTCGATGATTCTTTCCGTGCTTTTGGTCACGTTTATCTCCTTCCTTTTCATCGGCGCTTCCGGCCTGATGCAGGCGCAGATCACCAAGGCCAAAGGGGATTGGTATAAAGAGGTCGAAGTGGTGGTCTGGCTGTGCCCCGACGGCACCAGCCAGGTCGCCAATTGCTCGGCAGGCAAGGCCCCGACCCAGCAGGAGATCATCCAGCTACAGGATAAGATTCACGACGAGCTCGGCAACGTGGTCTCGAAGATCACCTATGAAAGCCGTGAGGATTTCTATAAGAACACGTTCCTCAAGCAATATCCGAACGGCATCTATCAGGGCCGTACGCTGACGGCCGCGGATATGCAGGATTCGTTGAAGCTCAAGCTCAAGGATCCGACGAAGTACCAGGAGGTCTCCGAAACGCTTTCTGGCAGCCAAGGGGTCGAGGAGGTGCTGGATCAGCGACAGATCTTCGACCCGGTCTTCGCTGTGCTCAACAAGGGCACTGCGGTCACGTTGGTTTTGGCGGCGGTGATGGTCGTGGTGGCTGTCCTGCTTACGGCGATTACCATACGTATGAGCGCGGCGAGTAGGAAAAACGAGACCGAAATCATGCGTTTGGTCGGGGCCTCGAATTGGACGATTCGATTACCGTTCGTGCTCGAAGGTGTTCTGGCCTCGCTTTTGGGCTCGTTGCTCTCTTGCGCGGCGTTGAGCGCCATCGTCAAGTTGTTCATCACCGATTGGCTTGCCAAGACGGTGCAATGGATGCCCTTCGTCAATCAGGCGACGGTGTGGCTGATGGCTCCTGCGTTGATAGTCGGCGCAATGCTGCTTTCCGCGATCGTCTCGACGATATCCCTACGGCGATATCTTCAGGTCTAGGACTCATTGCACTACTATCATGCTGTAACAGACTCGCTTAATGAACTGATAATAAGGGTTTGTTACAATAGAGACATTGCATTACTTAAGAAAGGTGTTGTCGTGCTGAAAGTCACTCAACGTTTGCGCGTGTTTGTGGGGATGGTACTTTCCGTCGTCATGTTGCTCACTTGCGCCGCTGCGGTGCTTACCGCCAATCCGGAACAGGCCGAAGCCGCCACATGGGGGGATTATCAGCAGAAACAACAGGAGACCAACAATCTGCGCAGCCAGCTTGTCGGGGTCAATTCCGATTTGGCGAACAAGATCATTCAGCTCAATGATCTGACCGACAACCAGATTCCCGCAGCTCAGCAAGCCGCCGATGATGCGCAGGGCAATGCCACGCAGGCCCAGACGGCGGCGCAGTCCGCCACCGATCGCCTCAATGCCGCCATCAAAGACAAAGACGATCTCGAAGCCAAGATCAAGCAGACAGGTATCGATTACGATGACGCGAAGGCCGGTGTCGCCCAGGTGGCACGCGACAGCTTCCACGCCACGCAGGCCACGCAGGTCATGGATGTGGTCACCAAGTCTTCCACCACGCAGGATTTCGTCGACAAGATGCAGTCCCAGGCAGCCGTCAAGCGCAGCGAGGCCAATGCGGCGGACGAAGACGCCAACACCTTGAACTCCTCAATGAACCGCAAGCAGCGTCTTGACGCAATCGAGGAGCAGATTTCCAAACTCAAGGTCCAGGCCGACAGCGATGCGGCCACGGCCCAGCAGGCGGCTCAGACCGCACAGGCCAAGCAGAGCAGCCTGCAGTCCTTGCTCAGCCAGGGCATGAGTCAGCGAGACTATCTGCAAAGCCAGTCGAGTCAGCTGACCACCGATTCGGCAAGGGCTGCAGCGCAAATGGTCTCCTTGAAGGCCCAGATTGATGCGCAGTCCCAGCCGGCGCTGAACTCCTACAACAACAACTACAATGCCCATTCCAGCGGTCAGACTTGGAACAACGGCTCTTCCGGCGGTTCTTCCCGTCCTTCCGGTGGCAACAACTATCGTCCCGCCCCTTCAACTCCGGCTCCGTCCCGGCCTTCCAGCGGTGGCGGCTGGAGCGGTGGCAGTGCTCCGTATCCGCCGCGTCAGTGCACGCTATGGGCATGGATTCGCCGCAACCAGTTCGGCAAGCCGGTCACCGGCAGTATGGGCAACGGTGGCCAGTGGGCCGCAACCGCCCGCAGTATGGGTTGGCCTGTCGACAACTCTCCGCGTGTAGGTGACGCCATGGTCTTCACTCCCGGCTCGATCATCACCGGCTCGATGGGTTATCGCCCGGTAAGCGCCGCTTATGGTCATGTGGCCATTGTCGAGCGTGTGAACGGCGACGGTTCTGTGTTCATTTCGGAAGGCGGCACGGGCTTTGCCACGTTCCCCGCCTACGAGACGGTCTACGGTGCCAGCAAATACCAGTTCATTCACTGATTGACGATAAGCGGCTGGATGGTTGAGATTAATCCGCCGCTTGTTTAAAACAGAACGTCCAAGCGCGCTGCCCATACCGAGTGGCGCGCTTGTGCTATGGTCGGGGCATATCAAGCGTCAAAGAGATTCAAAGCAAAAAGGGGAGGGCATGGTGAAGGAGCAGGGTACAAAGCTGATCGCACAGAACCGCAAGGCTCGGCACAACTATACGATTGAAGACCATTACGAGGCTGGCTTGGTCCTTACCGGAACCGAGGTCAAGTCGCTGCGGGAAGGCCGCGCGTCCTTGGCTGAATCGTTCGTCTCCATCGATCGCAACGGCGAGATGTGGTTGGAAGGCGCGAATATTCCGGAATATCTCAACGGTACGTGGAATAACCATGCGCCCAAGCGCAAGCGTAAGCTGCTGTTGCACGCCTCGCAGATCGCCAAGCTCAGCCGACAGACCGAGGCCAAGGGCTATACCATCGTGCCGTTGAGTCTCTATTTCAAGGATGGCCGAGTGAAGGCCGAAATCGCCTTGGCCCGAGGCAAGAAGGAATACGACAAACGCCAGTCCTTGCGCGAGGCCGAGGACAAGCGCGAGGCTTTGCGTGCGATGCGCTACAAGAACAAGCTGGTGCGCTAGGTGTAATTTGTGCCGGAAATTGCCTGAATTATGGTGACGGCCGTGTATACGCTGTGTTTCCGGCAGTCCCCACTCATTTATGCTGGTAAAGACGTATTTGGCGCCGATATTCACGTCATTTCCAGCGCAAAACTGCAGGGAGTGCTGGAAACAACCTATATTGTCGACTTCCCTTCGCAGTAAACATATTGTGGAATCGTGTTATGTCCATTTATTGAGACGGTGTTTTTGCATAAATACGTAGGTGAGTATATTATGCATTTATACGAAGAAGGCGGAACGTTCGAGTTCGCCCCAGAGAGGATTCAATATGTCGTTCCATGTTTCCAAGTCGGTCAAGGTCGTTTTGGCCGGTATTTGTGCCACCGCAATGCTGGCCAGTGTCGCCGCGTGCGGTACCACCGACGAAAGCGATCAGAGCGCGACGCCTAAGAGCAGCGCCTCCAACACCAGTTCGGTCAAGAAAGACGACAAGATCGCCGCGATGCTGCCGGATTCAATCAAGAAAGACGGCAAATTCACCGTCGGTACGTCACCTGATTATGCACCCGCTGAATTCCTTGACAAGGACGGCAAGACCCCGATCGGCTATGAAATGGATATCGCCAAGGCCGTTTCCGCGGTCTTCGGGCTCAAATTCGACCCGACCTCCGCCGAGTTCGATTCGATCATGCCGGGCGTCGGCTCGAAATACGATGTCGGCATTTCCGGCTTCACCATGGACCCCGCCCGTAAGGACGCCGGCGAATTCGTCTCCTTCATGAACGAAGGTGCCACTTTCGTGGTTCAGAAGGGCAATCCAAAGAAGCTTTCGACCGATGATCTCTGCGGGCACAGCATCGCGGTACAGACAGGAACCGTGCATGAGACCACGGTCAAGGATCTGAGCCAGAAGTGTGTCGCCTCCGGCAAGAAGGCCATTGACATCCAGTCGATGAAGGAGCAGACAGTGGTGGCGACCAACGTCTCCACCGGCAAGGCCGATGCGTTCCTCGCTGATTCTCCGGTTTCGGGCTATGCCGTCAAGAAGAGCGACGGCGGGCTTGAGTTCCTTGGCAAGACCTTCAACATGACCCCTGAGGCCGTGGTGGTCAAGAAGGGCGACATGCAGACGGCAAAGGCGGTTCAGGCCGCGATTCAGAAGCTTATCGACGATGGTACGTACATGAAGATCCTCAAGTCTTGGGGCAGCGAATCCGGCGCCGTCAAAGAGGCCAAGATCAACAACTACGACGATATCAAGTAGTTTTAACCTGGTTAACATTATGCAATCCGACTGATGCTGATATAGGGCATCGGTCGGATTGTTATATCAATATTCCAATGTCAAACATCAGTGGCGGATCGCGATCGATGGTGTCAGAGCCGCCGATGGTTTGCCCGTTGAAATCACTTTCGAGTTTTTGGAATATGAGACGACCGAACGATTATGCGTAGTGTCGTATATTATACATATAGTTTTGTTGACGTTTTGTAGTGGTAGTTGATGTCGGTTTGCCGGCGAAAAGGCAGTTACGGGAGAGGTAGAAACGTTATGGCACATAAAAATGAATCGGACGGGCTGGATATTCCCAATCGGATCCATGCAAGGCCGGTGCATCGTCCCGGTTCATTGATCGCGGGGATCATCGTCGCATTCTTCGCGGTGATGCTGGTGCATGGCATGGTGACCAACGGCAATTTCGAATGGCCGATTGTCTGGAAATACCTGTTCAATGAGCACGTCCTGAACGGCATCGGATGGACGCTCGTGCTGACGGTCACCTCCATGCTCATCGCCATCGTGCTGGCCGTGCTGCTCGCCGTGATGCGCAAGTCCGTCAATTCGGTGCTGCGCGGGGTCAGCTGGTTCTGGATCTGGTTCTTCCGTGGCACCCCAATCTACACGCAGTTGGTGTTCTGGGGCCTCTTTTCGGTGCTGATTCCCACGATTTCGTTGGGCATTCCCTTTACTCACATCAACTTTTGGTCGATGAGCACCGAACAGATCAACAAGCTCATTTCCCCTGGTTTCCTCGCCGCGATGCTCGGTTTGGCATTGAACGAATCCGCCTATCTGGCCGAAATCGTGCGTGCCGGCTTGGAAGCCGTCGACCCCGGGCAAAGTGAGGCGGCAGAGGCGCTTGGTATGCCGCGCACGATGATTATGCGCCGCGTGATTTTGCCGCAGGCCATGCGTATCATCGTCCCGCCCACCGGAAACGAGGTCATCAGCATGTTGAAGACGACTTCGCTGGTTTCGGCGGTGCCGTTCAGCTTGGAAATCCAGTTTGCCACCAATGCCATCGCCGCCCGTATTTACAAGCCGATTCCGTTGTTGCTCGTGGCCTGCTTCTGGTATCTGGTGATCACCTCAGTGCTCATGGTGGTGCAATCGTGGATCGAGCGCTATTTCGGCAAGGGCTTCAACGAGGGTTCCAACGGACCCAGCGAGGGCGGCAGTGACGCCAAAGACGAGAAGCCGTCCGCAAAGGTAGCCGAGGGCAATGAGGGTGGCACCACATTCCTCGGACTCAACGCGTGAAGGAAGACGGGACAGAGATGAACGATATGACAAAGAATGATTCGACTGTGCAAACTGCGGCAAATAAGCAAGGAGTCGACAGCCTGAACGCTGCTAATAATATGACAGAGACTTCTGCGAACGCTGCAACCGTACCCGCCGTCAAGGCGACGCAGGTGCACAAAGCGTTCGGCAGCCTGCATGTGCTCAAAGGCATCGACATGACGGTGATGCCGGGCACGGTGACGGTGATTCTGGGGCCTTCCGGCTCTGGAAAGTCCACGTTCCTGAGGCTGATTAACCAGCTTGAGACGTTGACCGGCGGCAGTATCGAGGTCGACGGCGAGCTCATCGGCTACAAGCATGTCAACCACGGCGGCAAGGACGAACTGCAGACCTTGAACGACAAGGAAATCGCCAAGCAGCGCGAGAAGTTGGGAATGGTCTTCCAGCGTTTCAACCTCTTCCCGCACCGTACCGTGCTCGAAAATGTGATGGAGGCGCCGGTGCATGTCGCCAAGGTGCCAAAGGCCAAGGCGAAGGAAGAGGCCATGCGTGAGCTGGAACGCGTGGGCATGGCCGACCGTGCCGATTATTACCCGATGCAGCTTTCAGGCGGACAGCAGCAGCGTGTGGCCATTGCGCGCGCGCTGGCGATGAACCCCAAGATCATGCTCTTCGACGAGCCGACTTCGGCGCTCGACCCGGAGCTGGTAGGAGAGGTGCTGGGCGTGATGCGTTCGCTGGCCGACGCCGGCATGACCATGATCGTGGTGACCCACGAGATCGGATTCGCCCGCGAAGTGGCCGACCAGATCGTCTTCATGGACGACGGCGTAGTCGTAGAACACGGTGGCCCCGAAATCATTGACCATCCCCAGGAGCCCCGCTTCCAGGACTTCCTGAGCCACGTGCTGTAAATCTTCTTTTCGATTTTATCAACACCGAGGTTTCTGACTGGCGTAGCTGGGCGGAGATATACAATGTTCGGGACGCTCCTTGGCCGCTCGGCCGTGTCTTACGCCCGAACATCGCATATCTCCGCCCAGCTACTCAACGATTAAAACAATTGGGATGCCATCGGTTAGGTTGAGTGGTGGGGTGGGGATATGCGATGGCCGACCGTAAAGACTTGGCCTGAGCGGCCCGGAGCGTGTCGGCCATTGTATATCCCCACCCCACCGCGTCAGTTAGCTGCCGTATTGAATAAATAAAAAATAAGAAGACGCTCGATTAGTGTGGGGGATGGTGAAACTTTCGCGGGGGTGGTGTTGCGGTTCAGGGTTGTCACGTAGACTGGTGAGCTATGTGTGGAATCGTTGGATTTGCAGGAAACAAGACAGCTTGCGGGAAACCGTTGGAAGTGTGCATGCAGGGACTCAAACGCCTCGAATACCGGGGATATGATTCGGCCGGAGTCGCGTTGGTGGCGCCTGGAATGGAAACGGCCGCCGTACGCAAGAAATCCGGAAGACTCGCCAATCTCGCTTCCGACATCGAACGCAGCCCCATGCCCGATGCAACTGTAGGGATCGGCCATACCCGTTGGGCCACCAATGGCGAACCCAGCGATGTCAACGCGCATCCACATACCAGCCAGGATGGCAAGATCGCCATCATTCACAACGGCATCATCGAGAACGCCGAGAAACTGCGTCTCGACTTGCAGACCGAAGGCTATACGTTCCTTTCGGCCACCGACACCGAAGTGGCCGCGAAACTGCTCGGCAAGATCGCCAATACCATCATCAAGGAGACCGGAAAGCCCGACCTGTTCGAGGCATTGCGCCGTATGGCCCGTATGCTTTCCGGGGCATTTACGATTCTGGCCGTTGACGTTCGTCAGCCGGAAATCGTCGTCGGCGCGCGTCACGATTCGCCGCTCGTCGTAGGCCTTGGCGATGGCGAGAACTTCCTGGGCTCCGATGTGGCCGCGTTTGTCGCTTACACCAAGGAAGCGATGGAACTTGATCAGGATCAGGCGGTCTGCATTTCCGGTGACAACGTCACCGTCACCGATTTCGATGGGAACCCCGTCACCGATTCCAAACGTTTCACCGTCGACTGGGATGCCAGCGCCTCCGAAAAAGGCGGATGGGATTCCTTCATGGACAAGGAAATTCATGAGGAACCGGCGGCGGTGCGCAACACCTTGCTTGGCCGTTTTAACGAAGACGACGAAATCAAGCTTGACGAGCTGCATATCGACCCGGAAGTCTTCAAACAGATCGACAAGATCATCGTGGTGGCCTGTGGCACCGCCAGTTACGCCGGTATGGTGGCCAAATACGCCATCGAGCACTGGGTGCGTATCCCCGTCGAAGTCGAGCTGGCGCACGAATTCCGTTATCGTGACCCGATTCTGACCCCACGTACGCTGGTCGTCGCCATCTCGCAGTCCGGGGAGACCATGGACACGCTGATGGCCCTGCGTCACGCCCGCGAACAAGGTTCCCGAGTACTTGCCATTTGCAACACGCAAGGTTCCACGATTCCGCGCGAAGCCGACGCCGTGCTCTATACGCACGCCGGCCCCGAAATCGCCGTGGCATCGACGAAAGCCTTTGTCGCCCAGATTATCGCCGCTTACTTGCTTGGACTCTATTTTGCCCAAGTCAAGAACACGCTCTATCGTGATGAGATTCATCAGATTTTGGATCAGCTCAAGGCCATGCCCGAGAAGATCCAATGGGTGCTCGACAACGATGCCGAAACCGTTAGCGATGCGGCGAAGAAGCTCCTGAACGCCAAATCATTCCTCTTCCTCGGACGCCACGTCGGCTACCCGGTGGCGCTGGAAGGTGCCCTCAAACTCAAGGAAATCGCCTATACCTTTACCGAAGGGTTCGCGGCTGGCGAGCTCAAGCATGGCCCGATCGCGCTGGTCGAGCCGGGGGAGCCGGTGGTGATCATCGTCCCGTCCTCGCGTGGGCGCAATGTGCTTCACAACAAGGTCATTTCCGCCATCGAAGAGGTCAAGGCTCGTGGCGCGTTCACCATCGCGGTGGCCGAACGAGGCGACCC
Organism: Bifidobacterium sp. ESL0728; assembly: GCF_029392015.1. Classification (NCBI taxonomy): domain Bacteria; kingdom Bacillati; phylum Actinomycetota; class Actinomycetes; order Bifidobacteriales; family Bifidobacteriaceae; genus Bifidobacterium; species Bifidobacterium sp. ESL0728. The sequence goes on from NZ_CP113925.1 coordinate 916,907, forward strand.
CGACGCCGAGAAATATGCGGATATCGTCTTCTGGCGTCCTGAGTGCGCGACGCTGCTGAGCCCGTTGGTCGATGTGGTTCCGTTGCAGCTCTTTGCGCTCGATGTGGCCACGCTCAAAGGTTATGACGTCGACAAGCCTCGCAATCTCGCCAAGTCCGTGACGGTTGAGTGATACGTTTTGCCGGAAAAGCATCGTTTCGTCATTGATGAGCCGGAAGTGCCGTTTGAGCTGACGGTTCTTTACGAGGATGAAAACATCATCGTGGTGGACAAGCCGCATTTTCTGGCGACGACGCCGCGGGGAATGTGGTATCGGCAGACAGCGCTGATCCGGTTGCGCAAACGTTTCAAGGAACCGCAGATTACGCCGGCTCACCGGCTTGACCGCCAAACGGCCGGGGTGGTACTTTTCGTACGCAACCCCGATCGACGGCGGGACTATCAGATGCTGTTTCAGGAGCATCGGGTTGAAAAGACTTACGAATGCCTCGCGCCGGCCTTGCCGATTGTGCGGCCCAAAACCGGAACCATCGAAAGGCTCAATCCGCCCGCGCCATTCCCAGTCAAGCGCCGCTCTCATATCGTCAAAAACCGTGGACGCTTGCAGGCGTACGAAATGCCGGGAAACGTCAACGCTGAAACTGTCATCGAGCTGGGGGATACGGACGGAAATATCGCATCCCAGGGTTTTCGCCGTTATATCCTGCACCCGAAAACCGGCAAGACCCACCAGCTGCGTGTCCATATGAATTCGCTGGGTCTGCCGATCAAAGGCGATGACCTGTACCCGAAAATCCTCGAACCGGACTATACCGACTTCTCCAGCCCTCTTCAATTGGTGGCCCGTTCGCTCAGTTTCATTGACCCGGTCAGCCACGAACCTCGTAGATTCACTTCGCAGATCGACCTTGGCTGAGCTGTTACAAACTGAGCTTTTACAAACTGAGACGTCTCGAATGGAACTGCGTTAGGTCGGCGGAATCCGTATGGGGCAAAATACAAATCGTAGGGCCAGGCCGCAAGATACAGGTCCGAGCTGTCAAGCCCTATTCAATCGACCGCACGGAGCCGCGCTCGATCAGCTGGGTCGGGATGACGGTTTTTATGCCTGCGCGAACATGCTTTCCGTCACATTGCCATTTGACCATGTCGAAGGCCGTACGCCCGATTTGGTTGAACGGCATTTTCATCGTCGTCAGATTGAGGCGAGGCACGAGACCGACCAGCGAATCGTCGACACCGACGATGCTGACATCCTGCGGTACTTTTTTGCCCAAGCTTTCGTAAGCCTGGACAACGCCATAGGCCATCTGGTCGTTCGCCGCGTAGATGGCGGTGCATCGAGGATTGGTCGCCAACGACAATCCTGCCTGGTAGCCGCTGTCGGCATTCCAATCGCCGATATAGGTCTGAGGTATGGGGGCTCCGACTTGCTCAAGAGCGTCTCTCCAACCCAGTTCGCGGCTCTGTGCCGCTCGCGAGGAAGTCGGTCCGGCGATGTGGTAGACGGTGGAATGCCCATGACTGAGCAGATAATCGACAATGGCGATCGAGCACCCGTATTGGTCCGCGTCTACGGTGGGGCAGTGGTCTGAGGGTTCCTCACTGATAAGAACCACGGGCAAATCGGGCAGGGGCACATACGAGTTGACGTCCGGAAGATTCTTTTCCAAAATGACGATCACCCCGTCGACGGGCAGTTTTTTCATACGGTTGATTGCCGCCTGGAGGGTGTGGATGCTGTCGTCTCCGATTCGGTGGAGGGTAACGGCGTAATCGTTGTCAAGCGCGGCGTCCGTGATGCCGTTGAGAATACGGGCATTGCCGTACGAAGTCATATTGAAAAGCACGACTCCGATATTGTTGAAATGCCCGTGTTTCAATGCTCGGGCTGCGTAATTCGGCCGGTAGCCTAGTTTCTGCATGGCGTCTTCGACGCGTCTGCGTGTGTCCGGTTTTACGGCATTACTGTGATTCGCCACCCGTGAGACCGTCTGCGGGGAAACCCCTGCTTCGCGGGCGACATCCTGCATTGACACTACCCGGTTGGTTGGCATCTGTTGACCTCGTAAATCGTTGTTGCATTGTTTATTCTGCACTTATATTGGTGACGATACCATTCTAAGACATATTTCCTAATGATGTTTCTCAAAAGTCAGTAAATAATTACTAAGAGCGTCAATCAATGGGCAAATGTGCACGTCGACACGAATCGTGTTTCGCTTTCATGAATAAATGCTACAATGGTAACGTAAACATTTTTCCACTGGCGAGTGCGATTGGCTCGTCACCGAGATTTTCTTCGAAGGAGAAGATGCAAAATGAGTGCAGCAGAGGTTTCTGCCGGGCCAAGTCCCAAGGTGGACTCGGTGTCGGTGAATCGTCATCGTGTGGATTGGCGTGGTTGGAAGTTTTTGTGGCCGTTTGTTGTGGTGTTTTTGTTTGTGTTCATCGTGCCGGTCGTGTATGCGGTGTTCCTGTCGTTCTTCCAGACGCGGATGGTGGGGGGCACGGTGTTCGTGGGGTTCCAGAACTATGTGCGGCTGTTCCGTGACGGGCAGTTCTGGGGTTCGGTGTGGCGGGTGACGCTGTTCACGCTGGTGCAGGTGCCGGTCATGCTGGCCCTGTCGGCGTTGCTGGCGTTGGCGTTGGATTCGATGAGGCTTCATGGCACGCGGTTCTTCCGTATCTCGACGTTTTTGCCGTACGCGGTGCCTGCGGTGGTCTCGACGTTGATCTGGGGGTTCATGTACGGGGCGAAGTACGGTCTGGTGGGTTCGCTGAACTCGTGGTTGGGCGTGCATCTGGACGTGCTGCAGCCGGGGGTGCTGTTGGCGTCGATCGGCAACATCGTGACGTGGGAGTTCACGGGCTACAACATGCTGATCTTCTATTCGTCGCTGTCCACGATCCCGCATTCCCTGTATGAGGCGGCGGCGATCGACGGCGCCTCGGAGTGGCAGATCGTGCGGAGGATCAAGATGCCGGAGTTGAAGGGGTCGCTGGCGATCACGGTGATCTTCAGCATCATCGGCAGCTTCCAGCTGTTCAACGAGCCGAGCATCATGCAGAACATGGTGCCGGGCAACGCGATCACGACGTACTATACGCCGAACATGTATGCGTACAACCTGAGCTTCACGGGCGGCCAGTCGAACTATGCGGCCGCTTTGGCGATCGTGATGGCCGTGATCACCATGGCGGTGGCGTACGCGGTGCAGCTCAACAGCATGAAGGAGCAGATGAAATGAGCGGGACGAGCATGCAAGCCAGGACAACGTCCGGACCCGACCGTCTCTCCGCGTCCGGGCTGAAGGCGCGGGAGAGGGCGGCCCGGAGGGCGGAGAAGGCGCGCCGGCGCCGGGTGGCGAAGGATGAGGCGGCGGAGCGGAGGCGGAGCGCGCGCAGCGGGTTCGGCAACCCGGAGAACCCGCGCCGCAGCTGGCCTTTGACCCTGGTGGTGGCGGTGTTCGCGGCGTACTGCCTGTTCCCGTTCGTCTACCTTTTGGTCAACGCCACGAAGACGCAGGCGGACTTCACCTCGACGTTCGGTCTCGGCTTCGGCCGCACGTTCGCCCTGTGGGACAACCTCACGGAGGTGTTTTCCTACCAGGACGGGATCTTCGGCCGGTGGTTTTTGAACACGCTGCTCTACGTGGTCGTGGGCGCGGGCGGGGCGACGCTGCTGGCGATCATGGGCGGCTACGCGCTGGCCAAGTTCCGCTTCCCGGGAAGGAAGGCGGTGTTCGCGGTGGTGATCGGCGCGATCAGCGTGCCGGGCATCGCCCTGGCCGTCCCCCAGTTCCTCCTGTTCGCGAAACTGGGCCTGACGAACACGCCGTGGGCGATGATCCTGCCGAGCCTGATCTCGCCGTTCGGTTTGTACCTGATGTGGATCTTCAGCGAGCAGGCCGTCCCCACCGAGCTGCTGGAGGCGGCGCACGTGGACGGGGCGGGCGAGTTCCGCACCTTCTTCACCATCGCCCTGCCGCTCCTGGCCCCGGGCATCGTGACGACCGCGCTGTTCACGATCGTGGCGACGTGGAACAACTACTTCCTGCCCCTGATCATGCTCAAGGACGCCGACTGGTACCCGCTCACGATCGGCCTGAACCAGTGGAAGGACCAGGCCTCGACCGCGGGCGGGCAGGCCATCCAGAACCTCGTCATCACCGGTTCCCTGGTCACCATCATCCCGCTGGTGATCGCGTTCCTCCTCCTGCAGAAGTACTGGCAGTCCGGCCTCGCCGCAGGCGCCGTCAAAGAATAAACAACGACGACAAACGAGACAACACAAGGAATATAAAGTAATGAGTACACGCAGAACATATCGTTGGCCGCAGCCTCTTGACGGCCAAAGGCAGAGGCTCTGGTACGGAGGTGATTACAATCCCGACCAATGGCCGGAAGAGATTTGGGATGACGACATCCGACTGATGCGTAAAGCGAAGGTCAACTTGGTCTCACTTGGTATTTTTTCATGGGCCAAGATAGAAACCAGTGATGGTGTCTTTGACTTCGATTGGCTTGACCGCATCGTCGGCAAGCTCGGCAAGGCCGGCATCGCGGTGGACATGGCCTCCGCCACTGCTTCGCCGCCGATGTGGCTGACACAGAAGCATCCGGAGGTGCTTTGGCGTGACGAGCGTGGGGATATTTGCTGGCCCGGCGCCCGTCAGCACTGGCGCCCCACTTCGCCGGTGTTCCGCGAGTACGCCTTGAGACTTTGCCGCCAAATGGCCGAACATTTCAAGGACAATCCTTACGTTGTCTCTTGGCATGTCAGTAACGAATACGGCTGCCACAACCGCTTCGATTATTCCGATGACGCCATGTGTGCCTTCCAGAAGTGGTGCAAGGCACGTTACGGCACCATTGAGGCCGTCAACGACGCCTGGGGCACGTCATTCTGGGCGCAACGGATGAATGATTTCAGCGAGATCATTCCCCCGCGCTTTATCGGTGAGGGCAATTTCATGAATCCTGGCAAACTGCTTGATTTCAAGCGGTTCAGCTCGGATGCCCTGAAGGATTTCTACAAGGCGGAACGCGATACCTTGGCTCAGATTACCCCGGACAAGCCGTTGACGACCAACTTCATGGTCAGCACTGGCGGTACACCGCTTGACTATGACGACTGGGGCGATGAGGTCGATTTCGTCTCCAACGACCATTATTTCGTGCCGGGCGAGCAACATCTGGATGAGTTGGCCTGGTCCGCCTCATTGGTTGACGGTATTGCCCGCAAAAAGCCATGGTTCCTCATGGAGAATTCGACGGGTGCCGTCAATTGGCGCCCCGTCAACTATCGCAAGGAACCGGGGCAGACGGTTCGTGACGCGCTGGCGCATGTGGCCATGGGCGCCGACGCGGTCTGCTATTTCCAGTGGCGGCAGTCGCGTGCAGGCGCCGAGAAATTCCACAGCGCCATGGTGCCCCACGCCGGTGAAAACAGCCAGATTTTCCGTGATGTCTGTGAACTCGGCGACGATTTGCGCAAGCTTTCCGAAGCCGGTCTCGAAGGAACCGAACTAAAGAAATCCTCTGTCGCCATCGTCTTCGATTACCAGAGCGAATGGGCCACGGAGCATAGCGCCAACCCCACGCAGAAGGTTCGCCATTTCACCGAACCTTTGGACTGGTTCCGTGCTTTCGCCGATTTGGGAATCACCGCCGACATGGTGCCGATGAGAAGTGATTGGGATACCTATGAGGTGGCAGTGCTCCCGTGTGTCTATCTGTTGAGCGAGGTCGATTCGAATCGGATTCGCCGATACGTGTCGAATGGCGGAAAGCTGTTCGTGACGTACTATACCGGCATTTCCGATGAGCACGATCACGTCTGGCTTGGCGGCTATCCAGGTTCGATTCGAGATGTCGTAGGGGTCAGGAGCGAGGAATTCACGCCGATGGGTGATGATTTCCCTGGCGCCCTCGATCATCTGAACCTGAGCAATGGGGCAGTGGCCCACGATCTGGCGGATTGGATCACCTCAACGTCGCCGGATGCAACGGTGCTCGCAGCCTACCAGGCCGAAGAACGCACCGGCATGAACGATGTTCCGGCCATTGTGGTCAATCCGTTCGGAACGGGCAAGTGCGTTTACGTCGGTTGTAAATTGGGACGTGATGGTTTGCGACTTTCTTTGCCGCAGGCGCTTGACGAGATGGGCGTTGGATATCCGCGTGAGGCGGATGCCGGTCATGTGCTTCGCGTGGAACGAAAGAGCGAAGACGGCCGGCGTACATTCCTGTTCTATTTCAACCGTGGCGACGATGATGTGAAAGTCGAGTTCGAGGGAGAAATCGTGGTGTCTTCATTGGTACAAAGCGAGACACGAAATACGGCTTCGATTTCACCCAACGGCGTCCTCATAGTGAAAGGACAATGAAAAAATCTGTAGATGAAAGATGTTCCTCGCCGGTTTGAAACAAGAAATAATCAGCCATATTGATTTCCTTAAAACGCCGGCGGGAAAAATAAAACGTGAAAAGCTCTGATGGGATTTTGCAAATCAAGCAAAGTAACGTATACTTAAAAATGTTATCGCAATCATTTTACGAACCGATTGTCTGATATCTGTTTCTTGCTTCTAGAAGTCAGAAGGGATACCAAGATTCTAAAAGTTGGTTACGTTAGACAAAGTTTCCATTTGCTCAAAGCATTTGGGGAAGGAGAAAGAACGATGAAGTTCACTAAGCAAGTGATCGCAATGGTCGGGGCGGCTGCCATGTTGGTGCCGTTGGCTGCATGCGGCGGTTCGAACAGTTCCTCTGCGGATTCGTCGAAAGGCGGCAAGACCTCGATTCTCGTATGGTCCTGGGATTCGACGCTGCCTCGTACCGTGAAAGGCTTTGAGAAAGCCAACCCGGATATCACCGTGAAGGTGACCAACGCAGGAACGAACAAGAAGGAATACACCGCGCTCAACAACGCAATGTCCGCAGGCAAGGGCGCGCCTGACGTGGCCCAGATCGAATATTATGCGTTGCCTGAATATGTCATCCGCAACAATGTGACCAACCTTTCGGATATGGGAGCTTCGGGATACAAGAGCTTCTACACCCCGGGCACATGGAATTCGGTCAACATCAATGGCGGAGTCTATGCGCTGCCGATGGATTCCGGCCCCATGGCCTTCTTCTACAACAAGGAGGTCTTCGACAAGGCCGGAGTCACCCAAGTGCCGACGACCTGGGACGAGTTCTATGATGCGGCCAAGAAAATCCGCGCCACCGGTAACTACATCACCTCCGATTCCGGCGATGCGGGCTTCTTCGATTCGATGACCTGGCAGGCCGGCGCGAAGCCGTTCGATACCAGCAAGGACGGCAAGACCGTCACCATCAACCTGACCGGCAACGACAAGGTCAAGAAGTGGACCGATTTCGAGCAGAAGCTCATCGACGAGGACCTGATCGACACCAAGACGCCGGGCTGGTCCGATGACTGGAACAAGGGCCTGGGCGACGGCTCCATCGCCTCGCTGCTCACCGGTGCATGGATGCCCTACAACCTGCTTTCCGGCGCTCCGCAGGCATCCGGCAAGTGGCGCGTGGCGCAGATGCCGACCTGGGAGAAGGGCGGCACCGAGAACTCCGAGAACGGAGGTTCCTCGCTCGCTCTGATGAAGACCAAGGACAGCGCCAAGGCCAAGGCCGCGTACAAGTTCATGGAATATGCCTGCCACAACAAGGAAGGCATCAAGACCCGTGTTGACGGCGGCGCTTTCCCGGCCGACAACAACACGCTTTCCTCCAGCGACTTCCTGAACATGACTTCGATGACCGACGCCAAGGGTCAGCCCAACGAGTACTTCGGCGGACAGAAGTTTAACGAGGAGCTTGCCAAGGCCGCCAAGAACGTGCTTCCTGGCTACAAGTTCCTTCCGTTCGAGGTCTATGCCCGCGGTGTCTTCGCCGATGACGCCGGCGGCGCCTTCACCGACAAGAAAATCACCCTCGACAAGGGTATCGAGGCCTGGCAGAAGAATATGACCGACTACGCCAAGCAGCAGGGCTACACCGTTAAGCAATAATCGGCACTGGCTGGTAACTGCCTCTAATCAATAATGATGTTTCGTGAATCCGGATGATAGTTTGTTTGGATTCACGAAACATCATTTTTTACGTTGTGGTGACGAATCGTCGGCAGTTTTCTGACAAAAAGACTGTGTCGCAAGCCGTGACGACCGACGAGATTTCGTGTCTTTTTAGGGGCTTCGCAAGGTGAGGATAGACTTGTCATTGAATAAAACGGTGGAACGACGACAGGAATAGAATGAGCAAGGTCCGACGGCTGTTTGCGCAGATGTGCGCTTGTCTGCTGCTCGCTTCCACAACCGGCTGCGGGGGGCAAGACAACCGGACCGTTATCACCGTCTGGTCGTGGGAACCAAGCATGCAGACCGAGGCCCGGGATTTTGAAAAGGCCAATCCCGACATTCGCGTCGACATCAAGTCCACCAGTGGCTATGACAATCTCAATTCCGCCATTCAGGACGGCTACAACATGCCCGACGTGGTGCAGCTCGAGTATTTTGCCCTCCCTCAGTATGCGGTAAGTGGCCAGCTGCGTGACATCACTGACCAGACGCAGGACTACGGCGACAACTACACGCCAGGCACGTGGTCGAGTGTGCACACCAATGGCCGGGTTTATGGGGTGCCGATGGATTCGGGGCCGATGGCCTTTTTCTACAACGATGACGTCTTCCGTCAGGCGGGTGTCGACGCCTCGCAGATCCATACATGGAACGATTACTATGAAGCGGCTAAAAAGCTCAAGGCGATAGGCGTCTATATCGCCGCAGATTCCGGGGACGCAAGCTTCTACAATGCGATGATCTGGCTTAATGGAGGCCGGCCGTTCCATACCACCGGTGATGGCAAAACCGTTACTGTCAATCTCACCGATGATGCAGGAACGCAGAATTTCAGCGAGTTCTGGCAGAAAATGATCGACGAGGGGCTGATCAATACTCAGCTGAACACCTGGTCCGACGGATGGAAAAGCGCGCTTGCGGTGGGAAATGTCGCTTCCGTGTTTACCGGGGCGTGGATGCCGTCTCTGCTGCTTTCCGACGTTCCGGGCAGTGCAGGGCTGTGGCGCGTCGCCCCGATGCCGACGGCGGATGGAGCACAAACCAATTCTGAGAACGGTGGTTCGGCCCTTGCCGTGTTGAACCTGACACGCAAGCCGGAAGCCGCAATGCGTTTCATCCGTTACGTCTGCCTCGACCGGTCCGGCATTGCCAAACGTGTGGACGGCGGCGCGTTCCCTGCGGACAAGGCGACACTGAACAGCCATGCGTTCCTGACGAAAACGACGATTCGGGATTCGCGCGGCATCGATGTACCTTATTTCGGCGGGCAGCAATTCAACCGTGTGCTTTCGAGTGCCGCGGAGAACGTGTCGGTCGGCTACCAGTATCTGCCCTTCGAGGTCTATGCCCGAGGTGATTTCAAAGCGACGGTGGGGCAGTCGTATAAATGGGCGAATGCCATGCGTGCGGTGCAAAAGACACAGGATCGGATCAATGCCGGGCAGACCAACCCGGATGGCAGCGCATTGACATTGCCCCAGGATCCCGGCCCCAAGATCAGCCTGATGCAAGGGATCGGGCTATGGCAGAAAGACATCAAGGAATACGGCAACAACCAGGGCTTTGCAGTGCAATAACATGTTGCGATAAATACATTGCCGTTGCCAATGCGAGGATCAAACCTTATACGTTGAGGCGGTAGATGATCGACATCCCTTTGAAAATGAGTTCCGGATCGTAGACGTCGATGGTATCGGTGTCATCTTTGAAAATCGAGCCGAGGCCACCGGTGGCAACCACCTTGAAATCTTCCTCTATCTCCCGGTGAAATTGCTTGATGGTGCGTTCGATGCCACCGAGGAAATTGTAATATAGGCCGGCTTGCATGGCCGTTTTCGTGCCCTTGGCCAGAATCGAATCTGGGCGCGTGATTTCGACTTCAGGCAGCTGGGCAGTGCCGGATACCAGAGAGCTAATCGAGGTTTGCAGACCAGGACTGATCAGCCCTGCGGTGATGGCTTTGTTGCCGTCGACGTAATTGAAGGTGGTGGCCGTGCCGAAATCCGCCACCAGCACGGGGCCGCCGTACGTTGCGTACGCGCCTACGCAATCCGCGAGACAGTCCGCGCCTAGCGATTTCGGATCGTCCATACGGATGGAAAGTCCGGATTTGACACCGGGGCCGACGATAATCGGGTCGATATCAAGGAATTTGACGATGCTGGAACGGAAGGAATGCATGATCTGAGGAACGACCGAGGCGACAATGACATCATCGACGTCATCGGAGGCATATCCGCCGGACTCGAGGAATTGAAGCAGAAGTAGACCGTATTCGTCGCTGGTTCTAAAGGTTTTGGTGGTGATACGCCAAGTGTCGATGATGGAGGCGTCAGGGGAGCTGTCATCCACCACGCCGATTTCGATGTTTGTGTTGCCGATATCAATTGCGAGTAGCATATTGCCCGCCTTCCTAAGGCTTTACTGACGTATACCCGGTTTCCGTGTAAAGGTGCCGTATTCCCTTTAAGCTTATGTTCCATCATACGCTGCCAGCGTCGTAAATCTATCGGTATTCGTATGATTGGGAATCGCAGACGACCCGTAAGGGCGGCTAGCGAATGTAATAATTTCTATCAAAGAGGAATGTATGCCTACCAATTCAGGTGCGTACGGTGAAAACGACGCAACCGATAACCAAGCAACAGGCAACAACAAAAACGGAATGGAGGCCAGCGACGCTGGAAATTTGGCGAACCGTGGCGGCGGTTCGCAGAATGCTGGGCGTGCCGACGTTGTCGGTGACACAGCGAGTGACGGGGACGCCAACGATACCGGTAACTCGGTGAACACAGGCAGTAGTGAGGCGAGCGTTGCCGGTGATTCGCTAAAAGCCGGAGATGACAACGTTACCGGTCACTCCGTGAACGCAAATGACGCTCACGCCAATGTTGCCGGCCAGCCTTCGAATTCAGAGAATGCCGTCGCAAACGGGGACGCTGGTAGTAACTGCGATGTCAAAGCCGACGCAAACAGCGCGGGCAGCACCGATGAGACGCTCAATGCGCATGTCAAAGGCGGCAACGCCGGTTATGGTTTCGGCGGTAGTGGCAACGGCAAAGCCGGAAAAGCCAAGAAAAAAGGCTGGATCTGGGCCATTATCGCGGCTGTGGTCGTGGTGGCGCTTATCGCTGCTTTCGTGGTAATCCGCAATCAAAAGGCCGATACTGAACCTGCCAAGATGCATACTGCCGATTCCGTGACCATCGGGCTCAAGCTCGCGCCCACGAACCTTGACATTCGCAATCAGTCGGGTTCCTCACTCGACCAGGTGCTTGTCGGCAACGTTTACGAAGGGCTTGTCGCTCGCGATTCCAATAACAAGGTCGTGCCGGGGCTGGCCAAAAGCTGGGAGAAGAACGCCGACGGCACGAGCTATACGTTCCATCTGAACCGAGGCATGAACTTCTCCAACGGCGACAAGCTCGACGCCAATGACGTGGCTTGGTCCATCAACGAATTGGTGACCAAGCATTACCACGATTCCGAATCGCTGATGAACTTCAAGTCCGTCACTGCCACCGACGCCGATACCGTCAAACTCGATTTGACCGCCCCCTACGCCAATCTCTTGTGGGAGCTTGCCTGCCGGCCGGGACTGGTGTTCGATAAGAACGCCAACTACGACATGAAAACGCAGGCGGTGGGCTCCGGGCCATATACCGTCGCCAAGTTCGTGCCGAACGATTCCATCACATTGAAGGCCAATCCGAACTATTGGGGTGCGCACAAGGCCGTCACCCCGACCATCGTGTTGCGCTATTTCGGCGATGACAATGCGGCCGTCAACGCCCTGAAATCCGGGGATGTTCAGGTGCTTGCGCCCGTGACCGAAAATCTTGCGGAACCTTTTGTGAAAGATGACGCGCACTATCGCGTTGCGGACGGCGATGACACCGACAAGTACGTGCTTGCCATGAATTCCAAGGGTTCCAAGACCTCGGACGTGCACGTGCGTCAGGCAATTCGCTATGCCATCGACCACAAGCAGCTCATCGCCTCTCGCGGCGGGGCCGACAAACCGTTGGGCGGACCGATTCCTTCGCTTGATCCGGGTTATCAAGACTTGACCGGTCTTTATCCGCACAACGTCGACAAGGCCAAGGCGCTGATGAAGGAAGCCGGTTATGCGCCCGACCATCCGCTTGAGCTGCGGCTGACCTACGCCAACACCTACGGCACCGAGCTTGGCGACCAGCTGCGCAGCCAGCTCAAGCCCATCGGCATCGATTTGAAGGTCAACGTGGTCGAATTCTCCACGTGGCTGCAGGACGTGCTCAAGAACAAGGATTACGATTTGTCGCTGGTCGACCACAACGAAAGTCACGACTTCTCGCAGTGGACCCAAGACGCCTACTATTACAACTACAGCAACCAGAAAGTCAAGGACTACTACAACCAGGCGATGGCCGCTTCCAGCGATTCCCAGCGCGATGCGTTGCTGGCCAAGGCTGCCCGTGTGGTAAGCGTCGACGCCCCGGCCGATTGGCTGTTCAACTACCGCATCACCACGGCGATGAAGAGGGGCGTATCGGGCTTCCCGCTCAACTTGAACCAGACGCTGTTGCCGCTCTACAACGTGAGATATATGACGCCGACCAAGTAGCTGGTTGCGTGAGTGTGATGTGACTTGGGCTCATGATGAGGATGCGATGGGAATCAGGAATGGCGTGCGGAATCGTGGTTATCTCTGCACGATCAGCATACACGCAGGGAAATCACGAGATATGCCCCGAAAACGTGATTTTCTCTGCAACTTTGGGTTTTGTGCAGGATAAATTACGCAATGTGGTCAATAAACGTGATTTGCGCCGCGATTTCGGGATTGATGCAGAATAAATCACGAAATTGAGGCAATTGAACTCAGACTTCTGGCCGCAGAGGATCGGCTTGGAAAGGAATAGGTGAATCGTGCGATTCGTCATTCGGCGTTTCCTGCTATTTGTGGCGGCGCTGCTCGCCATTTCGGTGGTGATTTTCGCGGCGCTGCGCATTCTGCCGGGCGACGTGGCCAGCGTGATGGCTGGGCTCAACGCACCCCCGGAGCGCGTGGCTCAGCTGCGCTCGCAGATGGGGCTCGACCGGCCGCTGATTGTGCAGTACTTCAGTTGGTTGGGCGGTTTGTTGCGAGGAAACTTTGGCACCTCACTTCTGACCGGCCGTTCGATCAGCTCGACGGTCGCCATGCGCGCTTCCGTTACTTTTCCGCTGATTGTGTTGGGGCTTGTCGTGGCGCTCGCCATCGGCCTGACGCTTGGGGTTGTGGCTACTTTGGCTACGCGTCCGGCAGTGCGTTCCGCGTTCCATTTCGTCGCCATCGTTGGGGGTGCCATTCCCGCGTTGTGGGGAGGGTTGCTGCTGATTCTGCTCTTTGGACGTGGCACAGGGTTGTTGGGGATACTGCCCTCGCAGGGATTTCCTGAGGCTGGTTGGAGCAGTTTCGGTTCGGCGTTGGCCTCGCTGGTGCTGCCGGCGTTGACGGTCGGCATCATCGACGGTGCAAGTCTTATGCGCTATACACGCTCGGCGTTGGGTGACGTGATGAACAGCGGCTATATGGATCAGGCGATGGCCTGCGGCTATACGCGCCGTCAGGCCGCTCTCAAAGTCGGGCTGAGACTGGCGACGCCGCAGTTGGTGAGCGTGGTCGGTCTGATGTTCGCCGGCATGATCACCGGCGTCATGGTCATCGAAAACCTCTTCGCGCTACCTGGCATCGGAGCGGGCTTGGTCACTGACCTTGGCAACCGCGACCTCGTTGCTGTGCAAAGCGAACTCTTCATGCTGGCTGCCTTCTTCCTGTTGGTTGGCTTCCTTGTCGACTTGCTTCACCGCTTCCTCGACCCACGCCTGAAGCACGCCGTTCAAGGAGGTGCGCAATGACCGGAAATAATGAATACGCCACCCTCGAAGCAAATCGAACCGGCAACGAAGCTACAAATACGAGACAAGATGTTGGCACTTCGGTTGAAAACAATGTAATCCAGCCTTCAGGAAAAGCCGCTAAGAGCGCGAAAGCCAAAACTTCAAGTAAGTTCACCGTTGTTTTACGTTCTATCTGGATTCGCAGCGAAGGCAAGTTCGCGCTGATCGTATTGGCGCTGTGGGTTGCGGTTTCGCTGGTTTCGCTCGTCTGGACGCCGCAATCACTGTGGGCGACCGACGGCTATCATGTCTGGGCCAAGCCGTCTGCTTCGCACTGGCTGGGTACCGATGGCACCGGCGCGGATGTGTTCAGCTGGCTGATGGCAGGTGCTCGCACGAATCTTTTCATCGCGATCTTGGCCGTCGTCTTTGCCGGAGCGTTGGGCATATTGCTGATGAGCGCGATGGTTTCGCGAAACTCGGCATTGTCCAATGTTTCGGTGGTGGCGGTGGACGCGTTGATTTCCATCCCGACCGTGCTGATTGCCTTGATTCTGGCGGTTCCGATGGGCGCCTCGGTGGCCGTCATCGTCATTGCCTGCGGTATCGGCTACGGCCTCAATCTGGCGCGCATAGCACGGCCTCAGGCCTTGCTCGCGGCCAATTCCGACTATGTTGCCTCGGCGCTTTCCTACGGTGCTTCGGGATTCTCGGTGATGCTGGATCATATTCTGCCTAATGCGATGCCGACCATCATGGTTCAGCTTTCACTTTCCGCAGGAACTGCGGTGCTCGCCGAATCCAGCCTGACCTACCTCGGTGTCGGCGTGCCCAGCGGCGTGCCGAGCTGGGGTCATTCACTGGCTACGTCGGTCAAGTTCATCAATGTCTATCCACTGACCGTGCTCTGGTCCGGCCTTATCGTCACCATCGTGGTGGTGGCGTTGAACGTCTTCGGCGACGTGCTGCGCGATGCCGTCGATTCGGTGACCAATCCGGAATTGCGGAGGTCATAAGATGATGGTCTCGGTATTGGGCGTGTGTCCGGTTTTGGCCTGTTCCGGCAAGGCAAGCCGTCGTGAGGATTATGCAGCTGGATATGCGCCGGACAAATTGTGCAGTGAGGTCTTGTTGAGATCGTCTGGGACAAGCGATTGCAATATGCGTGTTCATCGGACGGTATGGTCATTTTGCAAGGTCGAGATGTGGCAGCATGTTTCTTGGCCTTTAATGTCGATGTTCGGTTTTCCTAGGGTTTTGCAAGGTTGGAGCTGGTCATGAGCGTTGATGTCAACAAACTTGATATTTCCATTGGAAGCCAGCCGATTGTGCACGGCGTGAATCTGCATATCGGCGACGGCGAACGGGTCGGGCTCATCGGCTCGTCCGGTTCCGGAAAATCCATGATTTCCAAGGCCATGCTTGGATTATTACCGACGAATGCAAAGACGGAAGGTTCCATGATGCTCGGTGGCACGCAGGTTATCGGGGCGGACGAAAGCGTTCTGGCAAGCTTGCGCGGACGTTACGTCGGCGCGGTGTTCCAGAATCCTGCGTCGTCGTTGAATCCGGTGCTCACCGTCGGCAAACAGATCGAACTGCCGCTGAAACTTCATTACGACTTGGACAAGGCCGACCGTCAGACGCGAGTCGCCGCGATGCTTGGAAAAGTTGGACTTGACGAGACTACCGCAATGAAATATCCAAGCGAGCTTTCCGGCGGTCAGCAGCAGCGCGTGGGCATCGCTACGGCCTTGATTACCTCGCCGCGGCTGATTATCGCCGACGAACCTACGACGGCACTCGACTCCATCACTCAGCGTCAGATTGTTGATCTGCTGGTTTCGTTGGTCGACAAGGCCGGCGCCTCGATGCTGTTCATTACCCATGATTTTTCGGTGCTCGGCCGAGCCACGACGCGATGCTATGTACTCGATAACGGCAGGATTATTGAATCGGGAAAGACCTCCGATTTGTTGAATAATCCTCAAAACGGACAGACGAAAAAGCTGGTCGAGGCCGCGCGAGAGCTGACTCTTGCTGGTGCAGACTCACACTAACCCATAGTTACCAAAAGAAACCTTGGAAATAGGTACAGTATCTTTTGGTAACCAAAGGTTAGTGTGAGCGGACAAAATGAAAATGAGGGCATGATGGTTGAGGAACGTTCTGAGAAGGTTGGCGACGGTGATTCCGTATTACTGCGGGGCCAACATGTCGGCAAGGTATTCGGTCACGGAAAAGACCGGCAGACCGCTTTGGAGGATGTCAATGTCGAAGTGTGTTCGGGGGAGTGCCTTGCGTTGATTGGTGGTTCCGGGTCGGGGAAATCCACGCTGACGCGGATTCTGCTCGGGCTTGACAAGCCGACTTCGGGCACAGTGACGTTTGCGGGAAAGCCAGTTGAAGGTCGCAAATCCACTGGATACGAGGCTTTGCGACGTGAATCAAGTCTCGTTTTCCAAAGTCCGTTCACTTCACTCGACCCTCGATGGACGGTGGCAAAGTCCGTGGCGGAACCGCTGAAAATTCAGCGTGGCAACCGTTCGAAAACCGGCAATCTGGATATCAACCAGAAAGTGTGTGAGTCATTGTCTCTGGTCGGTCTTGACCCCGATGAATTCCTGAATCGTTATCCTGTCGACCTTTCCGGCGGGCAGGCGCAGCGCGTCGCCATCGCCCGTGCGCTGGTTACCGACCCCAAGCTTATAGCAGCAGACGAGCCGATGAGCGCCATCGATGTGGCTGCACGTCTGCAGATACTTGAGGCGTTCGCCGCCATTCGCAAGTCGCGCCCGGAGACGGCCATCATCATGATTTCGCATGATTTGGGCGTGGTGCAGCACATCGCGGATCGTATCGTCGTTCTTCATGATGGAAAGTTAGTGGAAAGCGGCAGCACCGATGACGTGCTGAACCGTCCGAAAGCGGCCTATACCCGCGAACTGGTTGCCGCTGCGTCGCTGTAGTTGTGCGTGATTACTTTCGTATCCATTGCATGCGACCAAAAGCATGTTGAAAGGTTCTTTTGGTCGCATCGGTTTTGGCTAACGCGACAGAAAGCATGGGAAACGGGCTTTCCTTCGCAGCGATTGTGCTTATCTGCTCTTGGAGCGGAGGTTGAAACTCAGAGGTGAAACGATATGCGACTATTCGACGACGTTGAAACGCTCGCCGTTGCAGAAGGCGTGAATCGAGCGTGCGAGCTGGCGTGAAAGATCGCGGTAGGCGTCGTCGGCACGCCAGGCGACGTGCGGGGTGAGGATGGTGCCGGGAATCGAACGCAACGGGTCGTTGGCGGGCAACGGCTCCTTGTCGTAGACGTCGATGGCGGCTTTGATGTCGCCCTTCTTGAGTCGGCTGACCAGTGCTCCGGGCTGAATGAGCTCCGCCCGTGCCGTGTTGATGAAATAGCTGCCAGGCCTGAGCTGGTTGAGGTCATCAGCCGTCACGATTCCCTGCGTTTCCTCGTTCAGAGGCAAATGCAGACTTACGATATCCGAATGGGATATAAGGTCACCGATTTTATCGACTTGTGTTGCGCCGAGCGAACGCGCGGTGGCGGCGTTGACGTGCGAATTCCAGACCAACGTATGCATGCCGAAGCCGTCGGCGATGCGGGCGACGGTCTGGCCGATACCGCCGAAACCGATAAGTCCGATGGTCTTGTCCCTCAGCGATGTGCCCTCCAATCCACTCCAGTTGCCTTCGCGAATGCTGCGGTCCATGGCGCCGACGCCGCGTGCGAGCTCGAAAATCAGCGCGAATGTATATTCGGCAACGGTTTCGTCCGCGTAATGCACGGTGTTGCACACGCGGATTCCCATTTTTCGTGTGCGGTTCAGGTCAATGAAATTGGCGACGCCGGTGCCGCCGAAAACGAAGCAACGGACGTGGCTGCCCAGCTCCTCAAGCAGCCTGCCGGTGACGTGGAAGCAGATGACCACCACGATATCGGCATCCTTGCAGCGCTCGAGGATAGTGTCGGGATCGATGTTGAAATCCTTGTACATCCGTACGCGCGCGACATTGTGCAGCATCCGCATACTCGTGGCGATGGGCTGGTACATGGCCGGGAACATGGATGGAATGACCACCAGCGGCAGTTCGGTGTGTTCGGATTGCGTTTCGATATACTCCATACCCCCAAGGATAATTCCGCCTCTGGCCTATATGAAGGGCAGCTGGTTCTATCTCGGGGATGTCATAAATTGACATCTCTGTGTCTTGGGTGTGTTCGTCGGTGTATTTGTCCCTCAAACGGAAACTGTTTTGACAATGACTTTTGGTCAGGTTTTGAAATAAGAAATGACAATTATTCGTTAATAAAGCAATACGATAGAAGGATTCCGCATTTACGTAACACCGAATATGATGAACGTTAGGATTTACGACGTAAAGTGCGAAGATGCAGCAGCGGAAGGAAACGTTGAAATGGTTGACGGGCAAAGAATGACGATTGCACAGCGCGTTCGGACCAACGGGGCGACGCCGAATCCTTGGTGGGCCAACGCGGTGGTCTATCAGATCTACCCACGCAGTTTTCAGGACAGCAATGGTGATGGTTTCGGCGATATTCAGGGGATTATCTCGCGGCTCGATTATCTGGCCGGTCTCGGCGTGGACGTGCTGTGGCTGAGTCCTGTCTACGTTTCGCCGCAGGTCGACAACGGCTACGATATCGCCGATTACCAGAACATCGACCCCAGATTCGGCACGATGGACGATATGGACGAGCTCCTGAGCGAAGCCCACAAACGCGGGCTCAAGGTGGTGATGGACCTCGTGGTCAACCACACTTCCGACGAGCACGCATGGTTTCAAGCCAGCCGCGACAAGAACGACGAACATGCCGACTGGTATTGGTGGAGGCCGGCACGCAAGGGACACGAACCGGGCACGCCGGGTGCGGAACCGAACAAATGGGGCAGCTATTTCGGCGGTTCGGCTTGGACCTACGACCCGAAACGCGGCGAATACTATCTCCACCAGTATTCCGCCAAACAGCCCGACCTCAACTGGGAGAACCCCGAGGTGCGCAAGGCCGTCTACAAGATGATGAACTGGTGGATGGATCGCGGCATCGACGGCTTCCGCATGGACGTCATCGCCGAGATTTCCAAGCGTGTCGATTCCAACGGCAAATTGCCGGGCGAGCAGGGTGGGCACATTCCTGACTTGCCGGCGAACAACGGTTATTCCACGCCGTTCCTGGCCTGCACCGACGGGCCGCGGCTCGACGAGTTCCTGCGCGAGATGCGCCATGCGGTTTTCGACGGGCGCGAAGGCTATATGACCGTCGGCGAGGCTCCGGGGATTCGCCTGAAGCGGGACGGTTATATCACCGATCCGGCCCATGGCGAGCTCGACATGATGTTCCTTTTCAACCACGTGCTGTTCGATTGCAAGAACTATGACACGTGGACGCCGGTCCCGTTCAAGGTCGAAGATCTGCGCAAGGTCATGGCCAAAGAGCAGAAGGTGGTGAGCAAAGCCGGCTGGGCGAGCCTGTATTTCAGCAACCACGACCAGCCGCGCGCCCTTTCGCGTTGGGGCGATGACAGCGAGGCGATGCGCGTGAAAAGCGCGAAGGCGCTGGGGCTCTTGCTGCACATGCACCGCGGCACGCCGTATATCTATGAGGGTGAGGAGCTGGGAATGACCAACGCCCACTTCACCCGGCTCGAGCAGTACCGCGACATTCAATCGCGCAACATTTACCACGAGCGCGTCGACGAGCAGCATCAGGTCTCGCCCGCGCAGATGCTGGACGTACTGGCCAAACGCAGCCGCGACAACGCGCGTACGCCGATGCAGTGGGATGGCAGCAAATACGCCGGTTTCATGGCGTCGGATGCTTCGGCCGAACCATGGATCGCCGTCAATCCGAACCATGACGTCATCAACGCCGAGGCGGAAGTGGACGACCCCGATTCGGTGTATTCCTTCTACAAGAAGCTTATCGGACTGCGGCACACCAACGCGGTGGTCGCTGCCGGCGATTGGAAGCTGATCGATGCCCATGACGAGCATGTTTACGCCTTCACGCGTTCGCTTGGCAGCGAGAAGCTGCTGGTCGCGGTGAACTGTTCTGGTGAGACCGTGCCGATTCCGCGTCAGGCGGCCAAGTTGCTGGCGGCGAGCGGGAAACCTGACGATGCCCGGTTGCTGATTTCCGTCACCGGTTCACTGCCTGCGAATGGTCAGCTTGGGCCATGGGAAGGTTTTGTATACCTCGTATAGCAGGATTTTGCTCATTATTAAACGTTTTGAAATTTAATAAATACAATGCTTCTTGTCCAGTTTGACTTTTATTGCGTTATATAGTAAGCTATGCTGTATAGCAGATAAGGTTGTGGATTCAAGACAAGGAGAGGCTATGTCGATGGTGCAGATGAATGTCCGTATCGATGCTGACTTGAAAGACGAAGTCGACGTGATACTGAAGCGTCTCGGCAAGACTCCGAGCTCTGTCATTCGTGAGCTATGGGACTTCATTCAGGATTCCGGCGATATTCCCGATTTGGACACGGCTCGTGAGAAAGAGGATCAGGAGCTCGAAAAGCGGAAGAAACTTGAGAAGATTGACAATATGAGCGGAATAGTCCCGCGGACCTTGAACGATATGGGGCTTATCGGGCGTGGCGATGATCCGTTCAAGTCGATGTCCGCCAAAGAGCTTCATGATTATGCGGACGAACAACGATATGAGGATTACGCTCAAGAAAGCGTGGCGGTCTGATGAAGAAAACCAAGCGCAATATCGTATTTGATACCAATATTCTTATCGATATCGTTATGCATCGTTCACTGCGGGAATCTGCGGCGTTGAAGCTTATGGACGCATGCGCCGATTTGAATTTGAATCCTATGTGCGTTTCATTATCGCTCAAAGATGTCGATTATATTGTGAAAGTGAACACCAAGCGGGAGTTCAAAGATGCCATGGCAGGCGTTGAGCAGGCCACGGTGCAGCAGCTTGTCGCTCAGATCGGTTGGAACAGTGTCGAATCAATCATGGAGGTTTGTCAGGTCGCTGCTGTTGACGGTGAGGTTTGCAAAAATGCGCTGAAATTGCGGTCTGCACATCCCGACTATGAGGATGACCTCATTATCGCCGCGTCGCGTCAGGCCGATGCTGATATGGTGGTGACGGGCGACCAGGATCTGATCAAGCATTTCCCGGATCTGTGCGTCAGCGTCGAGGACGCGTTGAAGCAGATCGAAGAGAACTGAGCATCTGGGAATTGAGTTGAGCGGGCTCGAGCTGAGTGGGTTCTGGCCGAGTGGGTTCGCGCTTGGTGATTCGGTGGCGCAATCTTTGTAGAGTTGGTTTTGGAATTCGGAAATCATTCGGATTCGAGCGGCGATAGGAGTCGATATGGCAGGCAAGGCATTGATTATTGTGGACGTGCAACCCACGTTCTGCGAAGGCGGGGAACTTGGGGTCGAAGGAGGCACGGCTGTAGCCGACCGCATCGCCGAGTACATGAAGGCGCATGGTAATGATTACACCTATATCGCCACCACGCAGGACTGGCATATCGAGCCGGGTTCTCATTTCTCCGACCATCCAGATTTTGTGGATTCGTGGCCGAAACACGGAGTTGCGGGCACGCCGAACGCCGAACTGATGCCGCAAATTGCGGCTCTTAACCTCAAGCATCATTTCAAGAAGGGCCAGTACGCCTCGGCGTATTCCGGATTCGAAGGAATCGAAGACAATACCGATCGTGTGCAGACCCGCGACGAATTCGCCCAGATGCAGAAAGACGGCAAAACCTTGGCACAAGGCTTGAAAGATGCCGGTGTCAACCATGTCGATGTGGTCGGTCTGGCCGAATCGCACTGCGTCAAGGAAACCGCTCTCGATGCCAAGAAGCTGGGATATTCTGTCACGGTCTTTGAAGACATGACCGAACCTGTCAGCGAGGACCAGAGTGTGAGCGCCCGTAGGGAAATGAGCGGTGCAGGCATTGAACTGAAGAACGGGTTGGGTGACTGATGTCGGCATTATCCTCTTCCTCGTCATTGGCCCAGACTGAGTCTGTATCGTCCGGGCCTTCGAGCGGTGCACTCGCAGCCCTGAAGCAGTATTTTGGCTACGATTCGTTCCGCGAAGGGCAAGAGGACTTGGTCGATGCCATTCTCGCCGGTCATGACGTGTTGGGAGTGATGCCGACAGGTGCCGGCAAATCCATCTGCTATCAGGTGCCGGCCACCATGCTGTCGGGACTGACCATCGTCATTTCTCCGCTTATTTCGTTGATGCGTGATCAGGTTGATGCCCTGGACGACTCGGGCATCAAGGCCGCGTTCATCAACACCACGCAGGAAAGTGACGAGCAATCCATGGTGTTCGCCCAAGCACGACGTGGCGATGTGAAAATGCTTTACGTCGCTCCCGAACGCTTGGAAACCGAACGGTTCCGCAGCTTTGCCTCACAAGTCAAGATTTCACTGATTACCGTTGACGAAGCACACTGCGTCTCGCAATGGGGGCAGGATTTCCGCTCGTCATATCTGGGAATCGGCGAGTTCATCGACAGTCTGTCAGTGCGCCCAACCGTCGCCGCGTTCACAGCGACGGCCACCGAAAAAGTGCGTCGTGATATCGTGCGTCTGCTGAGGCTGAAGACCCCCAAAGTCACCGTAACGGGTTTCGACCGGCCGAATCTATACTTCGACATCATCAACATGCCGACCAAACGCAAGAATATGTGGATTACCGAGTATGCAGCCAAGCACGCCGATGAATCCGGCATCGTCTACTGTGCCACACGCAAGGAAACCGAAGCGCTCGCCGACGAACTGAACCGACACGGCATCGGTGCCGCCGCCTATCACGGCGGTATGTCCGCCGAAGCGCGCGACAAGGCACAACGTGATTTCGTCACCGACCAGGTGCCGGTGGTGGTGGCCACCAACGCTTTCGGCATGGGCATTGACAAATCAAACGTGCGTTATGTCATCCATCACAATATGCCGGAAAGCATCGAAGCCTACTATCAGGAGGCCGGTCGAGCTGGGCGAGATGGAGAGCCTGGACGTTGCACATTGCTCTGGAACGATTCGGACATCGTCACCCGCCGCCGGCTTCTGGACATGGATTCCGACAACGACCGTATGAGTCCCGAAGAGCAAGAGATTGTTCGTCAAAGTCATCGACGTTTGCTCAACGCGATGATTGGCT
Organism: Bifidobacterium sp. ESL0728; assembly: GCF_029392015.1. Classification (NCBI taxonomy): domain Bacteria; kingdom Bacillati; phylum Actinomycetota; class Actinomycetes; order Bifidobacteriales; family Bifidobacteriaceae; genus Bifidobacterium; species Bifidobacterium sp. ESL0728. The sequence goes on from NZ_CP113925.1 coordinate 940,070, forward strand.
ATTGTCGCACCACCGAGTGTCTGCACCGCTACATCATGCGGTATTTTGCCGATCCGAGCAGCGTTGACGCTACGGGCGGTGCCGGGAATGAGAGTGAAAAGAGGCCCGATTCTCACGTCAACCGCTCTGATTCGGATGCGTCTGCCAATGATGGCGATACTTCAGGAAACGATTCGAAACAGGTTGGAAAAGACAACCGCAAAACGTTCAAATGCGGCAACTGCGCCAATTGCGAAAGCACGTTCGAGACCATCGATGTTTCTGATGTGGCACGTGCCATCAGCCGTTGCGTTCATGATATCAACCAGAGTTTCGGCATGGGCAAGATCGTCTCCGTGCTGCGAGGTTCGAAGGCACAAGACCTTATCAATCGCCATCTTGACCGTGTACCGAGCTATGGAGCGCTTCACGATGTGCCCGATGCGAGGATTCGCGATGTCATCAATCAGATGGCGACAGACGGGTATCTTTTTGTTTCGGAAGGCCGCTTGCCAATCGTTCGTTTTGGGATTCGTGCGGGGGAGACGGTCAAACCCGATTTCCACTATGAAATCAAACGTATCCAGCGTAGGAAGCCTGTTGTTTCGTCCGGTGCTGTTTTCGGCTCCTATGATGCCGATGCTTCGAATGCCAGTGCCGGTTCGCATGCTGGTGGCGGAACTTATGGCGATTACGAGCCGACCGACGAGGACGAAGCACTTTTCCAGAAGTTCCGCGAGCTGCGGCGTACCATCGCCCAGGAAATCGGCAAACCTCCCTACATCGTCTTCTCCGACAAGACCCTGCGTGACATGGCCCGTATCAAGCCAACCACCGACGCCCAGTTCCTCGCGGTCAACGGCGTAGGGGAGAACAAGCTGCATCTCTACGGCCCCCGTTTCATGGATGTGGTGCGTGCTCAGTGAAAATGGAAACAAACTAACGAACAAACAAAATCGGTAAATATGAACCCGCCTATTAAGGATTAATAGGGGATACCGAACCTGTCGAGCCAAAGATATGAGAAATAATGACCAACCATTCTGAACCAGACGACACCGAAAGCATGCCAAACGAAGCAATCGACTTGGCAACCCTCGAACGTGACGAGTACGGCTTTCCCGGCCCTTTGCGGGATAAATTGGTCGAGGCGATCCTTGAGGAGCGTAAAACGAGAACCACCTCGTTGCTTGCCGAATACCAGCACGACCATGAGCCGTTGCCGCAGGTCGGAAAGCTGGCTATGGTGATTGATTCCGATGACAGGCCGGTGTGCGTGACTCGGCTGATGGAAGTCACGGTCTGCAAAATAAGCGACATCACTGATGAACATGCCCGTGGCGAAGGCGAAGGGTACGACGATGTGGCAGGGTGGCGCAAGGCGCATGAGCAGTTTTGGGAAAGTGACGAATTCCGGGAGGAGTTGGGCGATAAGAACTTCAAGGTCAATGACGATACCGAGGTCGTCTGTGAGCACTTCAACGTGGTGAAGCGGCTTTGAGTCGATAGTGGCCGGCCAAGAGGTGGCATAGCCGAGTTTAAATTGACGTAGGAAGCGCTGCCCAAGGCTCGCGATATGGTGGACGCCGGATTTAATGTATAGCAGTGTCCGCTGGAATCGAGCCCTGCAGCGCTTTTCGCAAGCGTCGTGATAGAGCTCTGCAGTGGGCGGAGTAGGAGTTCGGTTGAGCGAGCCACGATTGCAGGAAGAGCCGCGTGAAGGCGTACCTGAGGTGACCGATACGCTCGACGGATTCCGCGAGGCCTGCGATAGGTTGGCTGCAGGCAATGGTTCGCTGGCCGCCGATGCCGAACGTGCTTCCGGCTATCGTTACGGCCACGAGGACTGGCTGGTGCAGTTCAAACGCACCGGTTCCGGCATCGTTCTTCTCGACCCGATAGCCCTCAACAAAGCGGGTGCGGACTGGAACGAATTCAACCGTGCCGTCGGCGATGCCACATGGATTATTCATGATTCCCTCCAGGATTTGCCGGGATTCACCGATTTGGGTATGAAAGTCCACAATCTTTTCGATACCGAAATCGCCGCAAGATTGTTGGGGCTGAAGCGTTTTGGTCTTGCTGCGGTCACCGCACACTATCTTGGTATTACATTGGCCAAGGAACATTCCGCCGCCGACTGGTCATACCGTCCTCTGCCGCGCGATTGGCGTAATTACGCGGCGCTTGACGTCGAACTGCTTATCGAACTTGAACAGAAAATGCGCGCCGACCTCAACAAAGCCGGAAAAATCGAATGGGCCAACGAGGAATTCAGCCATGCGCTCGCCGAGGGCACAGGCCCGCAGACTCCTCATCCAGTGCCGTGGATGCGCATTTCCCATTTCACCGCACTCGGTCACGACAGGCGTGGCCAGGCCGTGGCCAAGGCGTTATGGGAGAAACGAGACGAACTCGCCCGCGAACACGACATCGCTCCGACGCTGCTCTTGAGTGACGTCGCCATCATCGAAGCCTCGCAGAAAAAGCCGCACAACGCCCGTCAGTTCCGCGCCATCCGTAGTCTGAACGAGCGGGTGCGCATCCACATGGGCAACGAGCAGGACAAGATGTTCGAGCGTTACGCTCCGATCCAGCGTTCCATCAAGCCAAGCGTGTGGAAAGACACCATTCAGGAAGCGCTGAAACTGAAGCCAAAGGACTGGCCGGAACCGCCGGCGCCGCCCCAGGAGCCGCAGGCCAATGCGCCGCGTTCCATGAAATACTGGTCCGTCCATCACCCGGATCGGTTCGCCCGCCTCAAGAAGGTGCGTGCCGTTATCGCCCAGATTGCGCAGGATACCAGGACCCCGCCGGATGTGGTTATCAAGCCGCAGATCATCCGCAACCTTTGCTGGCAGGATAATGCAGCAGAGCTTGATATCCCCGAATTTCTGCGCGAGCAAGGGGCCCGGAAATGGCAGGTTGCGCTTGTCTCTGAGTCCGTAAGTCGCGTTATCATATGAGGGTTGCCTAAAGGCAGAAGTAGTTGGAAATATCGTCAGGAGCACTAGCGTGAAAATCAGCGTGAGGAATCTCGAGCCCACCAAGGTGAAGCTCACCGTCACCGTCGACCCGGAAGAGTTCGACCCCTATCTTGATCAGGCCCGCAAGGAAATCGCCAAGCAAATCAGCGTCCCGGGCTTCCGTAAGGGCCACGTGCCCGACAAGATCATCGACCAGCGCGTCGGTTTTGGTGCCGTCGCGGGAGAGGCCGTCAACAGCGCCGTTCCGGAGCTTTATTCCAAGGCCCTCGAGGAGAAGAAGATTCGCCCGATGGCCCAGCCTGAGCTGGACGTCAAGGAACTGCCGACCAGCGAAAAGGACGACACCAAGGTGAAGTTCATCGCCACCGTCGAGCGCCGCCCTGAAATCGAGCTGCCGAAGCTCGACGGCATGACCCTTGATGTTGCAAAGACCGAGGTCACCGATGAGGATGTCGACAAGCGTCTCGACAACCTGCGCCAGCGTTTCGGCACCCTCGTTGGTGTCGACCGTCCTGCCAAGAAGGGCGATTACGTCAACATTGATCTTGACGCCCAGATTGACGGCGAGTCCGTCGATTCCCAGGAAGGCGTGAGCTATGAGCTCGGCAGCGGCAAGCTGCTCGACGGCATCGATGAAGCTCTCGACGGCCTGTCCGCCGGTGAAGAGACCACTTTCGAAGGCAAGCTGGAAAGCGGCGACCACGAAGGCGAGAAGGCCCAGATCAAGGTCAAGGTCAATTCCGTCAAGGCCGAAGAGCTGCCGAAACTCGATGACGATTTCGCTCAGGAAGCCTCCGAGTTCGATACACTTGACGAGCTCAAGGCCGACATTCGCAAGCAGTGCGAGCGTGACAGCGAAGGTCGCCAGGCCAACGAGGCGCGCGATGCGTTCCTCGACGCCCTGAAGAAGGACGTGGAGATTCCGCTGCCCGAAGGTGTTCGCAAGGATATGATCGAAGACCGCTTGAAGCAGGTCACCGGCGATCCCGAGAAGGCCACCGACGAACAGAAGAAGGAAGCCGAAGAGGCCACCGACAAGGAACTCAAGGATCAGATCGTGCTCGACACCCTGGCCGAGCAGCTCGATGTCAAGGTCTCCCAGGTCGATGTCACCAACTTCCTCGCCTCCATCGCCCAGCAGTACGGCATGGACCCGAGCGCCTTCATCAACGCCATCGTCCAGAACGGCCAGCTTGGCTCTGCCGTTCAGGAAGTCGGCCGTTCCAAGGGCTTGCTTGCCGGCATGCGCGCCGTCAAGTTCACCTGCGACGGCAAGGATCTTGACTTGACCCCGTTCCTCGGTGAAGACGAGGCCGTCGAAGACGCCGAAGAGAACGAAAGCGTCGAGGCCGCGTCCGCCGCTGCCGCCGTCGCCGACGAGCTTTCCGACAAGGATCAGGCCGAGTGATTTCGGAGTAATTAATTTCTGATTAAATCTCTAAAGGGAGTTCGGGGTTTGCCCCGGCTCCCTTTTCGTTTGTCGAGGATGAATTCGTAGTTATGGGGTTATGGGTCTATCTGATTCCCGTTGTGCTTTGCTGCGAACGGATTTCCGCTTATCTGAATATTTATCAATTTAAGATATATGTAATCGGGATAGGACAGATTTGGCATCGGAACGTGTTCATTTTCCTGGACGCGATTATATTGGTTTGAGGATAATAAAGCTGAGGTGCCGGAACGCACCTCTGCAAACTGTCATGGAAAGTCGGAAGCGCTGGTGGAACAAGGGAACGGTAACGGTAGCGGTAGCAGATTAAAGCGGTTGGGCATGATTGCCGCCGTCATATTCCTGCTCGGCGGCGTCGTCGGCGTGAGTTCCGGTCTGCTTGGCCTCATGTTGAGCGGTGTTGAAGGGCTCATGTTGGGCTATATTGAGAATCCACAGGATCCCAGCCCCTATCAAGTGGCGGCGTGGCGACGCATCGCTTCAATCGTTGGCGGATCGATTTTCGCAGCAGTGGTCTGGTGGTTGCTGCGCACCAAAACCACTAAAGTGCCATCGGTCAAGAAGGCTGTTGCGGGGGAGCGGATGCCGATTTGGCAAACCACCGTTCACGTACTGCTCCAGATTTTCATCGTCGGTTCTGGTTCGTCCATCGGCCGTGAGGTGGCGCCGCGCGAGTTCGGAGCGATGCTGGGCCAGCGCTTCTCACAGTTTGTCCATTTAAACGACGAAAAAGACCGGAGAACCGTTGTGGCCGTAGCTGCCGCCGCTGGTCTCGCCGGTGTCTACAACGCCCCGCTTGCCGGCACTTTTTTCGCGCTCGAAATTCTGCTTTCCGATATCACTATGGAAACCGTCACCATGGCGCTCGGAACCTCGGCGGTATCCGCCTATATTGCTTCGATGATTCGTGGGCGTGGCACGTTCTACGGTATGGCTGCGATGGGCAAGTCAACGATTCCTACTTTGAGCCTGACCCTGTTCGCCGTCATTGCCGGCATCGTCTGTGGTATCGCCGGTGCGCTGTTCCGCAAAGGTTCGCAATGGGCCGAAGGCAACAAACCAAAAGGCGCGGGCATTCTTTGGATGATGCCATTGGTAGCCCTGGCGACCGGCATCGTGGCGATATGGTTGCCGCAGATTATGGGCAACGGCCGTTCCGTGGCACAATACGCCTTTTCCGCCACCGCCCGCGAAGCCAACGCGCTCATTCCGATTCTGCTGGCTTTGTTGGTAGCCAAAGTGGTGCTGACGCTTGGTACGATTCGTTCCGGCGCTTCCGGCGGTGTGCTTCAGCCCGGCATTTCGATAGGCGCGACGGTCGGTGCGTTGCTTGGTTTCACGTGGGTTATCGTCAGTCCCGGCGACACCGTCACCGCGTGTGCACTGGTGGGTGCTTCGGCTCTGCTCGCAGCCTCGCAGCAGGCACCGCTCATGGCGATGTGCCTGGTGATGGAACTGACGGGAGCCCCAATGGCCTTCTTCGTGCCGGTCGGCATCGGTGTGGCCGTGTCGGCTCTGGTTTCGCGCGGTTTCAATGGCTTTGTTTCTCGTTCTCAGCGCAAAAAACCGAGGGCTGTCGTATAAGTCGCGGTACTATTCATAACGGTAATAAAACGTGAATATCAAGGAGATATGGTGGCAGGATTGCTGACATCTACGCCGTTGATGGACGAGGGGGAGGATTCCGCCCCCACCATCACGGATCCGATTTTCAATAGGTTGCTCAAGGAACGCATCATCTGGCTTGGCGACGAGGTCAAGGATCAGAACGCCAACGTCATCTGCGCCCAGATGCTGATGCTCGCGGCCGAAGACCCGAAGAAGGACATCTGGCTTTACATCAACTCGCCCGGCGGCTCCATCACCGCAGGTATGGCCATTTACGACACCATGCAGCTCATTGAGCCCGACGTGGCCACGGTCGCAGTCGGCATGGCGGCTTCCATGGGCCAGTTCCTGCTTTCCAGCGGTACCAAGGGCAAGCGTTTCGCCACTTCCCACGCGCGTATCCTGATGCACCAGCCTTCCGGCGGCATCGGCGGCACCGCGACCGACGTGCGCATCAACGCCGAGCTGATCATGGATATGAAGCAGACCCTCTCGAAGCTTACGGCCGAACAGACCGGTCACACACTTGAGGAGATTTACCGCGACAACGAGTACGACCATTGGTTCACCGCGCAGCAGGCGCTGGAATACGGTTTCTTCGATCGTATCGTGACCACGCCGGGCACGATGAGCACCAAGAAGGACGGGGAGTGAACATGGCAAGTGAAGAAGCGAAGTTTGTAGCTCGTGCCGAGCGTCTCGCAGGCCCGCGTGGCGTGGCCGGCTTTGCGCCCCAGAACCGTTACGTGATGCCGCAGTTCAGTGAGAAGACACCATACGGCATGAAGACGCAGGACGCGTATTCGCGGCTTTTTGAAGACCGCATCATCTTCATGGGCGTGCAGGTGGACGACACCTCCGCCGACGACATCATGGCCCAGCTGCTCGTTCTGGAAAGCCAGGATCCCAACCGCGACGTGATGATGTATATCAATTCTCCCGGCGGCTCGATGACGGCCATGACGGCCATCTACGACACAATGCAATACATCAAGCCCGACGTGCAGACCGTCTGCCTCGGACAGGCCGCTTCGGCCGCTGCGGTGATTCTTGCTGCTGGCACCAAGGGCAAGCGCTTGATGCTCCCGAACGCCCGTGTGCTTATCCACCAGCCGGCCATCGACCAGGGCTTCGGCAAGGCCACGGAGATCGAGATTCAGGCCAAGGAAATGCTGCGCATGCGCGAATGGCTCGAGGAGACCCTCGCCAAGCACACCGGCCAGTCGGTCGAACGCGTCCGCAAGGACATCGAGGTCGACACCTTCCTTACGGCCGAGGAGGCCAAGGATTACGGCATGGTCGACGAGGTGCTCGCCAATCGCAAGTAGCGATAGCGGTAACGGCAATGGTGGCGGTAGTCATTGCGCCGCGAAAAGCCGTGTAGGTTTATAACCAAAACGATTCGATACCCTTTGCGTTCGCGCGTGAGGGGTATCGTCGTAACCGGGGGTTGCCGCGGAAGAGGGCGACGATCGAACGGCCAAATACAAGGCCAGTCCAAAAGAAAGCGCACAACGCGGTAAGGAGAAGGTATGGGCGACGTGGTGGATTATAACGACTCCGTCCCGCGCTGCGGATTCTGCGGCAAAAGCGAGCGTCAGGTGCGCAAGCTGGTCACCGGCCAAGGGGCGGCAATCTGCGACGAATGCATTGCCCAATGCGTCGACCTCATCAACGATGACAACGACCAGGACGTCAAGATCAACGCGCTAAACCTGCCCAAACCTTCCGAAATTTACGCTTATCTCGACCAGTATGTCGTCGGCCAGCCACAGGCCAAGCGCACCCTTTCCGTGGCCGTCTACAACCATTACAAGCGTGTCAACATGGAGATGAGTGAAGGTGGCCGTACTTCCGGCGCTGGTATGGGCAAAGCAGCGGCTGCGACTTCCGGCTCGGCAAGGAAATCTGGAACTTCAGGGAATACTAAGGCGACTTCCGCCAAGCGTTCCGGCAAGGGCGGAGCTGATCCACTCGCGGATGTGCAGGTGGCCAAATCCAATATTCTCTTGCTCGGCCCAACCGGCGTAGGTAAGACCTACCTGGCCCAGACGCTCGCCCGCGTGATGAACGTGCCGTTTGTCATCGTCGACGCCACTACGTTGACCGAGGCCGGATACATTGGCGATGACGTCGAAAGCGTGCTGCAACGGCTCCTGCAGGCCGCTGACGGTGACGTAGACCGTGCCCAGCATGGCATTGTTTATATCGACGAGATTGACAAGATTGCGCGTAAAAGTGGAGAAAGCACTTCGTTGACCCGCGACGTCAGCGGGGAAGGTGTGCAACAGGCGCTGCTGAAGATTCTCGAAGGCACCATCGCCTCGGTGCCGCTGGAGGGAGAAGGCACGCGCAAACACCGCGACCAGAACACCGTCAAAATGGACACGCGCGACATTCTCTTCATCTGTGGCGGCGCTTTCGTCGGCCTCGACAGCATCGTCCGCAAGCGGCTCGGAGCGCAGGAAAGCGGCTTCACCGCGACCCTGCACGAGCACGACGAGAGCAAGGCTGATTTGCTGCGTCAAGTCGATGCCGATGATTTGGGCGATTTCGGCTTGCTGCCCGAGTTCATCGGCCGTTTGCCGGTGGTCAGCGTGCTCGATGAACTTACCGAGCAGGATTTGCGCGATATCCTCGTACGTCCGGCCAACGCGCTGGTCAAGCAGTATCGCAAGCTCTTCGCCGTCGACGGGGTCAAGCTCTCATTCACCGATGAGGCTATTGCCGCCATCGCCGCCAAGGCCATTCGAGAGGGCACCGGCGCTCGTGGGCTGCGTTCCATCATCGAAAAGACGCTGGAAGAGACCATGTTCCAGCTGCCGGAGATGGACGACGTTGAACAGGTCATCGTCGACGCTTCCGCCGTCAGCGGTGCGGGAGTGCCGAAGATGGTGGTTTCTTCGGCTTCGTCCGGTCGTTCCCCGCGCCGCAGCAAGATACACGCGTTCGGATAAGCGGAACGCTATTCATTTAGGGGTTATGTTTCGTCGCATTCCTTGAATGATGAGGCTTGAAGCATCTGTTTTGGCATTGTTGCTTTCCTGATATTCATACTTGCATACTTACTGGCGGAGTTTGTTTGTAGGGATTTGGATCACTATCGGTGAATGGTTTTCAGCGAATGTTGCCGAATACCATTTCAGCCCAGTATGTAATGCGTTAATGTGCTTTCGCGACACGCCTATGCTTGCGTGAATCGACCCAAAACGCTATATTAGATGAGTTGTCAAAAACAAGGTTCTTGACACTGCGCACGTAGCCCAATGGATTAGAGCAGCTGACTACGGATCAGCAGGTTACAGGTTCGAATCCTGCCGTGCGCACAGATTAATCCGCAGGATTGTATGGTTCTGCGGATTTTCAATTCTCGTGCCTTGTGCTCAGCTGTTGTAATGCGTTCCGAACTCACTTTTGCGCTCAGCGGACGGTGCTGTGCCGGCTTATCGAGCACGGGATGTTTTTCGCCTCAGCGGAATTGCAAATCAGTGGGAAAAGCATTCAATTGTGCCCAAAATGGTGCTTTTCGCCGCAGTGAGGCCATAATCAGTGGGAAAAGCACTCAATTACGGTCTAAAAAGTGCTTTTCTCACTGATTTCATGTCTACCTAGGGGTACAGTTTTCCGTCTTGCGTTGCCGGTGCGAGTTGTTGCGCCTTGTATAGGAAGTACACGAAGTACTTACCTAGAAAGGCGGAATGATGAACGTCGATGGTTACGGGAATCAGAGGCAATCTGGAACGCAGCCGAAACTGGCTGTGGCTACCCAGAACCTCGTGAAGGTATACGGGGATTTCAAAGCGGTGGATGGGCTGAATCTCAAGGTGCCGATGGGAGGCGTATACGGCCTGCTTGGCCCTAATGGTGCCGGTAAATCCACTACGATGAAACTGCTGTTGGGGCTCACCTCGCCGACCTCCGGGCAGATGTGGATGCTGGGGCGGCAAGTTGACGGCAAACGTGGCGCAAGCCATCGTATCCAGCCGGGTCGCGTCGGCTCGATGATCGAAGGGCCGAGTTTCTATCCCGGCTTGTCCGGTTTGGACAATTGCCGCATGGTGGCGGACTATCTCGATTTGCCGACTTCCGTGGCGACGCAGGTGCTGGCTCAGGTCGGTCTGGAGGGCCACGAGGACAAGAAGGCCAAGGACTATTCGCTGGGCATGAAGCAGCGCCTGGGTATCGCCATGGCCTTGATTTCAAGGCCGGAGCTGTTGCTGCTTGACGAGCCCACGAACGGCCTCGATGCCGAGGCGGTGGTCGAGGTTCGCGAGATGATTATGAATCTGGCAACCTCCGAAGGAGTCACCGTCATCATCAGCAGCCATATCCTTTCCGAAATCGAGAAGATGGCACCGGTGGTCGGCATCATTGCCTCAGGCCGTCTGCTATATCAGGGTTCTTTGGACAATCTGCGTGAGCAGGGTCATATTGATATCCGTGTCTCCGACCCAAAAAGTGCTGCGGATTTGCTCAGCCAAAGTGGTATGGCCTATCGGTTCATCCCGCAGACAGGCGAGCTGCAGATTTCGGAGTGTGCGGATGGCCGGATTGCCGGTTTGGTCTCGCAGATGGTCGATGGGAACATCGCGGTTTATCGCGTCGCCTCTGAACGAAAAAGCCTTGAGGAGGCGTTCCTTGAATTGGTGGAAAGCCCGCAGGGTCAGCAATCGCAAAGTAGCCAGAGCAATCGCGTCGATCGCCTGGGCCAAGGTGCGATGGCGACGAAATATGAAAATTCGCCGGCGTATAGCGGCAATGTGCAAACCGTGGCGAATCGTGATGTTGTTGGACCCCGGTCATCTTTGGACAATTCCGGGATGCCGGTTCTGGGAGGTGCGCGATGAATTTCAATACTCGCAACAATTGGTATTGCAATCAACCTATTCTGATTTTTCTGTCGCATTCGGCAAGCAACGTACGGATGCTTGGAGGTGCGCGATGAGCGAGAAGGAAATGAGTTGCGGTTCTTTCGACAATCCGTATTACAATATGCAGATTCGGAATTCTCGAAGAAGTGGAACCGGTAACGCAATCCGCAGGGAAGCTGGCCTGTTCACGGCGATTCATATGGAACTGCGCAAGCTCAAAGGCTCATCGTTCTGGTGGATGGCAGCGGGCATGGCGTTGTTGACCTCTGCGTGGTCGGGGGCGGCGTTCATGAAACGTGCCGGAGGCAACCCTGCGCTTCGTACCGTTTTGCTTGCCGACAACGAACCTTATACGTTTATCAGCCTGATGGCTCCGATTCTGGCCGCGTTGCTGACCAGTCGTTTGGCGGTGATGGAAACGGGAGGGCGGATGAGCCTCAAATGGCTGTCGCTGGGGCAATCAGAGGTGATGAGGTTCCTCGCCAAGTTTGTGGTTGCGGGGTTGACGCTCGCGATGAGCTTCATCATTCCTTTGGTCTGGATTCCCGTGGCCGCGAAGGCGAAAGGTTTCGGTTTTACCGGAAGTTTTGCAAGACCGTTGGTGGTGACATCGCTGATCGCGTTGTTCTCGTCGTTGGCGGTCGTGGCCGTTCAATTGCTGATTTCCATGGTTATGGACAAGCAGGCCGTAGGGCTTGGTATCGGTGTCATCGCCGGCTTGATTGGTTCTGGCCTGATTGCGTTGGGCAAGCCGCAGTTCGGTTGGCTGTTTCCCGCGGGTATCAGTTCGGCCGCCGATCCCTTCGTCAGCAAGGCTCTGTCTAACGGATACGCCAGTGTGACGATGGTCGGCAACCCGTGGATTCGTGTGGTGGCTAGTTTTGTTGCTTGTGTGGTTTGGGCGGTCGTTTCAGTGTTAATTATCAAGGTAAAGGAGTCAAGACGATGACCGGCAACGGAATGGCAGATGGCTTCGTCGTGACAGGCAACAACACAATACCGGATAATCGAGCGATTATGAATGGAACCTTGAAAGCGAACGAACAGGTTGCTTTCGACAATCCGTCAAAGGCAAACGGATTAGCAACGGCGCAACGGCGGACAACGATGAACGGAAATACGATGATGAACAGTCAAGTGGCAATGAACGGGCCGGTAGGCAACACTCAGAATACGCCCAATGTGGTCTCTCCAAGATTCGCTGATGGCAACAGAAAAGCGACAAAGCGTCTATCCAAACCTTCGGTGGCGGCGGCGTTTCGCTGGGAGATACGCAAGGCGGGAAACTTGTGGTACTGGATCGCGACAGTGTTGTTTGATCTCATCGGAATGTTCAACGGGTGGAGTCAGTATGTCGACTATCGCAAGGATTTTGAAGCCCAAGGCGTGACGTGGGCGGCGGTCTGGGGCCAGGCCATCCTGCTGCCAAGCATGGTGTTCATGCCGATTCTGGTCGCGGCGTTCGCCTCACAGATTGAATCCAACGAGCATGTCGGCCGCAACTGGCAGCGTCTCAACGCCAGTGGCACGGCGTCGACAGCGATTGCTGGCAAGATGCTGCATGGCTTGTTGGCCTCGCTTTTGACCGTCGCGGTTTTCGAAGCCGAATTTCTTGTGGTCGGCAAGGTGATACTCGGCTTCAGCTTGCGTGACGTAGGGCCATTCCTGCTTCGTGGCGTTCCGATGGCCTTGGCGCTCTGGGCGATTATGACCTTGACCCAGGCGATTTCGGCGAAATTCGAATCATTTGCCGGCACCATGAGCATGGTTTTGGTACTGACGCTGGCTGGATGCGTGCTTTCGCTTATCGTTCCGTCGTTGACGTTGGCTTATCCTTTCTCGCTGATCACCGGCGCTTCGGCCGCCCGTGATTTGGACAATATCGCGTCCGGAAGCTCCATGGCGACGGCAACGCTGATGACCGCGTTCTGGGTCATCGTCGGAGGGCTGATTTTCCGCAGGCTGACTCGCAAGGCCGTTTGATGGAATCCGAAGTTATACGCCGAATCCGTCATAATGGAATGGATGGCATGGATAGGACAGGCGGAACGAACAAAACAGATGGAATGAAATGGCAGTCGGTGGGAGGCAACGTTATGAGCACGGTGAAACTGACGGATCAAATACGCTCGGCTTGTTCCCGGATGAATGGTGCCCACGTCCTTGCCGTGCTCTGCGCCCTCTACGAGACCGTGATTGTGACTCGTCTGCTCTTGGTTCCCGGCATTGCGAATCCGACATTGCGGTTGGCGATGACAGCCAGTGCATGGGCGATGCCAGTATTTGTCCTTATCGTCGTCGTGGCGGTGATCGGGATATGGTTCTGCCGTCACTGGCCGCTGTGGATATTGCTGCTGGAAACCGCTTTGTTCCTGTCGGTTTCGGCCTTGTATGGTTCGGCGTTCAGCTATCTGTCACTGCCTTGGGCGATTGCCTTGTATTTTGTGGCGGCGGGAATCGAAAGCCTGCCATTGCGGATATGCGGGCTCGTTGCTGCCGGCCTACTTGGGTTGGGCGGCGTAGTTTTGGCGACCGTATGGCACCAGGATGCCGGATTGACCAACTTTTTGTATCCATTCATTTTGCTTTATGTCGTGTTCGTCGCAACCGGGCTGATAGTGCGGAACTTTCGAGAACGCAGGCAATCCGAGCACGCGTTGCAAAACGCGCAGGAACGTGGCGAAAAATTGGCTTTGGAGCGTGATAGGGCCATGAGGCAGTCGCGTATAGCAGCGGAACTTCACGACAGTGTCGGCCACGATCTGACCGCCATCATCGCCCTTTCCGAAGGCTTAGATGGTGTGAGCGACAAGCCCGAAATGAACGATGCCATCGGTATGATTAACGATTTGGCTCGGCAGGGACTTGCGGATACGAGAACCGCGGTGAAGGCGTTGCAGCCGGATAATCGTGGCGATGGCGATAAAGGCGTGTTTGCAGGGAATCGGCAGGACGTTGAACAAGATATTGGAATCGCTGGGGATAGTCGGTTTCGCAATTCCAATATAGGTAAAACTATTGAAAAGTCCGATGATAAACGAAACGAAAATAGGGACCAAGATAACGGCAATAAGAGGAACGACAATAAGAGGAACGACGATTTTAGCCAGAAAGATGGAACTCATGTGGCATTTTCGTTGGGCAGACTTCATGACTGGGACGATATCAATCCCATTCTCGACCATTCCAGACAAATCGGTATCACCACGGCTTTGACGGAAACCGGACGTCGGCCGCAAGATCCGCAGCAGGCGGACTTAAGCTTCGCCGTCACCCGTGAGTGTATTACCAATGCGATTCGGCATGGGCAGGAAGTCGATAGAATCGTTGTTTCTTGGGATCACGACGGGCAAGGCGGCATTGCCGTTACCGTGCGTGACAACGGGAAATCAACTGACAAGTCACGTTCTGATATCGAGGACGGAAAGGATTCCGTCGCATCTGTCATGCAAAATGGCAAAGCGGAAACAGTTCATTCCGAACTTGGTGACGGAGACGGCTCTGTAGAATTCGATCAGAGCGACAAGCATGTGCCTGCGCAATTCAATGATGAAAATATCGGTGAGGTGGAATCTCGCCAAAGCGGCAAAAACAGGCCAAAGTTCGGCGAATATAGTGACGGAACGGGATTGACGCGACTTAAGAAAAGCGTCAAAAGGGGAGGCGGCACGTTTGCCGCTGGCCCGGATGCCGATGGCTGGACGGTGAAGGCCTACATTCCTTCGTTGATGGGTTTCGCCAGTAAGCAATCGCAAGGCGGTGGGCAGAGATGATTCACGTCATGATCGTTGACGACCAGCGGCCAGCCAGAATGGGGTTCGCGTTGATGGTTGCTAAAGACCGCAACCTTCAGGTGGTCGGGCAGGCGGAAAATGGGCAGGTGGCGCTGGATATGCTTGCTTCATTGAGTGTCACAAATAAGCCACTACCGGATGTATTGCTTATGGATGTGCGGATGCCTGTTATGGATGGCATCGACGCGACCGTCGCCATCAAACAGCGTTATCCGAACATCAAGATTCTTATGCTGACTACTTACGATCAGGATGACTACGCTTTTGGTGCGCTAGGTGCGGGAGCTTCCGGTTTTCTGCTGAAGGATGTGCATACGGCGGATTTGTGCCGTGCGATTCATTCGGTCTACGAGGGCGATGCGATTCTGACGCCGCGCATCACCGGTGAAGTAATCAAACGCGGGATTCTGAAGGCCAACGCCAAAGTTGAACAGTCCGAACTGCGTGAACGATTCGCAACGCTTGGCAGGCGTGAACTTGAAGTTGCTTCGCTGGTAAGCGAGGGCCAGACCAACGCCGAGATTGCCGAACGTCTGGGCATCCAGCCCGATTCCGTCAAAAAGACGGTGAGCCGCATCCTTGCCAAGCTCGACGCCCGAGAGCGCGTCAACATAGCCGTCCTTTGGTACAAGGCCGGCATGGATGGTCTGCAATGAATGAAATCAGCGGAATTTATATCAGGAAATTTTGATTGTTCGATGTTTTAATGTGGGTTTGGCATAGCTAAAACGGTTAATTACCGCCATTTTGTCGACGAAATTCATAACAAATATCAAGAGGTTTGTCGGCGGAAAATTCATTGTTCTAGATTCGCAATTGTGACATCTGTTCAACCCAGCAATGCTACGATGGAAAAGTTATTACTGACGATGAGTGGGTCATTAGAGAAAGAAAATACGCATGGACGCATCGGTAAAACCTGTCGAAAAAGACAGGGAAGTGGAATCGAAGCGGTGCGCCCGCGGCAGACTGCTAATGGCGTGCATGCCGTATCAGGGGCATATCAACCCGACGTTGGCAACGGTTCGCGCGCTGGTCGTCGACGGCTGGGACGTCACGTATATCTGTGACCCGCGGTGGAGGCAACAGGTTCAAGCGTCAGGAGCGACGTTCGTGCCGTATGACGATTATTCCAGCAATCCCGGCAAATTCGAACGCACGATTCAGGCGCCTGAAAAAGCCGACAATACCGTGTTGCGGGTCGGCCGCGAGTCACATTTCGACGCATTCCTCTATGAAGGTCTGCTGGTTTCGGGCAAGGCTTTGGCGGATAAACTGGGACTTCCGTCAATTCGTCTCTATTCGACGTTCTGCTACAACCGCGATATTCTGGGCCGGCTTGCCGGTGCCAGCAAAGGATTCCACCTGACGTCGGTGTTGCGCAGCCAGAAGTTCCTGCGTCTGATGTCGTCGAGCACTCGGCGCAGGGGATTGATGGAGACCGAGGATTTCGTCAGTGAGATGGTCGACAACCCGCCGACGCTGACTTATACGTACACGTCGCGTTCCTTCCAGATCGACGGCGATTCCTTCCCGCAGAAGCAGTACCGGTTCATCGGCCCTTCGCTGGACGGCAGAAAGGACCAGAAGCCAAGTGCCGATTTGGCATCGGTGCTGGAGACGAGCGTCGGCAAGCCGATTATCTATGCCTCGCTCGGCACCATTTTCAATACGTTTCTGCCGTTCTACCGAGCGGTTGTCGACGCGTTCGGTGGCATGGATGTTACGGTCATCCTTTCCGTCGGGCACAATTTCGAGCGTGGCAAGTTGGGGGATATTCCGGACAATATTCATATCTACGAATCGGTGGATCAGCTTTCCGTGCTGCGCAAGGCCTCGGTGTTCCTGACCCACGGCGGCATGAACAGCGTCAATGAAGCTTTGTATTACGGAGTGCCGTTGGTCGCGGTGCCGATGGCGGACGACCAGCCGACGGTCGCTGCGAGACTGGAGGAGCTCGGTCTTGGCATCCGCCTTGATAAGCGGTCGATTTCCGCTCAATCCTTCGATAAAGCCGCGACGAAAGTCATGTTCGACAAAGGAATTGGCGAACACGTCAACGCGATGAGCCGTGATATGCATGAGGCTGGCGGCAATGCGCAAATTGTCAAGGATCTCGACGGACTGTTGGCGGGATGATCGGATGAAGAAACGCGGTTTGGTTGATGCCGTCGTATATCAGAATGTTGGAATTTAAGAGTACAAACCACTTGTGGGCTCCCGCGGAATGATTTGAGTTTCACCGGACTAATCGATTGGTGATTTTATGCTTCGAGGCCTCGGAATTTGCAATTGCCGGTCGTTTACGAATAACGACCGAATGGTTATTGTTTGCTGCATTGATTATGACTATCTAATCTGCAGAGCCTCCTGTATCCTTGAAGAACGATGAAGCTGCGAACCGAGAAGGGTAAGAGAAATGAGTGAGGCTGCACCGGCTACGGCTTACGCTGAAGCTTTCAACAATATGGAACCAGTGGCGGTATCGATACGGGGGCTTGTGAAACGCTTCGGCGACAAGACCGCTGTCGACAACCTTTCGCTGGATATTCCTGTCGGCTCGTTCTACGGGCTGGTTGGGCCCAACGGGGCGGGCAAGACCACGACGCTTAACATGGTCACCGGGCTTTTGGTGCCCGACGGCGGCGCGATCAGCGTTCTCGGGGCTGACGTATGGAGCGATGTCAACCGTGCCAAGCGTTCCATCGGCGTGATGCCGCAGGCCGACCAGATCTTCAACCGTCTCACCGGCCGGCAGCTGTTGCTTTATTCGGGAATGCTGCGGGGCATGAAACGTGCCGAAGTCGCCAAACGCGCTGACGACTTGCTGAAGGCTTTCGATTTGGCCGAAGCCGGCGACAAGATGGTCTCGGATTATTCGGCGGGCATGACCAAGAAGATTTGCCTCGGGACGGCGATGATCGCCAGCCCGCGCATTCTCGTGCTCGATGAGCCGTTCGAATCTGTTGACCCGGTTTCCAGCGCGAATCTGAAAGACGTTTTGGCGGAATATGCGTCCACGGGCGGTACGGTCATCATTTCCTCGCACGTCATGGCGTTGGTCGAGAAGATGTGCACGCACGTCGCGGTCATCGACCACGGGCAGGTTCGCGCGGCCGGCACTATCGCGCAGGTCGCGGCAGGGGAGGACTTGGAAGACCGGTTCCTCGATCTGGTCGGCGGGCGTCACAGTGCCGCACATTTGGATTGGCTCAATGGCGGCGGCAATGGTGCCCAGGCCAATATCGGCACTTCGCAAAGTGCGGCTGGCAATGGTTTCAATGCTCCTGTGAGAAATCCCGTTAATTCGGTCAATGCTGTTATTCCACCTAATCCTGTTGGCCAGGTCAATCCTGCTATTCCGATTAATCGGGGTATTCCGGCTAATCCTGCTGATGGAATCAATCAGATCAACCCGGTTGATTCAGGCAATTCGGTGAATCTGACTAATCCCAATCCCGTCAACCCGGTTAATCGCGCCAACCCCGCTAATTCCGTCAACCCAGCCAATCTGGCCGGTCGTACCGACTTTTTCAACCCCAACTCGGAGGCGTGAGATGGCTGAGATTGCAACCATTGTGCGCCTGAAATGGGCGCTGATGTGGGCGACGATGCGCAAATCGGTCTGGCAGACGGTGAATTTCGTCCTGACCGGTCTGATCGGTTTGGCACTCGTTGCTGGCATCGGCGTGTTCGCTTGGAAATTCGGCCCAGACCCACACATGCCCAACGGTATCAATCCCATCGACGGAATGCGCCTTGCCATGGTGCTTTTGGGAACCGTCCTGACACTGATGGTGGTCATCATCCAAATGATGCTGGTCGGCGGCGGCACGTCGATGAGCGCCAAGCGTTTCGCGCTCTTCGGCATCGAAGACAAAACGCTGCAAGCGGGCCTTATCGCCGCAAGTATGGCCGGAATCCCGGCCATTATCGGTACGGTCTCGCTTATCGAATGGGCGATGGCCTACCGCAATCTCGGAGCTGGAGTCGTTGTCGCTGAAGTCATCGCAGCTCCTCTGGCCGTTTTCACCATCTGCATGCTCGGGCGAATGGTCACCTCGCTGCTTGACACGCTGGTGCGCACCAAGCACGGACAGACCGTGCTTTACATCGTCATGTTCCTGATTTTCCTGGCCGTCCTCGAAATACCGGCCGTGTTGGGCGGTGCGATCGGCGGAAGCATGGCGGATAGCGGACGTGCTGAAATTTCAGCCTCCGACGTGCAAGTTTCCGGTGTAATACGTTCGATGTCCGCAGTGGTGACGGTGCTTTCCTTCACGCCACTGGCTGCGGCTTTCGCCTTGCCTTTTGACGTCGCGGGCGGGACGTGGGGAGCGTTGCTTATTCGTTTGGTGGTGTTGGCTGCGACATGGGCCCTCTGTTTCGCAATCGGTCTTTGGTGCCTCAAACGCGAGCGGCTGATGACCGGCAGCGAGGAAAACCGCTCCGCGAAGGTCAAAGGCATCGGAGCTTTCGGTTGGATGCCGGATTCGCCGTCGGGGGCTGTGTCGGCCCGCCTGGTCACTTACCTGCGGCACGACCCTCGCCAGTTCTTCATGCTGCTGATGCCGCTGCTGTTCGTGGTCATCGAGTTGGTCGGCGCTCGAGGCGAGGCTGATTTCGCCTTCTCCTCCCTGATTTTGGGCGCGCTGTTCATGAACCTCGTCGAGAGTAACGGTCTTGCCTACGATGGGCGAGGATTCACGATGCAGGTACTTGCAGGGCTTCGTGGCCGTGATGACAGGATCGGGCGGGTTCGTGTCTATGCCGTGTTCTCGTTGGCGTATTTGGCTGTCATGGCCTTGGTGGTGATGGCGTTCACTTCCGGCTGGGGAAACGAATCCCACTGGATGCACGCGTTCGCTTTCTTTGGCGCCGCCGTCGCGTTCGATCTCGTCGGATTGGGGATTGCCGAGTCTATGTCGTGTGTGGCCATCTATCCGGTGCCGTCAATCGACAAGCCGTTCGCCACGCCACAAGGACGTGGGCTGGCCCAAGCGGTATTGCCCTTGGCCTATTTCGCGCTGATGTTTGTATTGGTGTTGCCCTTGGGCTTGGTGACAATGCTGGTAGCGCTCAATCATTGGTCGTCAGGGTTCATCGGACTGGGCGGTATCGTCAACGGTATCGTCGTATTGGTTCTCGGCACATGGATAGGTGGCAAGTTGCTTGACAAACGTGAGCTCAAGATATTGGCGGTGCTTGATTCCATGGCTGAGCTCCAGCAGTAGCAATATCTGTCAATCGAAAAGCGACGGAGACATAATGTATTACTGTTCAAGGATTCGCTGATGGTAAGGGCCATTCTCTTCCAGCTTGTTTTCTCAAGAAACCGAAAAGCCGCTCTTTCCGCTTTTGAGTTGGAAAGAACGGCTTACGGCTTGTAATAGGTGATGGCATTTAGAATCAGCCCTGTAGAGTTTAAATCAGCCCTGTAACGCTCAAATCAGCTTTGTGTCGCTCAAGCCAGTTCTGTGTCGCTCAAGCCGGCGAATCGGCAAATTGGCAAATCGGTAAATCAACGTGAAAAGCCGACAACCTGATGGTTCGAACCTCGGTTTTCCGGGTTGTTCACACTCACGGGTGTCGAGGTGAGGCCGCTGTCTGAATTTGGCTCGACGTAGGCGCTGGTCTTGGCGTCGCCGGAATTGCCGGAGTCGTCTCTGCCCTTGTCGCCCTCGCCGATGGCCGGGCAGGTTTTCTGGGCCCCGTTGACCACGTCGACGCGGCATTGGAAGTTGGCCTTGGCCTCGTCCTCCCACTGCTCGTCCATTTTGGCGATGTCATCGTTGGCTGTATTGACCTTGCTTTTGAGCTTCTGTTTCGAGGCATCCGAGGCTTCACCGCCACCGTTACGGTAATAGGCGCAGCCGGAATTGCCGCAGAACGGTTCCTGGCCTTGGCTGGTTCCCGTCCAAATCGGGATGATGCGGTCCTTTGATTGATTGGTGGGATCGGGCATGGACGCATAGTTGAAAGGCGCAACATCATTGAGCGAGGAATTCTTTTCGGCGATGATGAGTATTTCCTGCACACTCGGCGAATCCTCATTGTATTGGTAGGCGCCGCCCTGCACGAGTTGGGCCTCGGTTGAAGGAATGTCCTCTTCCTCCATGCATTGGCTCTCATAGCCCCCGCATTCCCTCAGGGTGTATGGCGGCGTGGTGCCGGAAAATGCGTTTTGTGGTGAGAGCTGGCCGTTGGTGATTTTCATCCAGGCCCCGCCCGGGTTGGTCCAGGTGCCGTCAAGGCTTGAATAGTCTCCGTGCCTGATTTGTGCAAGGTCGATGCCGCTGTTGGCCGCCTCTTCGTCGTTGGCCTTCTTTTGCTTTTCCGCGGCGGCCACTTCGCGTTCGATCGGTTTGAGCACGTCGTCGGCATCGCTTTTGGAGTCGACCAGTTTTTTGGCTATATTGCTCATGTCGTTGGCGCTGCCGCTGACTTTGCCGGCCAAATCGTTCAGGGATTGTGTCGCCTGCTTCAGGTCTTTGGCGGAGGCGTTGGAAGTGTCTGCAATCGTGTCAGGAGATTTGGCATCGGAAAGCTTCTTGGCGGTTTTCAGTGCCTTCTGATAATCGCCAAACAAGTCGGGATTCTTGACCTGACCTTTGTGGATATCCTCGGTATCGCTGTTCGCCTGTTTGATGGCCGCCTTCAAGTCTGATTTGACGTCGGCCAGATGATTGACCGCCTTGCCATACTGCGAGACCGCGGCATCGTGGGAATTCGAGGAGTAATAATAGAAACCGCCTGCGGCGATGGCCGCCAGCACAACCACTATGGCTGCGATGATGACAATCATCCTGGTTTTGCTCTTGCGGGGTTTGGCTGGCGTTGCGCCGCCGTTCTGAGGGGGTTGCGCACCGCCGGGCAGGGGAACGTTGGTGGGAAGGGGCGGGATGCTGCTGGTAGGTGCGTTGTATGCCGTGTTGTTGGTCGGACCCGGATATGCTGCGTTCGCATCCGGTTGGTTCCAAGGCTGATTGCCGCTCATTTGGCGTCCCTTCCTGCTTCAATGACAGTATTGAAGGCTTCTCCTGCTTAGGACAATAGCATATGGTCGGAATCATATTTGTCTTGCGTCCGGCAGATACGAGAGCAGGGATTAGATATAGGAAATAGGGAGGCAGTATGACAGCGGAAGAAACGGATGACACTATTGGCTTGAATGATGGACGGAAAACCGCGAATAGTGATGGCAATGGCAATGGCAATAGCAATAGCGACCGTAACAGTAATGGCAATGGGAATGGTTTGATTGGAGCCGATGGTACGCGTGGTACGGCGGATTTGGCAGATGACGTGCGCTCATGGGAGACGCATCGTAGCGGATCGGTACTGATGCGCGGGTCAATGATTCCCGAGCAGACCCCGGATCAAGCGCTGCTTGCATTCCCCGGTGAGGATGACGACAATGCCGACACGGATGAAAACAACGTTGTGCGCGGAAACACTTCTGCGGCTCAGGTACCGAAAGCGAGCATCTCTGGAGCTGCTGCGCGTACGTCAAAAGTGCATGGCGGCAAGGATTGGCGGCACGGTGACCCCTGGCGTGTGCTGCGTATCCAATCGGAATTCGTGGAAGGATTCGACGCGCTCGCGGATCTGGGCCGTGCGCTGTGTGTGTTCGGTTCCGCGCGAGTCAAAGAGAGCGAGCCGGAGTATCGGCAGGCCATGCGCATGGGCGAAATGGCGGCGCAAAGCGGGATTACGGTCATCACCGGCGGCGGGCCGGGCATCATGGAGGCCGCGAACCGTGGGGCCGCCGAGGCCGGAGGCGTTTCGGTGGGGCTCGGCATCGAGCTGCCGCATGAGGAAGGGCTCAACCAGTGGGTGAACCTCGGGATGAACTTCCGCTACTTTTTCGTGCGCAAGATGATGTTCGTCAAATATTCCTCGGCGCTGATCGTCTGCCCCGGCGGCTTCGGCACCTTGGACGAAATGTTCGAGATTCTGACGCTCGTGCAGACCGGCAAGACCTCGCCCAAGCCGGTGGTGCTGTTCGATACGCAGTATTGGAAGGGGCTTTTTGATTGGGTTCAGGGGCCGATGCTCGACCGCGGGCTGATTTCGAAGGATGATCTCAAGAAAGTTCAGTTCACCGATGATCCCGATGAAGCGGTGCGGCTGGCAATCGGAGGAATGACGAAATAATGGGATTGCCGAGGCGTGCGGCAGGCGATGCCTTAAACGCAACGTCGTAAGGCAAGGTCGCAGAAGCAATGCCATAAACGAACGAGAAGGATGCATCACCGGTTGGGTGGCGCATCCTTCTCGTTCGTTTATTGTGTTAAAGTTTTCGGATTCGTGGGGGCAAAGCAATGAAACTATAACGGCAGTGGCTATCAGCGTTTGACGGCGACCAGCATGCCGGTGCCCGTCGGGGTCAACGCCTGTTCGAAGCGCTTGTCGTCCTCGACGGTGGCGAGCAGCGCGCGCATGGCGTCCGGTTTGCCGTCACCCGGGTAGGCGAGGCCTGACATATCCGTGAAAACGATGCGTCCGCCGACTTTCAGAAGATTTGCCGCTTCCGTGAAGGATGGTGCATAATTCGAGGCGACGCCGGAAACGACGATGAGGTCGTAGGTTCCGGCGTTGAGGCGCGGCAGGAAAACAGTCGGGGAGGTGTTGACCGCACGCAAAGTGGTTCGGTTTTCCACAGAATCGGAGATATCGGCGAAAAGACTGCGGATCATGGTGATGCCGCGGGCGGAGGAATCCACGGCCGTCAGCTGTCCGGCACCACCCAGGCCCTCCACCAGTTGCAGGGCTTCGACGATCGAGCCGGTGCCGACGCTGATGATGGAGGTCGCGTTGAGTGTGCGTGTGATAAAACGCAGCAGATTGGCCTGAGCCGCAGAGCCTTGGGGCAGCTTGGCTTTTTCCGCGTCCGAACGGGCCTTGCGCAATACGTCATTTTCGAGGCTCAGCGCGTGGGTTTCGGCCATTTCCCAAACCTTGGCCATATTCGTGTATGTCGTCTTATTCATCTTCCACCCTACAGTTCTGCTGTTTTGCCGCGTATAGCGGTTACCGATTACTGATTGTTATGATACGGCTAGCAATCGCCAAAGCTCTGACATAGGGTTTATGGAATGTCGGAATCTAATATTTTGTATTATTGCGGTGGATGAATTTTGCTATGGATTTCGTCATTGATATTTTGTGATTATGGTTTTTATCGCAACGAAATGGCGATGGATAAAACTAGCCTTGCCTGTTCTTGACTCGTTCGGTGAGTTGCCACATTTCCTCGCCGACATCGATGCCGCGGGGGCATTCGCGGCTGCAGGCGCGAACGGACTGGCAGGCGGTGATGCCGTCGGCGGTGGCGATGGCATCGAGCCGTTCGTCGGTCGCTTTGTCTCTGGAATCATTGATGAAACGGGACTCGGCAATCAGCGCGGCCGGGCCGACGAACGCCTCGCCGCCGGCATAGACCGGGCAGCTGCCTTCGCAAACCCCGCACGAGATGCAGTTGCTCAAAAGCTCGTAACGTTTGAGTTCTTCGGGCTTTTGCAGGTATTCGAACATGTCGATTTTGCCGTCCTCGGTGGTGGCCAGCTTGCCGTCTGCTTTCAGGTACGGTTCGAGCTTTTTGATCTGGTTCATCATCTGGTCGATGTCGACGATGAGGTCGCGCAGTACGGGGAAACCGGGGAGCGGAGCGATTTCGATGATGCCAATGCTTGATGTGCTGCCCTGATTCGCCATGGAATCACGCATGCCGTTGGGATTGTCGGGATTGTTGTGGTTATTGGAATTGTTGGGATTGTCGGAATCGCTGGAGTCACTGCGGTTGCTGGCGTCATTGGAGTTGTTGGCATTTTCGCAACTGCCGGTGTCGAATCTTGTGTGTGAATCGGCGTTGTTGCCCAGAGACTTGCCGGGTTTTGCGTCGGTTGCGTTCTTGTCTGCCAAGTCCTGGGTGTCTGTGTCGGCTGTCGAGCGGAATCCTTCGTTAGCCGAGGGATTCGCGTCATTGTTCTGGTTCGAGACCGGCGGCTTTGCGAAGTTCTCGACCTTGGCGGTGCACAGCAGCGCCGGCGTGCCATTGATCGACACCGCATCGGAACCGCAGATACCGTGACCGCAGGAATAGCGGAACGCCAGTGTCGGGTCGATGTTGCGTTTGATGTCGAGCAGGCAGTCGAGCACGGTCTGCCCGGGTTGTGAAACCACGATGTAATCCTGAGTGAAATGTTTGCCGCGTATCCGGCGGCGTGACGGTGAGGAGCCGAATGGGCTGCCGCCTCGGGCCTTGCCGGCGAACGGGCTGGAGGAACGGCGGCGGGCGCGGTCGGGTTCCGCTTTCGGGGCGAACCGATGGACCCGGATGGTCACATTCATATCATGCATTGCATCTTCACTCATTGCCGCTGCCTTCGTTGTGTTCTTTCGTCTGCCAGTCTGCCACAAACCGTGGCCCGTTGCGTTGTCCCTTGGCTTTAACCGCGTATTCAAATCATCGGAATCAAGGAGTTCTGGCCGTGCTTTCCTTCGCTGCGGGCCTACTCCGACGTCTCGCCGGTTGGTATGGCCGTGAACTTGTGTTGTTCTTTCCCAGCGGGTCTACTCCCTTTGCGTCAATTATCTGGCTCTAAACCGTGGCTTGCCGAATCGGCTCTAATATTCGCGTGCCTTCGGCGGCATATCGACGATATGAACCGGTTGCCAGGTGATCTTGCCGTTTGTGTCAGCCATCGAATGGGTCAGGAAATGCTCGTCATCGCGTTTCGGGAAATCGGTGCGGGCGAACGCCCCACGCGACTCGTGCCTTGCCGACGAGGCATCGAGCATCGCCTGTGCCAGCGTCATGAGATTGTTAATCTCGAAGATGGCCGTCAGCTCCTGGTTGAAGGTGGAGCTTTCCGAATGTGAGCGCAGCGCTTCTGCGCGGGGGATCAGTTCGTTGGCGATTGTTCGTTGTGCTTCGCTGATGCTTTGCGCATCGCAGCGCACCGCCACCGCGTGTTCCATCGTTGTGCCAAGGTCGGCCAGCAGTCGATAAGGGTTGTCGTTGGCTTGATTGGCTACTGCCGACATGCCTTCACCGGACGAAGCCGTTTTTTCTGCGGAGTCCGTGTCTGCGACTGACGCCGGAGCCGTTACATCTGCGTCTGGCTGGTTATCGGTATTTTTACCGCCAATCCCTGCCTTTGTGGCCGAATCGCCGGATTGGGAGGATTGCAGCAGGTTTTGTATGTATTGTTCCCGTTTTCTCGCTGCTTTCTCGACCAGATTGTGGCACCGCTCCTGTCCGCTTGCGGCGTTTGATTCTGTTTGTCCCGATGTTGCAATGGCTTCGGTGGTATCTTCAAGCACGCTGCGACCATTGTTTTTGTTATCGATTATTGATGAATTTACTTTGTTCATACTACTGTTCGCAACGAGCTTTGTGGCGATGGATTCACCGGCACGCGTGCCGAACAGGCAGGCGTCGAGCAGGCTGTTGCCGCCCAGACGGTTCGCGCCGTGAACACTCACGCAAGAGCATTCGCCGGCTGCGTACAGGCCCTCGACGATATTGCGTTTGCCATCTTCCCAACGGTAGACCTCACCGCTGGTGGTGATGGGGATGCCGCCCATCGTGTAATGGGCCGTAGGCTTCACGGCCACCCAATCCTTGCTGGGGTCAAGACCTGCGTAATCTCGGATGGTTTCGACCACTTGAGGCAGCACTTCCTGCATATGCTTCTTGTCGATTCCCGTCATGTCCAGCCAGACGCAGTCTTCGGGGCCATCCGGCTCCTTCGGGTCGGCAACGCCTCGACCGGCATCGACTTCGGCCATGATGGAACGGCTGACCACGTCGCGTGCCGCCAGATCCTTGTGTTCCGGGGCATAGCGGGCCATGAACGCTTCGCCGTCGGCATTGCGCAGGATACCGCCTTCGCCGCGTGAGGCCTCGGAAAGAAGGATTCCGGTGTGTGCAAGCCCGGTGGGGTGGAACTGCACGAATTCCGAATCCTCAAGCTGCAAGCCGGCCTTCAGTGCCAACGCCATGCCGTCACCGGTCAAATCCCAAGAATTCGAGGTTGTGTGGAACAGCCGCCCGGCGCCGCCCGTGGCCATCAAGACGTTGCGGGAGGCGATGGCGTGAGTTTTGCCGGTGTGGGTGTCGAACGCGACCACGCCGCAAGCCTTGTCTTTGTCGTTGTTCAAGACCAGATCGGTGACGTACCATTCCTCGGCGAACTGCACTCCCGCGCCGACGCATTGTTGCCACAGCGCATAGAGAATCTGATGGCCGATACGGTCGGCCGCATAGGCCGCACGTCGCACTGGAGCCTTGCCATAGTCCTTGGTATGCCCGCCGAACTTGCGTTGGGCGATGTGACCGTCTTCGGTTCGCGAGAAGGCTACGCCGCTACGCTCAAGGTTGACCACGGTCTGCGGGGCGTATTGTGCCAGTATTTTGACAGCGTCCTGGTCGGCCAGCCAATCGCCGCCCTTGACGGTGTCGTAATAATGCCAGCGCCAATCGTCGCGCTCGACGTTGCCGAGGCTCGCCGCGATGCCGCCTTCCGCCGAGCCGGTGTGCGAGCGCAACGCCTGCAGTTTCGAAATGACCAAGAGCTTGGGATTGCGGCCTTCCGCCCTCATTTCCGTGATTTCATCGCTTCGCAGGATTCCCAGTGCCGCCGACAATCCGGCCGCCCCCGCGCCGATAATCACCGCATCATACATGTCTTCGATTTGCTCTGGACTCATACCCCCGATTATGGCACAAGGCCAGCAAGAGCATTTTGCAGGAACGTGGTAGGTGAGCTCTTCCCTTATGGGTGGGCACTCGTACCATAGGGGTATGAGCACAACATTCAACGCACGTGTCTACGATGTCGTCCGGAAGATACCGGAGGGCAAAGTGGCCACGTACGGCCAGGTGGCGGCGCTCGCGGGCAATCCACGCAACGCGAGGTTCGTGGGTTACGCCCTGCATTCCAATCCTGAGCCGGGCGTGATCCCGTGCCATCGCGTGGTGTTCCGCGACGGCTCGCTTGCTCCGGGATTTGCTTTCGGCGGACCCGATCGTCAACGTGAGTTGCTTGAGGACGAAGGCGTGACGTTTCTGCCTCCTGCGCCCAAACACGAGAACGCCGGGGAAGACGGTTGGGTGGTTGATTTGAAGCGTTGCCAGTGGCAGTGCTGAGGTTGCCCTGATGATTGTGGTTCGTTGTCATAGGTCCTCCTTCCGATTCTGGTTGATCTGACCTGTCTGTTGATTGCCGGGTTCGTAATCGCGATTGCTGCTGAAGGTAATTGTTAGAGGTAATTGAGGGGATTCCTTGATTGTTGTCAAAGAACATCGTCGTGCACGCTCATTCCTTTGGGCGAGCATGGTCGCATGCGAACGGGAACGGATTCAGCGTTTCTCAATGCCCATCCTTGCGGGGCGAACGAGGTCACATGTGAACGGAGACGGACTGAGTGTTTCCCAATGCTTATCCGTCTGGGAGGATATGGTCACATGGTTGGCGTCTAGTCGCTCGGTTTCATGGCTTTTGTGGTAACGATGCGTATCGTTCCCGCTTCCAGACGTATCAGTCCAAGCAGTTCCATTTCCCCGAGTTCGCTTTCCAATCTGCCGATATCCCATGAGACGGGCTTTTCTTGCGCGGAGCCGGCAGGGTTTTTCATCCCCGATTGATGTTTGCCGGTAGAACGCGGAGTGTTGAGCATCGAAAGAACGGCCTCGTGTGTGGCCGCGTCGCCCTGCCTTCGGCAACGGCGGATGGCGGTCAGCACCTCATGTTGTGCGGCGGTGGGTTCGGCCTTGGACACCGAGGGTTGTGATGTGGATTGTTTGGGCGCGTCATGTCTTGCCGCAACGTTTTCTTGCTCAGACCGCGAAGTCTCGGCACCGCTTGGCAAGGGGACTTGCAAAGTTGGGTGCCCCTGGTTGGTATCTGAAGCATTGGATTGCCGTTGTGATGGGTCAATACATTCATGGTTATCCTTTCCGGCGATGGCGGGTGGGGGAGATGTCGGCATTTCCGTTTGATTTCGTATCGTTTTGTCATTCAATGTTGATGATTTATTGCCATCGGTGTGTATTAATTTTGGTGCATGGCCTTTATGGCAGATCTCGTCGATGGCGTTGACCGAGGTGAGGATGATGGCGCGATGGTCGCGGATCAGCCAGTTGCAGCCGGTGTTGCCGGGGATATTGATATTGCCGGGAGCGGCGTAGACTTCGCGTCCCAGCTCTGCCGCCCAATTGGCCGTATTGAGGGCTCCTGAGCGGCTTCTTGCCTGCGCCACGACGACGGTGGAGGCCAGAGCCGCGATGATGCGGTTGCGCAGAAGGAACCGTCTTGCTTCGGGAATCGTGTTCGGGCACAGTTCGCTGATGAGGGCTCCGCCGTTGGCTTTGATTCGGTCGAATAATGGCTGGTTGCGTTCGGGACCGATATGGTTGAGGCCTCCGGCGAAGACGGCTACGGTTCGTCCGCTTTCGTTTTCGCCGAGGTCGCTCATGGCATTCAACGCTCCCCAGTGTGCTGCGGCATCGATGCCGAAGGCGCCGCCGGAGACCACCAGATGCCCTTGTTCCGCGGCTTTTCCGGCGATGGTCTTGGCCACGTACCGTCCGTAATCGTCCGCTCCGCGGGAACCTACGACAGCCAACGGCTGTGGACAACTTGCCAAAGCCCCGGGATCGCCGATGCCCCAAAGGCATAGTGGGGATGCCCAGTCTTTTCTGATGGAAAGATCGTCGAGCTGGGCAGGCCAGTAGGGGCTGGTCGGTCCGATGATCCATTGCGAGCCGTTGACGGTGAAAAAGTCTTCAAGCTCTTTTTTGTCGTTTGAGGGCAGCTGGTGCAGCCGTTCGCGCCAGCGTTCCAACCCGTGACGGAACGAGCCCATTCCACGTGTGTTGACTTTTCGTCCCCATTTGGCCGTGCCGGTGGCAAATACTTCATCCAGCTTGTTGCGGTTGCGGGTACCACTTTTTTCGTCGGCGATAAGACGCAAGGCGGTGACGGCATCGCCGGCACCTTTGATGGTGGCGAAGAGCAGGGCGTCGGCGCTGTCGATACAGAAGGTCAGGATGGCCCGTGCCAATGTGTCGTCATCGATGGTTGCAGGCCGAATTGTAGAGGAACCGGTTGTGCTGTCGCTCATCATGACTCCTTCGTTCGCAGGGCGATGCCCTGCATCATTTCCTCATGGCCCGGCGAGGATTTGCCAACGAGATCCGCTAGCGTCCATGCCAGACGCAACGCACGGTCGGCTCCGCGCAGACTCAGCCGTTCGTTCTCCAAGGCTTCGTCGATGAGGCTGAGCGCGGCCTTCGAGGTGTTTGCTCTCAGCCATGTGCCTGAGGCTTGCGCGTTGCAGGTCCAGTGGTAGGCGACGAAACGTTCTTGGGCGGCATGTCTGGCGTCGGTGACCTTGAGTCTCATCTGCTCGCTGGTGGTCTGTGGCCGTGAGTTCTGCGTCATCAGATGTTCCACGGGTGGTACTTCCACCTGTATGTCGATGCGGTCGAGAATCGGGCCGGAAAGCCTTGAGAAATAACGGATCCGGTCCTTTTCCTTGCAGGTGCATCGTGAACCGTCGCCGTATCCGTAGCCGCATGGGCATGGGTTCGCCGCCATGATGAGCTGGAAATTGGCCGGATAGTAGGTCGTGCCTTTGGAACGTGAAAGAGCCACATACCCGGATTCCAACGGTTCGCGCAAGGTCTGTAGCGCGCGTGGCGAGAACTCGGGTGCCTCGTCCATGAAAAGCACCCCGCGATGGGCGCGCGTGATGGCTCCCGGAGTGGCGATGCCTGATCCGCCGCCGACCAGTGATGCCGTTGAGGCCGTGTGGTGCGGGGCTTCGAACGGCGGCACGTCGCTGATGCCGTAGTTCGGCAAGGTTCCGCACAGCGAACGGATCGAGGCGACCTCAAGTTGTTCTTGTTCGTTCAACGGACACATGATGCCGGGCACGCGTGAGGCGAGCATGGTCTTGCCGGAGCCGGGAGGGCCGGTCATCAGAAGATGATGACCGCCTGCAGCAGCCACTTGGAGCGCCCATTTGGTGCGTTCCTGCCCGATGACTTCAGCCATGTCGCCGACCGGTGGAGCGAGGTTTGCCTCGTCGTCGTTGGTTGTTTGATCGGCAGGGATGTGAGTTTCGTTGATGTGGTATTTGGCTTCGCCGCCCATCAGCTCGATGAGTTCGCCCAAGTGGCGTATGCCGATGACGTTGAGCCCCTCAACGAGTTCAGCCTCATCGAGATTACGCTCGGGCACGATGATCTGGTCGATGCCGTGTTCGCGAGCATACAGTGCAATCGGCAGAACGCCGGTGACCGGAAGCACCGAACCGTCGAGATTGAGTTCGCCAAGTACGACGGTGTCGGCCAGACAATCATGGGGGATCACGCCCGCAGCGCTGAGCACGGAAACGGCGATGGCGAGGTCGTGCGAGGAGCCGCGTTTCGGTAGGGAAGCAGGGGAGAGATTGACCGTCACCCTTGTCTCCGGCCAGCTGAAACCGCTGGCCTGGCACGCGGATTTCACCCGTTCACGCGCCTCGCTCAACGAGGTGTCCGGCAGGCCGATGATCGAGAAATAGGGCAGTCCCGGCGAAATGAAGGCCTGCATCTGAATGGCGTTGGCCTTAAGCCCCACCAAGCCCACCGACATCGCCGTCCCGATGGCCATCAGAACGCCCCCGGAATATGCTGGACTCTGGGCCTGTTGCCTTCCAGCAGGATGGACATGGCGTCGAAACGAATGCCGGTTCGCCGTATCGATTTGCCTGGACCCGCCAGCCAAAGTGCGGCCGCATGATGCAGATTGGCTTGCTTATGCGGGGTTATGGCTTCCTGAGGTGTTCCATAGCGTTGCGTCCGCCGTGTCTTCACCTCGACGAATACCACGATGTACTCCGGGGTCATCATGATGATGTCGAGCTCACCGAACCGGGTGCTCCAGTTTCTGCTCAAAACGTGCCAGCCGAGCTCAGCCAGCCATGCCGCAGCGTATTGTTCGCCGACTTTCCCAAGTTGTTTGGCCGAGATATCGGGAATGACCAGTTCCTCTTCAAGCTCGGCCAGCAGACCGACCGAGGCCGTGTCGTTGAGGTCGGTGTCATTCAAGGCGATGCCGTCGTCTACATGGGTGTCGCCGCCAAAGCAGGTGGCGGCCCGACGCCGTTGCGTTGTTGAAATTTGTGTGTCCATGTATTTCAGTGTTGCATGCTTAGTGCGTTTACCGTGTCAAAAACGGGTGCTGTGGTCGAATGATTGCCCTTTTCGATTTTCACGGCGTTTCTCGGGATAACTTCGCTTTCATGTAATGCAATTGTGATTAACATTGTGGATGAATTCTGCGGCATGTGTGTAAGTCATGGTGTGATTGGTGGAAAATTTCGTTGATCTTGCGTGAGCTGTGGAGAAGCCGGTGAACAAAACCGAAAACGTGCACAAATTCATCCACATCCTGAAATTGCCGAGTATTCCTTATCGAGCCGACTCGTTGAAGCGTGCCGTTGAAAATGATTCGAGAAGATAAGCCCGATAGGGAATCGTCATGGTAGTCGAGCGTTTTGCAAAGAATGACTAAAATACTAAGAACTATTTGAAAATGTTGATAATGATAGGAATCCGTTAGGTAAATGGAGTGATATCCGGGTTCTTTTTAGCGGTGTCATAGTGGCGTAATCAAGCTATATAAAATCGTTCCCATATCCTGACAAATAGCAGAAACTGCCAAAATATAGGGACGATGAATCGATTTGAAGCCGGTGTGCAGCATGAATTCCGAATTAAAACGGTATATATAAAAATCGTCCCTGTATCCCGGTGAAATAATGGGAAATTGCCGAAATACGGGGACTATGCCGATTCCAATCCGGTCAAGCCGCGAATTTCGAAATTAAAACGGAAACGCAGCGGTTTGACCGGCGATTAATGCAAAACCGAAAATCTCAGCCGACCAACCCGGTCAGCTCGCCGAGGTTGAGTTCGAAGCTCACGCCGCGCTCTTCGAAATCGGGCTGGTTGCGCGTGGATTCCATGGCGTGACGTACGAATTCGCCGGCCACCTGTGCCGATTCTCCGAGCGTCTTGCCGGCCATCACCGCGCCGCACAGCGCCGAAGCGAAGGCGTCGCCGGTGCCGTGGATCATGTAGGGGAGCTTGTCGTGCGCTAGCTCGATGCGCGAGGA
The DNA here is from genome assembly GCF_029392015.1 of Bifidobacterium sp. ESL0728. Lineage (NCBI taxonomy): Bacteria > Bacillati > Actinomycetota > Actinomycetes > Bifidobacteriales > Bifidobacteriaceae > Bifidobacterium > Bifidobacterium sp. ESL0728. The sequence goes on from NZ_CP113925.1 coordinate 972,933, forward strand.
AGCCCCGGCCTTTGCACTGCCCACGAAGTTGCGCAGCTTTCCGTCATTGCGATCGATGCCCTTCAATACGACGTTCTTCGCGCCCATGTCAAGCAACGCGCCGACCCAGTCGGTCGCCTCGTCTTCGCTCAGATTCTGTCCCGGGTAGTCGCGTCCGGTCAAAATGCTGGCCTCGGTGAGGTTTGGCATCAGCACGTCCGCGCCGTCCACAAGCGTCTTGACCGCGTCACACATTTCCTTGGAATACGTGGGGTACATCTGCCCGCCGTCGCCCATCACGGGGTCGACCAGCCGCAGCGCCTTGGGGTATTCGCGGTACATACGCTTGATGATGTCCACCTGCTCGGCCGAACCGAGGAATCCGGAATAGATGCCGTCAAGCTCGACGCCCACCTTCTGCCACGCGTCCAGATAGCCGGAAAGCATATCCGTGGTGTCGTGGAAGGTATAGACCGGGAACTTGGTGTGCGCCGAAAACAGGGCCGTCGGCACCGGGCACACGTCGCAGCCGCACGCCGAAAGAATCGGGATCGCAGCGGTCAGCGAGCATTTGCCGTAGCCGCACATGTCGTGCACTGCCGCAACGCGGGGGATATATTTGGGGTCGCGCTCATAGAGCGTCGTATCTTCTTGCATTTCATGACCTTTCAGAAAGTCTATGAATAATATTGGCGTCCGTCGCCGGGCGGGAATGTCCGGTGCGTCGCTGGTAACGACTGTAGACCTCATGGCGACTAACACGCCCTGTTTCGTCCGCAAGATGACGAGGTACTGGGGTTTCTGCCAAATTTGTTGCGTTGTGTTTGTTTGATTAATGCCTAAATTCCAAGGGTTTTCAAGCCGTTATAGATTACCGGGATAGCGTCGCGCTTGCCGCGCACGTTCCGCCGGTTTACGCTCGAACTCGGGAAGTACCACATCAGAAATTCGTATATGTAATAAGGAGCCGGACATGACCGACGAGACCACACCGAAAAAGTACCATTTCGAGACCCTCCAGCTGCACGTGGGCCAGGAGGAGGCCGACCCGGCCACCGACGCCCGCGCCGTACCTATCTACGCCACCACCAGCTACGTCTTCCACGACTTCGACCACGCCGAGGCGCGTTTCGCCCTGCAGGATCCGGGCAACATCTACGGACGCCTGACCAACTCCACCGAGGACGTCTTCGAAAAGCGCATGGCCGCGCTCGAAGGTGGCACCGCGGCACTCGCTTTGGCCAGTGGTGCGGCGGCGGTCGAGGCCGCGTTGCGCAACATCACGCAGACCGGCGACCACATCGTCTCCTCCTCGCACATCTACGGCGGCACCTTCAACCTGATGCGCCACACCCTGCCGCGCGACGGCATCACCACTACCTTCGTCGACCCGGCCGATCCGCAGAACTTCGAGGACGCCATCCAGGAGAACACCAAGCTCGTCTACTTCGAGACTTTCGGCAACCCGAACGCCGACCTGCCCGATTTCGAGGCCATCTCCAAGATTGCCCACAAGCACAACCTGCCGGTCTTCGTCGACAACACCTTTGCCACCCCGTACCTCTTCCGCCCGCTGGAGAACGGTGCGGACATCGTCGTGGAATCAGCCACCAAGTTCATCGGCGGCCACGGCACGACGCTCGGCGGCGTTATTGTTGAGGGTGGCCACTTCAACTGGGCCGCGGTGCCGGGCAAATTCCCGACCCTGACCGAGCCGGATCCGTCTTATCACGGCATGAACTTCTATGAGGCGTTGGGCGAGACCACGTTCGTCACCCGTGCCCGCGCCATCTTCCTGCGTGACACCGGCGCCTGCATCAGCCCGTTCGCCGCGTGGCTCTTGCTGCAGGGCACCGAAACGCTGTCGTTGCGTGTCGAACGCCATGTCCAGAACGCGCTCAAGGTGGTCGAATACCTGCAGACCGTCCCCGAGGTCGAGTCCGTCTCGCATCCCTCGATTCCCGGCCGCGTCGACCATGAGCTTTACGAGAAGTACTTCCCGAACGGCGCCGGCTCGATCTTCACCTTCGACATCAAGGGTGGCAAGGATGCGGCACGCGTCTTCATCAACAACCTGCACCTCTTTAGCCTGCTCGCCAACGTCGCGGACGTGAAGAGCCTCGTCGTTCACCCGGCCTCCACCACCCACGCCCAGGAAACTCGCGAGGAACTGGAAAGCCAGGGCATCCACCAGGGCACCATCCGCCTGTCGATCGGCACCGAATACATCGATGACATTCTTGACGACCTGAAGGGTGGTTTCGAGGCCGTTCGCGCCTCCGGCCTCGCCAAGTAATTTCGTAGTACAAATAGATAAATACCAAAAAGGCAGATATCGGATTATTCCGGTGTCTGCCTTTTGTTATGTTCTCATCCTTTCGGATGATGGCTATGAAATTTGATATCGACCGATAAATGCCGAAAATTCATTCTTGCGCACGATGGGGAAGACGGGCGGATTCCCTTAGAATTTGAGGTACCAGATAAGTAGTGACCTCAACAAAGGAGTCCACATGAACCCCAACAACTTTTACGGCAACAACGCCGGCAGCGAGTTCCTGAACATCATCAACCCGAATTTGGGCGGCAGTGCAAACCAAGACAATCCTGCAACCGCGCCGAATGCTGACGTTCCCACACCTTCCTTCATCCCTCCGCAAACGCAGCAGTGCCCGCCGCAGCCGGTGCAGCCGCAACAATTCACCCAAGTCCAGTCTCAGCAGCCGGTGCAGCAGTCTAGCTTCCAGACTCAAGCGCAGACACAAGCCCAACCGCAACAGCGCAAGGAGTTTGCGGTCGAGGCCATCGATCTGGTCAAGGACTATGGCAAGGGCGAGAACGTCGTGCACGCGTTGCGCAATGTCAACGTCGGCTTTGAAAAGGGCAAGTTCACCGCCATCATGGGCCCTTCCGGTTCCGGCAAATCCACGATGATGCATACGCTCGCCGGCCTCGATTCCGTCACGAGCGGCAAGGTCATCCTCGGCGGGCAGGACATCACCAAGATGAACGACAACCAGCTGACGATGCTGCGCCGCAACGAGATCGGCTTCATCTTCCAGAGCTTCAACCTCCTGCCGATGTTCACCGCCGAGCAGAACATCCTCATGCCCCTGACGCTCGCCGGTGCCAAGGTCGACAGGAAATGGTTCAACACGCTGGTCGAAACCCTTGGCCTCACCCAGCGCCTGAAGCACCGCCCGAACGAGCTTTCCGGCGGCCAGCAGCAGCGCGTCGCCATCGCCCGCGCCTTGATTTCCAAGCCGCAGGTGGTCTTCGCCGACGAACCGACCGGCAACCTCGACTCCGTTTCCAGCGCTGAGGTGTTGAGTTTCCTTAAACGTTCCGTACGCGAGTTCGGCCAGACCGTGGTCATGGTCACGCACGATGCGGTGGCCGCCTCCTACGCCGACCGCGCCATCGTCTTCGCTGACGGCCGTATTGTGGCCGATGAACAACATCCCACCGCCGAGCACATGAGTGACCTCTTGATGGAGGAAAGCGAACGCGCCGCCCGCCAGAGCGCGGCACCCACGATGGATCAGCTGATGAACGGCAAGCCCCGGCATGCACAAGTCGCGCAATGAATCGATGGAATCGTAACGGTTTCGTTTGGGTTTGGTAGTTGGATTCGCATTGACACAATGATGAAAATCGCCAAATCGTAGCGATTGTAGCTGCAAACAATTCAGCCGATAATCAAAAGCCGAAGCGAAACCTAGCGAACAATCTCCATCAATCACCCGGCAAACGAACTTGCAGACGAAAAGCAAAAGGAACCAACAATGTTCTCAGTAACACTCAAACTTATGAAAAAGAGCGGGAAGATGCTCATTCCCGCCGGCATCGCCATCCTCATCGGCACCGCGTTCATTGCCGCGACCTTCCTGTTCGGCAACTCGATGGACGACTCGCTGCGCACACAGCTGACCTCGCGGTTCATGCAGGCCGACTACGTCGCGACGCTGAAAGGCTCGAACGGCAGCGATAGTAGCACATACAGCGATGATGCCCCGCCGACAGTCGGTACTTTCAAAGCCGGCGAAATCGCCAAGGTCGATGGTGTCACCGCCACGCAGTCTGTGGTCTACGGCGACGGCCATGTCAAGAAGGGTGACGATTCCTCGACCACCATGTATGGCCTGGGTTCCAGCAGCAGCAGGCTTCAGCCCGTCGAAGTGGTCAAAGGTCACAGCCCGCTCAAAACCAATGAAGCCGCCATCCCCGAGAAGATGGCCGACAAGATGCATCTGAAGGTCGGCGATACGTTCAAACTCACCCTTTCCGAGGGTGGTTCCAGCAATGCTCCTACCGCCAACGCGACATTGGTGGGGCTGACCCGCGACCAGAACGGCAGCTATACCGTCTATGGCGGCGTCACCTTGGTCTCGCCGCAGGTGCTGACGAAACTCTATGATGTGAATTCCTTCAACGACGTTCCTTCCAACGGTTTGCTTATCAACGTCGACCCGGCCAAAACCGGAACTGCCATACCGCAGGTCAAGCAGATCCTCGGCAAGAAGATGAGCGTCGACACCCGTCAGCATATCGGTGACGAGGAGATGAAGTCCCTGAGCGCCAATGGCAGTTCGCCCGTGAAGATCTTCCTTATGGTCTTCGGCATCTTAGCGATGTTCGTGGCGGCTTTGGTCATCGCCAACACCTTCCAGGTCATGATTGCCCAGCGCCGTCGCACCCTTGCTTTGCTGCGCACCATCGGTGCCAAGAAAGGCCAGCTTTACCGTTCCGTGCTTTTTGAAGCTGGTGTACTGGGCCTTATCGCTTCCGTTCTCGGCATTCTCGTGGCCATCGGGCTCATGGCGCTGCTGGGCGTCACGAAGGCCGGAAGTATCAACGGTCAGGCGATGCGCATTATCGTCACCTGGCCGGTCATCGTGGTGCCGCTGGCTTTCGGCATCGTCATGACGGTGCTCGCCTCCATTGGCTCTGCGCGTTCCGCTACTGCTGTTACCCCGCTTGAGGCGCTGCGTCCGATCGAAGTCACCGATACTCGCAAGGCAGGTAGGGTGCGCGGTGTGCTCGGCGCTCTGATGATCGTGCTCGGTGTGGTCTGCTGCGCGCTCGGCGCGAGCCGCATGCCTTCCATCATCAACACCCCATCACCGGGCGACGGCAGTGACACCACTTACGAATATGCGCTGTTCTCTGCCATGGGCGGCTGCGCACTGCTCTTCATCGGCTTGGCCATCACCGCCACATTCTGGCTGCCTGTTCTGATGCGCGGCATCGGCGCGTTGGTCGCTCACATCGGTCCGTCCGCCAACATCGCCAACGCGAACATCCAGAAGAACCCGCGTCGCGTCGCTGCAACAGGCGTCGCCCTGCTGATCGGTGTCACTTTGGTCTCCACCATTGCCACCGGCGCCGCCTGTGGCAAGCAGACCATGGATTCCACGCTCGACTCGCATTACAGTGTCGATATGGTTGCCGAAGGCAACGGCCTGACCAAGCACACAGCGGATAAGGTTGCCAAGGTCAAGGGCATCTCGGATACCCTCTACCTGCCCACCGCCACAGCGAATGTCAAAGGCAAGAATCTCAGCGTTCTTTTGGTCGGCGTCAGCGACAAGCAGGCTCTGCAAAAAGTGATGCACACGGATATTTCCTCCGGCACCATCGCACCTGGTACTGTGCTTGCGCCACTCGATAACGCCCAGACCGGCGAGAAGCTGAGTTTTGCGAACAATACCGTCGAATTCACCAATGTCGGCAAGAACGGTTCCAAGAATCATGTCAATCTGCCTGAAATGAAGGTCACGCAGGTCGATTACCGCAAGCTCGCCAGCATGTATTCCATGGTCGTCTTCGTCGACCAGTCGACACTCGCCAATAGCAACGTCAAAACCGACGGCCATATGCTCCTGACCAAGTTCGATACGAATGCGGCAAGTGTCACCGATACGTTCGACGCCGTGCAGAGTGCCCTGGGTTCCACCGACGGCATCAACGTCTCCGGCCCGATCGCCGACCGTGTCACGTGGGACACGCAGATCGACACCATCATGAAGGTGCTGATCGCCCTGCTCGCCGTCGCCGTGCTCATCGCGCTGATCGGCGTGGCCAACACGCTGAGCCTGTCGGTGATCGAACGCACCCGCGAATCCGCCACCCTACGCGCCATCGGCATGACGCGCGGCCAGCTCAAGCGCTCCCTGGCCTGCGAGGCGCTCCTGATCTCGCTGGTCTCCGGTGTGGTCGGCGTCATCCTCGGCACGGCGTTCGGCTGGCTCGGCTCCTACATGGTCTTCAGCCTCTACGGCAAGACGGCCTACCTCTTCGACTGGAAGTTCAACGGTGCGGTGCTCTTGATCGCCGCGCTCGCCGCCCTGGTCTCAAGCATCTTCCCGGCCCGTCGTGCGGTCAAGACTCCGCCGGTGGCCGCGCTCGCCGAAGCGTAGACGTCTGGCGGGTCCGGCAGACATCCGCCCCGTAACAGTCGCGGTCCGTCCGATACTGGTATTCCGGTCTCGGGCGGACCGTTTTTTCGTGGGAAGGGCTCGTGAACGATAACGCAAAATGCTGGCGGAAGCACGGAACGGCAATCATCGATAGATTGTGTGTAAGTGCTGTGCCCTTGCAGGATGGAAACGAATTCCGCGTCTAAAAAGTGTTCCGTGCTGTGGTTTCGTTTTGTGCGTCTGGAAGGAATAGCGGAATTCGAGGATTCTTGAATCCGGAGTCGTTGATTTCAGCAGCAGGGAAACCTGATTTCGTGGAATAAAGTCTTCTGTGCTACGGAGCAGTCAGACGAGCTTATTGTCGTAGGCGAAGACGACGGCCTGCACGCGGTCGCGCGAATAGGTCTTCTGCAGGATGTGGGCAACGTGGGTTTTGACGGTCGGCAGGCTGATGCACAGCTTGTCGGCGATTTCCTGGTTGGACAGGCCATGCGCGATTTCGACCAGCACTTCGCGCTCGCGGTCGGTCAGTGTATCGACAGCCGGATCGTGGTAGGGAAGTGGTGCGTTGCCATTATTTGGCTGAGGAATCTGCGCATTGTTGGCGGCTTGCCGTGGAACTTGAACGTTGGAATTGTCGTAGTCGGTACTACTGGCGGTATTGCTGTTATTTATTGTGTTGGAGTAATCGGCATTATTTGTATTACCTAAACTTCCGTTGTGATGAATACTGGCATTGTTGAGATTGCCGGTATTTTGAGCATTTCCACCATTGACGGTATTCTCGGAACCCTTTGCTGCGGCCCGCGTCGCCCCGAGCTCGCCGTCGACCATCTTTTCGATAAGCCGTTTGGTGGCGCTTGGCGCGATGATGGCGTTGCCCTGATAGACCGTGCGAATCGAAGACAACAGTGTTTCCGGCTCGGTGTCCTTCAATAGGAATCCTGAAGCGCCTGCATCGATGGCGCTCATCACGTATTCGTCCAGATCGAACGTGGTCAGAATAATGACGTGGGTTTTTCTGGAGGGGATAGCGGTTTCTGCTAGCGAGTCTGATGCCGATGTTGTGATGTTGTTGGCCCGATTCTCGCCATTTTTTGTATTACTGTCCGACACTTTTGTTGTGGCGTCTATGGAATCCGTCTTGCGTTCCGCATCGATAATCAGTTTCGTGGCCTCGATGCCGTCGGTGCCGGGCATACGCACGTCCATCAACACCACATCCGGCTTCAGATCGAGGCTGAGCGTCACCGCTTCGGCGCCGTTGGAGGCCTGACCGACCACTTCCATATCGTCCTGCGAATCGATGACCATGGCGAAACCCGCCCTCACCAGCTCCTGATCATCGGCGATAAGGACTCGGATAGGCTGTGTTTCACTCATGCTTCAAGGGTAGCAAGACGCGACGGCAAAGGCTGTGGAAGAAACGTCCGCGTCTGTTTGGCGAATACGCACTTTTATGACGTCAGCGTCAAATAAGTGCAAATTGTGGCCTGATAAGTGCACTTTTTCGACGCTGCTGTCAGAAAAGTGCGAGTTGCGGAGTCTTGGATGAATGTTTTTGACGTTACTGTCGGGAAAGTGCGTTTTGTGGGTTGTGAGGTGCATGTTTTTGACGCCGTTGTCGGATAAGTGCACCGATGCTGAACAGGTAGTCCGGCTTTGCACTCATGACAAGATTCCCACTAGTCCGCTGCCGTTCAGCTTGAGACCCTGTTGTCGCCGCTACCTTCCATTCCGGTCACAGGATGCAGCAGCGGTTGGGACGTGGCCGGATTATCGTCGCTACCGCCGGTCTCGCGCAGCACGCGTAGCAGTTCGCGCATGTGGGCCAGTGCCTCGCGGCCCTGCTCTCCGATGGCTCGGAAGGCTTCGGTAATGGTCTGTGGGGAAGCGGTTACGCCGGCGGCCGCATCGGTATCGAGCATGGCCAGTCCCGCATCCGCTTTGGAGATAACACCGGCCAGCGTCTCGCTGACCTCGCCGCGAATCTGCGCGCCAATCCGTTCGCGCTCGCTGTTGGCCGCCAGTACCTGCTTTTTGGCTGATTCCGCCTCCAGCGCTTCGTGCCGGTCCTCAAGTACCATCGCGTTCGTTCCGCTGGCGCGCACCCAAAGCGCGGCTCCGATGGCTACCGCGCACACGGCCAATGCGAGGAATATGAGCCCGATGATTTCGTGAGGGTAGCTGCCCCGCGTTCCGTAAACCCCCGAGTATTGCTGCCGGTCCAACACCCAATCCACCAGCGTCGGATAGCCGACAAACGATCCGGCGAAACGGAGGCCGAACAGTACCGAATCCACAATCGCGGCAGCGCTCGCCCAGCGCCGCGAGTGGTCTTTGCCGTAAAGACATACCGAATACAGCGACAATGGCGCGTAGATCACGGCCGACGGTATCTCCTCGAGGAAGCACAGAGAGAAGGTTGCCGCCGCGAACATGACGGCTGCGGCCGTTTGCGGGAAACGTCGGCGAAGCACCAGGGTGGTGAATACGATGAGACTGACGAAGAAGTCTGCGAGCTTTAGTGTGGCCGTCGAGGCGCGTGCCGAAGAGCCGAACAGCATGATATGGGTGCCGTCGTTATAGCGGAACGTCAGCACGGTCCAGGGGAAAATCAGACCCATTAGAACCAGCGCAATGACGGTATCGGCCAATATGTAGTGCTGAGCAAAGAAGCGGGATATCCGTTCCGCCCAGTTCAGGTCGACCGATGCCTGCCCGGTTGCTGGTTGCGTTGTTGAGCGGTTCGCGTTTGCCATGAGATTTGTAAAGAGGGAACGGCGATGTGTCGTTAGGCCATTTGATTCGTCGCGCTCGCTGGCGTCCGTTGCTGAGATCTCAACGGATTTGGCATGATGATTGCCGGATTCCGTATTGTTGGGTTCATAATCGGCTGTTGGCGTATTGACAGGCTTTCGATTTGCCGGTTGGTCATCGGTTGGTTTACCGGTGGCCTGCAATGAAGCCTCTGTATGAGGCGAAGATATTGCCAGAGCCGATGCCGCTGCATCGTGCGATATTTTCGTGGTTGCATCAAACGGCAACGTTTCGGGGGATGCTTCTGAAGTCCCGTCGAACGGCAACGTCACGTCGACCTCGAAACCGCCACCGGCCCGAGGTCCAGCGGCAACCCTTCCGTCCACGGCCTCGATGCGTTCGCGCATGCCGGTGATTCCGTAACCGGGACGATGCCCGTCGAGCGAGGCGGAGGCTCCGTTGCCGTTGTCGCGTACAATCAAATGCAGACCGTTGTCATCCCAGATTTCTGCAATCTCGACGGTAACGTCTTTGCCGGCATATTTGCGGGCGTTGGTCAGCGCCTCCTGCACCGCGTGGTACAGCGCGGATTGGGCTTTGTCGCTTAAATGGTCGGGCCGAGGCTTAGCGTTTCCTCCAACCGTTCGTATCACCGTTCCGTTTGTGGTGCGGGCAGTGGTATCGGCTTGCTGAACGAGCCCTGCAATGTCGCCATACCCAGCGTGCGAACTCCCGCCGAAGGTGCTTAAAAGCCCGTCCATATCGTGTTGCGCACGAAGCGACTCGTGCCGAATGGTCTCCATGATTTCCCGCGCTTTTGCGGGGTTCTTGGCACCTGCGTACCGTCCGCCGTCGGATTGGACGATGATGGTGGAAAGCGTGTGGGCCACCACGTCGTGCATATCGCGGGCGATGCGGGCGCGTTCGGCGGTGCGCGCGATGTCAAGGTCCTCCTGTTCTCGCGCGGCCAGCGCTTCGTTGCGTTCACGCAGCAGGGACGCGGTCGCCAACCGTGTACGAGAACGGTAGCCCATGAAACATGCTGCAGCGAGTGCTGTAACGATACAGACAATCAGGAAGAGAGCGGTTCCGGCGAGGTTCTTGCCGCAAGATCCGCTCAGTCCGGAAGCGTAAACGGTATGGCAGGAATAGTAGACCGAGCTTGCAGAGTCGCCCGCCTGGCCGGGATTATGCAGGGGCCCTACCTCCGAGCCCCAGGTGATGATCGGCGCTGCGGCGATGCCGACAACAAACGCCAAAGTGATAAACGCCTTGCTGCGTGCGGGATTGCCGTAAACGATAACGGAATAGAGCATCACCACCGCGAGCAGGTCACCGAACACGTAACTTGGTCCGGCGAGAAGTTGCAGGACGGCCAGGGTTGCGAAAACCAGCGCCGCTCCCTGCGGATGCGTACGACGGAAAACGACGGGAACAATAAGCGCGCACGACCACAGAATTTGCCAGCCCTCGTTGTAACCGACCCATAGCCCACCTTCATTGGTGGTCGTGCTGATGCAGGCGAAGAACAGCGCCACCAGTGCCAGCAGCACGTCCCCGACCAACGGGTTGCGTGCCAGCCACTTGCCGAACCGCCGTATCTTGCTCATGGCTCCAGCCTATCGCAGGACGGACGCCTGCGGTATCGTACTGAGGAATGACGCTCGGCTTAGGCATGCAAAATTTCGTGATTGGTGCATTTTGCTTATTTTGAACGTAAAAACCGCGAAAAATCAACGAAAGTAGTTTTCCGTCTTCACGGCGATACCCCATTTTGTTGAATTGCATTATGTATAATGACATCAATATGTATTTCACTGTGAAACTTTTTAGTCGAATAATGGATATTTGACCGGAGTGTTCGCAATGGTCGTTATACAGTAAATCCATTGGATTGCCGAAGTTATCAAGGGGGAAGTATGACTTTACTGGCAAAATATTATGTACCTGGATTGGCCGTGGAAGACCATTCCATCAAAGTGCCGCTCGACTGGCGTGGCAACAAGCCCGGACAAGGGTTTGCCGGCGAGTCGCTGAGCCTGTTTTATCGCGTGGTCACCGCTCCCGAGCATGTCCACGACGATCTGCCGCTGCTGGTTTTCCTGCAGGGTGGCCCAGGTGGTGCCGGTCCGCGTCCGTTGAATCCATCGAGTGACGGCTGGATTGCCGAGGCCATCAAGCATTTCCGCGTCATTCTGCCCGACCAGAGGGGCACCGGTCGGTCCTCGTGCGTCGATTCGAACACAATGCAACGTATCGAGGGAGCGCGTGCCCAAGCCGATTACCTCAAGTGTTTCCTGGCCTGTTCCATCGTCCGTGATTTCGAGCATCTGCGCCGCACAGAATTCGGGGGCAGAAAATGGGTGACGCTGGGGCAGAGTTATGGGGGATTCCTCACGCTCGCCTATCTTTCCATGTATCCCGAAGGCGCAATCGCAAGTTTTACCATGGGTGGTATTCCGCATGTTCCGGCCAACGCCCGCGAAGTGTATGAACATACCTTCCCGAGAATGGTGCAGAAAACACATCTCTATTACAATCGTTATCCGCAGGATATCGAGCGTGTGGCGGCTGTGGCCGACCACATCGCGGCGCATAAAAAGAAATCCGCCATTGACTTGCCCAATGGTGACCCGCTGAGTGTCGAGCGCTTGCAGACCTTGGGCAGCGATTTCGGTATGCAACCCAGCCCGGAGCGCCTGCACTGGCTGATGGATATCGCTTTTGCCAAAGGGGACGGCTCCGAAAACAGGCGGGCGCCGCTTTCCGACCAGTTCCTCTTTTCGGTGATGGAAGCGACATCCTCCACGCCGCTATACTGGCCGCTGCAGGAGTTCATCTATGCGGACGGCGAGCTTGACGAACCCATTGGCTGGGCCGCGCAGCAGGTGCGCGAGGAACACCCCGAATTCGATGTCCACCATCGTCCCCTGCTGTTCACCGGCGAGGCGATGTTCCCGTGGATGTTCGATCAGGAACGCGCCTTGCGGCCGTTCAAGCCGGCCGTCGAAGAGCTTATGGGCGATACCAAATTCAGCAAGATCTACGACACCAATCAGCTCAAGCGCAACGAAGTCCCGCTTGAAGCCGCGGTCTATTTCGACGATATGTACGTCGACTCCGGCATGCAGCTCGACACGCTTTCTCGCGTCGGCAACTCGCACGCCTGGGTCACCAACGAGTACCAGCATGACGGCATTCACCATGGCGGGGCCGTTTTCGACCATCTTTACCGTGAAGCGCTCGATCGCGGGGATTTGGAAGCGCTGTTCTAGATTCGGCGGGCTTGTTGCGTGCTTGCTGCGGGCTTTCGAGCGGTGAACACCCGGAAACCGCAGTTCGGCATTGCTGTTTTGCAAGCGGTTTTCGCACTCGTATATGATGGTGGACTTGATGGCGACGGCAGCAGGGAAAGATGCCGATGCCGCCCCACAGGAGGAATACATGGAACCATCATTGACATGGCTTGACGACCCGCAGACTTTCAGGGTCAACGAATTGCCTGCGCATTCCGACCACTGTTGCTATGCGGATGCCCAGGAGGCGAACGAACGGTGTTCGAGCCTCGTTCGCCCACTGGATGGCCAATGGCAGTTCTTGTATGTCGATCAGCCCGGACTGATCCCGGAGCGATTCTATTCGCCGGATGTTCCTGCGGATCGGTTCGGCCTCATCGAGGTGCCGGGGCATATCGAGCTTTCCGGTCATGCGCAAGTGCAATATACCAATACCGCCTATCCTTGGGAAGGCTCCGTATTCCGACGTCCTGCCTATACCACACCGCCGGACGACCCTCAGGCCGTCAGCTTCTCCGAAGCGCCTGACAATCCGGTCGGACTATATCGTAATACATTTGTTCTTGACGGAAGCTGGGCTACCCGCCCGTTGCATATCCGTTTCGAAGGTGTGGAACGCGCGTTCTACCTCTGGTGCAACGGCGAGTTCGTAGGGTACGCCGAGGATTCGTTCACACCGAGCACTTTCGATCTGAGCCCGTACGCGCATTCGGGGGAGAACCTCATCGCGGTAGCGGTGTTCCGGCATTGCACGGCAAGCTGGATCGAGGACCAGGATTTCTTCCGCTTCTTCGGTATTTTCCGCTCGGTAAGCCTGCTTTCGCTTCCCGAAACGCACGTCGACGATCTGGACGCCAAACCGACCTTGGAAGACGACGACCACACCGGCGTCCTCAACGTTTCTGCCCGTTTTTCGCCGGTTCAGGATGGCTCGAAAGCGACGATGGAATTGGCCGACCGCGAGGGGAACGTGCTGGTCCGAAGTACGGTCGAGGCCCAAAGGCAAACCGGTTGGCCGATCTATAGGTTGAAGGACCCGCATCTGTGGTCGCACGGCGATCCGTATCTGTACCGTCTTACGCTTACCGTCACCGACGCGCAAGGCGGGGTTGTCGAGGTCGTGCCGCAGGCTGTGGGGTTCCGACGCGTCGAAATCGGCGCGGACAAGGTCGTTCGTCTCAATGGCGAACGACTGCGGATTCTTGGCGTCAACCGTCACGAATGGAGCGCCACGAGAGGTCGTGCGATCACACAGGCCGATATGGACGCCGATATGGAGGCCATCATGTCAAACCACATCAACGCCGTGCGCACCTGCCATTACCCCGACCAACTTGCATGGTATCGGATGTGCGACGAGGCCGGGATCTATGTCATGGCCGAAACCAACATGGAGTCGCACGGCACCTGGCAAAAGCTCGGTGGCGACGACGGATCCTACAACGTGCCGGGCAGCTTCCCCCAGTGGCGTGAGATGGTGATTGACCGCGCCAGAACCCAGTATGAGACGCTCAAAAACCATCCCTCCATTCTTTTCTGGTCACTCGGCAACGAATCCTTCGCCGGAGAGAACATCGTGGCTATGAATGAGTATTACAAGAAGGCCGATCCCACTCGTCCGATCCACTATGAGGGGGTCGTGCACAACCGCCGTTACGAGGAGCGCATCTCCGATTTCGAAAGCAGGATGTACGCCTCGCCGACCGATGTGGCCAAATATCTCGAAAACAATCCGAAAAAGCCGTTCGTCCTTTGCGAATATATGCACAGCATGGGAAATTCCGTAGGCGGTTTGCGTGAATATATGGATTTGTTTGACCGGTATCCGCAATATGTCGGTGGTTTCATATGGGATTTCAAGGACCAGGCGTTGCAAGTCACCGATACCGTCACCGGACGCAAGGTGATGCGCTATGGCGGTGATTTCGACGACAGGCCCACCGAACGTCAATTCTCCGGCGATGGGCTGTTCTTCGCCGATGGAATCGAAAAACCCGCAATGCGGGAAGTCAGCGAGGAGTACGGCAGATATGAGCGATAACATACGCATCGTCATCGATGAAGAGATGATCGGGCTGCACGCCTGCGGACACGATTACCTGTTCGATTACCGCACTGGTTTGGTTTCGTTGAAAATCGCGGGCAAGGAATGGCTCTACAATGCGCCGCAACCGGCATTCTGGAGGGCGACGACCGACAACGACCGGGGCAATGGTTTCTCTCGCCGTTCGGCGCAATGGGTGGGTGCCGATCTGTTCAGTATCCCTGGGCGGCCAAGTCTCATGGTTGGAGGCAAGCCGGTTGCCATTCCTTACACCCCGTCGGACGGCAGCACTGGAGGCCAGCTCCATGCGTCTGAGGCCTCGTTGTGCTATACGTTCACGACACCGACCGTTCCGTCCACCAAGGTGGATGTTTGCTACACGCTTGACACCACAGGAAGCCTCACAGTCAACGTTCACTATTATGGCAAGGCAGGATTGCCGGAGCTTCCGGCTTTCGGATTGCGCATGGTCATGCCCACACCCGCGACCGGTTTCACCTACTTCGGTTTGCCAGGCGAGACCTACCCCGACCGTCTCGGCTCAGGCAAGAAGCAGCTTGTAGCGGTTGAAGGCCTGCCCGTCACCCCGTATCTGGTCCCTCAGGAATGCGGCATGCACATGGATACCGACTGGGTGCGCGTCACCCGCGAGACGACGCTCAACAACGCCGACGCCGCCATTGCGCCGTTCAGCCTGACGTTTGCCGGCAACAGTGGGTCTTTCGCGTTCAGCTGCCTGCCATATACCCCGCTGGAACTCGAGAACGCCACGCATCAGGAGGAGCTGCCTCCGGCAAGGCGGACGGTCCTGACAATATACGGTGCCGTGCGTGGCGTCGGCGGCATCGACAGCTGGGGCGCGCCGGTATCTGAAGGGTGCTCGATAAGCGGCGAGAAAGACATCGATTTTTCGTTTGTCGTTCGCTCATAGGCGGCGTTGTGGCTTTCTGTCGTCTTCTCTTGTTTTTCGGCGGCGCCGTAAGCCTGCGTCTTTCGTTGGCCTAGGCATATAATGACGGCATCATTATCGAAAGGTTCGAATATGCAGAATGTAAAAGACATAACCGTCGGATTCATCGGTTTCGGCAACATGGCTCAAGGCATCGCCAAAGGGCTGGTCAATGGAGGAGTGATAGACGGCTCTCAGATCGTGGCCAACTCCGGTCATTTCGACAGGGTGCAAGCCGCCACGGCAGCCATCGGCGCCAAAGCGACGCACAGCGCCGTGGAAACGGTTGCGGCGGCCGATGTCATTGTCGTCGCCGTCAAGCCGAACCAGATCGAAACGGCGCTCGCCGACGTGTTGGATGACCTCAAAACCGACAGCAAGTTCGTCGTCTCCATCGCGGCAGGTCGCAATCTTGATTATTACCAGGAATTGCTAGGCGACGGGGCTCATGTGCAATGCGTCATCCCCAACACGCCTATCGAGGTGGATCAGGGCATTCTCGTCACCGAAAACGTCAATACTCTGACCGATTCCCAGCGTGAAAGCTTTGAAGCGCTGTTCTCTCCGATTGCTTTGATCGAGCGCGTGGACACCCCGCTGATGGACATCGGCTCGTCCGTGGCCGGCTGCGCCCCTGCGTTCACCGCGATGTATATCGAGGCGCTTGCGGATGCCGGCGTGAAGTATGGTCTCAAGCGCGAAACCGCCTACCGTCTCGCAGCCAAGATGACCGAGGGCGTCGGAGCGCTCTACATGGCCACCGGCACCAATCCCGGCGCGATGAAGGATGCGGTCTGCTCGCCGGGCGGCACCACCATCAAAGGCGTGACCGAGCTGGAAAAGCAAGGCTTCCGCGGAGCGGTGATTTCCGGGGTCGATGCCATCCAAAACGGCTGAACAAGCGGGAATCGCTGTTATATGGCCGCGCAATACGGTATTGGTAATACAGTTGCGTAATGCCGCAGTGAGAAGGTGTGAGCCACAGACGATACGAACCATGGCCGGCGATAGCCGCAGTCAATATGAATCGTGGTCGGTGGAAACCAGAATCATGGTTGGTGCGTTCTGATTAATCTGAGCGAATATCGCCGGTTTCAGGCGATATGATAAAAGTTGTCGACATAATGATTGCGTCGAGAGATCGCGTGGAATATAACGGGAATCGAGAGTGAAACGATGGGCAAGGTGATTCTGGCGTCAAGTCCGTTTCCGGCCCTGCGTTCACTGCTTGGCACGCTGCCCAAACGCCACGCGCTCCGTTCCGACTTGCGCATTGCCTTTATTCCTACGGCAGATAAAAAGGAAGTCGCCCGCTACATTCGGCCGGTGGTCCGGCGGACGTTGCGAGCTGCGGGATTCCGTGTGCACCAGCTTGACGTTGCGCAGGCGAGTATTGAGGAAATTCGTTATATCCTATCAACTTGTGACATCATCTGGGTGGGTGGCGGCAACACTTTCTTCCTGCTGCATGCGCTGAGGCGTTCGGGCGCTGCCGATCTCATCGTCGAACAGGTCGCTGCAGGCAAGACTTATGTCGGGGTCTCCGCCGGTGCCGTGGTGGCCGGGCCCGATATCGGTTACATCGGCAAAATGGATGAGCGTGGTGCGGCTCCCTCGCTTCAGGACGTCACCGGCATGCACTTGATCGATTTCCGAGTGGTTCCGCATCTCGACAACCCCGGCATGGGCCGTGCTTCCCGGGCCATTGTCGCTGCTGAGCGGGAAGAAGGGCGTCTCATCCACGCATTGGCCGATGCTTGGACATTGGTGGTCGAAGGCGAAAGGGTCCATACTCATTTCCCTCGTCCCCATGGTCATCATTCTCTATAAGTGGATAAATGATCGGACTGGCTGTCGGCAATTGCTGTCATCGTTTTCCGGTTTCATTCGGCTATGTATCCTTCACCGATTGCGGTGATTGCCCGATTTCGCTTTGCCCTTATACGATGGATACGGTATGTCGACAGATCCGAGGGAATGGCGGGAAACGAAAATGACAGGAAAATTATCTAAACGACAGGTTGCCGCAAATCGACAGGGAAAATCAGCTGCAAAACCCAAGTCGTTGGTTCCGCGTGTCCTGCTGGCCGGCGCTGCGCTGGCCTGTGCGGGGGCATGGGCTTTGGCCCCGCATTCGCGTGTGGAACGTGAACGGAAGAACGTTAAGAAGATGCCCGACGTTTTCTATGCCCATCGCGGCCTGCACGACGCAGGTTCGGGACTGACGAAACAATACCGGGGAACCGACGGCGATTATATCGAACTCGCGCGTCGCATGGCCCGCAAAGCCGGCTATGGCACGGGCCCGGAAAACGATGAACGGCCCATCGCTCCCGAAAATTCGCTTGCCGCTTTCGCCGCCGCCTGCGAGGCCGGCTATGGCATCGAACTTGATCTCCAGCTCACCGCCGACAACAAGGTTGTGGTGGTCCATGACCCGGATTTGCTGCGCGTGGCCGGTTGCCCGCAGCGGATTGCCGACCTCACGTACGACCAATTGCGCCATATCCCGCTGTTCCCGAACCCCAGCGTATACGGCGACGCCGAGGCCGAAGCGCTTTCAGAGGTGGAGCTGGAAGCGGAGAAAATCATGCCGCTGCCTCAGCAAAGCCAGTACCAGCATGTCCCGCTGTTTTCCGACGTGCTGAAAGTCGTCGCCGGGCGCGTGCCGATCATCGTCGAATACAAGTTCGAGGGCCATACGTGGGGCCCGCGCGAGCGGCTGTTGATGGAAAGCGGGGACAAACTGCTGCGTGCCTACGACGGCCTATATGTGGTGGAGTCGTTCAATCCGCTGGCGATGCGCTGGTATCGCAACAATCGTCCGGAAGTGTTGCGCGGGCAGCTTGCCGTTTCGGCGCCCTTCTCGGGAAAGTCGCTTGACGGCTTCGTGGCCTGGATTGCCGGCAAACTCGGTTTCAACTGGATTTCACGGCCTGATTTCGTGGCTTATGACTGGCATGGCGGGCATTCGCCGCAAGTCCGCGCCGCGCGTGGATTGGGTGCCATACCGGTGGCTTGGACCCCGCGCAGTGCCGAGGAACTTGCCCGATGCCGCAAGGATTTCGACCGTTTCATCTTCGAAGCGTTTGTGCCGAGTGAAGGCTGAGGGTTTTCAGGTGTGTTGATATTCCAAAGTGCCAGGCACAAGTATCAAAGTGCTAAAGCATCAGAGTATCGGAATGCTGCCTTGTTGACGTGCTGATTTTTGTTGGCTTGCCAGTGCGTCAAGTTACGGTATCGACGATAACGGAAACCGTCCGCTTCGTTATTGTGACAAATGTTGCCTATGTCTGACAAAATTGGCAACATTGGAAAACAATAGGGCATCCGACGTTTTGATTCGTCGGATGCCCTATCTGCTAGATGGAACGCCTAGAAGCCTTGGCTTAGGCCTCTGCTCCTTGGTGCTCCTTGGACAGGTCGGAAGGGGAGACGTCCACTTCGTCCAGCGGAATGATGTGGGTGTGGTTCTTGATCTTGTAACCGAAATAGAGGATGAGCACCAGCGGCAGGCCGATGTAGGTGATACCGATCTGCTGCCAATCCCAATGGATGAACGCGTCAATGTTCTGCCCGCCGATGACGATGATGCACAGGATAAGCGCGAGGATTGGGCCCAGCGGGAAGAGCTTGGCATGGTACTTGAGTTCCGAGACCTTGTGGCCCTGACGGATGAAGGCGCGGCGGAAGCGGAAGTGGCTGATGGCGATGCCGACCCAGGCGATGAAACCGGTCAGGCCGGAAGCGGCGACCAGCCACATGTAGATTTTCTCGCCGAAAATGGAGGAACCGAATGTGGCCAGGGAGATGATGGTGGTCACGATCAGCGAGGCCATCGGAATGCCATGTTTGGTGGTCCGTCCGAAAATCTTCGGGGCGTAGCCTTCCTCCGCCAGCGAGTAGAGCATGCGGGTGGAGGCGTACATGCCGGAGTTGGCCGAAGACAGCACCGCTGTGAGCACGATGACGTTCATGACGCTGGCCGCGGCCGCGAGACCGGCCCTCTTGAACACCAGCGTGAACGGGGACATGGCGATATCGCCGTTGGCCGCCGAAAGCAGGTTCGGGCTGGTGTAGGGGATGATCGCCGCGATGACGAAGATGGAGAGCATGTAGAAGATCAGCAGGCGCCAGAAGACGCTGCGGATGGCCTTCGGTACCGCGTGTTCCGGATCCTCGGATTCACCGGCGGTCACGCCGATGAGCTCGGTGCCTTGGAAGGAGAAGCCTGCGATGAGGAAGACACTCAGGATCGCAGGGAAGCCGCCGACGAACGGGGCGTCCTTATAGGTGAAATTGCTGAAGCCGACCGCCGGATGGAACATGATGCCGAAGATCATGCAGAAGCCGAGGATCAGGAAGATGATGACGGTGACCACTTTGATCAGCGAAAGCCAGTATTCCGTCTCGCCGAATGCCGAGACCGTCAGTGCGTTGATCAGGAAGATGACCGCCAGCACCAGCATGCTCCAGACCCAGCCGGGGGTATGCGGCAGCCAGTATTGGATGAGCAGCGCGGCGGTGGAGATGTCGACGGCGACGGTGATGGCCCAATTGAACCAATAGTTCCAGCCCATCGCGAAGCCGAGCGCCGGATCGACGTATTTGGCGTTGTAGGTGGCGAAGGAGCCCGAAACCGGCTGGTTGGTGGCCAGCTCGCCGAGGCTTGTCATCAAAAAGTAGACCATGATGCCCATGGCGATGTAAGCGACGAGCCCGCCGCCGGGGCCGGCCTTGGAGATGGTGGAGCCCGAGGTCATGAACAGACCTGTGCCGATGCATCCGCCAAGGGCGATCATCGAGACGTGACGCGTCTTCAAGTTGCGCTGCACCCCGTTGGATTTGGTGGGGATGGGGTGGATGGATGCTTCTTTGATTCCTGCGGGCCGGTCCGAAGGCGCGGTACCCGTATTGCTATGCCCGGTTTTCGCCGACATATTTCCTCTCTCTATTGAGGAAGAAGTCCGATGAAGTGGACTCTACGTAACAATGCGGTTCCATGTGATCGGCTACGCATCATCGCGAGATACCACCAATGCAATTCATCGACAGCTCTCCACGGCCCTGACTTCCGGACCGTGACAGTCCCGGATTTGTTCGATCCGGACCCAACCTCTGGCGTATACCATCGCCAGCTGTTTCGGCTGAATCCCCTTTTGCCGGCACTCATGGACGCGGTATCGTCTTATGCCGGTTACTGATGGATTCAGCGACCTCTTCTACGATTAATGAATAGGTGAAACTATAGGAGATTTTCAGGACAAATGATGAGTATTGTCCACCGATAGCCACCATGATGCCGTATTCGGTTCATTGATTTGTTTCCTCGTTGATCGGCTGGTTACAGATTTCGTACGATTCCGATGAACAGTGGGACTCCGTCAGGCGTGTCGTATTCATAGAGGAACGGATGGTCAACAATGAATGGTTCAGATTTGTCTATTCCTGGATTTGGCGCGGTGGTCTTATCGATTTTGGTGTATGCGGCAGCTTTGACGCCGGTTTCGCTCACGTCAATGCTGGTGCCTTGGATGATTTGACCGATGTAGAGGGGCTCTTGGTTGTTGGTCATTTTGGAAAAATTCGCGCGTGATGGGTTGAAAGCGGAACGAATGCCGAGCTTTTTTAAAATTGATATTGAATCCTCGAACGTATTGGCTATCTTGAACTTCGGAAGACTGAGATCGACTTCGGTTGGTTCGCTTTTCGCGTTGAACATGGCGCGTAGCGAGTCGGTTTTTCCTGCCAGGTCGTTTGCCGCTGTTTTTTGGTCGGGTAGCACGATTTTCAGTTTTGATCCGTCGTCGAATGCTTTGTCGAGGCGCCTGAACCCTTTGCCTCTGGCCATATCCATCGTTCCGCTCTGGCCCATCATGGAGACCTTCGAGTCTCCTTTCTCTCCATGGAACGGTTGGTCGGATGTGTTGTCCGCGTCGAATGGGTCTTGCCATTTCCCGTTTGCATACACGGTGTTGAGGAGCGTCAGGATTGCGTCGTCAGGAGTGAAATTAGGCTTGAGAATCCCGTGAGTTTTCCTATCCACCCATGAGCTCATTTGCCCAGAGGCATCGCCTGAGACCGTTTTCATCTCAGCGTCGAAGCCATGTTTCATATCCTTCTTGAAATCCTTGTCGAGGGAATGTCCTTTCTGAATCCATATCGAATTGTCGGTCTGCATCTTTGATTTGCCATGACGTCTGCCGTTGATGGAGAGCATGAGTGAATGATAATCGTCTGTGTTGGGCTGTTTATCGTCGTTGAGGGCAGCCTGCATTTCGTTTTTCGTAGTGCCGGCAGCTCCCTGTTCGGCCATGGAAAGTGCCGTCCACATCGAGGCGGGGGAATAGTTGGTATTGCCTTTGTCGTCAGACAAGTCTTGGCCGGTAAGAAAAAGTGAGGAGCTGCTGTACGCAAATTGTTGGACGCTGGCTTTGGCGGTTTTACTCGGTGGCGTTGCTTTGGGGTGGAGGATTAGCGCCCATGTCCCGTATGATGCTGCGATGAGGAGAGCCACGATGACGCACACGCTGACTATTCGGGTGGGGATACGTGAAAATCGGTGTCGGCGTTGTGGAACTACGATCTCTGGATCGTGTGGTGTTGAGGAAGATGCTGTTGGTTTGTGAAGGCGTTGCGCGTTGGAGCCTTTCTTGTCGTGATGTTTCATGATGCGTTCCCGCCTGCTGAAAGTGGCATATTTCTTCGTCTGTGTTCTTCTGTCGTCGGTGATGCTGCCGTTGCTCGTCGATAACGATTGATTTCTATTCTAATAAGCTATCACTTCGATTCCGATAGAGACTGATGGCCCGGTTCTTGTTGCCGAATCTTCGAATGAATGGCTTGGAAGCTGTCTTGTCTCAATCGACTCAGCTTGCTTTAATCAGCATGTCGGCGGCGGTCGGCGTTGTCAATGTTCCATTACAATCGAAAACGAATAATTTGTGATGCTCGTTGTCGTCGGGCTTATTTATATGTTCGGCTCAATCGTACATTGAGCCGTTCACGGCATGAGTCGATTCGATTGTTTACCTGATACGATTGGATGGTTCGCAACTCCGATGGCCGTTGACTGCTCTGATTCACTCGGTGAGATTGTTCATTAGAACCGTCAGGAATCGGATAGCGTTGCGGTTCCTGCCCTTGAAGCGTGGAGCTATCTTTTGGCAAACTGGGCGTTCGCGTACTGTGTGGAGCGAATCGCTTTCGTCCGCTTTGCCGCTAGACTTGAAGTATGTCTTTAACTATCGGAATCGTCGGTCTGCCGAATGTCGGCAAGTCCACCATGTTCAATGCCCTGACCCGCAACAACGTGCTTGCGGAAAACTACCCGTTCGCCACCATCGAGCCGAACACCGGCATCGTGCCGTTGCCCGACAAGCGTCTTCCCATGCTCGCCAAGCTGGTTGGTACCGAGAAGATCGTGCCGGCCACCGTCACCTTCGTCGACATCGCCGGCATTGTCAAGGGCGCCTCCGAGGGCGAGGGATTGGGCAACAAGTTCCTGGCCAACATCCGCGAGGCCGACGCGATCTGCGAGGTCGTGCGCGCTTTCAAGGACGACGATATCGTTCACGTCAACGGCAAGGTCGACCCGTCCGATGATATCGACACCATCAACACCGAGTTGATGCTCGCCGACCTGCAGACCATCGAGAACGCGCTGCCGAAGCTCGAGAAGGAGCTGCGTGGCAAGAAGGTCACCCAGGAATACATGGACGCGGTCAAGAAGGCGCAGTCCATTCTGAGCGAGGGAGAGACCATCGACCACGCCGCTTCCGCCGGCAAGATCGACAAGGCCGACATCTACGACCTGCATCTGATGACCGCCAAGCCGTTCATCTACGTTTTTAACGTCGATGACAATGAGCTCAATGACAAGGATTTCCAGAAGCAGCTTGCCGATTCCGTAGCTCCTGCGCAGTCGATTTTCCTCAATGCCCAGTTCGAGTCCGATCTCACCGACCTTGACGAGGCCGATGCTCGCGAGATGCTCACCGATGCCGGCTTGAAGGAATCCGGCCTCGACCAGCTGGCTCGTGTCGGTTTTGACGTGCTTGGCCTGCAGACTTTCCTCACCGCCGGTGTCAAGGAGGTGCGCGCCTGGCAGATTCATCAAGGTTGGACCGCCCCGCAGGCCGCCGGCGTCATCCACAGCGATTTCGAGCGTGGCTTCATCAAGGCCGACATCGTCTCCTACGACGATTTCGTCGCCGCCAACGGCAGCATGAACGAGATCAAGGAGGAAGGCAAGCTCCGTCAGGAGGGCCGCGACTACGTGATGCAAGACGGCGACATCGTAGACTTCAAGTTCAACGTGTGAGCTGACAATAGTCTGATTTTTAAGAGTGGTTCGGTATTTTTATAAGTGTCGAAACACTCTTGTTATTCTGAAACTAATCGGTTCAATTGTACAATTAACTGCAGGAGATATCTTATGCATGAAGAAAAATGGCATTATATATGCGGATACCTCCATTGAAGAGTTAATGATTAAGTCCATGCGCGTGACTGACGACCATATCATGCTGATTACGTTCTCTACTGGGGAAACGCGGCTATGCGATTTCACAGAGCTGTTCGACAAGATTCCCGCTTTCGAACCGTTGCGCGATGATAAAGTGTTTGAAAACGTCAAGGTCGTGCATGGCATCCCGATGTGGCAAAACGGCAGCGTCAATATTTCTCCGACTTACTTATACGAGCATTCTTACAAATATGACTCTCAAGGTGAGTTAGTCTCTGCTTGACTTTGTTTTATTGAGTTGGTGGTACTGGGTTCACAAACCAATGCCACCAACTTGACCAAATAACTATCACAAGAATGAGAGTTGTTTATATTTCGTTATCGTCACTTCCGGTGTTATAGCCATGAGGGCATTCGTCATTTTCGTTATAGATTGAACTCAATGTTTCCATCCACCAATGTTCACGGTCAATGACTTGTTGGTCACTTGTTTTTGAGTCAAAAATGTCAAGTATTGAATATTGGAAGTTATCTTCTATGTATTTTTTACCTTCTGGCTGATTGGCGACGAGCTTTTTTAGCTGCTTGTTTCCTCCTGTATGATCGCCATCTACATATTCTTCCCAGCGATGCAATAGCCCCTTATCTGCGCTGTTTTCAGCATAGGCGGAGCCGACATAGTGATATCCAGTCCGCTTGTCTGTTTGTAAATAGACTGCTTTAATGCCTTTTAACGCTCCTTGCCATTCTTCATTATTTATTGCGGCTTTCAGCTCTTCGAACGACAGTCTGACATTATGAAATCCGGGGAATGGCTTTGCGGAAACGGGAGATTCGCTGATCTTTTCTACGGTCATAGTGTCTATAAAGCGTTGCCGAATATTATCTTTGGCGAGATTATTGATGAATTGAGTATCCCCTGGCCTTTTCTTGTATTTAACTACGAGACGCGCATCATACGGTTTAAGCCTTTCTATCTCATTCCTGTTATAAATTTCTGTGTCACCGGCTTTGTGATTTTTGATTTCTCCAACTTCAAAGGCTCCAATGAAAAGCCATTTTTCACGATTGTCTGGATCCAGTTGAATGAATTGAAGGACTTTGTGTGCGTGCAACTGGCCGACTGCTTTCTTGTTGGGCCATTTCCTCGTAAAAGCCCAGTCAAGAAGATATTCTTTATCAAAATAATATTGGTCGACTACATTGAACCAAGATCCTGTTTGATTAAGACGAACTTCATATTCTTTCAATTCTTCATCTGATATATTCAACAAATCAAAGACGTGGATTGGATCGTAATTTTCCATATTGCTCCTTTGCGTTTTTCTAATCATCTTCGTATTATGGTTAAAATTGTAATCTAAATGACGGTCAAAAACTTCAAAAACACAGGAAGAGAATGTGTAAATTTTCTTTATACTTAATCATTATTTTTCTGTAGTATAATCAACTTAAACTATAGAATGCTAATGCTTAAATTGGTTGATGAACAATGAAATATACGCCTACTACCACGAAACGAGACTTGCGGATTATCGGGGAACATTTTGCGACGCAGCGTAAGCTGCTGGGGCTGCGGGTCAGTGATGTGGCCAAGCGTGCGGGGATTAGCGAAACTACTGTGACCAATCTTGAGCATGGGAGGCCGGTACGCTCTGATGCGCTGATTACCGTTGCCCGCATACTTCAGCTGGCCGATTACATGGTCAAGGCCGCTGACCCGTATTCGCATGACTTGGGCATGGTTCGCGCCACCCAGATTCTGCCAAAACGAGTGCGCTAACTGGAATAAGTTTTTAAATGGCAATAATAAGAAACCACGTTTCGACCAAGTCTGTGAGATATGCATAGGAAATATTCCAAATAAAAGAATTAAAGAATTTATATTTCCCTAGCCGTAGAAGTAATCAGGACACAATTGTTTTAATGGGGAGGTTTAGAATTTTGCAAGGCAGATGCAGGAATCAGGATTTATTTCCGAATATAGACGAAGGCCCATTAGACTGGTAGTTGTCTTGTTGTAGCAACGTGCAATAGCAGTTGAATAAATCGGTCAATACGCGAAGAGAACGGAGGTGGAAGCTATGAGTCAGCAACAAGTTGAAGTCCTTACCACAGTTGGGAACGGCAAAGAGCTGACTGCCGGGACGCTGTATTTCAACGGCCCCAGCTCCACCTTCAGATACAGCTCTGATTATGTTGACAATCCAGACTCATTCGACCTTGCTCCCAGCCTTCCTCGTTCACTTTCACCATTCGTTTTCGCTGGTTTGGGCCCGTTTTCTGATGCGGCTCCCGATCGGTGGGGAAGAAAACTGCTTGAGCGCAACCGTAAGCGCCGCAATCTGCCGGAGTCCGAATATCTATTGGGCGTCAATGACGTGACCCGTCAGGGTGCGGTCAGATTTTTTTCGGACGGAAAAGCGCTCGCGGGCAATGAAGGTGTTCCGGTGCTCACGGATTTGTCGGGATTGCTGGACACAGCCGATGCGGTCGAGGAGAATCGGGAAGTCGACGATACCGCCTTGCGTAGGCTCTATCGCGCAACGGGTTCACTGGGTGGTGCCCGCCCGAAGGCATCGGTGTTCGATCGTAACGCCCTGTGGCTGGCCAAATTCCCGAAGCCTGACGGTGACGATTGGGACGTCATCGGTTGGGAAGCGGTGACGTTGGAACTTGCCGAGCAGGCCGGAATTGATGTGCCAGAGCATCGTGTCGCGAACATCAAGGATTCGAACAATCAGCAGCGGACGGTTCTTCTGACCAAACGTTTTGATCGTGGCGAGGGCACTCAGCCTGAGA
This sequence comes from Bifidobacterium sp. ESL0728, assembly GCF_029392015.1. NCBI lineage: Bacteria > Bacillati > Actinomycetota > Actinomycetes > Bifidobacteriales > Bifidobacteriaceae > Bifidobacterium > Bifidobacterium sp. ESL0728. The sequence continues at coordinate 999,649 of NZ_CP113925.1, forward strand.
AGTTACAGCGGATTCCCTATATTTCCGCCATGACGGCTCTAGAGGCGAAAGACGGGGAAGGCGGCGATTGGCTGGACTTGGTCGAGTTCGCGCGTCAGATCGGTGTCGATACCCGCCAGCTTTGGCAACGTGCCATGTTCGGCGCGGTCATCGGTAATCTTGACGATCATTTGCGCAACCACGGTTTTCTGCGTTCACCGAAGGATTGGCAGCTTTCGCCCGCGTTCGATTTGAATCCCGAACCTTATCAGGGTGAGGCGGATGACCGGCATCAGCTTGCGCTTTTTGGCGATGAGCATGTGAACGGCACGGCATTGACGAGCGATGAGGCATTGGATCTGTTTGGCATTTCGCGGCAGGAATCGCGGGATTACGCGGGAACTCTGGGTTCTGTTATGAAGCAGGCCATTCCGAGAGCCAGATTGCGACACATCGATAGTCGTTCCGTTTCGGTTATGGAATCAAGGTTCGAACACGCCCAAGAGCAGCTGGCGGAGCTTTAAATTCTGAAATTTCGCAGTCAATTATTCGCTCTGTCCGCGTAAATCGGTTTTGTGGCATGATAATGAAGGTGATGGTTCATCAATAACGATGGACGTTAAACTTTTCGAAAGGAATCGATATGGCTGATCAGCGACGAGTGGTGATTTTGGGTGGGCATGGCAAGGTGGCGCTGCTCGCCGAGCCGAAACTGAAGGAAGCGGGTTTCGCGATTGACGCGGTCATCCGCAACCCGGCACAGTCCGATGACGTGCGCAAGGCCGGCGCGAATCCGGTGGTCTTCGATATGGAACATGCCAATGTCGACAGCTTTGTGGGTTTGTTCGAAGGCGCCGTAGCCGTCGTATTCTCGGCTGGTGCCGGCGGTGGGGATGACGATCGCACCCATGCCGTGGATTATCAGGCCGCGGTCAACGCCATTGATGCCGCCGAGAAGGCTGGCGTACGTCGTTTCGTGATGGTTTCCTATGATACGGCCGACCGCGACCCGCAGGAGATGGGCTGGCCCGAGTCGTTCATCACGTATGCGCAGTCCAAGCACGATGCTGACGCCCATTTGCGTGACTCTTCCCTCGAATACACGATTTTGGGTCCGGGCATGTTGACGCTTGAGCCGGAAACCGACAAGATCGTCCTGACCGACGACCATACGATGATCGACGGCAAGCCTGCGACCAACGATCAGCGCAAGACCTCGCGTGGCAACGTCGCGGCAGTCATCGCCCGCGTCCTCAGTGCCGACGTCGCCAAGCGCAAGACCATCGACTTCTATGACGGCGACAAGCCGATTGACGAGGTTTTGATCTGAAGCCTCTCCAAAAGCAATCCGAAACTGAAGTGTTCCGGATATTGGGATTCAGTGAGAAGCGCCGCAACACCATGTTCGTGGTGGCGCTTCTCACTTCTAAAATGCGTTCAAAAGAATCATTCGTCATTCGTCGATAACCGTTATAGACGGTATAACTTGGATCGTTTTAGAGTGCAATACCTTTCACCACAACATCTCCGGAACAGGGCCGTTTTAATAAAAATATATATTTCCTTATATATAGTCGTATTTTCTGCCTCGGGATTATGGTTAAATTGAGTGGACAGTCATTGTCTCACCCAAGAGAAGGAAGGCCCACCGATGGAGCAGAAACAGTACGTATGTGAGAAATGCGGTTGCCGGACCTACACTTCCGACCAATTCCAGGCGACGGGCGGGGAATTCGCCAAGCTGTTCAATGTGCAGAACAAGAAGTTCATCACCGTCAGCTGCACGCAATGCGGCTATACCGAGCTCTATCGTGCCGAAACCGACGCCGGCATGAACGTTCTTGATTTCCTGATGAACTGACGGTTTCGGCTTTTACTTTGAACGTTTTGATGCCTTGCGTCAAGAAATCTTGAGTTTTTCGCCGGCATCTGTTTTCTCTATCTTTCCGCTCCTATCTACGCTAGTCTGGGGATATAAAAGTCGAAGGAGCGGAACATGGCAATAGCATTGAAGCGGGTATATGAGGCGGCCGAGGACAGCGACGGCTATCGTGTGTTGGTCGACAGGCTTTGGCCGCGTGGTATTTCGAAGGTGAACGCGAAGCTTGATCTGTGGCTTAAAGAGATAGGCCCGACCACCGAGCTGCGCAAATGGTTCGGCCATGACCCGGCGAAATTCGATGAGTTTGCGGCTAAATATCGCAGGGAACTGGATGGTAATACAGAGACAGTTGACAAGCTGCTTTCGATATGCCGCAAACAGCCAAAGGTGACTTTGCTATACGGGGCCAAAGACCCGGAGCGCAACCAAGCGGTGGTGTTGAAAGGCTATCTCGGAGGTCGTCTTTCGTGATAGATTCATTGTCGATGTTGTTATCGTCAGATAATGAAAGATAATCGGGCGTATATAAGCGCGAATTGCGCTTTAAATGTTTCGGTGTCATAAATTTCACGGAAAAATTCTGTATTTAGGCCGTATAACACGGTTTGTATAGCGTATGATAATAGTTATGGCGACAGTGACGTTATCAATACCGAGGGCACGAAAGCGTGAGCGTGCCATTTCCGACTACTTCCACATGTGGGTGACGCGAGATTTCGACAAGCTTGACGCGATTTTCGCTCCGGATTGTGTCTATGAGGAAGCCAACGGGCACATCTACGAGAACCGAAACCAGATTCATCATTGGATTGAGGATGCGCTGGACCGTCAGACCGTGCTTACTTGGGAGGCCGGCTATTTCACCCATGCGCGCGGTCGCGAGGGCCAGCCTTCGATTACCGTGTTCTGGACGCTTGCCGGGCAGGAGCATGAGGGCGAGTCCTACGATTTTGACGGTGTTTCGGTCTTCGAGTTCAACAGACAGAACAAAATCAAGCGTGTCCGTGATTTCACGGCCAAGCGGCGCCGTGATTACCCTTATAGGGGTGAATAAGCGGTTGCACAAATAGCTTCAACGTCTTGGATGCTTTAAGAACGGGTCATCGTGAATAGCGATGGCTCGTTTTTTGTGTCTGGAACGGTTGAATCTACAGGAGAGTTCCGATTTGCAGGAGTCGGCAAATTTCAATCGGGTCCCGTTTCTTTGTGTCCGATGGCAGTTTGGTTACTTGCCGAAAGATCAACTTTATAGCGTATCTGACCGGATTTTGTTAGTCTTGGAAAAACGGATTTTCAAAAGTTGAGTCGAAGAGACTCAAGTTTTGTTCACTGCAGGTTAAATTCGGGAAGCCGGACCGGGAATATCGGTTGAGCATAGTGACAAGATAAAGACTTGGAGCCGCAAGGTTCCGGAGCCTCTCGTCACCGGCTGGTTCGGCTTCCGGCCGCGGGCGTCACGGCTTGCCTCCAATACTTAGGAGTATTGATTATGGCTATGTTTCCGGCTTTGATGCATGATGCGTTCTCTGATATGTTCGACGATCCGTTCTTCGCCGGTTGGGGAGACTCCAGCTCCCGCATGGGCAACCCGATTTCTTCGGCCAACATGATGAAGACCGATGTTCGCGAGACCGACAAGGCATACGACGTCTCCATCGATATGCCCGGCTTCAACAAGGACGATATCGGCCTTGAACTGCACGACGGCTATCTGACCGTCTCCGCCAAGCGCGATGAGAACCATGACGAAAAGAATGACGAAGGCAAGTGGCTGCGCCGCGAACGTTACGCCGGCACCTGCTCCCGTAGCTTCTACGTCGGCGACGAGGTCAAGGAATCCGACATCCACGCCAGCTACAAGGACGGCACGCTGAGCCTCGAAATCGCCAAGGTGCAGCCGCAACCGAAGGTCGAGGCCAAGCACCAGATCGCCATTGAAGGCTGATCTGTCGGTCTGCTGATTTTTTTAGCGGTAATGCTTTAATGGACTGAAAAGTTCATTTCGCGCCCCTTTTCATGTTCTGCGTCGGGGGAAGTTGCAGAACATGGAAAGGGGCGTCTTCTGTTTGTGTGTTTTGTCCCGTGGATCAGTCTTTCTTTCCATCGATTCTTCGATGGGTTCATGGAAATGCGATAAAGGCGACGATGGCAGTATCTCAGCATCGCGTTTGGCGCATGTGGTGTCCGGGGTGCGATAAAGACGTCGCTGGCTTTTCTTTATCGTCGCGTTTGGCTATATGATGTCCGAGATCTGGTAAAGGTGATGGTGACTCTCTCCTCAGTGTCGCGTTTACCTCACATCTGGTTTCATGAGGCCGGTGGATGATTCCGGAATGGGCTCGTTTTGTCAAAATATTGGCATGATTTTTTTCGTTGTGAGATAATGTTTGAGGTAAATAAAGAAGATTGATGGATAGAAAATCGAAAACGAGGTCTGGCATATGGGTATGCCTTTGGATTTGTATGTGATTCGACACGGGGAGTCGGAGGCGAACGTCATCGTCAAGGCGGGCGAGCGTGGCGACAATTCGCTTTTTACGCAGGACAATGTCACCGTTCCCGACCGCTCGTGGAGGCTGACGGCGACGGGACGCAAGCAGGCCTATTGCATCGGCCGTTGGCTGGTCGAGCAGCAGCAGCTTTTTGACCGCTATCTGGTGTCTCCTTACGTTCGCACGCGTGAGACTGCGGCGACCATGGCACTGCCGAAGGCCAAGTGGGAGGAGACCCGCGTGCTGCGTGAACGTTCGTGGGGTGAGATCAGCACCGTGACCCAGGACGTGTTCAAGAACAATTACGAGCGCAACTGGATGTTCAAGAAGACCGACCCGCTCTACTGGCGTCCGCCGGCCGGCGAGTCCATCGCCGACGTGGCCGAGAACCGTGCGCATAATCTGCTCACGTCACTGAACCGCCGAGCCGAGGCACAATCCGTCATCGCGGTCACCCACGGTGATTTCATGCTTTCACTGATGCTGACCCTCGAAGACCTTTCCGACGAAGAGTTCCTGCGCCGCGCCGACAGCGACAACTGGAAGATTACCAACTGCACCTGCCTGCACTATTCGCGCCGCGACCCCCATACCGGCCGCACCGACGAACGTATCCGCTACGAGCAGACAGCCCGACCGGTTTATGACAAGGACACCGGTCGTTGGACGATCAAGGTGGACCCGTGGCGCGAGTTCCAGCGTCCCCTCCTATCTAACGGTGACCTCGTAGACGTCGTCCAATCGGTAACCCCACACCTATAAGTCGTTTTTTCAACGGCAAGAATCCGTTGAGTGCTGGAGGCTGGGATATGCGATGCTCAGGCGTAAAGCTTGGCCTAACTCAAATCGAAGATTTGAGCTTCGCGCTCGATACATCGCGCTCACTTCGCCTATGGACAACACACAGTGTTGTCCACTTAACGGCTCAGCCAGTGAGGGTGCCTGAGCATTGTATATCCCAGCCTCCAGCACGTCAGTCGCTACTTTATAGAACAGGTTGTTATACTTGTGGGAGGCCCGACACACCGACGTCAAGAGGGCCGCTATAATGTCTCAAGGCGCGCGACGAAATCAAAGCCGCGCGGTGAATCCCCTATTTTCAATTAGTGGCGGAAGTATGCCCAAAAGGAGAGTCAAGGATGAGCAACATGTTCACCTGGAAACTGCATGGTGACGGCAAGACGTTGAATCCTGGAGAGGTGGTCGACCCCGACGAGAGAATGACGTGGGGCCGCACGGCCGGCATTGGTGCCCAGCACGTCATCGCGATGTTCGGCGCGACGTTCCTCGTTCCGATTCTGACGGGCTTCGATCCGTCCACGACGTTGTTCTTCACGGCGATGTCGACGGCGTTGTTCCTGTTGATCAATAAAAATGAGCTACCCAGTTATTTGGGTAGCTCATTTGGTTTTATAGCCCCGATCGTCGCGGTCACCACCGCGCACAAAGGTATCGCCGTGGCCAGCTTCGGCATCATGGTCACCGGCATGCTCTTGGCGCTGATCGGTATCCTGGTGCATTTCGCCGGCGCGAAATGGATCGACATCATCATGCCGCCGGTGGTCAACGGCGCCATCGTCGCCATCATCGGCTTCAACCTCGCCCCATCGGTCTGGAACAACTTCCAGAAAGCCCCTGACACCGCTGCGGTCACCTTGGTCGCCGTCCTGCTCATCGCTGTCCTCTTCAAGGGCCTGCTCGGCCGCCTGAACATTCTGCTTGGCGTCCTGGTCGGCTATGCCTACGCCTGTTTCCGTGGACAGGTCGACTTCGCTGCGGTCGGCAAGGCCGCGTGGATCGGCTTCCCGCACTTCCACCTGCCGCAGGTCGATTTTTCCGTGCTGCCGATGTTCATCCCGGTGGTCATGGTCTTGATTGCCGAAAACGTCGGCCACGTCAAGTCCGTGGCACAGATGACCGGCCGCGACTACGACGACCACATCGGCACCGCCCTCTTCGCCGACGGCCTGGGAACCACCATCGCCGGCTTCGGCGGCGGCTCCGGCACCACCACCTACGGCGAGAACATCGGCGTGATGGCCGCTACCCGCGTCTATTCCACCGCCGCCTACTGGTGCGCCGCCGCCTTCGCCCTGATCCTGAGCCTCTGCCCGAAGTTCGGCGCCATCATCAACACGATTCCCGCCGGCGTCTTGGGCGGCGTGACCACCCTGCTCTACGGCATGATTGGCATGGTCGGTGTGCGCATCTGGGTCGACAACCACGTCGACTTCGGCAAGCCTCTGAACAACATGACCGCCGCAGTCACGATGATTATCGGCATCGCTGACTTCGGCTTCGCCATCAGTGGGGTCAAGTTCAACGGTATCGCCATCGGCACCGTCGCGGTGCTCGTCATGTACCACGGCCTGCGCGCCATAGGCCGCGCCACCGGAGCCATCGCCAAGGACGGCACCGAGTGATGCGGCGGTAATCGTTGGCACGCCAAATGATTGGCTTGCCCTCGTAAGGCAACGATAATGCCGGGTTGACGGACATTCTGTCATCCGGCATTATTCAATCAAGAATGTCATGCGGTGCCTGACACGGCAAATAATGACATCCAGTTGATTGCTCAACTATATGTTTTAGAGTAAGAGCAAGGTGTCAAAAGGAGGTTCGTCGTGAGCACACACATTATCGTCATGGGCGTTTCAGGATGCGGGAAAACCACCGTGGCCCAAGCCCTCGCGGACGAATTCGGTTTCGAAATGGCCGAGGGAGACGATTTTCACCCTAAGGCCAACGTCGACAAGATGAGCCATGGTATACCGCTCAATGATGATGATCGCTGGCCGTGGCTTAAGACCATCAACCAGTGGATGCGCGACAAGGACGCAAGGGGTGTGTCCACTGTCGTTTCCTGTTCCGCTTTGAAACGTGCCTACCGTGACGTGTTGCGTCAAAATCTTGATGTGCTGTTCATTCATTTGGTTGGTTCCGAGGAACTGATCGGTTCAAGGATGAAGCAACGCAAGGGCCATTACATGCCGGTTTCGTTGCTTCCGAGCCAGTTCGCCGATCTTGAGCCTTTGCAGAGCGATGAAACGGGATACGACATTGATATTTCAGGAAGCCCACAGCAGGTCGAGGGACGTGCACTGGAAGTGGCCAAAAAATATATCGGTACTCATTGATAAGGCTTATTCCTTTGTGTGTAACATCACACAACGAGCCGATGCCGTTCTCGTAGATGAAGTGTTGAAGTCCTTTGCAGGGTATCGGAGTTTTTGTTCTCTGTTCTAGTGGTTTCGCGTCGCGGCTTGGATTATATCGGATTGGATAAGTCCGTTTTTTATCTGATGTTTTATCAGAAATGTCCAAGCCGTCGGAATTATAAATAGGGTTTATTGTTCAATATGTTTGATAAGGAGAAGACAATGCAACTTGGCATGATTGGTCTTGGACGTATGGGTGGCAATATGGCCAAAAGGATACGCGAGGCCGGGCACGAGGTGGTGGGCTATGACCTGAGCCCCGAATCAGGTCGCGACGTCGCGAGTCTCAAAGAGCTCGTTTCGAAGCTTGACACGCCGCGTACCATTTGGATCATGGTGCCTGCCGGCAAGGCTACAGACAGTACGCTCGACGAGTTGATGGGTCTGCTCGATTCCGGCGATATGGTGATCAACGGCGGCAATTGCAAATATACCGACGATAAGACCAACGCCGAAAAGCTGGCGAAGAACGGCATCGAATATATCGATTGCGGCGTTTCCGGCGGCGTCTGGGGTGAAGAACGCGGATATGCACTGATGGTCGGTGGCACTGACGAGGAATATCAGCGTGCGTTGCCGATTTTCGAGGCGCTGAAGCCGGAAGGCAAGGATGGCTTGGTGCATGCCGGGCCCGTGGGCGGTGGTCATTTCGCCAAGATGGTGCACAATGGCATCGAATACGGCATGATGCAAGCATTCGGAGAAGGTTTCGCGACGATGGAACGCAGCGAATACATTGACGATCCTGCCAATGTCATGGCTTCCTGGCGTGCAGGCAGTGTCGTCGATTCGTGGTTGCTTGATTTGTTGGTGCGTGCCATGAAAAACGACCCGGATCTCAAAGCCATGCCGCCGGTGGCCGATGAGACCGGCGAAGCGAAATGGACGATCGAGGCCGCGGCCGAACTCGGCGTGCCGACCCCGGCAATCAGTGCCGGCCTTTACACTCGTCAGGCTTCGCGTGGCGGCGCCGATGACATCCTGCGTGTGGTCACCGCGATGCGCAACCAGTTTGGTGGGCATATCACCAAAGCCTGAGCAGAATGTTTGAGCGCAGGCTAAGCGCAAAACGTCATTAATATTGTGGGGCTCTGTCCGTTGAGGGCAAAGCCCCACAAATGTAATCGGTCTCAGGCGGTTTGGTGGGAGCGGCGAATCAAACTATCGATGACGCCGATAACAATGCCTGCGGCTGCGGGGATAAGCCATGTCAGCTGCGTGCTATAGAGCGGCAATTGAGCCAATGCGTTGCTTACCGTTGTCAGGGAAAGGCCGAAAACGGCGAGCAATTTGACGATGCAGTCGAAAATCGTGTAAACCGCGACCAGCAGCACCGTCCAGAAATAAACGCGCGGGAACTTGGACGAGAACGGCTTTTGAACAAGATTGAGCAGCACCAGTACGATGGCGATGGGGTAAAGTGCGCCGAGCACCGGCAGCGAGACGGTGATGATGGCGCTTAGGCCGGCGTTCGAAACGATGAAGCTGAAGACGGCGAAGAAGACGCTCCAGGCACGATACTTCACGGGATGGCCGAAAACAGTGGGGAAGGTGTTTTCGAAATAGGTCGCGCAGGTCGAGATGAGACCGGTGCAGACGTTGAAGCAGGCGAGCACGAAGATGAGGCCGACGAAGGCGGTGCCGATGGAGCCGAAGGCCGAGGTGGTGAGGTTGGTGAGCACGGTGGCACCAGTGTCGTTCTTACCATTGGCGGTTTTGATGGACCCGCTCACCGCGCCGATGAAGGAGAGTGCGGCATAGATGATGATAAGCAGAATGCCTGCGCCGGTACCTGCGATGCCGGTTTCGCGCCGGTTCGCTTTGGTATCGGTGACGCCGAACTCCGAAATGTTGGCGGAAATGACGATGCCGAAGTACAGCGCGGCCAGAAGATCCATGGTCTGATAGCCGTTGATGAACCCGTAGACCAGCGAACCGTGCGCATACTCTCCGAACGGCTTGCCGAGCGGTGCGTGGCTGATGAAGATGCAGGCGACGAACATGACCGCGATAAGCACGAGCAGCAGCGGGCCCATGAAACGTCCCAGCGATTTCGAAAGCTTTTCGGGGTGTTGGCTCAGGATGAATGACAACGTGAAGAAGACCAGCGAATAAATCAGCAATGCCACGCGGTTGTTTTCGCCGGCGAACGGGGTGATGGCCATTTCGTAGGAGGTCGTGGCCGTGCGGGGGATGGCGAAGCAGGGGCCGATGGCCATGATGATCACAAAGGCCAAAACTGCGGCGAATTTAGGAGAGACTCGTGAGGCCAGATGTTCGAAGCCGCCTGCGGAGGCGACGGCCAGCACGCCGAGAATCGGCAATCCCACAGCCGAAACGATGAAGCCGATGGTGGCAGGCAGTGTTGCGGATTGCGCTTGTGCGCCCATCAGCGGCGGGAAAATAAGGTTGCCGGCGCCAAAGAACATGGAGAAGAAGGTAAACGCTATGACCAGCCGGTGTTTGCCGGAAAGTTTCATCGATTTTGGTTCTTTGGACTTTTGCTGAGAACTGTCGCTGGCTTTTGGCTCGACGGGTTCGCTCGTTGTTTGGGACATGCTGACTCCTGAGTATTTTATATTGCAAAAAATCATCGCATGATGTACGCTGATGACGCTCACTATATAACAAGGACCGGCTGAGTATGTTATATGGTGTTCTTGAGATGATTGCCGAATATTCTCGGTTTATTTGCGTAATACGTCTGAGTCGTCTACGTTATCGTGCTGCATCGTTGAAAACAGGATACGTTCAATTCGATTTTTCGCGGGGCCGCCTTGTATGTGGTATTGGCACTATTGGTTTTGGTTTGATTGCGCAGACACGGCGTTGCGTATTGTATTTAGATGATAAATATTATTGTATAGATGTATACTTCGCTCAAAGGTGACGGGCGACACCTTTCGGTACGATTGGGGCATGTCCTTCTTTGACTTTTTCGGCGGGTTCCCGGACCCGCGCAATGGTTCCAACCGTAACCGTCAGCAAGACGATGACGGCGACCCTACGATTCTGCATATTCACACCGACGGGGACGACGATGCGCACACCGGCAACAAGCATCCAAATTTCTCGGCGAGTGATTTCTGGCCGCCGCGGGGAGGCAATCCGCGTCTGACGCGACGTCCGAACAACGAGCCGAAAGGCCAGGGCACGTCCAAGGGGACGAAGGTCTTCATCGGCGTGGTCGTGGTCGTGGTGCTGATTCTGGCCCTGCTGTTCGGGCTTGACCATTTCGTCACCGATCTGATGTGGTTCGGGCAGCTCGGCTTCCAGTCGGTGGTGTGGACGCAGCTTTGGACGAAGGTCGGGCTGTGGGTCGCGTTCGCGGTTTTGATGGCGCTGGTCAGCTACTTTGCCGCTACCATGGCCATACGCAAGCGTCCGGATTTCGCCGATGGCTCCACTATCCGTGTCAAAGGCGATGTCGTCGAGATCGGCAAGTCGGTGAGCTCCAAGACGGCCAGGCGCGTGGCTGTCGTTGTCTCGTTGATTGTCGGTCTGATTTTTGGTGCGCAGTTCAACTCGAACTGGTCCGAAGTCCTTTTGATGTTCCACGCACAGCCGTTCGGCGTCACCGACCCGCAGTTCGGCATCGACAACGGCTTCTATGTCTTTATTCTTCCCGGCGTGAACCTCATGCTTTCAGCGCTGAGAATGCTGCTCTTCTTCGGCCTGCTCTTCTCGATAGTCACGCATTTCGCCATGGGTGGCATCCGCATCACCATGCCGGTCAACGGCCATGGCATCATGACGATGACCAAATACGCGCGTCGCCAGATCAGCGTCTGGTTCATCCTCAACATGCTCGCTTGGTCCGTTCGTCAGGTCATCGGCGTTTTCAATACGCTGACCCAGGTAGGCAACCGCTTCACCGGCGCCAACTACACCACAGTGCATGCCAACGTTCCGGTGACGTTCATTCTTGCCGGTCTGACGGCGATTCTTGGCCTTTTGCTTGGTATTTGGCTCATGCGTTCGCATTCCTTCGACGGACCTGCTTCGCCTGATGTCCGTGTGGTGGCTGCCGTGAAGGCTTGGCGTGTGCCGATGATCGCCATCGCCGCCGTTGTGGTCGTGGCCATCGTGCTCGGCATGCTCTGGCCGATGCTTCTGCAGCGTTTCAAGGTCAGCCCGAACGAGCAGGAGATGGAATCGTCCTATATCGCCCGCAATATCAAGGCTACGCAGCAGGCTTATGGTCTCGACAAGGTCAAGGTCGGCGGCTACAACGCCACCACCCACGGCCAGTCCGGTGCTTTGGCCAGCGACCCCGAGACCACCGCGCAGATTCGCTTGCTCGACCCGGAGGTCATCTCGCCGACGTTCAAGCAGCTGCAGCAGTCCAAACAGTATTACATGTTCGCCGATTCGTTGGCGGTCGATAAGTACGATATCGATGGCAAGAGCCAGGACACCGTTATCGCAGCCCGCGAGCTCAATGTCAATGGCAACGACAACCGCAACTGGGTCAACGACCACACGGTCTTCACACATGGCTATGGCGTTGTCGCCGCTTACGGCAACAAGGTGACCAGCGATGGCAATCCCGAGTTCTTCGAATCCGGCATTCCCACCCAGGGCAAGCTGACGAAGTCGCAGCACTATGAGCCGCGCATCTACTTCTCGCCGAACTCGCCGGAATACTCCATCGTTGGTTCGCCGAAGGGCACCGCGCCGTGGGAGTTCGATTACCCGAAGGGTTCCACCGGTGCCTCCAACACCTTTGAAGGCAACGGCGGGCCGAAGGTCGACAATATGCTGACCCGTCTGCTCTATGCCATCCGATTCGGCAGTGACCAGATCTTCTTCTCAGACCGCGTCACACCGGACTCGCAGATTCTTTACGATCGCAGCCCGCGTGACCGTGTGGCCAAGGTTGCGCCATATCTGACGCTCGACGGACGTGTTTATCCGGCTGTGGTCAATGGACGTGTGAAATGGATCGTCGACGGCTATACGACTTCGGCTGCCTATCCGTATTCGCAGATGACCGATCTCGGCGTGGCCACGCAGGATTCGACCACAATCACTTCCAAGACGGTGCAGGGGCTCAATTCGCAGCCTGCCAACTACATCCGCAACTCGGTGAAGGCCACGGTCGACGCCTACGACGGTTCGGTCGATCTCTATACTTGGGACACTAAGGATCCGGTCATCAAGGCGTGGCAGAAGATCTTCCCGGGTCAATACCATCCGATTTCGGATATCTCCGGCCAGCTGATGAGCCATCTGCGCTACCCCGAAAGCCTCTTCAAGGTCCAGCGCCAGCTCTTAAGCAAGTACCATGTCACCAGCCCCGGCCAGTTCTTCTCGGGCGAGGACTTCTGGCAGACCCCTGTCGACCCAACCGAGGCCAAGGATGCACAGCAACGCGACGTACTGCAGCCGCCGTACTATCTGACTCTGAAGACAGGCGGTTCCAAGCGGCCGCTCTTCTCGTTGACTTCCACCTATATTCCGGCGGGCAGCTCTACACGTGAGATTTTGACCGGATTCCTCTCCGTCGATTCCGACGCAGGAGATACCAAGGGCAAGATAGGGCCGAATTACGGCACCATACGATTGCAGGAGTTGCCGAAGGATGCCAACGTGCCCGGTCCCGGCCAGGCACAGAACAACTTCAATTCGAACGCCGATGTCTCCAAGGAACTCAACCTTTTGGGAACCGGCTCCACCAAGGTGGTGCGTGGCAACCTCCTGACGCTGCCTTTGGGCGGCGGGCTGGTGTATGTCGAGCCCGTTTACGTCCAGTCCAGCGGCGCTACCAGCTTCCCGCTCTTGAAGAAGGTCTTGGTGGCCTTCGGCGATCAGGTCGGTTTCGCCGACACCTTGGATGAAGCGCTCGATCAGGTCTTCGGCGGCGATTCCGGCGCTTCGGCGGGCGATGCCGAGAACAAGGGCGGGGCCGCAGCCAGTGGTTCGTCTTCAACCGACAATTCCGCTGCTCAAGGCGACAATTCCGACAAGACCAATGGCAAGAACGGCAATGCCGGCACCTCGGGATCTTCTGGAGCGGCTGCGAGCAATCCTGACCTGAAGGATGCCTTGAGCAAGGCGGGCCAAGCTATGAAGAACTCCGACGCCGCCATGAAGAAGGGCGACTGGACGGCCTATGGCAAGGCCCAGCAGGAGCTCAACGACCAGCTGAACCGCGCCCTGCAGTTGGAAGGCCAACAACAGTAATCGGCAGTCGACGATAACGGCGTTATACGAACGATGGCATTTCATGTATTGTTCATATAACGCCGTTACCATATTCAGATGATATGGTTTTCGGCTGCGTTTGAACGTTTCGGACGATTCTGAATGATACCGTTTTCAGATAAATCTGAACGGTGTGTTCCCGGACAGGTCTGGATTGCATATTTTTGATAACGGTAAACGGATTTAGAGAGAGGAAGCCATGATTCGAGTGGCGTTGGACAGTGATTTGCAAGCAATCACCGACATCTACAACGAGGCTGTCGTCGCCGGCGGGTCCACGGCCGACCTGACCCCGCGTACCCTCGAACAGCGCCGCGAATGGGTTGCCGAGCATGAGCCGCGTCATGATTTTCCCGTGGTTGTCATGGAAGATGAAAGTGGGAAAGTGGTCGGTTTCGGTTCCCTGTCGCGGTTCCACCCGCGGGCCGGCTACGACGGCGTGGTGGAACTGAGCTATTACATCGCTTCTGCCGCGCAGCATCAAGGCTACGGCACCCAGATGGTCTCTTGGTTACTCAACAAAGCGCGGGAACTCGGCAATCGTAAGGCCATCGGACTGATTTTCGCCAGCAACGCCGGTTCCATCGCCCTGATGCATCATTTCGGTTTCACCCGTTACGGTTTCCTGCCGCAGGCTTGCTGGAACGGCCACGGCTATCTCGATATGTCTTACTGGTACCTCAATTTGTGATATCTGCGGATCGATGAATTGTCACTTGCCGGGTTCGTCGTAAGGCGTAGTCAAGCGTCGGTTGGAATCGGTATGATGGGTATCAGATAACCGCATTTCGGGGTGTTTTGCCATGCCTGGACGCGGGCGGTTTACATTGAACAGACCTGATATATAGCTTGTATATCGCCGACAAGAAGGAATGAAGCGAGAGATGGCATCACAATTCTGGCTGATCGCAGGACTCGGTAACCCCGGCAAGAAGTACGAGGGCACCCGCCACAATATGGGCTTCATGGTCGCCGATGTGCTGGCGGAGCGTTGGTCGGTGAGCTTCAGCGACCACAAGGGATTGGCCGATCTGGGCAAGGGCGTGATGAATCTCAGCGGCAAGAGCATGAAGTTCTTTTTGGCCAAGCCGTTGACCTATATGAATGATTCCGGCGACGCCGTCTCGTCGATCTCGGAGTATTACGACATCGACCCGAGTCGCGTCATTGCCATCCACGACGATATGGATCTGGATTTCGGACGGATCAAGGTCAAGGCCGGCGGTTCCGCAGGCGGACACAACGGGATCCGCTCCATCGACAAATCGTTGGGTACCAACAAGTATTCGCGCGTCCGCATGGGCACCGGCCACGCCGCACGCGGCCCGCACGCCCACGAGAACACGGTCAACTGGGTGTTGGGCGGGTTCTCCGCAGCCCAGCGCAAGGAACTTCCCGAATTTCTCGCCGACGGTGCCGATGCGGTGGAAACCATCATGTTCGAAGGTCTGAGCGAGGCGCAGGAGCGTTTCAATGGCCGCTGAAGCGAGGGGTCGTTCCGCCAAGGCATCAAAGCAGGCAAAGAAGGATAAAACAGAAACGTCTACATCAAAACCAGAAACCAAACCGGTAAAGGAATCGGGCCAAGACTCGAAGCAAGAGCCGCAATTGCAGGATATGTCCGGTTCGCTTGCCGGGTTTCTGCCACGTCTTGACGATGACGGAGCGTTTCGCGACCTATTGGCCGGCGAGATCGAAGCGCCGGAAGGTGCCGCCGATCAGGCGTTGACCGTTGGTACGCCCGAAGGCATCCGGCCGGCGCTAGCCGCCGCACGTGCGCAGTATTCTTCCGTGGTGATGGTGGTGTCTTCTAGCCGCGAAGCCGAGGAAACCGTCAACTCGATACGCTCGTGGTACGGGGGAGACCCGGGCGAAGTTAGCCAGCTTGAGGCTTGGGAGACCCTGCCACACGAACGGCTTTCGCCACGTGCCGACACGGTGGCCAGCCGCATGGCCGTCTTCCGCAGGCTTTGCCATCCTCAAGAGCACAGCGAGATGTTCGGCCCGATTCGCATTCTCGTGATGCCGGTGCGTTCGCTGATTCAGCCGGTGGTGGCCGGTTTGGGCGACGTGGAACCGTTGGTGTTCAAGGTTGGCAGCGAGATTCCGCTGGACGAGGTTTCTGCACGATTGGTCGAGAATGCTTATACGCGCGTCGATCTAGTGGTCAATCGCGGCGAGTTCGCTGTGCGTGGTGGCATTGTCGATGTCTTTCCACCGACTTTGCCGCACCCGGTGCGTATCGAATTCTTCGGCGACGAGATCGACACCATCAAGGAATTCCATGCTTCCGATCAGCGCACCTACGGTGACAATATTGAGACCATTTGGGCCACGCCCTGCCGTGAGCTGCAGCTGACCGACAAAGTGCGCGCCCGCGCCAAATCGTTGATTGGCCGGATTCCCAACGCCGACGATATGCTGCAATCCATCGCTGACTCCATTCCCGTGGAGGGCATGGAATCGCTGATTCCCGCGCTGATTGACGATATGCAGCCGGTGGCCACGATGCTGCCCCGCGACGCGGTCATCATGCTTTCCGACCCCGAGAAGTTGCGTCGCGCCGCCGCCGACCTTGCCAAAACCGCCAATGAGTTCCTCGCTGCGAGCTGGCACGTGGCTGCCAGCGGCCACGGTGCCGGTGCGCCCATCAGCTTTGATCAGGCGAGCTTCCTTGATTTCGATGAGACCATTCGTTCGCTGGAATTCTCCAACCATGACGTGTGGAGGCTCACGAGTTTCGGCGTCGACAAGACGATGTCTGGTCATGTCCAGCTTGATGCGAAGGTTCCCGAGGAATATCGTGGCGACGAAAAGCGAGCCACCACAGGTGTTGAAGGGCTGATAGACGACGGCTTTGAAGTGACCATCACGGCCGCTGCCAATGGCACGCTGTCAAGGCTCAAGCGTGCGCTCGGCCAGACCGGCGTGACGCGTTTCGACACCGTGCGTTCGCAGGCCATGGATGGTTTCATCGATGCCGCCGCCAAATTCGCCCTCCTCACCGAACGCGACCTGACTGGCAAGACCAGCGCTGTCGCCCAACAGAAGACCTCACACCGCCGTCACAAGGCCATCGACCTGATGGAGCTGAAGGCCGGAGATTACATCGTCCACGAGCAGCACGGTATCGGCCAATTCGTTGAGATGCGCCAGCGCACCACCGGTGTCGGCGCCAACCGTGCCACCCGCGAATATCTGGTTATCGAATACGCCCCGTCCAAGCGCAACGCGCCGCCGGACAAGCTTTTCATCCCCACCGACCAGCTCGATCAGGTCTCCAAATACATCGGTGCCGACAAGCCCAAGCTCAACAAACTCGGCGGTTCCGACTGGGCCCAGACCAAGGCCAAGGCCCGCAAACACGTCCACGAGATTGCCGACGACTTGGTCAAGCTCTATTCCGCCCGCCAGCAGGCCAAAGGCTTCGCGTTCAGCCCCGACACCCCGTGGCAAAAGGAACTCGAGGACGCCTTCCCGTATCAGGAGACGGCCGACCAGCTCACCACCATCGACGAGGTCAAGGCCGACATGGAAAAGCCTGTGCCGATGGACCGCTTGATCTGCGGCGACGTCGGCTTCGGCAAAACCGAAATCGCGGTGCGTGCCGCGTTCAAGGCCGTGCAGGACGGCAAGCAAGTCGCCATCCTCGCCCCGACCACGCTTCTGGTGCAGCAGCATTACGAGACGTTCACCGAACGTTATGAAGGGTTCCCTGTCCATGTGGCTGCAATGAGCCGGTTCCAGACCAAAAAAGAGATTGACGAGACGCTCAAGGGCTTGGAATCCGGGTTTGTTGATGTCGTCATCGGCACCCATAAGCTGCTGAACCCGAAAATCAAATTCAAGGATCTGGGGCTTCTCATCATCGACGAGGAACAGCGTTTCGGTGTCGAACATAAGGAGACGCTGAAGGCGCTGCGCACCAACATCGATGTGCTTTCGCTTTCTGCTACACCGATTCCCAGAACGCTGGAAATGGCCGTCACCGGCATTCGTGAGATGTCGACGCTCGCGACCCCTCCTGAAGACCGTCTTCCAGTGCTCACCTACGTTGGTGCCTACGAGGATGCGCAGGTCACCGCCGCGATCCGACGTGAGCTTCTGCGCGGAGGCCAGGTCTTCTACGTGCATAACCGCGTCAATGACATTGACAAGACAGCCGCGAAAATCCACGAATTGGTGCCCGAGGCGAAAATCGGCATCGCGCACGGCAAGATGGGGGAGAAGCAGCTCGACAACATCATCCAGGACTTCTGGCACCGTGACATCGATGTGCTTGTTTGTACTACAATCATCGAAACTGGCCTCGATATCACCAATGCCAACACGCTGATCGTCGACCATGCCGACCGTTTCGGCTTGAGCCAGCTCCACCAGCTACGTGGCCGTGTGGGCCGCGGCCGCGAACGCGCTTACGCCTACTTCCTTTACGACCCAAGCAAGCCCATGACCCAGCAGTCGCACGACCGTTTGGCCACCATCGCCCAGAACACGGCGCTGGGAAGCGGATTCGACGTGGCGATGAAGGATCTCGAACTGCGCGGCACCGGCAACCTCCTGGGCGGCGAGCAGAGCGGTCACATCGAGGGCGTCGGCTTCGACCTGTACGTGCGTATGGTCTCCGATGCCGTCGAAAAGTACAAGGAGCCCGAGCGCAAGGAATCCGTCGCCGTCACCATCGACCTGCCCATCGAGGCTTCAATTCCGGTCGATTACATCGATTCGGACAAGCTGCGTCTTGAGGCCTATCGAAAGCTGGCCAGTGCGCGCACCGAGCAGGATCTCACAGAACTGCGAGAGGAATTGACCGATCGTTACGGCTCGCTGCCCGAGGAATTTGACACGCTCTTTGACGTCGCCAGACTGCGTAGTAAGGCCCGTGCACTTGGCATTTCCGAGATCGTGACGCAAGGCAACCGCGTGCGCATCGCCAAGATTGACCCGCCTGAATCCCTGCAAATGCGACTTTCTCGGATTTATAAGGGTACACAATACCGTCCGGTGGCTCATACGCTCTTGATTCCCGCGCCGTTCGGTGGCTCGATGGGCAGCAAACCCATGACCAGCCCCGAGGTGATGGGCTGGGCCGACCAGCTGCTCGAAGACCTCGCGTGGACAGGCAAACCCAAGCAGAGCTGAGCGAGGTATGGAGATTCACAATGGGGTTTGAAACCGGAAAGGCTCGGACCCCGTTTTTGAGTGGTTGAATTTGTCGCGTCGGTTTCGGTGCCTGCGTCTCCAAGTTGCAGAAGCAACAGGCAACAGGATTCTTGGGTCCAGAAATTCTATGAAAATTACACATGTGAACGCTCACAAATATTGCCCGATTTCGTCTGTTTACGTCCATCAAACGCATTAACCTTGGAACTGTTAGTGCAAGTCCATACTTAAGGAGTAATTGTGGCAGCAATTGAAAGCGTTTATGCCAGCGAAATTCTCGATTCCCGTGGAAACCCAACCGTCAAGGTAGTTCTCGACACCGTTGATGGTGCCGAAGGCATCGGCCTGGTTCCCTCCGGCGCTTCGACCGGCGAGGCCGAGGCATGGGAGCGTCGCGACGGCGACAAGTCCCGTTACAACGGCAAGGGTGTTCTCGAAGCGGTCAAGGCCGTCAACGAGACCATCGCGCCCAAGGTCATCGGCATGGATGCCACCGACCAGCGCGCCCTCGACGAGACCATGATCGAGCTCGACGGCACCCCCAACAAGGGCAAGCTCGGCGCCAACGCCATCCTCGGCGTCTCGCTCGCGGCTCTTTACGCCGCTGCGGAATCCGCCGAACTGCCGCTCTACCGCTACATCGGCGGCACCAACGGCCACATCCTGCCGGTTCCGAACATGAACATCATGAACGGCGGTGCGCACGCTGATTTCGCCACCGACATCCAGGAATACATGATTTCCCCGTACGGCTTCGAGACCTACAGCGACGCTCTGCGTGCAGGCGTCGAGGTCTATCACACCCTCAAGGGCATCCTCAAGAAGGACGGCCACGACACCGGTCTCGGCGACGAAGGCGGTTTCGCTCCGAAGATGAAGGACAACGAGGACTCCCTCAAGTACATCATGAAGGCCATTGAGGCCGCGGGTTACGAGCCCGGCCGTCAGATCGGCCTGTGCCTCGATGTGGCTTCCTCCGAGTTCTACAACAAGGACACCAACAAGTACCACTTCGACGGCGCCGATCGCGATGCCGACTACATGCTCGATTACTACAAGGAGCTCGTCTCCAAGTATCCGCTGGTCTCCATCGAGGATCCGTTCGCCGAAGAGGATTGGCCTGCATGGCAGAAGATCACCGCCGAAATGGGCGACAAGCTCCAGTTCGTCGGCGACGATCTGCTCGTGACCAACCCGAAGCGCCTGCAGAAGGGCATCGACCTGCACGCTGCCAACAGCCTGCTCGTCAAGCTCAACCAGATCGGCACCGTCACCGAGACGCTCGATGCCATCGAGCTCGCCACGGCCAACGGCTTCACCTCCATGGTCTCCCACCGTTCCGGCGAGACCCCGGACACCACCATCGCCGACCTCGCCGTCGCCAAGAACACCCGTCAGATCAAGACCGGTGCTCCTGCCCGTGGCGAGCGCATCGCGAAGTACAACCGCCTGCTCGAGATCGAGGAGGAGCTTGGCTCCACCGCTGAGTACGCCGGCTATTCCGCCTTCAAGGCCTGCAAGAAGTACGTCAAGTAACTTCGTCTAAGGCCATTCGCAGCGCGGTTGCGCTGTGAGCTTTGCCCGTCACATTCGCTCTGCTGAGTCGAATGTGACGGGTATTTTATGTTTTATGGGCAATACGAAGAACAAAGACAAAACGGAGAGCGACAAGAAGCAGAACAAGCGTCGCGGTTCCGGACCGATTGCGTTCTTCGTTGCGTTTTTCATCGTGGTCCTTGGTGCTATCCAGCTGGCTGCGACGTTCCACAGCTATGCGTTGAACCTCGCCGAACTCAACGGACTGAAGCGTCAGGAAGCCGCGTTGGTGGCCAAAAAACAGAATTTGGAGAACGATATCTCCCGCTGGAACGACAATGCCTATGTCACCGCGCAGGCACGCGAACGGCTCGGATTTGTATTCCCTGGCGAGCAGGCCATCCATGTCGAACACCCTGAAGCGGTCACCGGCGAAAAGCCGAAATCCGACAGTACGAATCAGAATGACGTCGATTCGGACAAACCAGCCTTGCCGTGGTATCGCGAACTTGCCTACGGTTTCAAAAAAGCCGATGAGCCGTTGAAAAAGAGCAAGACCAGTGAGGTCACGACTCCCAAAGCCGTGGGCGGGCAAATCGATAATGGCTCGAATTCGGATGACAAATCCAATCAAACGGATAACAAAAACGATAACAAGAATGTCACGAACACCCAGAACAAGGCCGGACAGAAGACCGGTGCGGGCAACCAGAGCGGTGGCAACGCCAAAACCGGGGCGAATACAGGCAACCAATAACCGGTTGTGAATGTGGAATAATCCAGTCGAGTATTCCTGATGGTTTCTTCCTGGCAATTGCCGATTTGGATATCCAAATTCGAAAATAATGAATTTTCGCATAATAGAGATGCGCAAGAGCAACTCAAAAAAACTCGTAACGAACAAGGAACAGTGTGCAAGAAAAACAATCGAAAACCGCGAATTCCGCGAATCTGAACTTACAGGACACGCAACGGCAATCTGTAGCCGGCGATAAAGTTGACACCCCGTCCAGCGGGATTGACGAAACCAGCCTCAAGGCCCGGGCCAAAGATCTGGTAGATCGTGCGATGGCCGACAATGCCAGCGATGAAGATGTCGCTCTGGTAAAGAAGCAACTTGGGCGTTTTCCGCGCGGTATGGTCGTCGTAGGCGCGCGTTGCGTGTGCGGCAGGCCTCTGGCCGTGGTGACTCGCCCCGTGCTGCCCGACGGCACGCCGTTCCCCACGACCTGTTATCTGACCAGTCCGGAGGCGACAAAGGCTGTTTCGCGTGTGGAAGCCGACGGTTCGATGCAGCACTATACCGATCTGGTCCAGCACGATGAGACGATTCACGGACAATACGAGCGTGCGCATCTGCTCTACCTTGCCTTCCGCCACGAGCTTGCGACGCGTCTTGGAGACAGCGAGGAACACATCGTGGGTACAAGCGCCGGTGGGATGCCCGTACGTGTCAAATGCCTGCACGCCTTGGTGGCGCAGACGTTGGTGATGGGCAAAGGCGCCAATCCCATCGGCGACATGGTGCTGGAGCGTATCGCCGACGAGTTCGACCCGAACGTTTGCCGTTGCACCACGCGGCTCGATTGATGGGTCGCCAGGTGGCCCGTTCTGACGATGATTTTTCGATGGCAAATCGGATATGTCTTTGGTATTCTCGGCTGGCCGGTTGAATCGAGAGGCGATTTTTCACCTCGAAGATTCCGCCCGAACCGACGGATTCGCGCGTGTCGCGGCATAGCGTCGGGTTTGGCTCGCCCCGAAGCGTCCACAATGTTGCGTCTGACGGATAATGTCGAAGACAAAGAAAACGAACGAGACGAAAAATGGATGGTGGAGCATGAAAGACGAAACCAAGGATTTTGTGACCGTTGCCGGAATCGATTGCGGCACCAATTCCATACGGCTCAAGGTCTCCAAGGTGTTTGCCGACGGCAGCGTCGAGGATGTCGTCCCTCGCGTACTGCAGGTCATCAGGCTTGGTCAGGATGTGGACAAGACCCATCGGTTCGCCGATGACGCGCTTCAACGAGCCTATGCCGCTGCCAGGGATTTTGCCGAGATTTTGAAGGAACATCCAGCCGACGGGTTGCGTTTCGTCGCCACTTCGGCAACCAGGGACGCCGAGAACCGCAAGGAATTCGAAGATGGCATCTTCTCGATTCTGGGGATTCGCCCTGAAGTGATTCCCGGAACCGAAGAGGCCGCGCTGAGTTTTCTGGGAGCCACTGGCAGCGTGCCGCGCAAAGGTCTTGAAGCCCCGTACCTTGTAGTCGATCTTGGCGGAGGATCCACCGAAATGGTGATGGGCGGCGACGGCAAGTCCGCGCCGGCTACGAGCGTGCAGTCCGCGTTTTCGATGAACATCGGCTCGGTTCGTATGACGGAACGCCATTTGCTCACCGATCCGCCGACACAAGCCGAAATCGCCGAGGCGAGCGAGGACATTGACCGCCATATCGATGAAGCGTTCGAACATGTGCCGGCCGGCAAGACCCGCACCATCATCGGTGTTTCCGGGACCGTGACCACGATGACCGCGCTGGTGCTGGGCTTGAAGGTTTACGACCATCGTGCCGTCGACGGCGTACGGGTGTCGTATAAGGATATTTTCGAAGTGGACAACCGTTTCCTCAATATGACGCGAGCCGAACGTTCCACCTACAAGACCATCCATCCCGGCCGTATCGACGTGGTCGGCGGGGGAGCGCTGGTCTGGAACCGTCTTCTTACCAAGGTTTCCGAAGCCGCGCAACTTGACCACGGCACTCCGATCGACTCCTTCATTTCCAGCGACCACGGCCTCTTGGACGGTATCGTGCTGGATTACGGCATGAGGTTACTGAAGAAATAGCGTATCAAAAGTACCCCCGGTGGGACTCGAACCCACATTGTGCGATTTTCTGTGTTCTCTGAATTGTTAATTGGGAGTAGGATTAGACTTACTCCCAATTGATGTTTCAGCTTGTTCGACCTTACTGTCAACTTCATCGTAAATCACGTTAAATCACCCTAAATAATGCCAATATGAACTCAAAATGAACTCAGAATGACTTGTCATGATACTTAGTGATGTCGGGGTTTATTAGATTCAGAAATGCAAAAAGTGCCCTGCACCAGAGTCTAGTCCGGTGCAGGGCACTTGGGTTATTTGTTGAGTTGAGGGAGGCTAGTGCCGCCGTCGACTTCGGGGATGCCGGCGATCGAGGTGATGATGCTGATGACTGCGGCGAGTGCGGCGGTGCCGGCGACGATGGTCCAGTTGACGCTGCCGATGGTGGCGGCGGTGGTGGGTATCGCGGCGAGCGCGGATTGTGCTGCGGTCTTGATGGCGCGTATGCCTGCGGCTTTGAGCCATTGCCAGGCGGGTTTGCTTCCGTCTGGTTTGGTGGCTGACGTGTAGTCGGTCCGGTCGTCGGTCTTGCGTTCGAGGCCCTGCCGCATGTCGTCCCGCTTTGGCAGCGCGTGGCGTGGTTCTTCTTCTGCCATGTTCGTCTCCTTAGAAGGTGTTCTGGTTGAGTCGGGCCTGGAGGGCGCGTACGGTGCCGGGGCCGAAGTAGCCGTCCTGGGCGACGCCGAGGTGTGCCTGGATGGCGCGGATGGTGTCGGGGCCGAGCAGCCCGTCGACCGTCAGACCGAGGCTGCGCTGCACGGCGCGGACGAGCATGCTGCCGCCGCGCCCGTAGGAGTAGGCGTTGAGTGCGGGGCGTCCCCAGTTGCCGACCGGCTGCACCTGCCCGCTGATGACGCCGTCGACGGGTGTGCCCATCACGGCCTGCCATTTGCCCACGGTGGCGGGTCCGCATGCGCCGTCGACGGCGAGCTGGCCGCTGGCGGTGGACGCGTCGGCACCGTAGCGCAGGTAGCAGTTCCAGGGGAAGTTGTAGTAGCGGCTGATGTTGGTCTCGTGGCCGGTCTGGTCGCCGCCCGTGCCGTACACGGAATGGTGTTCGGAGCAGGAGGCCTGCGCGAGCAGCCCGCCTCCGAGGTAGACGGCGGTGTGGTCGGCGTCGTTGAGCAGGATGTCGCCGGGCCGGGGGTCGCCGTTGTTGGGCAGGCGGCGGAAGCCGCGCGCGGTGAGGTTGGCGCTCATGTTGCCGGTATAGGTCGCCCCGCCGGTGTCGAAGCCGGCCTCCTGCAGGCAGTGGATGACCAGCGAGCTGCAGTCGCAGTTGCCGCCGTTGCGGAAGTCCCACCGGTCGCCCTGCGAGTAGCCGAGGTTGGCGACGGCGCACCAGTAGCGCATGCGCGCGATCAGCGTGTTGATGTTGCCCATGTCACTCGCCTCCCTCAAGCGCCTGGAGCGCCTCTTCCTCGCTGATCACCTGCACGCCTTCTGGCGGCGGGGTGCTGCCCTGCGGCTGGTGTTGGGTGGGTTGGATGATGTCGGCCATGATGGCCTCGCTTTCTCCCGTTTCCGGGCATGAAAAAGGCCGTCCCGGTTTGGGACGGCCTCGGTTTTGTTTTGTTTGGAAAATCGTTCGGTCAGACGCAGGAGAGCAGCCACAGCAGGACCGCCAGCATGGTCAGCCCGCAGGCCTCCACGACCGCGCACACGGTCACACCTATGACGATGCCCAGCAGGGCCAGCGCCAGGACGACGCCCGCTACCTCCAGGGCGAGCCTGTGCTTTCTGGCGAATGCCTTGATCCGTGTCATGATTCCTCCTTGTAGGCTTCCTCGGACACCGGGCGCGAATAGTCCCAGTCGTCGTGCTCCGCGCGCCACCGGTATTCCTGCTGGAGCATCCGGTAGCGGATATGGCCCACGCCGTTGCCGCCCATCCCGATGTATTCCCGCCCGTTGGCGAGCATGTCCTCGTGCTCGGCCCGGCTGCGCGGGTCGCGCAGCAGGCTGCCGCGCAGCACCAGGAGCTTGATGTCGCGGACCATTTTGTCAAGCTCCGTGAAATGCTCGTAATCGTTGCCGAACTTCTTCTCCATCCGTTTGATGGTGGGCGAGTTCTTGATCTGCTCCTCGATGTCGGCGCGGTCCTTCTCGTCCGCGCTTTTCAGCGTGTTCGTGGCGTGCAGGTTGAGCCTGTTCGACTGGATGACGGCCACGGCCACCGACACCGCCGCCTGCACCGCCACCACCGCGATCACCGCCCACCAGGGCATCCCGTCCGGGAAATCCATCGGTCCTGCCTTCTTTCCGTGTTGTGCGATACTCTTTGTTGTCCCCTCCGGTCGAGGATATGTACGACCGGAGTGGTCCTTCGGGTGATGGGCTTGACATGACCGGGCGGTTTACGACTCTTTCAGGGGGTAGACGAACGTGACCGCGGCCCAGCCGACGGTGATGCCGGTGTTGTTGGCCACGATCACGTCACCGACGTCGGAGACTCCGTCCGGGTCGCCGCCGGTCCATGCGGTGCCGGGAAGGCTGCCGCCCAGGGCGCACGGCATGTCCTCCGGGCGGGCGCTGCGCCATGCGGGCTTGAGCGTGGCCACCACGGGCCTGGCGCTGTTGGGGATGGTGCCCTTCACGGTGATGTTCACGACCGCCAGCCCCCGCACGATCATGTAGGCGAAGCTCCCCTCGTAGTCAACGAACCCGGGCGCGTAGTCCAAAAACTCCCTCGGGTCGGTCAGGACCTTCCGGGGGGGGGGGGGCGATGCCCTTGCTCACCTGTATTCTGCTCATGATGTCTGCTCCTTTTTATTCGTTGGTGATGTAGACGGCGTCGACGCTGCAGGTGGCGGTCATCGGTTGGAAGGACTGGATGTTGCCGTCCGTGTCGATGATGCCTCGGAACACCTTGTCGTTGTTGGCGATGACGATGCCGGTCTTCGCGGCGGGACGCAACCTGGTGAGCCTGCCGAGGCTCCAGTGCCCGTTTTCGGGCATTGTGACCTGCAGCTGGAGCGCCACGAGCCCTCCGAACTGCGTGGCCCGCGCGTAGTCGATCTGGTTGTCATCGACACCCGTGAGGTCGATCAGGTCCCCGGTATCGGGCTGAGGGGGGGGCGAATCCCTTGCTTACTTGCATTCTGCTCATGATGTCTGCTCCTTTTGCTATCCGATTTTGACGATGTCGATGGTGATGGGTTTGCGCAGGGTACCGCTGCTTCCGCCGCCGATCGTCACCGACACGGACGGCCTGGTGCCGTCGCAGCGGATGACGCCCATGGCGGTCAGCCCGTTGTATCCGTTCGCGTTGAGCTCATCCGACACCGGCAATACCTCGCGAGCGCCTTGCGATAGCGACGCGTATACGCTCACCCAACCGCCTGTGATCGCCGCGAACGCGGCCTGTATGCTGACCATGTACAGCCCCTCCGGCAGGCGGATCGCGTCGTTTTCGACCGTGGTGTCGAGCGCGCCTCCGGTCTGTGTGACTGACAGTATTGTGGCGTCGTGCACCCATTGCATGGTGCCGTCCTCCGGACATGCCGTGCCGTGCCACTCGCTTTCGGGGTCTTGCCCTGAGGGGATGACGCCCTTGGAAACCTGTCTTTGGCTCACGGTTCCAGCCCCTTTCCTTCCGCTCCGGCATCCGTCGGCGCGCCTCCCGTTTGCGTGGCCCCGGCCTGTGGCGTGGTGTCGGGCTTGCCGTCGTCGACGAACGTGCCGCCACGGTCGGGGTCGGGGTACGTGCTCAGGATGATGCACGGCACGCTCGGCGGCGTGTACGTGTCGTTGGGTTGGTCGGTGATGTAGGTCGGTATCGCGATGGCCGCCGCCTGCGCCGCCGACTGCGCGGCGGCGGTGGCGGAGCCCGCGGCCTGCGACACCGCGTCCTGCGCGCCGGCCATGCTCTTCGCGGCCGCGTCCGCGCTGGCCTTCGCCTCCTTGGCTGCCTGCACGGCCTCGGGGTCCTTCTGCCCCTGCAGGCCCTGCGGGATGCCCAGATCCAGCGTGCGTCTCAGACCGGTGCCCTCCAACGTCGCGGTGGCCTTGCTGCCCGGTGCCAGCGTGACCACGTCGCCTATATCCACCGACGCGTCGCGCACCGTGTCCTCCGCGCTTTGCGCGGCCCGGTTGGCGCGGTCGGTCGCCGGCCCCATCTCGCCGATTGCCTGCTTCCACTCCGCCAAGGCGTCGGGTGCCTCGCCCTGCATCTTCAGCAGGCTGGGGTCGATGGTCGCGGTGAAATCGCGCGAATCGGTGACATTGCCCTGCGCGTCCTGCAGCTCTATGGCCATCTTGGTCGATGGCGGCGTGAGCGCCTGGCGTGGTATCGGGCAGGTGAACACCAGCCCGTCGGCCTCCGTGTCACGTTCCATCGTCACGTAGCCGCCCGAATCCGTCGACGGCGAGGCGTTGAACAGGATTCTTGCGCTGATGCCGGTATCGGTTACAGGAACGCCGCCGTCGGTCACCGCCACCCGCAACACGCGCCCCTGAACGTCGCCCGCGTTCAGACGGACCGGCGGGATCCAATCGTTGGCGCGGTCGAGCGTGATGTCGACCGCGCGGTAAGAGTCCAGGCTCATGCGTCACCGCCTTCCTTTGCACCAGCGTGCGCCGGATCAGGTTGGGTGCCCGTGCCGTCTGCCGTGTTGGTACCGGGGGTTGTTGCAGGCCCCTCGGTTCCGGCGGCGGCATCGGCATTGTCGGGCGGGGCGGTGCCGTCGCGCGCCATCAGATAGCGTTCCATGACCGCCATGGACGCGGTGAGCGCGCTGACCTGCACGCTGGTCTCGGCAACCGCCTGCGAGGTGCTCGCGCTGACCTGCGCCAGCAGGGAGAGCATCCTGTCGGTGCCTCCCGACCCGGCGTCGAACATGCCGGCGAGCGTGTCGCCTTCCGTGGCCGCTTCGGGCATCTTGTGCCCGGCCGGCGTATCGGGCGCACGCCCGTTGCCGGCGGCCTCGTACTGAGTGCTGTCGTTGTTCATAATGGTTTCCTTTCCTGTCATTTCCACTGGAGGTTGGGGCTGAACTTCCCGTTGACCCAGCCGAACCCGTTCGGCCCGCACCGGCACTGCACGCCGTTCGATTCGACGCCGACCCAATGCGTGGCGTCGAGCTGCAGCACTAAACGGCCACGGTCCATGAACAGCCCGCAGTCCTTGCTGATCTGTATACAGCCGGTATGGGTGTCGGAGTTCAGATATACCTGCTCATCAGGCTGCTCCAGGTACGTGTTCTCCTTCTCCGGCGGGTAGAGCCAGACCTGGCGGTAATAGGTGCTCGCCTGCAGGAACGGTTTGGCGAAACAGGCCATGCCCACGCCGTTCGTCTCGTCCTGGGGCCCGTCGACCGCCGTGAGTGCCTCGATGGCCGCGTACTCGCCGTTCTTGTTGATGAGGCTAGTGCCGGGGTTGTTCCTCGTGGTCAGACCGGTGGTCAGGTACAGCTCGTCCGTGGTCCCGGCACGAGCCGCCTGTAGGAAGGCCTGCCCGTCCTTGATGACGATGCCGCCGATACGCTTGCCGTTCTGCCAGATCGAGAAGCCGGTGGACGCGTCGAGCCTCACCTCCACGCCGTCCGGCCCCTCAACCTTCAGGACGCCCTGGGTGAGGTCCCATTTCACCTTGCCGCCCGTGATGGTGCCCGCGTAGAGCGCGTCGGCGATGAGCCCGTGTCCATTCGCCATCGTGCGCCAGTTCCACTGGCCCTGCGAGTTCTTGCCGTCGGCACACCGCCAGAAGCCGCCGGAAAGCTGCAGGGCCTGCGTGGGGTTCTGGTTTCTCGGCCTGTTGTAGATCATGATTCCCTCGCCGGGCACGTCATTGTAGGCGTAGCCGCCGGTTCGGTTCAGTACCTCGTTCATGCCGGCGATGACGCTGTTGAGCCAGTTGCTGCCGAGCGTGGCCGCGTCGTCCCACGAGCTCGCATGCCCCGTGAGCTGCTGGATCGCCTGATCAACTCTTGCGTTACGCTGGGTGATCGATTCGATGATGTTGCCCAGCGTGATGGTGGTGCCGGAAGGCCCGCCCAGCAGGTCCTCCTTCAGCTCCAGCACCCGCCCCTCCAGCCGGAGCGGCGAGGGGAAGCTCGTGTCGACGATCTGCACCGAATCGCCGAGGTCGATGCCGTCCGCGTCCAGACCGGCCGCGGCGAGGGATTGCACGCTGGCCTCGTAGGTGATTTGCGGGGTGACGCTCTCCCTGAGCTTCGCCCTGGTGAGCCGCAGCAGCTCGGTCGGGTCCTTGCAGTCGGGGAACTCCACGAACCCCTCCGTATGCCTGAGCCGACCATCGGGGCCGGGTATGCCCCATACCTTCACCGCCTCGTCGTCCTGCACGTAGGGCAGGCCGTTGTTGACGGTGTCGAAGCTGATCTTGCGCGTGTAGCCGCCCGTGGCCTCGCCCTCAGCGTCGGTCTCCTCGATGCCGGCACCATAGCCGTAGAGACGGGTCTTGACCCGCTCCCCGCCGATTGTGCGACGGATGGAAAGCAGGTCCTTGCCGTATTCGAAACGGCGAGTGGTCGACTCGCGGCCGCGTCGGGCGAGCAAGCTGATGCGCCGGCGGTCGATGCTCGTCTTGTCGTCGTTGAGGATGATGCCGGTGGCCATCTCCAGCCCGAACGTGTCGCAAATCGACTGTATTGCGGAGAGTGTGTCGGTGTGATAGAACGCGAGGTCGGCACGTACGTTGTTCGCTCCCGCCTGCACCGTGCCCGCCTCCCAGCGCGTGCCCTCCAGCGCCTTCGCCAGGCAGTCGGAGGCGCTGGCACCGCGGTTGCGTCTGTCGACGATGGCCACGTCGGAAAGCTCCGACACCGAGGATGTGGCCACGACCCTTGCCAGCGGTTTGCCGTCCTCGCGTGTGCAGTCCGCCGACTGGATTTCCGTCTCCACCCAGCGTCCCATCGAATCCTCGAAAACGATGCGATCGCCCTTCACCACCTCGTCGGCAAGGGTGAGCTCCAGCTTGTCGGTGCCGTCCACATTGCGCGTGCGCACCGCCGAAATCGGCGACAAGTCCGCCTTGTACCTGGACTCGCGGTCGAAGAGCATGAAACGCATGAGTCCGCCTTCCGAAAATCAGATCAGGGTCATCGGCTCGAACGCAATCGAGCCGGAACAATTCGTGCAGACAATCTCCGTCGCCTTCGGCGTCAGCGGGAACCAGTCAGAATCCAACGTCACCTGTATGAGGTTTCCGTTGGCCGAAGCCCGGCGGTTCGCACAATCAAGCAGCACCGTCCCGCCGATTGGTAAAGGGTTATCGGGGATACGCAGAAATCTTTGTCCGCACTCCACCTGCAGCCCGCGAGCGCCGGGCTCGGGAGTGAGCGTGAGCACCGGCCACGTCTCCCGGTTGCCCGGCACACGCACCATATTGTTTCCCTCGACGAGTTTCTGTACGCTCCTGCGCCCGTAAAGCATCGGCTGACAGGTGAGCGTCACATCGACGAGAGATCCGGCGAGAATCTTGCCGTCAAATTTGTCGTTCCACATTCCAACGGTGATGGTGCCTCGGTATTCTCCGGGGAGTGTGCGCCATGTCAGTGAGCCTGTTTTGCCTTGATAGTCACCGAGCTTGATTTTTGCGGCGATTACGTCCTGCTCGTCGCCTTCGGTGTAGATGTGCATGGTGATGGTGCGCGTACCGGTGTAGGCGGCGTCCATAGAGTCGTGAAGACTAAGGTCGAGACCGCCTGACATTCCGGGTACGGTGGCGAGATTGGTCACGGGGGTCGTGCCTCCGATTTCGACGCCGCTCTGTTCGAGGCCGAGCATCAACGATTCCAGGGTCTGCCCGTTGAAGAGCAGGCCGTCGACGTGTCCCAATCTCATGCTCATACTCCCATGTACTCGCCGATGGCGAATTCGCGTCGCATCGCCGGACTCATGACCTTCGCGGCCTGTTCCGGCGTGTAGAGGCGGGCCATCGGCACCTGCTGTAGCGCTTGTGCGAAAGCGTCGACAAGGTCGGCCTTCGACAGTGATCCTGCGGCGTTGTGCCTGAGCGGTGTGACCTGTGCCCCTTCGGGGAGGGTCAACAGCTCGGGACCTCGTTCGCCCACCATGACGGTTCCTGCCGCAGCAAGGACTCCGCCGTTGGCGAGCATGGGGACGCGGAAGCTTTTCCCGCCGACTCCTGGCAGCCAGTCTGGAACATTAAAGCCGAATCCTCCGATAGTTGAATTCCACCAGTTTCGGATTGATTGGAAGGCGCTGATGAAGGGGTTGGCGATGATGTTAGCAACATTGCTGAACGCTCCACCAATCCATCCCGGAATGTTCATAAACCAGTTTATGAGTGGATTCCATTTGCCGTCAATCCAGTCGCCGGCTGCGAGCCACTCATTGGAGAGTATGTTACCGATACCTGCGAAATAGCCGTTTACAGAAGATCGGATCCACGAGAACCAGTTCATCAGGTTCCGCCATTTGCCGGTGACCCAGTCGCCGGCCGCGAGCCACTCGTTGGAGAGTATGTTACCGATGCCGGCGAAATAGCCCAAGATTGACCCTGGTATGCTTCCGAAGTAAGAGGTCACCTCGTGCCATTTGCCAGTGACGGAATCCCCAGCTTGGTGGAACCAATTCTTGATATCAGTGACCTTTTCATTGAAGAACTGAGTGAATTCCGCCCATATCCTCTTGCCTGTATCGGTCTGGGTGAAGAACACTGCGAGCACGCCGGCAATCCCGCCGGTCATGAATCCGACGATGAATTCCACCGCCGTCTTGCCGTATGTCTTCATTCCTTCCCATACGTTTTTGAAGAAATCGCCGATGCTAGTCCAAATTTCATTCCACTTGGCTTTAATCGATTCGGAAGTCGTGGTCAGCCAGTCGGTGAACGTTTTCCATGCCTTGCGGCCCGTCTCAGTCTGGGTGAAGAAATAGACCAAGCCTGCCACGACGGCCGCGAGCGCCGTGGCGACCAGACCCAGCACGTTGGCTTTGGTGGCGTTGTTGAAGAGGTTCTGTGCCGTGGTGGCGAGTTGGGTGGCTTTCGTCCATAGTGTTGTTACTGTTTTAGTGACGGATACCGCTGTCCTGTACGCGCCTATCGCTGTGGCGACGGTTCCTATTGAGACAGCTATAGGTGCGAGCCAGTCCTTGTTCTGGCTGACCCAGTTGAACAGTCCTTTGAGCTTCTGCATGCCCTGGGAGGTGAGATTGCCTATGGCAGTTCCCAGTTGGGAGAGGGAAACCCCGGCCTTGTTGGCGAAGTCCTGTACTGCAGGACTTTGGAACCATTGAATAAGCTTTTGAATCGTCGGAGTGACGGAATTTGCGATGAAGTTCGAGAAGCCCGTGAACACAGGGATAAGAGCTTCACCGATCTGGGTTTTCATCCCCTCCATGGAGAGGTTCACATTGCGGACCGCGCTACGATATGCCGCCCATTTGTTCTTGGAATTGTCGTCGAGTACGATGCCTAGGCTTTTCGCCTTCGCTTCCAAAGCGGTGATACCTGATGATCCTTGATTGAGGAAGGGCAGCATTGCGGTGCCGCTTTTGCCGAACAGTTGGGTGGCGAGAGCGGTTTTCTCCACGCCGTCGGGCATGCTCTTGAACTTGTCGGCAACCTGTGGGAGCAGCTCGCTCATGGGTTTGAGATGCCCGTTGGCGTCGTTGATGCTGGTGCCGAGCAGCTGCTGCATGGCTGCGGTCTTCTTGCTGTCGCCTTCCACGCCCTGTAGTTTCTTTGCGAAGATGGTGAGCGAAGTGTTGGCCTTGCTGGCGTCCATGCCGGAAAGTCGCATGGCTCCCTGCAAGGCGCTGACCTGAGCTGTGGTGCCGCCGGTGATGCGCTGGAGGCTGGCAATGGAGCCGGTCAGATTGGTGAACTGCTTGACTGAGTCCTGGACGAATTTGGCGACGCCGGCGACGCTCAGAGCAGCGGCCGCAGGTGCGGCGAACTTCTTGAGGTTGGCGACGAGGCTGGAACCGAGAGTAGAGCCGCCCTGTTCTCCGGCTTTCTGCGCTGCCGGTACGACGGCGCTGGCGATTTGTGCTTCCGCGTTGGGTGTGGCCGCTATCAGTTCGTAGTAGGCGGTCATGAGTTTCTTGGTTGCCATGACGTCTCCTTGCGTTCTACGGCTCGTCCCAGCCGATTCTTTTCATCATTTCTTTGACCGGAAGTCGGTCTGGTGTGTGCCGAAGTTTGAACTTGTTGGGTTCGTTTTGTCGTCCGAGATGGGCCAGATCGAGCAGATGCGGTTTGCTTCCGGACAGGCCGGCAACAAAAGCCGAAAATTGGTCGACGATACGGGACTGGAGAAGATTGCCGAACCGCACCCCGTCTGGCAATCCCATCAGTTCAGTGCCCAAGGCGGAGTCAAGTGACTCGTAACTGACGAAGTCGTAAAACTCCGCCCAGGTGTAGGGCTCATCGCCGAACATCGTCAACGTGAGCCCGTGTTCGAGCAGATCGCGGTTTATTGCGCCTCGGTGCTCTTTGAGGAGGTTTCCGAGGCTTTCGATTCCCCCAGGCTGATTGTGCTGGCCTCCTGCCATGCCTCAAACCAATCCATCATCTGCTGACCGTCATCGAAGAGGTCAAGTAGAGGCATGCCATCGGTGCTGTAGTATTCGAGCAGCTTTTGGGTGAACGTCATCTGGCTTGATGGGTCGGAGACATCGCCCAGGCTGAGAATCAGTTTCGGGCTGATGAACTGCAGCAGCGGCACGGAATAGACTTTGTCGGAGTCCGGCATCTGGAATTCGAACTGGTTCTCGGGCTTTTTGGCTGCGGATTGCTGAATCTTATAAACCATCAGGCGTTCTCCTCAGTGTCTCCGGCTTGTTTAGCTGAAGCCTGCTGTTGTTCTGAATCCTTCGAGCTTTCAATGGACTTCTGTTCTGCTGCAGATTCGATATTTTGGCTGGATTCGTCGGAGGCTGCTGCTTCCTTCTGGGTTTCGTCTTCGACGTGGATACGTTTCTTGCCGTCGTCCCAGTACTCGTGGAAGTACTCGCCCTTATCGTCCGGCAGTAGCGTCCAGGTGACTTTGCGGTTGATGCTGGTGGTGTCCTTGGCGGTGTACTTGTCACGCTCGGTAATCTGTGAATCGTGGAAGACGAGGCGGCCGCGAACGTCTCCGTCGACCATGTCGATGACCTGGACGCGGTGCGGTGCAAGGTCAATCTTGCCGGCAATCTCCATTAGATTCCCGTGTTCCTCGGTCGCTTCCGTGGTGGTTACGTTGGCGTCGCCATAGATGGCGCGCTGGACGATGACATTCAGGTATTCGAGGAATGTGTAACCTGCGGTGACCGACTGGCTTTTCTTGACGATTCGGACAGTCTGCCCGCCCCAGGCGGTGATGTTGTCGGTGTCGACCTTTTCCTCGCGGTCGAGACCGTCCGAGGATACGAAGCCCGCATGGCCGAAGGCTTTATCTAGTTCTTCAGTGGCTGATTTCGGTTCCTTGGTGCCAAGTGGGGCGAGTGAAACGCCTCCAGTGACGAGGTCGGAGCCGACGACGATGTTGCTCTTGTCGCTCATAGTTTTCTCCTTTTAGATGTTTTTGATGATGTTTCGCGAGCGCACTTCGACGATGGAGTCGTAGCGGCTCATTTTCGGATAGTCGGGGTGGGGGTCGTTGCCTGCGCCGCCGAGGAGCTGGCAGCCGAACAGCAGGCCATGCGAGTCGAGCAATGCCGAGGTTGCGAGCCGTGTGAGTTCGCTGGCTCGTGTTTCGGTTTGTGCCCAGCCTTCCACGGTGATGTTCCACGATGTGGTTTTCATGGTTTCTGACTGGCTGTTGCTGGCGAAGATACGGATGAATTCCGGCAGTGTGTTACCGTCTTTATCGACAGATATGCGGGTGCCAACTTCGACGGTTTGCGTTTCAGTGATTTCGTGCAGGACACTGCTTATTTGGTCGATACATTGCTGCTCGATGTCTCGGCTGGCAGAAAGCTGCATTTCTAACCTCCTGTCAAAGCCCTGGTCAGGCATCGCTTTGTGGCTTCCAGCCGTCTGGCCTCTTCGGTGACGGCTGAGACGATGTATCTGCAGCGGGATTTCGAGGGGACTGCGAACACCTGGTAACCGTTTTCGATGCCGGCGAGTTCGTTGGCTCGCTCTGCGATCTCGTAGGCCTTGTCCTTCAGCTCCTTGTTGACCGCCTCGTCCCGTCGCATTTCGTCGAAAGCGTCGTAGTGGAATTTGATGGTGACTTTCCCTGCCATGGCGCTATCCTTTCCAAGCTTTGAGGGTCGCCTTGCAATATGCGAGGATCTCCAGAGGGTCAGGGAAACGAAGCACCATGCCATCCACCTGCAGCATCTGGTTGTTGACCCTGACCTGTGCGTTGTCGGCGACTGGGGAACCTTCGGGCATGTAGAGCGTGTACTGGTTCAACGTGCCTTCACGATTTTTCGAGTCGACGGCGGTGGCGGGATCCTGCAGGTCACAACCGTCGAGCGTCTGCCACTCTTCAGGCCACGTGAGCGTGAGGCTGCCATGGTCGCGCGTGTAAGTGGGGTTGCGGTATTCGATGGTGGTGCCGCCGAAGATGCCGAGCCCGTTCATACGCGGCCTCCCAGCGAGTAGCGCTGCACGGTCTCGGTCCATTTCTGTGTGACTCCGACCGTGGCCGAGGCTCCGAAGCCGATGCTCTTGGATCCAAGCGAATAGGTCTGGATGCCGGCGAGCGCACGGTATTGGATTTCGGCCTGCTCGAGAACAGCGTCAGCTATATCTCCCGGAGTTGTGCCCCACCCATGTGTGCATGTAACGGTGACATTGCCGAGGCCGTCCGGCCAGCGGGCTTCGCGGCGCAGAATTCCAGCGTCGCGATCGGCCTGCCAGTCGTCGACATCGGTGCCATTGGCCGTTACTTTGTCGATTTCAGTAATGTGTAGGGCGGGCAGCAGTAGCGTCTGGGTTCCGTTGCCGTTGAGCGTGATATTGTCATGCTCTTTGAGCTGCGGGTCCCAGCCGATGCCGCCGACGAAACGGTCGGTCGACCGACGGAGCGCAAGCAGGAGTTTCGGGTTGTCGGCCGAAGCGCCGGTCAGCGTCTTCAGATCATTCGGATCGGCTAAGTAGGTCGTTTCGGCCATTTGCTCACCTTCTACTTCGTGCTCTTAGGGGACTTCACCTTTGTGGTCTCAGGTGCGGGGACTTCCTTCGTAGAAGGCGTTTCCTTGTCTTCCTTCTTTGGGTTGTCCGTTGCTTTATCGTCGGCGGCCGCTGCCTCCCGGGTATTGTCGACATCCTTATCGTCGGAAGGTTTGTCCGAAGATTCGTCTGTCTTATCTGCTGCAGCGGCTTCATCCTTAGGGTTTTCTGCGGGTTGATTAGCAGGAGCCTTGTCGGTCGGAGTCTCAGAAGATTTATCTTTTGCATCTGTCTGAGTCGAATTCTC
The DNA here is from genome assembly GCF_029392015.1 of Bifidobacterium sp. ESL0728. Classification (NCBI taxonomy): domain Bacteria; kingdom Bacillati; phylum Actinomycetota; class Actinomycetes; order Bifidobacteriales; family Bifidobacteriaceae; genus Bifidobacterium; species Bifidobacterium sp. ESL0728. Next base: position 1,036,361 of record NZ_CP113925.1, read on the forward strand.
CGATTCTTCGAAGTCAAGACCGAATTTCTTGGCATCTACGGGGCGGTAGCGTTTCCCGCCGATGATGACCATTCCGTATTCGTCTTCCATCGTCAGGCCGCCTTAACAGTCGCTACGAGCAGCTTGGAAGGTTCGCGGCAGAGCATGAGGCTGCGCTGGTCTGCACGGATGTAGATCAGTCCATTGCGGGCATCGTCCTCGTTCTGGTTGAACGCAGTCACGTTGAGGCCTTCGTAGTCAAGGAGTTGGATGACGCTGAAGTCGCCCATAATTGCCGTTCCCTGGGCAACCGACTGGGCGGCGACTACCGGTACGCCCCACAGCGTGCGCGGGCCCATACCAAACGGGCCTTGGCCTTGATAGCGGTTGTTATTATCCTTAAGCAAATCGATGGATTCGATATCAACCGGATTGAGAACGATGGCCTGCACGTTCGCCTTGCTGGTGGTCTGGAGAGTAGTGATGCCTTTGCGGATGGTGGTGACCATGTCCGTGGCGAACGCCTGAGACAGCGTCCCGGACATGTGCAGGATTCCCTCGGGCTCTTCAACGCCTGTGCCATTCAACAGGAGATCCTCAATCTTCGCGTCTAGGTTGTTTTTCAGAGTCGTATCGATGAGGGTGGTGATAATGCCATCATCCTTGAGCTCCTCATCGGTTACCTTGAAACCATCGGAATACTTGTACCCGTCAGCGGTCTTCTTTGAGAACTGGAGGGTGGAGAGCGGCTTCCTCCCGCCTTCGGCGACAACGCCTGCATTGTTGGTGACAGCAATCAGCTGACGATATTCGGTATGAGTTAGATTCGTCGTTCCGCGAGTGATGAGGTTAAGGAAAACCGGCTGCGGCCGATAGGTCAGATCATCAATTCCTGGTAGGCGGCCGACTTGAATCGCACCTGGCAGAGCTGTCGAAAGCGGGCTCGGATCAGCTTTACGAACGGTGTGGTAAGTTCCGAGATTGGTCGCTTTGATACTGACCGGACGGCCATCACCGCCATGAGGATTATCCTTACGCCATGACTTCATGGCTGGGGAGTTGACGAAGCGCTGGCCGAGCGTCAGGCCTTTCATCTCTTTCTCGGTGCCGTCGTTGCCCTTGCTTGTGGGTTCGGACTTGAGTGCGTCTTTCAGCAGTGTCGTAGTCTTCTCGGTCTTGGCGATGTCCTTTTTGAGAGTATCGATATCGGTGGCAAGCTTTTCGGCTTTTTCGATATCCTCGGCGGTCAGGTTTTCACCCTTGGCCTCGAGCGTCTTGGCCTCGGCGAGCAGGGCCTTGAGTTGTTCCTTTTTGTTCATGATTCCTCCTCGCCCGTCAGGGCAGCTAGATGGATTCGCGCCAACGCCTTTCGCTGGCGCATTAAAAAGGCCTCCGAATGTTCGGAGGCCAAATTCTTGGATTTCCCGTCACCGCCGGGAGGTGACACCGCTTCAATCACGTCATCGAGTGCCTTGATGTCTTCAGCAAGGCTTGCCCTGGTCGTTTTGAGCGCTTCGACGTGCTTCGAGGCGAGGACACGCCCTTCCTTTTCCACGGGTTTGTCATCATGCTTGACATCAATGAGCTTGGTATCGGGGTTCGCCCCTTTGAGCGTCATACTGACTTCGGCGAGCTCGAATTGCTTGACGTGCTCGGTTCCGTCATCGTCGGTCTCGATCTGCGACGGATCCTCGTAACCGCCGATTGAAAACTCATGGACACGGCCTTGGCTGAGCAGGCTGTAGGCCTGTTGCGCGGTGGGATTGTTCATGTCGAGCTGTGCCTCGATCTGTAGGCCTTCATCGGTCTCGCTTGCCTGTGCGGAGCCGATGTGTGCCCAGATGTCATCCCATTGGTGATCCCAGAGGACTGGCAGTGGCGTCTTTTCGTCGAAGGCTTTCAGTGATTCTGCGAAAGCCCCTGGCTCGATAATCTGGCCTTGTGAATCCTCGACGCCGAATGCTGACACGAGCGCGGTGAATTTACCTTCGCCGGCGCTGGCGTCTGCTTTGACAGAAAACTGCTTGCAGATTTTGGTATGGGTGTCGCTCTTCTGCTTTTCGCGTTTTCCATTGCTTTCGTACCAGCGTTTGATTTCGTCAGCCGTGCCATCAGGACGTTTGTCATCCTTTGCTTGTTGGAGCACAGTTTCAATGCCAGGATCGACAGTTACTATGACTGCTTTAGCCTGTTTGTATTCGTCGGCCCTTTCTGGATTCATCCATGTCTGAATGATCCATGAATCGGCATCGATGCCCTTGAGTACATCGTCGATGACGCTGTCGCGAGCGGCTTTTGCCAGTTTTGCAGGCATTCCCTCGACGGAATGAGTTTCCGTCTGCCCAAGAGCCTTTGCGAGCGCATCGAAGTCGATAACCACGTCGCCGATATGCTTGTGTCCTATGACATAGGTGGTTTTTCCTGCGGCCGGAGGTCCGGTCACTACTGTGATTTTTGCCAATGTGGTCTCCTTTTCACCATGTGTAGCTGAGTACGCAGGTGCATCCTGCTGATTCGTCGACGTCCAGCCCGCCGTCGCCAGGCCAGCGGGCACCGTTGCTGAAGATGTCGTCCATGTCGACCGTTTCACCGTTCATGGCGGCGTGGGATGGTCTCGGGTTCGCCGAGGTCACCGTCCAGGTTTTCTGCGTGAGTCCTGATGCCCGTGCGGCGTCCTGCCGACCGAAGCCTGCACAATTCGCCACGAGGGCCCCTGCCCATGCGAGTGCGGTGGAGTCCTTGAGCTTGTTGAGCAAGGCCTGCTTCGGATCGGTATCGTCATCACTTTCCTGGTCAGATTCATCGAGTTCGTCGAGGCTGTCGAGCATCCCATCGTTGATTTTCTGGGCGGCATTGTTATTGACTGCAGCGATATAGGGCTGCATAACGTCTTCTGACCAGCCGGATTCGTCCGGGTTGTATTCTCGAATGACGCTCTTAGCGGCCGCAAGGGCCGTTGCCCACGTGTGCGGGTTCATCGCGTCGGCGAGGATCTTGTCCCATTTGCGGTGGAAATCCTTCGCGTTCTCCCCAGTCTTGTGCTCATCAAGCTGACGCTGGTAGATGCCTCGCAAGGTATCTGCCAATCCGGCTTCAGCTTTCGTTTTGACTGTGGCGAGCTCGTCCAATGCAGATCTTCGTAGTGCCATTCGCGCCTGTGAGCGCGCTTGGCTTTGTCGTGCTTTACGGTTTTGCGAACCAGTATCAGTAGGAGAAGCCAAGCCGCCGGCGGTGACGTTCAGAGGAACGATGAGGTCCTCAGTGCCGGGAATCTTATACATGTCGAGCAGCGAGCGTGCTTCAGCACGTGTCATGTAGGGGCCTCCGACGGCGGTTTGTAGGTATTGGGCCATTTCCATGAAGGAGCCGTTAAGGGCTGCATTGCGGTCAAGTTCGCCGTATAATCCGTCTCCAGAAGCATCCAAAGCCGGAATGATCTGCAGATTGAATTCCTGCTCGAATCGTTCAAGGATTGGGCCGAGGGTAGGACCGTAGAGCATCTGTCGGAATGCGGCGATGTTCGAATAGTTTCCCTGCCTGCTTCCTACGAGTTCTGGGGGGATATGGAAAGCTGAACAGACTTCGATTTCGCTGAGCCTGCGGCCTTCGATGTCGTTGGCATCATCAGGGGTGATGGTGCTGCCGAGGTTCTTGTAATCCATGCCGTCTTCAAAGATTGGTGTTCCTCCCGCATTGGAATCACGGAATTTACGCCAGGACTGGATGAACCGTTCCTTCTTTTTATCGTCCCATTTCGGGGCATCTGCAGGGCGGGTGATGATTCCCGTGAATTTCGGCGAGCGATCCCATTGCGCATTGCGCCAAGCTATCGCGTTGGTCTGTTCCTGCAGAATCTGGGATAGCGTGACCAGCGGGCTTACACCGATTCCGTCAACTGCTGACCAACCGGTACCGATCGCGAGCGCCTCATCGGTAAGATCGATGGTTCCTTGTGCGGTCTGCACTCCGACATGGATGATGTTGTCAATCGCATCGGATTCGACCAGGAGCATGCGGGGCGGTATCCGTTGGAGCCATTGTCTTCCTTTGGTGTCGTCAAGTAAGACGACGCACCATCGGTCATACATCATGGCGTCGCAGGTGAGGAGATAAAGCAGATCGAAACTGGTCCGTCTGGATTGCACATCAGGTTTTCGCAGAAGCTTCTCGGCGGCACTATCACTGACGCGGATCCGGTCGTCATCTGACTGGCGCTGATAGACCTTCCAGGGGATGATAGCCACATTACGTGCTGCAAACTCAACCACCTTGCGCACGCTAGGTTGGGTACGCCAAACCTGCTGAACGTTTACGGGACCTAGACTGGCAATCGAGGATAGGGGAACTCCGGGGTCGGCTACGGGTATACCCCACGAAGTGTGGGTGTTGGCATTGGGAACACTCGGATTTCCGATGGTAATAACCCCGTCTGCTGTATTAAGGCTTACCATTACACCACCTGCACTGTCATGATCGATTGTTTGTAAATTGTCACGGTGCCAGGCACTTCGCCTTCCTTGACTTTGATACCGCTGAGGCGAACGCGTCCCGGCCAGGCTAGTTGCGAACGCCCTGTCAGAGCGCTTCCGTCGGTGAGGCTGACGGTGACGTTTTTCCCTGGCATGATCCACATGATGTGTTCTCCTTTATGCGATAAGCAGCCCATGTTCTTCGTAGGCGCTGTGCGTATTGCGTTGGTCTGCGGCTATGGCCTCGCTCATGGCGGTGACCAGTGCGGCCACGCCGTCGATCTTGTCGCCGGATTTTGCTTTATCGGGTTTGACGTTGCCGGCAGGATCGGTGGTGACTGCGAGGTTGTCCATGCACCAGTCCATGACCGGGTTGTGATGCATGATTCCCGGTTCGGCTTTGAGGCCGGACAGGACGAGTCGCTGCACCTGTTTGAGCGGTGGCGAAAGCGTGAGATAGCCTTGCCGGACCTTGACCATGTTCACTCCGTCGGCCACGAGGTCGTTCACCAGCTGCGAAGAGTTGAACGGGTCGTAGCCGAGCGATTGCACCTCGAAGGTCTCGCAGTCGTGGTTGATCTGCTGGCGAATGAAGTCGTAGTCCTGCACGTTTCCAGGCGTTGTGGTGAGCCATCCGTCGTGCGCCCACACGCTGGCCATGCCGTTGGTACGGACGTCGAGCGCGTTGAGATTGTCCTCGGGTGTCCAGAATCTCCAGACTGCCTTGTACCTGTCGTTATCGGTAGGGAAGAGCCAGCACAGTGCTGACAAATCGGAGACACTGGCGAGGTCAAGGCCGCCGTAGCAATCCATTCCGCGCAGATTCGTTTCGTCTATCTCTCGGTCGTTGGCGTTCCATGCTCGTTGGCTGATGTATTTCGTGGTTTGCTTGGTGCGGACGTTGAGATTGAGGCGCAGGAACCGTGCGAGGTTCAAAGGCGAGTCCTTGGCCTTTTCTGCTTCGGCTTGCATGAATTCCTTGCTGGGGCTGACGCCATAGCCGGGGTTTGCGCGCATCCAGGTCGATTCCTTGAAGGGATCCGCGGATTTGGGTGCCGCGAAGATAACCCCGTATTCGGTTTGATTATGGTAGATTCCTTTGCACAGTTTTTCGATGCGGTCACGGTGCTGCGAATAGGGGCTGTTGCGCTTTCCGTCGTCAGCAGTCGTGATGATGATGCCCAGCGGTTGCTCGCGGGCACCGGTGCCGGATTCAAGGGCATCGATGACGGTGGAATCACGGTGGACGTGCATCTCGTCGACAATATATCCGCTTGGATTGGATCCCTGCAGCAGGTCGCCGATCGAACCAACAGCCTTGAAGAACGACTGGTCGACGGGGCGGATGATTTCTTTTTTCATTGCCTGGATGCCGGCCTGTTTGAAGTCAGGACTGTTGTCGGCAATGAGCTGGGCTGGACGGTAGGCGTTCAAAGCCTGATCCTTCGAACCTGCGGCCGCGATGACTTGGGCACCGTACTCGCCGTCCCCGAATCCAAGATAGAGGCCGAGGCCGCTGGCGAGGGTGGTCTTGCCGTTCTTTCTGGGTACTTCGACCCAAACGTTGCGGATGACACGGACAATCTTGCCGGCAGCGTTCTTCTTCACCCATCCGAAGATGGGGGCGATGATGTAAGCGACCTGCCAAGCGTCTGGGCGGAGCGGATGACCTGCCCACTTGCCTTGGGTATGGCGGAGGTGTTTGAGCGCCTTTATGACCTTGTCGACCCGAGCTGGGTCGAAGTACGCTCCTTTGACATCGCGTGGCTCTCGTGTACGCCACAGTGGTTTCTGCCATGATTGCAGGTTGTAGCCGCGATCGTTAAGATACCATTTGACTTCGGGGGACAGGGGAGCGGCGTAAGGCCGGTCAGTCGATCGCGTACGGGTTGCCTTCCTTACCGCCATGATCGCTGCCCTCCACGCTTATCCGCGATCTTGCGGCAAACGAGAGCCCCAATTGCTTCGCATACTCCAGAAACGCGGCTGAATTGTCCTTAAAAACCTGTGCATTCGGACTCTTGATTTTCTGCTTGGCATGTCGTTTGTCCTCAACGACGATGCCCTGTTCCAAAAGCTCATTAGAAGCTTTGCGAGCCGTGCTGAAATGCCGCAAAGCCATCTCCAGCGTCATTCCGTCCGCTTCAGAGAGCAGACCGGCTTCGGAAAGCACCGGTACAATCTCATCCCACAGCGCGGAAACTTCGTCGGGAAGCCCCATCGGCTTCTCGGGCTCCTTCACATCGACCATCGATTGGGCAGTGGCGTCGGTTTCCGGCTTTTCGCCCACCGGAGCAAGCTTCAAAGGACCACGAGCACCCATTTCAAGCCCCAATCACACCGAAAACCTTTAATAAATCGAAAATCTCACAAAAAAAGGAAAAACTCGGACGCGCGCACGCAGAGCTGACCATGCCGCCGCCATCGGTATGGAAATTTAAAATCCGAACTCCCCTACCCGTAGTGTGTCGACGTTCGACCGCACGCTCATGAGTACGCCGCCGGTTCTCTTTGATTGTTTTCGCTTTGTGGCAAGCGAAGCACAACCATTGCCCGTTCGCTGGATCGTACAACGCACCACCATCAGCAACGGCTATGATGTGGTCGGCCTGACCGCGTGGGGCATACCTGCCACACGATTCGCACATGCTGTTGGCGTTCTCGCGGACTTGCCGACGCCACTTCTTTTCCTTCGCGGAATCCATCTGCAAAGTATGCTGACTCGGCTGATCCCACGGCTTACGCTGATGCCGTTCACACTTGCCGTGCTGCGTGGCCGTCTCCCCGCAACCGGGGGTGGTGCATCTTCCTTGGGGCATCCACGGCATTGTGCATGCCCCCAATCAAATCTATTGTTTCATCCAAGCGTCAACACTGGTGTGCCAGTCTGCATTGAATGGAGTTCCTATTCGCTCGAATACTGCGACCATCTTCTCCAGCCGACGATTAGCCATCATGACTTCACCAGAATCGGATTTAAGACCACGAATCGAATAGACAAGAGGGAACACATACTCGTCACCTTCTTTGGTCTTGAAAGCCAAACCGAGCTGTTTAACCATCACAGTGGTCTTGCGTCCGAGGATTGCCCCACCAATGGCTCCGAGAGGTCCGAACAGGACATCTCCAATCAATGCTGTGCCGACACCACCAGTGTTCTTTGTATCAGTTTCGATGAAGGTAGTGTATTCGGCGAGATTTGCGTAAGGTATCGTCTCCACATGACGGCGCAGATGCATCTTGGGCTTGCCGTTCTTCCAGTTCGTGAATATTTGCAAGGCCTGTTCGTCGTCCGAATATTTAAAGATGCAGGATGAATCCGAAACAGCACCGATGATGTTCTTGTAACCCATGTCTAAATTCTACATCACGGGAGGCGCTTGGCTGATGTAAGACCAACTGCCGGCAGGATATTGAGCAAGCGTCCCATAGTGCTTGCCGTAAACAATCAAAGAACCCTTCTTGTCGATTCGATAGCCTTTGGCATCGGGGAATTGATCTGATTTGTTATCAGGCTTCGTAACCGCAAACATGCAACCCCAATCGATAAAAGGAAAGGCACCCGCCGATAGCGGCGGATGCCCGATGACCGAGAATATGTTCGAGAATCCGTTGGTTCCCTCCATCTGGAAAGCACCAACACTATCAATATGCACGTCCACAAGGTAAAATGCAAATAGCGTCCACAGTTTAGGCGTTTGTTGAATAAGAATGAGGAGAATGCTGGTATGGGCAATGACGTTGAACAACTTTGGAAAAATTCGAGCATTAAATCAAGATGGACAGGGGATGTAGGTGATCTTGATTCTTTGATAAGACTTTTTTATGAAAAAACAAGAGAGATGATAGAGGATGAAAAGCAAAAGAACAATCTATCTAATAAAGATGTTAGCGATAATATGGATAAACCTGTATTAGCAATTATTGATCTTAATGATGGGTCAGAAACACAGTTATATCCCACTGAACAAGAGTTGATTGATGCGATAGACCCGAGGAATTATGACAGTCTTACATTGCAATCAAATTGTGTATATGATGAGGAGAATATAAGAATCGTTTTAAGTAAGGATTTTAACCCTACCCTTTCTGTCTGTTCTGAAAATAAAAATTTGGGTGAATCTGTTTTTCAAGAGCTCAGTGACGAGTTAGATAAGCAGAAAAAATGGTGGTCATTCATCTTTGACTATGATTGGATGCTTTTTGTAGGTGCCATTGTTCTTGGTATAGGTGTCGTTTTCTATCGCGAGCTTTCGAATTGGAGTAAAGGATTTATTGTTTCTGGTATGATTTTGCTTGTTGCTGATTTCGTAAAAGAAAAATGGATTACTAAATTCGATTTATGCAAGAATAATGGTAAAACAAACAGTGCGAAAGTCTTCGCTTTGATTGCTGCAGTAGCAACGTCAATTATTATTCCAATCGTTCTTCATTCACTTGGTTTTTGAATCTAAGGCAGATAAGCTCTCTATGATTTTTATATATCAGAACCGATAGATGAAGTTTTTCGGTTCATCGCACGCCATATATCCCATAGCAGATATACAGGTTTATTGTTTTGTTGTCCAGCTTGGTGTACGATGCCACGGCGCTTCCACTCGCTGATGGTCTTTCTGCGTACTCTCAAGCCGCAGGAAGCCAGTAGCTTGCTCAATTCTGCTGCCGTGCCTTGTGTCCCGGCACTCGCAAGAGCAAGCATACGTATTTGCTGTATCTCGCGCACATTGAGTGTCTTGCCGCAGCTTGGGCACACTGTCCAGCCTGATTCGATGTCCTGGTCGTTGCACCAGAGTTCGCTTCCACAAGTCGGTTCAGTGCAGTAACCGATGAGCACCTTGTCCTCTGGAGGTTCCAGTTGCCTGTCGAGGCGTTTGCATGCTTCTCGTGCGATCTTGCAGATGCTGCCTGCGTCGTGTCGTGCAAGAAGGTCATCTAGATGTTGTAGTGATCCCTTAAGGATGAATTCGGCGTCGAAGCTGAGCGCGAAGCCCAGCACTTTTGCAAGCTGGCGGGCGAACTTCTTGATGTCCTGCAGAAGCTGCCAAGCTCCCAGATTGAGCGGTATCGGTGCGGCGGTGTAGGAGCCGTGCCCCAACTGCCTTGCGACCACACTGGCCTTTTTCGCGGCGATGTCGCGCAGCGCAGGCAGGTTGGCGGCCAGCGAGCGCAGGTCCTTTTCGAGTTGTTGTTTCCTATCGTTTGCTTCGGCCATGATATGTGTCGTTCCTTCCGCGAGCGCTGTTGTTTTCCGTTTGTGTGTTGTGGTTTTCGTCTTTTTCGGGTTTGGGTCGTGTGCCGTCGTTCCGCGCGTGCCGGATTGTCTGGGAGCCTTCATTTCGGTGTCGGGATAAGGCAGATTGGATTGCGTACATTATCGCGATTCCCGCCGCGAAGGTCAGCATGCAGATGATCAGCACCTGCATGATCAGTGTTCCAATGTTGTCCATCGTCATGCGTTTCAAACCTCCTTGAGTGGACGTACACGAACGTAGAACCCGCAGAATTCGCAGCGTTCGACGATGTCGTGGGTGGAAACGTTCATCCGATAGCATCTGGGGCACCGGTAAGCGGTCTCATCATGGCCCGGCACGTAGCACGGGTTATGCCGGCTGAGGCCACACTTGAAAGGAGACATTATGCTTTCAACCGACATATCGGATGATTTATCGACCATTCTGCGTGCGAATTCGAGCACGATACAGGCATCGGCGAGATACTTCTCCCGAACGGTCCCGGGCATCTGCTCCCAATCGCCGTCCAGATTCTGGGCCAGCGCCTTCGCGCCAGCCTCAATCTCCTCGGCTGTCACTTCTGCGGTACGGCCACGCTCATAAGCCTCCCGCATATCATCGGTCGTCACACCATCCAGATACGCAAGCTTGCCCCTATAATCCCTACGAGGCTCATAGCCCGGCCAATACTGGGCGGGAAATGCTTTCTCTGCTTCCTCGGACGCGATACTCATTGCAGCCCCTTCCCCAAGTCCGCGAGCGCCGGCCGCGAGTCATGCGCCAGAAGGTAATACCAACAGCCACGGTCACACAAGTTACGGTGATCAGAGGCTTTAGCGCAATGCTTGTCACCGCACTCCGGACAGATATACATGACCGGGAGAACGTAATCGCGATGGAATCTGTTCCACCTGTCAAGGCAGGCCCAGCAACACGACTTGCCCCCTACTAGAGAACGTTTGATTCTTTGCCACAGGCTCATTGCAGATCCTTCTTCAGATCCGCGAGCGCCGCTCTCGTCTCGCTGACTTTGTCGTGTAAGCAGCGGGCGGCCTCGTCGCACTTGGTTCCGAATGTATAAGCCGGGATGAGGCTGGATTGCATGGCGAACGTGTCGAAGGACATACCCGCTGTCATCAGCAAGGTTTTCGCATAGGTTTCATTGACGAGCCTGTCGAGTGCGTCCCTGCCTCGTGTGACGGTCAGGTTCTCCATTGGTGTGCCCCCGATCTTCGGCAGCCACCATCTCGCAGCCTGGTCGGACTTGCACCGGTCACAGATCATCTCGAACTCACACCCCTCGGCATCCACTTTGCTGATGATGCCCTTGTGGTGGTAGCTGTGATGGTCGAACTCCACAACGTCACCCACATGGAAATCGTCTATAGTGACCTGCTTCGCTATTTCCTTGCTCATTGTTCGTCCTTTCCGAAACCGATGCGAGGGAGGGCATAAATGTCGGGATCTTCGATAACGGTCGCGATTTCACTTGAATCTCGTGTCGAGCCCTGCCCGTCGTTGATGCATTCGAGTTCGCCGCCCTGTTCCGCGAATTCATCGACAAGTCGGATAGCATCACGCTTACTGGATGCCCGAACAACAGCCCCATACGTGATCTTCTGCCAGAGAGAGGATTCGACCAGATACGTTTTTGTCTTACTCATCGGTGGTTTCTTTCTCGATGTCGTTTCTCAGAGATTTGATGGCTTCGGGGTTGAGCCCTGTGATCTGGCGTATCGCCTCATCATCATCGCCCATACGGATAAGCCGAAGCGCATCGTTGATTCTCGTTTGATGCTTCTTCACGTTCATTTCCTCCCTTTCTGGTTTTCCCTGCGTCATGGGTTGGGCATGTTCGGGGCACAGGTCATGGCGCGAACACACACAGTGCGTCCAGCCATGCCTTCCCGCCTCCCGGCTCGCCTCACGATACGAGCCGTAACCTTTGCCGGCCGGCATCATCCTGCCGCAGCCGTTCCAGTCGCAACGAAGCGTATGCAAGCCGTTAATCAGACAGTCGCTCATGACGTTTCCCCACAAATCCGATCATGGATAGCCACGCTAAGCTCGGCCTCTGCGATGATTCTTTTGGCGGCTTGGATGACCAGCCTCGTCGTGGTCACATCGAGATCACCGTCCTCGTCGGTAATCTCGCAAATCGTCGTGTACGGCGTCCCGGTTATCGCCGTCACCGCCCAATCACGTTTCCCCGTCCGGGTCTCGATCGTCATGCTGAGAACAGGCAGGACGTCTTTCTTCTCCACGCTCATTCCGTCTCCTTCGATTGTTCAACGCCAAGTTTTTCGAGATCGTCTATGATGCCGTCACACTGCTGGCGCATCAACTCACACATCTCCCGCACATCTTCGGCCGGCATGCGGCGGAAAGCCATGTCGGCACCGCGCACGAGACTGATCGCCGTCATACCGGATTTGGCATCCACAATCTCCGACTTGCCAAAAGGCAGGATGACCCCGTTCCTTTCCGTCGCCACGATAATCGGCATGTGCCCACTCATTTCGCTTCCTCCTGTTTGTCTGAATGCTTCTTCGCCTGTTTGTCGCGAAGCCGGTCGAGGTCGTCGGCGATGGCCTGCAGATCGACGGGCTTGCCGGCGACGATGTCGGTGCGCGCCTGCCGGTCGATTGCGTTGAGGATCAACGCCGGGGCGAGCCCTTCCGCGTGCCCGGCCAGCATCGCGGTATCCGCAGACCCGACCTCGAGCATGATCTCCTTGAAACGTGCCTTGATGATGCGTTCCGCCGTCTTTTTGTCGGTCATCGGCATTTCGGTGACCATGTCGAAGCGGCGCAAAGCCGCAGGGTCGATCAGGTCGGCAAGGTTCGTGGCCGCCACCAGCAGGTGAACGGACTTCCACCCATCCATGGCCTGCAGAAAGACGTTGGCCGCGCGGCGCATCTCCGCAACATCCTCCGAAGAATTTTTGCGGGATGTCAGGAGCGCATCGGCCTCGTCGAGGAACAGGAGCGTCGGATACGACGTCTCACGACCCAGCACGTCGAAGACGACGCCGATGTTCCGCAGTGTCCCGCCAAGATCCGAAGTGATCAGCCTGTCGGCCCTGACCCTCGCGAGACGCATGTCGAGTTTGTCGGCCAAGCTCATGGCCATCGTCGTCTTGCCCGTTCCAGGAACCCCCGTCAACAGCACCCTGCTCACAGGCCGTAGATGGTGCTCCTCCAAGCGCCTCCTCGCCTTGCGCTCCGCGACTATGGTGTCAAACATCCGTTTCGCTTCCACGCCCCATACCGGCTCGTGGCCTTCATCGACGCCAGCGCCCGCGTCGGTCAGTGTGTTGAAGACATTCCGCTCCTCCATCTCGTTCATCCCGACCTCTATGCCGCTCATGATTCCGCCTTTTTGATTTCGTTTATTTTGATGGGCGCGTGGTGTGTCTGCGCCATGAATATGGCGAGCAGCAGCTCGTCGTTGGAATACCGGTAACGCTCTGAATGGGCGAAGCATTTGCACCGCCGCGCCACGCACAAGCGTCCGCCGATCGGCACGAGCACCTCGTCAAGACGCCGGCGCAATGACGCCATCTCGCCGTTGGTGAGCCGGTCGGCCACCTCGTTCGTGGTTACCAGGAAATTCTGGTCGCCGAGAATGTTGAGGCCGTGCCCGCTGGTCAGATCAGCCCAACAGCTTTTGACCTCATAGGCCGTGAATTTCCCGAGGCCGACGCTTGAAGGATTGGGATACGGGCTGCCGCACATGTACGGGTCGAAACCCATGAAATCCACTCTTACCGCATTGCCGGTCTTTGGATCCTCAAGCATGACCTCGGGGGCCGAGAACCGGTGCCGTGACTCGCACCTGCGTTGCACCATTTTCGACAGCATCGCCGTCGTCTCCTCACGTTCGCTCATTTCACTTCCTCCTTGCACATCCCGCAAGCCCGTCGAATAAAATTCGCCAGCCGCCCGCGAGCGCCGTCATGAAACTGAGGACGCTTTTGCCGGCGTCGTGAAAAGCGTTGAGCGCATCATTCATCTGCTGCCGGGTTGCACAGGCTGAACACAGGTCGGGTTCGACCCATTGGCATGAGCCGTTCGCGGTGTGGCAGGCGTGGAGGTCGTCGCACCCGCAGACCCGGCAGCGTTGCCGTGAAGCGAGCGGGAAGCGGGGGCAGGGTCGCGTGTTGATCATGCGGTTCCATCCGACGATGCACGCCTGCAGGCGGTCGCCGCCATCCCACGAATCCGTGTACTCAGGGAACCTGAGCCTCATCTCGTACCCGCAGCGGTTGCAGCGGAAGATGATGAAATCCGCTCCGATCAGTTTCATATCCGAAGTGTCGGCCTTGACCTTTCCTCCACACAGCGGGCACGGGCTTATCCTGTGGTATCTCAACAGAGTCCTTCTTTCCTGATATTCGCGATGGCGTGATCGATTCTTTTTCTATTCGTCTTTTCTTTCGGTTGCTTGCCCGAAGTCTGAAGATTGCCCAGCATCTGCAGCATCGTCCTGTACTGTTTGATGTCTCGGTCGAGGCAAGTGTGCGTGCGGTGATCGGTGGGCGTCTGATCTGGCAGGTCAAGGCCGGCAGCCTCGAAAGCCATGCGCAGGGAGTCCAGGTCAAGCATCCGGTGATGGAAACTTTTGATCTGCTCTGGCATGAATCGTTCGAGGAAAGCAAGGTCGAATTTCGGGTTGCTTCCTGCAGGGTGCAGCGTCCAGCGTCCAAGCTGAATCTCAGCGAACACGCACAATACTGTCACCTGATGATGGAAGTCCGAAGCTCTGCCGAAAGCGTCGTGAAGAAGGCCATTGGCCGTATGCATCGCGACCACTTCTTCCGTCATCGGCATGATCGTGTCGTCGCCGACGCCGAAGACCACATGCCGGCTGTCCATCACGCGTTTGGCATCCATCGATGTGACCCGCAGCTCGGCTTCCAGCACCGTGTCATGCTCAGGGTCGAGGCCAGTGGTCTCGATATCAATCCAAAGGAGCCGTTCGGGCTTGCCTTCTTCGGAACTCTTGCTCATCGTCCGTCCTTTCGATACTGGTTTGCGATGATGGCCATGCCGTCTGCGATTCTCCGGATGTTCTTTTCGAGGCAGTCGTACAGTTCGCTCGGTTTGATGCCGAGTGCCTCGTTGTGCTGCTCCATCTCCGCGAGCTTGTCCGTGGTGGCCAGCGACACGTTCTTCTTGTCGATATGCTTCGTCCTGACCATCGGCAACACGCCGTGCGGGCAGACCAGTCCTATCTCAAGGTCGATTGGCTGTGGTTCCGTCCACTTGGACTGCTTCTTATCGCTCATTTCTGTTCTCCCTTTCTTCGAATTCGATGGTTGCGTTATTTTCCAGCCTCCAGGGTTGCGAGCCGTCGAGGGTGACCACGACCACGCCGGCCGAATCCTCCCTGACCTTTGTGAGCTTCCCGTGGTCGACGAAGCCCGTGCCCAGGGTCACCGTGCACATCTTTCCGGTGTGTATGGCGATGCCGAGCCGACGCCACTTAAGCCCGGTCGCGAGGAACCATTCGTCCTTCTCGGCCTCGGTGAGCGGCTCTCTGGTGCCGTCGTCCAACAGCCACATCCACCCGTCGCGCGTCTTGCACGGCACCTCGCTCGGCTCATCCACCCACGAATGGATCAGCCACCCGTACCGGTAGGCGAGACCGGGATGGGCGTGGATCTGACCATGGCAGCCGGTCGTGCCCGACCCCTCGAGAAACATCAGATTCGAAGGGCTGTTGAGCTTCGTGAAACCGTGGCTTCTGGGCCTGCGGTGATGACGGGACCCGCCCGACCAATCAGGATTCTTCCCGTCGATCAGGCACCGCCGTTCGTCGCGCCGATCGACGATCGCGCAGATTTCCTTGCTGGGTTGGCTGCTCATGCTTTCACCCCCATGTTTGCGTGGAGCGGGCAGTACACGTGGCCGCGCTGCACGCCACGTGAGCCGACGGCCCATCCCTGGTCCGCGAGCGCCGCATTGATATCGGTGTCGGTGTAGCCGTCCGCCGCCACATGCTCGGTCAGGCCGTCGAAATCCTCGTCCATGAGCCTGATATGGCAAGTACAGCCCACGGCGTCGCAATCCACGTCGCACACCGGCGGATTGTCGGCGAATTCCCCGATTTTCTCATAGGGCAAGATCTTCACGCTCATGCTTCCTCCAATCCTTCGTAACCGGCTGGCAAACCGAGTTCCTTCAGCGCCTCATGGCCGCTTTCACCGTTGTTGAGCAGCTCCGCGAGTCGACAGGCGAGACCGTCCGGCTCGCTGCCCTCCTCGTCACGGCGGAGCAGACCGAGCACGTGCTCGCACTTCCACGAGTGCGTGTGGTTCTTCGGTGCCTCGGTTTCGTCCGCACCGTCCTGCTTGTTCTTGGCCCCGTTGTCATGCATGAGGTTGTAAATCGAGTCGTTCTCGAGCCATGCTTGGAATTTCTGGTTCCAAGCCCGGCTTTTCGTGCCGTTCCCAGTCATGTTCTCCCGGAAGCGTTTGGCGGAATGGTCGAGATCGACGCCGTGCTCCAGCGCGTAGATCCGGTGGGCTTCGGTCGGCTCCCAGCCGTCCGGCAGCGTCGTGCTGGGATGCTTCACCTGTTTCGATTCCATCTGCTGCGGGTCCCCTTGGGGGACTACAGGGGGTAGTAATGGTTTATCTAACGGTTTGGGTGCACGCCGATGCACCCCGTTCGTGCCTGTGCGTGCACCCCGTCGAATTTGACGAGGTGCATCAGCGTGCACTCCGCTAGTTGCACGCGGTGCACGCTGATGCATGTCGTTCTTCTCGTCCGAACCGTCGCCACGGGGTGCATCGGCGTGCACGTCGTCGGCCAGTGAATGTTCGATGGCATGCTCCTGCGCGACGGGCATGCCGCTCTTGCCGGTAGCCGGCATGTTGAGGTCCCACACCACCGGACGCCGGTCGGCGCGATAATGCAGCGTCAGCCTCTGATCGCCCCTGCGGATTACCCCTGAGCGCTCCATCTCGGCGATATGCCTCAGCACGCAGCGCCGTTTCAGGCGCACAAGGTCGCACAGGGTGTCGATGGCCGGATATGCACCCGTACCGTCCGGACCGGCGAACTCCGCGAGCGCCATCAGTATCAGGCGTTTGGTGGTGTCGCTGCCCACGGGAGCATGCCTGAGTGCCCAGCTCGATGCCTGGTAGCTCATGCTTCATCCTTGCCGTATTTGCCCACGAGCGCCTTGGTTTCGGCGTCGCTGATGGGGTAGCCGAGGGTTTCGAGGGTCTGGTAGTAGGGGGCGATGATGTCCTTGCGGCGGTCCTTGTCGTCCCATGCCTCCCAGTCGATGAGGCTTTCGGCGCGGGCGCAGAGCAGATGGAGGAGCCCGAGTTGTGGGTTCTTCTCCTGTTCCTGGCGCATGGCCTGCCAGTTGTCGGGTTCGATGAGGTGCCAAATGCCGGCCTTGCTGTCCTTCTTGGGGTGGGGGAGGATGTTGCCGGCGATCCGATTCCATGCCTCCACCGAGAGGTCGTCGATGTTGATGTCGCCGTGTCGGCTGTAGTTGTAGGAGCTGGTGCCCATCAGGTCGGCGAGCGCCAGGGCGGTGACCGCGTCCGTGATTTTCGGCTTGGTGAGGGTGTGGAGGTTGGTGTGGAGCCATTCCTCGCGCAGCTCGCGGCTGGTCGAGTCAAGGTCCTTGATTGGCTGAAGTCTGATGTGTTCCTTGGCCTTGCGCTTTTTCTCCTCTTCCTTTTGCTTTTCTTCTTCGGAATCGTCTTGATGCTCGTACACCCAGTATTTGTCCACGCCGGTCGATTCGTGCTCCACCAGGAGCATCGGGTGGGGGTCGCCATGAAGATTGAGCCACCCCTCCCACTGGTATTTGAAGGTCTCGCTCTTCTTCGCGCAGATTAGATCGGGGTACCGGTAGCCCTTGCGATTGTCGTAGGCTTTGCCCTCCAGCTCCGACACCTCCAGCTTGAGGTTTTCGACGGCGAGACGGGCGGCCGCGCTCCACTTGCGCTCCATACGGCGTTCCCGCAGCCGTTGGAGCCTGTAGCCCCAATTGTCCGTTCCCGCCGTCTCGGCAAGCTCCGCCTGTGTCTCCGGATCGTCGTCGAACTCCGCAAGCGCCTCCAGATCGGAGACCGATAGTTGCGCGAAATCCTTCGACTTGGATCTCACAGTCTCGGGGATCGCGGCCATCTTCAGGCGCAAGCGCACGTATTTCGCGCTGCGTCCCGTTTTCTTGGCTATCTTGGGGGCAGTGTCGCCGAGGTCGAGCAGCCCCTGGTAGGCGTCGGCCTCCTCGATTGCGCTGAGGTTCCTGCGCTGGCAATTCTCGACGATCATCAATTCCAATTGCTGCTTGTCATCCAGGCTGTCGATGATGCACGGCACTGTCTCCAGTCCCGCGAGCCTAGCGGCCGCAAGCCTGCGATGCCCCCAGATGACACGGTATCCATCACCATCGGGATTCTCCACCACAAGCAGGTTCTGTTTTATCCCTTGGGCTTTGATGCTGTCGGCCAGCTCACTCACGTCGCCGACATCCTTGCGTGGGTTGCCGGGATGCGGGTGCAGATCGCTCACTTTGATCATCTGGATGTTGTTGTCACTCATGATTGCTCCTCCTCGACCAGCCGTCCGACAGAATCCAGACGGCCACCCAAAAACGCCATATCACCGGCCTCATGCCTTCCGGACGCGCGAAGCGCCTGGGCCAGCAGCTCCGCGGCCACTGCAGCCGTCCGCCCGGCGTTCCCTTTGGTCACTATGGGGTCGAGTTCCACCGGTGCCAGCAGTTTCCCGTCCTCCAAGGTTTTGGGCAGGCTGATGGAGCCCAAAGGTCTCTCGCCCCACGGGGTCGTCACCGAGAGCACGAACCGCAGCCCCTCGGGAATATGATCTTTATCGTTGTTATCGGTCATCTTGATCTCCTTTTTTTATTTCCTCCCGCCGAGCCACCCGACGAATACCGTCAGGGCGATCAGCAGGGCGAGGATAAGATTGCTCATTTTTTTTCAGAACTCCGGCTGGCCGGAATCGACGTTGCCGAACTCGGCGTCCGCCTCCGCGTCGGCCGCGCGTTGGGTGAACGGGTCAGTGCCCAAAGCCGGCTGCTGGCCGGCGTTCTGCCGTGCCGGCTGGCTGTTGGCGGGGAATGGCTTGCGGTTGGGGTCGCCATACGTGCCGTTGAACCCGTGTCTCTGCGTGATCCGGTGCACCTGGGCGGTGGCATAACGCAAAGACGGGCCGATCTCGTCGACCGTCAGCTCCACCACCGTGCGGTTGCTCCCGTCGTTGGCCGTGTACGAGCGCTGTCCGAGCGTGCCGCGCACAATCACCCGCATGCCCTTCGCCAGGCTTGACGCGCAATGCGACGCCATGTCACGCCAGGCCGAGCAGCGCATGAACAGCGCCGGCCCGTCCTCCCAACCTTTCGTCTCACGGTTGAACGTCCTCGGCGTCGAAGCGACCGTGAAGTTCGCCACGGGTGTCCCGCCGCCGGTCGTCCTCAATTCGGGGTCAGCCGTAAGGTTACCGATGATCGTCAGCATCGTTTCACCTGCCATCGGGCTCGCCTCCCACATAGCGTGCGAGTACGGAGTATTTGCCGTCACGGCGTATGTACCTCGCCTCGAAACTGCCCTTGGGCGCGAAGCTGTGCAGATGTCCCGTGCGGATCCGCGTAGCCAGGTCACGCGCACGCTCGCGCGCAAGACCCGACTCCACCATCGCGACCCTGCCCCGGTGGTCGGTCAGCGCCTCCGCAACCGACCACCACCTGCCGCGCTTTGGCTCGCACTCGACCGCGCCTTCAGGCCAGTCGTCGCCGACCCATTCCAAGCCATCGGCATCGGCCTCCTTCGGTTTCGGTGCCTGCACTGTTGCCTCGGCAGGCTTCACGAGTTTCGGCGTGCCCTTTGTGTCGGCCGGCTTGTCCTGTACAGGTTGCGGGGGGACGGTTCCGGCCGACTTGTCCTGTTTCGTGGGAATCTCTCCGGGTATCGTCTTGCCGTTTTTCCGGCACCAGCGCCCCAGGGCAAGCCTCTCCGCCGGTGTCAGCGTCTCGCACCCGTCCTTGCGGGCGAGATTGTAAAGGTTCTCCAGATAATCGTTCGAATAGCGCCCCATCATGCCGCCTCCACGGTCGAGCTCATCATGTGGTCCTTCTCCCAGCGCACCACATCGGCCAGGTCGTATAGGATTCGCACGCCATGCGCACCCGTCCGGCCCTGTTTGCTGAAGTGTGGCCCGCAGCCTTGGTAGCGCCAGTTCGCCAGCGTCCCCATCGCGCAATGCCACCGCGCGGCGAGCTCCCTGCTGGTCAGCCACACCCTTTCCCTATCGGCTTTCGTCATCCTCGACCTCCTTCGCCTCGTCGCGCCCCATCGGCGTGAGCCGATAGCGCGTGCACCGTCCGCCCGACTCCGTGACGCCTTCACGGTCGAACTCCTCGACCATGCCCAGCTTCGTGAGCTCCTTGAGACGCGTGCGTATCGTGCTCTCGCCCAGCGGGTGCGCCTCCGGGTGCCGGAGACGGTTGATCCGTTGCGCCTGCCTCGCCACACGCCACGCCTCCAGCGGCATGCCCGAATGCCGCCGCAATTGGTACATCGCGACGAGCGTCAGCTTCTGCTTCTGCACGACGTTGACACCGGTCGCGGCCAGCTGGCTCGTCCACGGGTCGCCGGCGCGGGTGCCGGCCACAGTGGGCTCGTCGATGCTGCCTTGGATGAGATGGGTCATTGTGGTATCCTTTCCTTGAATGTTGTTTTGAAGCCCCGTTGCCGCGGGGCTTTTCTTTTGCTGAAAATCAGAGACTGATCGCGCTCGTGACCAGTGACGCGGTAGTGTAGGTCACCGTCTTGCCTTGCTTGGAACCCGTCGCCGCGATCACCATGATCACGCCGTAGACGAGCAGTACCCATGCCTGCCAGCTCATTCGCCGCCTCCCTCGAGAATCGTGACCGCAATCAGCGGGCAAATCAGAAACGCCCACATCGCTGCGATCAGATGCAGCAGCGGCGTCTCGCATGCTGGGCCGGTGCACATCCACAGCACGACTGCCAGCATCGATGCCGCGACCAGCAGCAACCCCAGCATGGAAAGCGTTCTTTTGAATTCCTCACTCATGGCTCGGCTCCTTTCCGGTCCCGGGTTTGCTAGAATCCGGTGTATGAACGTGCTCGATATCATCGCGGATATAGGAAGCATGGTCGGCGGGCTCGGTGGCATCGCCGGCATTGTCGCCCTGGTCCAGACGCATGCGGCCAACCAGCTCGCGAAGCAGGCAAACGCCACAGCGAAGGAAGCCAACAGGATCGCCGGAGACTCGAAGACGCTGGCCGGTAAGGCCAACGACCTTGCATCCAAGGCGAACGAGATAAGTACAGACGCGAACACGATCAGCAACCGGGCGCTTGCCGTCACCGCGGACCAGACGGTCTACAACTGGCGGGTCGAATTCGATGGAAAAAGCTCGACCGTCTACATCGTGAATGATTGCGGTCACGAGGCACGAGACGTGACCGTGTTCCTTCGCCAGGAAGACGAGACCCTCACTCACCGACGGTTCGAGGAAATACCCGCTTTCGGAGAGGCTTCGCTCGAATGCAAGCTCCTCACGAAGCAGATTCGAAAAAGCCAGCAGTCCATCGACAGGAATAATGCCAGCGGATTCGTCTTTATTCTCGGAAGCGGCTCTACCGGCGCAACTGTCCATATCGTCTATACCACTGAGCTCGGCAGCCGTAGAACCGATAAAATCAAGAAGAGCTTCACCGACGGAAAGCGCCATTGAATCATTAGCAATCATGATTCCGTATCCGTTTCGATGCGCTTGTACATAGGACTCACCAACGCCTTTCAAGATTGTCTACTTCCACGAAGCAGGAAAAGTAGGTTCCTTCCATCGTTAGAATTGGAATTGCAGTAACCAGAAATCCAATGAAGGAAGGAAGTATTGGCATGGCGTACTCTTTTAGATTCGAGACGAAGGCTGGGCAGGTGCGGCAGATTGATCTTGCCGGCGACGATGATGCGGTGCATCTCCTTGAGAATCTCGATCAAGGATTGAAGGACGGGGAGGCGGTGTCCATGATGGCCAACGTCAAGGGGGTTTCCGTCCCATGCAGCGTCAACGTCAACCCGCGCGCGATGGTCTGGTGGACGCTTGTCGACACCGACACCATCTCGGACGGAGCCAGAATCGCTTTCTCCTGACCTTTGCCGCGACTTCCCGCCGCCCAGATACTCCAGTGCCCGGGCGATGTCACAGGTGCTGATTTCTATGCAATCACTCATGATCCATCTCCTTCGATTGGTTGGTGTCCGCGAGCGCCGTGGCGGCAGAAGGCTGACCCTGAGAACTGCAAATAGCGTCCTGAATGTTAAAAATTTCTGGAGGAAAGAATTCTGAGGGTTTTTCTCTGGTTGCCTCGCTTAGGTGCACTAACTCACTAACGTCGAATCCTCTACGACCTGAAATTTTTGCGTTAAATGACGAATAAGGTATCTCTGACATCTCTGCGAGCGCACGTTTCGTCATGCCGTGCTTGCGACGGATTTCATCAACTCTATGGCCGACTTCTGCATTTACGTTGCTCATGTGAGCCACAATATACTTTATATGTGAAATTGTCAAAACAGGTATGTCACAAGTGAGAAACAACTTATTCGGAATGTGAATTGCAATTGCTTGAATTAAGATATAAGATGCTCACATGACTCAAGAGCAAGATATACGTAGCCAACGTTTTTCACAGTTAGTTGGGCTAGAACTGAAAGCTAATTTCGCTCGATGCGGAATACCTCAGAGCAAGGTTGCTGAACTGCTGGGACATTCAAAGTCGGGATATTCAAGATGGCTGAATGCTAAACCGTCTATGCCTTTGGAAGCTCTTTTGAATACCTGTGAACTGCTTAAGATTAATCCCGGCAAAGTTGTTGATTCGGCGTATGAGCGATTAATTGCTGAAATGGGCGAGTATAAACCGCCGAGAAGCGATCAGGGTCGGGAGGCAAAAATTCAAGATATGATTATGAATCCTGATAAGTATGACCTTGCCGCGAATCGTGATAAGTACAAACAAGCAGAGAAAGATATACCACTCGATTGACGAGAGGGGATACTGTGATGATGCAGTGTTACGACGAGATGCTTTCCACGGCTCAGGCATTGGGATTCGAGGTGATCGAAGAATCAATACCCAGCGATTGTGATGGCCTCTATTTGTGGCCATACCGTCTGATTGTGATTGACCAGAATCTCCCGGAATATGTGCGTCGATGCACATTGTGTCACGAATTGGTCCATGCCGAACACGATGACCGAGGCTGTGGATCGAGAACGGGTATGGCCGCCGAGGCCAGAACAAGACGTGAGACGGCGCTGCACCTCATTGATGTGCCCAAGTACAAGCTTGCGGAAGAAATGTACGATGGGGATTCTTCCAAGATTGCCAGTGAACTCAATGTGACGAGGCAAGTGGTCGAAGATTTCCGATCGTGGCTGCAGAATCAAGAACCTCGAAGGATAGTGATGAAGGCATGTTAGCGAATATTTGTTGCCGGAGTAGCTTAAATCGTTCTGTTGGATTGTTCTTTCAGCATGCTTTCGATTCGCTCAAGCCTCTGCGAGACGTCCTCGATTTGTGCCCTTGTGATTTCAGTGCTCTTTTTCTCGTCTGCGCTCACTTCGTCGACGATCCACGAGCCGAATGTGCCAGTGATGACACCGATGAGGCCGATGCCGGCAAGCATAAGCACGAAGGCAATGATACGACCGGTGGCGGTGACAGGCACAAAATCCCCGTAGCCGACAGTCGTTATAGTGACGAACGTCCACCACAAAGCCTGAGGCCAAGTGTGTATGTTGGCTCCGGGCGCATAGCGTTCGGCATCAAGCACAGCGAGAGATCCAATCAGTACCAGGAGCACGGCGCAGGCCACAACGTAGATGATGATCTTGCCGCGCAAAGCCATGCCGCTCGTCCGATGCAACGTGTTGAGCGCTGTCAGTACTCGCAACGCCCTCAATGGCCTCACGACAGGAAGAACGACGACTGCAAGATCGAACAAGTGAGTCTTGAAGAACTTCCACTTGCCGTCCGCGAGCGCGAAGGATATCACGTAGTCGAGTGCGAATATAACCCACAGCCCGTTCATCGTCCATTCGGCGGCGGTGTTCCAAATTCCTTTGGGTTCGTCGATTATCTGCCACGCGTAGATAATCAGGAACACTATCGACAGTATCGTCAGCGGCCACTCGGTGACCGACTCCCACTTCTTCAATCTCATAGGTATGACTTTGCTCCCGAAGCGGGACAGAGACGGATTTATAAATTGTGTTGCACGTCAATGTGTGGCTTGAAGGAAAAGAGATAATTATGAAACTGAAGAAGATAGCAGCAGTTGTGGCTTCTCTGGTGATGCTTACGGGATTTGCGGCTTGCGGGTCGTCGTCGCAAGGTGACGCAGGCAAAAGCACCTCGTCCTCGCAGACGAAGCCTGCACCGAAACCTGCGGATCTCACCGGTACTTGGAAGCAGACGAATTCCGAGTCAAAAGATACTTACATGGAGGCCATAGTCACCGCCAACTCAATCGAGATCAACTGGGTGAAGCCCGACCAGAAGAGCCTGTATTGGAAGGGCACGTTCACCGCACCGACCAAAGCCGGCGCATACTCGTGGACGAGCCAGGGTGATACCGAGACCATGAAGACCTCGATTATGGCCTCACAGGATGCGACGAAGAAATTCACCTACGACGGCAAACAGCTCACCTATGAGCAGTCCGCCCTGGGCACCACAACGACAGTCCGCATGAGCAAGCAGTAAACCGTCCCGAACGAAGAAGATGCCCCCGCCAGGTTGCAGCCCGGCGAGGGCGGTGAAACGGATTCAAGTGACTAGTAAGAAGTCGTTCCGTGCTTTATTCTAGCGCGAAACGGCGGAATCGAGCACATCATGGCGAGCATCACCTCATATCAGACCGCCAAGGGCACCAGATACATGGTCGGATACCGCAAGCCTGACGGCAGCCATACCACAAAGCGAGGGTTCAAGCGTAAGCTAGACGCACGGCGATGGGCGACCGAGAAGGAATCAAGCAAGAACCACGGCGAATTCATCGACGAGTCCTTGAGCAATGTGACAGTCGGCGAGCGCAGTGGCGCGTGGCTGTCGAAAAAGAGCATGAGTTTGAAGCCCAGCACCTATCGTGTCGTGGAATCGACGTGGCGCAAGCATGTGGAGCCGATATGGGCTTGCAGGTCTGTCGGGGGAATCAGGCGCGGCGAGGTGCAGGAATGGGTGACCGATATGGCTGCCAGCATGTCAGCCTCGGTCGTTATCCGAGCCTATGGGATCCTTGCCGGTATCCTCGACGATGCGGTAGGAGACCGGATGATCGCGCGGAACCCTGCGCGTGGTGTGGAGCTGCCCAGGAAGCGACGCCGTAAGCATATCTATCTGACCGTCAGCCAGCTATACAACCTCTCCGGCGCGTGTGTGAACAAGCCCGGACGGGTGACCAATCTCGACCGTGAACACGCGGTCCTGGTGATACTGCTGGGGACGGTGGGTCTCAGATGGGGCGAGGCAATCGGTCTATATATAAGGAACGTGGATATGAAACGGCACCGTATCAGCGTCGAGCAGTCCGCGACTCAGGTTGGCAGTGCTATCGAAGTAGGAACACCCAAGGCGGGGAAGCCCAGAACAGTCATATTCCCTGCAGTGCTCGATGGCGATTTTTCCAAGCTTATGAAAGGCAAGAGGCCAGATGACCTTCTTTTCTCATCAGCCGATGGTGGGCATCTGAAACAGGTAGCACCGGGCAGGGTGGACGGTTGGTTCGGCTCCGCCTGCAGGAGAGCTGGAATTCCAAGGATGACCATTCACGATCTGCGCCACACCGCAGCGAGCCTCATGGTCCACAGCGGGGCGAACGTCAAGGCGGTGCAAAGACAGTTGGGGCACGCGAGCGCCAGCATGACGTTGGATGTTTATGCTGATCTTTTCGATGATGATCTGGACGCTGTGGGGGAGGCCATGAACTCTATTTTGCTGCGGAATGAACTCAAAATGAACTCACGGAAGCCCGCGAGCGCCGCGTGAGTTTTTGAGAACGTTGGAATTGGAACGTTTTGAAAGAATAAAAAGAAGTACCCCCGGTGGGACTCGAACCCACAAGCCAATGGCGGCTGATTTTAAGTCAGCTGCGTCTACCAATTCCGCCACGGGGGCACGCCGGCATGAAACCGACAAATCATTATTATGCCATGCCCGGTCTACCGCATAAAAATATCGGATAATGGCATATTCTGTCTCAGAATTGGTCGTTTTTGTAACCTTGGTGACATTGATGCGGGTAAGCTAATCCATGTCTTACTCATTTTACAAAGGCGGTATCAATGGCTGGGACACCGGAAGCCAAACCGATAAACGAAACGGCGAAACGCGGGGGGACGATGATCGTCGTCTCGTTGATGGCCGGCTATTCCATCGTCTACATGGACAAGAGCATGATTTCTCTGGCCGTCATGCCCATCGGCAAGCAGTTCGGGCTTGACACCGGCCAGACCGGGCTGATCATGTCGTTCTTCTTTCTGGGCTATGCCCTGATGCAGATTCCCTGCGGTTGGCTGGCTGACCGTATCGGCGCGAAAAAAGTACTGATAGGCTCGCTGGCCTTCATTGCCGCCTTCGCGTTCCTTTTCGGGGCGATGGGTGGCCTTGTCCTCTTCATTGTCATGCGTTTCTGCATGGGTCTCGGACATGGCGGCTATCCGCCGAGCGTCACCAAGTCAATCGCCGAAAACTTCCCGATTAAAAAGCGCACCTTCGTCCAATCGCTTATCCTCTCCACCTCAGGCATCGGCGGCATTCTCGCTTTCACCTTGGGCGGCGTGTTGGTCGACAAGAACTGGCGGATTGCTTATGCCGTTCTTGGCGCGCTTTATCTTGTCTCGGTCATCCTGATCTGGTTCTTCGTGCCCGCGCATGGTGGCGCGGTCGAAGAGGAGCGTAAGGCTCGGGCCGAAGCGCAGGCCGGCAATACGGAAGCCGCCAAGGCCGACGCCCCCAAAGTCGGTTTCAAGGACGTCATCAAGAACCGCAACGTCATCGTGCTGTTCATTGCGATGCTGTTCATCAATGTCATGCTTTATGGCCAGATGTCATGGATGCCCACCTATATCAAGACCACGTTCGCATTGAGCACGACGAAGGCCGCGTTGGTGCTGGCGTTCAACTCCATTTTCACCATGTTGGCCACCATCTTCTCGGGTTCTCTGCTTTCCAAACTGTTTCTTGGCCGCGAGCGCATGGCCATTATCGGTTCCTGCCTGATTACTGCCGTGCTCATCGTGGTCTTCATCTTCGTGGGCAAGAGCAGCCTGGTGATATCGATGGTGCTGTTGGCATTGATGAGCCTGGTGTCGATGTTCGCCTTCACCGGCATTTTCACCTGGCCGCACAAGATCATGAACGCCGAAATCATCGGCTCCTCGATCGCCGTGATCAATACCGGCGGCACCATCGGTGGCTTCCTGGCTCCGACCATCCTCGGCAATATGGTCAAGTCCGCTGGCGGTTCGTTCACCAACGCCTTCCTGTTCATCGCCGCGATGACGGTGCTCTGCGCTCTGGTCGTGCTTTTCGTGAAGCCCGAACTGACGACGGCAAACAAGTAATCAGATAACAGGATCGGATATCGAAAGATCCGATTGATTGGCTAATGAGTCAAATGTGGCTCGTTACTACGAAAGTACTGACGGGTCACACTTGTATATCACATTGTTCAACCAGGTTTTCCATATTGATGCTTTTGCTTATTTGATGCTGATGTTTTCGCGCGATTATTGTTGTGTCTTTGATTGCTGTCACATCACGTCAGGAGACATGGTCTGCATAACAACCGATATTTTGTGGATTTATACACAAGGAAACGCGCTGCACATAACGGCACGGTAAAATGGCGACATGTTCACTATTCTCGATATGTTTAAGATTGGTGTGGGACCGAGCTCGTCGCATACCGTCGGCCCGATGGTGGCGGCCTCGAATTTCGTCGACTCGCTTGATGAACGTGATCTGCTGGGCCGTGTCAGTCGCGTCAAAACCACCCTTTACGGCTCATTGTCGATGACTGGTCTTGGCCACGGCACCGATCGCGCGACGGTGGCAGGGCTTGAAGGCAACGTGCCGGCCACGGTCGATACGGAGCATCTGGCCAACATCAGGGAAGAGTGTGAGAACACCGGGAAGCTCAATCTCGGCGACAAACACCATATCAGGTTCGACTACGACAAAGACGTCATCTTCGAAAAGTGGAAGATGCTCGCCGCCCATCCCAACGGCATGCGCTTCGAGGCGTTCGACGACAAGGCCAGGAAAATAGACGAACAGGTCTGGTACTCGATAGGCGGTGGATTCGTCCGTAAAGGGCATCCCGACGATCTGCTGATCGGCATTCACGAAAAAGCGCCGAAAGGCAGTACGTTCGCCGAAGAGGCGAGTGTTGACAGCAGCAACGATTTCCCGCCCGAAGCCCCGTATCCCTTTGCCAGCGCCGACGAGCTGCTCGAAATATGCAAGCGCGAAGGCAAAAGCATCTCCGAAATCGTATGGGCCAACGAGACGGCCACCCGAACGCCGAAGGTTGTCAGGGAAACGCTGCTCAACGTCTGGCGCCACATGGACGACTGCGTCAAAAACGGTTGCATGAGCACC
This sequence comes from Bifidobacterium sp. ESL0728, assembly GCF_029392015.1. NCBI lineage: Bacteria > Bacillati > Actinomycetota > Actinomycetes > Bifidobacteriales > Bifidobacteriaceae > Bifidobacterium > Bifidobacterium sp. ESL0728. Next base: position 1,064,734 of record NZ_CP113925.1, read on the forward strand.
CAACGCGTATTGCCCGGTGGTCTTGACGTGCCACGGAGGGCCCCGAAGATCTATCGAGAGCTTTCCGGCAACGCCGATATCCTTTCGCATAATGTACGCCGGCCTGCCGCTCTGCTCGAATCCTCGGAATGCACCTGGGTCGATTTGTTCGCGCTCGCGGTCAATGAGGAGAACGCCGGGGGAGGCCGTATCGTCACCGCGCCGACCAACGGTTCGGCCGGCATCATTCCGGCAGTGCTCGAATATTATTGGCATTTCGCCGGCTCGGCCGATGAGGAAGGCGTTATCCGCTTCCTGTTGGCTGCCGGGGCCGTCGGCTACCTTTTCAAACGCAACGCCTCCATTTCCGGCGCGGAGGTCGGCTGCCAGGGCGAGGTGGGTTCCGCGGCCTCGATGGCTGCGGCAGGGCTCTGCGAGGTCATGCAGGGCACGCCAAGACAGGTCGAGAACGCGGCCGAGGTCGCCATGGAGCACCATCTGGGTCTGACCTGTGACCCGGTTTCCGGCCTTGTCCAGATTCCCTGCATCGAGCGCAACGCCATGGCCGCCAACACCGCCATCAACGCCGTGCGTATGGCCCTCTTGGGCAACGGGCAGCATATGGTCAGTCTCGACCAGGTCATCAAGACGATGAAAGATACCGGGGCCGATATGATGTCGAAATACAAGGAGACTTCGGAAGGCGGTCTTGCCGTCAACGTCGTGGAATGCTGACGGCAAGGGAATTTATCTGCCCCCTTGCCTGGCAATAGGAAAGTTTTTCTCTGGCAGGTTCTGTGCGCTTTCGGAACACTTTCGGACATCGGGGTGCGCCAGTGCTAACCTAATGTCATTGTAAACCAACAAGGAGGCCTACGTATGGCTACGAACATGCCCAAGGTGAACGCCGAGTTCGGTGCAAAACCGGTTATCGAATTTCCCGATACCCCGGCTCCGAACGGGCTCAAGGCTGTGGAACTGGTCGAAGGCAATGGCCCGATGGTGCGTGCCGGCGATAATGTCACCGTGAACTACCATGGCGTCGTCTGGGGCAAGGACGAACCGTTTGACTCCAGTTTCGACCGCCATCAGCCAGCAAGTTTTGGTATCGGTGTCGGTCAGGTCATCAAAGGCTGGGATCGCACCGTTGTCGGTCACAACGTTGGCTCGCGTCTGGTGGTTTCGATTCCGCCGGAATACGGCTATGGCAGGCAGGGTATGCCACAGGCCGGGATAGGCGGCGATGACACGCTGGTGTTTGTCATCGACATCATCTCCACGCGCTGAAGCCTAGGGAAATCAAATACGATTGACCGGCCTCAGAGCCGGTCTTATTGGTTTTGAACCGTTCGGTGACGCCGGATGCGAAACATGGAAACAAACTGATAAAAAGGCAAGGAAGAATCATGGCAGAGGAAGAAAAGACCATTCTGCTCACGCAGGAGGCCTATGACAAGCTTCAGAAGGAGCTGGCCTACCGTCAGGGCGATTATCGCGACGAGATTACCCAGCGTATCGCCACGGCACGCGCCGAAGGCGACCTTTCCGAAAACGGCGGTTACCAGGCCGCGCGCGAGGAACAGGGCAAGAACGAGGGCCGCATCAACGAGCTTATCGTCAAACTGCGTAACACCAAGATCCTGAAGGCGCCGCCGGCAGGCAAGGTCGGCAATGGATCGCTGGTCACGCTTGAGTTGGCAGGCAAGGAAATGAAGTACGTGCTTGGTTCGCGCGACATCGCAGTGGCCACCGATTACGACGTCATCAGTCCGGAGTCGCCCATCGGCGCGGCCATCATGGGTGCCAAGAAGGGCGACGAGGTCTCTTACAAGGCCCCGAACGGTCGTGAGATCAAGGTGAAGATCAAGGACTCCAAGCCGATGAAGTAGAGCTTGATTTCCAGCGCTTCATATATGTATGACAAGAGAAGGCCCGAATCCGCAGAAACGTGGATTCGGGCCTTCTGATATCGGCCTGGCAGAATCGGTGATGGCAAACATCCATCGAGCGTTTTTGCCGGTATGTTGAAAATTGATATAGATATCCGTTCCGGAACGTTCCGGGATCACCAGAGATTGACGATGACCATGTAGATGGCCACCATATGGCAGGCGTAACCGGCCACTGTGCCCAGATGGAAGATCTCGTGGAAGCCGAAAACGCGCGGCCATGGGTCCGGTTTGCGCAGTGCGTAGACGATGGCTCCGGCGATATAGCAGGCACCGCCTGCCGCCAGAAGCACCACCACCGCCGGTCCCGCGTAAGGGGAGAACCAGAAGAGGTCGAGGAAGGCGACGCCGGAGACGCCGAAAATGATGTAGACCGCGGTATAAAGCCAACGCGGGGCGTTGATCCAGATGACGTGGATGAGCAATGCCACCAGCGTGCACGCCCACATGCCGCCGATGACCCCGTTGCGCCAATTGGTCGTCAACGCGAACGACACCGGCGTATACGTGCCGGCGATCAACAGAAAGATGTTCATGTGGTCGATGCGGCGCAGGATATCCGTGGTTCTGGCCGACCAATCTCCCAAGTGGTAGGCGGCCGAATTGGTGAAGAGAATCAACGAGCAGACCATGAACACGGCGCACGCCCATTTGAGTCCCGCTCCTTTCGCCAAGCAGATGAGCACGATGCCGGCGGCCAATGCCAGCGGTGCGGCGACGGCATGGATCCAGCCGCGCAGCAGCGGTTTCGGGCGGCCGTGAACGTCGAGACGAACCTTGTGGCCTGGCATGGGCGGGGGAGTGATACCAAGTGTTTCGGCGGCCTTCACCTCTCCTCGGGCGATGACGTACGCCGCGCGCTTTTCGGCCTTACGACGAATGGTCTCGGCCTTGCTGTGCGCCTCGGCGCGGATGGCTTCGGCCTTGGCCTCCATGGCCTGTTGCTGCGCCTTGGTGACGGTGGTCTCGATGGTTTTGGGGTCTTTTTCTGATTTATCGGAGGTAGGGAGACCTGAGCCGTTTTGCTTTGTCGGCATAGGTGATGAGCCGGTGCCGGTCTGTCCGGAGATATTTTGATACGGATTGATGGCTATGGTACCGTCTGTCATTTTTTTGACGGACTTGTCGGACATGGTCCCTCCAGAGTCTCAACTGCCTTTACGCCTATCGGATACGCTGCGGGAACGGTATAAGCCAACGCTCGCTTACGCTAACGTAACTTACGACATCGTAACCTACATTGATGACATATTTTTTCCGAACCGGCAACACCTGCGAAACCGACACATAGTATCATTGAACTATGGCTGATTTTGATGAGATTCTCGCCGCGCAGTCCGATTTCGACGCCGGCGATCGTGAATGGCTCCATTTGTTGGTGGCGGACTGGCAGGTTATCGCCGACTTGAGTTTCGCGGACCTGCTTCTGGTGCTTCGTCGTGATGATGGCAAATACATCGTCGCCGAACAGTGCCGCCCTTCCACCGTGATGACGATGCGCAGCGATGACGCTGTAGGCAACGAGGTCTCGGCGAATCTTGTCGATGAGATCGATACCGCGATGAACGCCAAAGGCGTGCTTCATACCTCGACGCTCTACCAGGTCGGCAAATCAAGCGTCTGCAACGTCTATGCACCCGTGCGCTGCGGCAACAAGACGCTCGGCGTGGTGGTGCGAGAGACCAATATGTCGACCCGCGAATCCAACGGCCGCTATGAATCCGAAAGCATCAACGCCGGCAAGATGCTTTTCGAGATGATTCCGCGCGGCCAATTCCCGTATCATGATGCGTTGATGAGCCAGCAGCACAATGCCAGGGTCTCGGACGGTTTCATCATCCTCGGTCCCACGGGCATCGTCAAATATGCCGCTCCCAACGCCATCAGCTGCTTCCGCAGGCTTGGTGCCATCACCCAAATGGAAGGACACTACTTAAGCGAAATAGGAACGCAACTGCTTCATCCCAACGACCCGGTCCCCGAGACCCTGCCGCTGGTCCTGAGCGGCAAGGCGGCCGCCGACTGCGAGCTCGACGCCAACAACTCCATGGTCTCCATGCATTCGCTGCCGCTCTACAACGAAACAGGACGTGCCGGCGCCATCGTGCTGTGCCGCGATGTCACCGAACTGCGCCGCCGCGAACAGGAACTGCAAACGAAGGACGCCACCATCTCCGAAATCCACCACAGAGTGAAGAACAATCTCCAGACGGTGTCTGCATTGCTCCGCCTGCAGGCGAGAAAAACGAAATCACAGGAAGTCAAGACAGAACTCAAAGAAGCGCAGCGACGCATCCAGACCATCGCCACCGTCCACGAAGGCCTGAGCCAGACCGTCGACGAGATCGTCGACTATGACGCCGTGATTTCCAACCTCCTGAAGATGAGCGTGGACCTGGCCACGATGGACGACCAGCACATCCACATTCGTTACATCGGCAAGTTCGGCATGATGCCGGCGCAGGACGCCACCCCGCTTTCCTTGGTATTGACCGAGCTGATCACCAACGCCGTGGAGCACGGCTTCGAAGGCCGCAAGGAAGGCAACATCACCATTTCGGTGGGCCGCAGCGGCAATCATCTGAACGTCGTGGTCGAGGATGATGGTTCGGGTTTGGCCGCCGAGGAAGACAACGGCATGGCCCGTACCTCCGGTTCCGGACTCGGCACGCAGATTATCAACACCTTCGTCACCAACGACTTCAACGGCACCGTGCGCTGGGACGAACGCCACGGAGGCGGCACAAGGGTCATCCTCGACATCAACCTGCGTGCGGCGCAGGAAGGCGACGAATCGGAATACTGAGGGCATAACGAATCAGGGGGGAGTAGGGCCGCGGCGATGATTCCTGCACTGTGCCTGTCTACCCCGTTTGATGTGCAGTCTCGACTTTTGTCGGTTAAACAGTGAGACATAGCTATGCTCTGCATAACAATGCCCCTTCCGATTTCAATGAATCGGAAGGGGCATTATCAAAATGAAACTACGAACAAGCCTATGCGTAGGCAACGCACTTATCGAAGCGCGTGCCACTGGCGAAATCAGACCTGCATCTGCATGTTCTGGCTGCGGCGGGCACGCATGGCGCGACGCTTCAAGGCGCGACGCTCATCCTCGCTCAAGCCGCCCCAGACGCCATAATCCTGATTGGTGTCGAGCGCGCACTTGAGGCACGCGTCAATGACCTTGCAGGTACGGCAGATGGCCTTGGCCTCTTCGATTTGCTGATAGGCGGCGCCGGTATTGCCGACTGGGAAGAACAACTCCGGATCCTTGTCGCGGCATGCCGCCTTGGCCCGCCAATCAAAAGCATTACTCATAGAAGCAAACGACCTTCCTATTTGTCCTCGACTGCATTCCACTACTTAGATAATCACGAAAATCACAATTTTTCAAGGGATTTTGCCAGAAAAATAGCTTAAATTTTTGTTGTGATTATCGAAACCGTCAAATTTCAGACCAGCCTGGTGAAATTTTGTATGGCAAACGGTTGCCGAGATTTTGGTAAATTTCCCATTGCAGCTAAAGAATCATTGCGAAATCGAACCGGCCAACGTACCCACCGTTCCGGGAGCGTGGGAGCCGGAGGAAAGCTGTTCGAACAATTCGAGGTTCTTGGTATCGTCCAGGAGCACCGTGGAACCCACGCCTCTCACGTAATGGTTGGGGTCGGTCCAATAGACCGAACCGGAGATACCTTGTTTGCCGGTGGCCGCTTTGAACGCCATGGCCATCGACAGCAGCGTCAGCGGGTTGGTCTTCTTGTCAACCTCGACGGAGGAAAGGGCGGCTTTGGCCACCTTCTGGGTCTGTGCCGGGCTCTTCAACATGTCACCTGACGAGGCTTTGCTCATGATGGCTCCGATGACCTGGCGTTGCCGTTCCGCGCGACCGAAATCGCCCTTTGGGTCGGAATAGCGCATACGTGAGAAAGCCAGCGCCGTGGCACCGTCGGCGGTATGGCAGCCGGCCTGCCAGTTCATGCCGGAACGCCAGTCGTTGACCGTGCTGTCATAGCAGAGGTTGACACCGCCCAAAGCATCGACCACTTTGGTGAGTCCGTTGAACTTGATTTCGGCGACGTGGTCGATTTTCTGTCCGGTGATATCCTCGACCTCGCCGGTGAGCGTTTTCTTGCTCTGCGTTTCGGCGACGGCATTGATTTTCATGCTGGTGCCATTGACCTTGACCAGTGAATCGCGGGGAATCGAGATAAGCGAGGAACTGCCGTGCGTGGGCTTGGTCAGCACGAGCATGGTGTCGGTGCGGAAACCGGGAGTGTCGTCTGCGCTGCCGCCGACCCCGGAATCATCGCGTTCGTCGGAGCCGAGCACGAGCCAGGAAGTGCCGTTGGTATCGGCCTTGTCGGTGAGCCAATCAGTTTTGTCTAGCTGTGAATTGGCCCAGTTCCAGCAACCGAAAAGCGCCAGGACGATGACCAGGACGATGACCAGCAGAGCGGTGAGCACCCAGTGATGTTTTTTGTGAGGCTTGGCCGCTTCGTTTCCAAACCCTGTCGGCTCTACACGGTTCGGACGTTGCGGCGGCATCGCGGCGGCACCGTATCCACGTGAAGGGTTGCGGGAGGAAGACGAACGCGGCGATGAAGCGAGACGTGAAGAACCTGCGCTTTGACGTGGTGCGCGAACTTGAGACGCAATTGGTGCAGCTGGTTCTTGGATCGGCTGGCGATTGGTCGTCCTTTTACGCGGCTTGATCGGTGAGAAGGCCGGTGGAATCTGTGATTCGTTGGGGACGGGCACACGACCGGTGTCCGGACGTGTGCGCGCGCCTGATGGTATGAAACTGGGTGGGGTGCCCTGCGCGTCGTATCCACCAGACTGCTTGACCATATACCCTCCCGAAAGTAAAAGCAGTTACTACTTTTACTCGCGGGAGGCCATGAAAGGGAGAAGGTTCGCCTACTTCTGCGCAGGAACCGCACATACCGTGGCGTTGAGGTACTGGTTGGCGACGCCCATGTACTGGCCGGTGTTCGGATCGCGGATCATGCCGTTCTTCTTGTCGACGGTTCCTCCGGTGATCGGGTCGATGAGTCGGCCGTCGGAGGTCGTGATCAGGCCGGTGACAGGATCAGGGGTACCTTGTACCTGCTGTTGCTGTTGCTGTTCCTGGGTTCCGTTGGAGTTCTGACCCTGCTTCCCCTTTGTACTTTCGCTCTGGCCTTCGCCGGATGTGGTTTGTGCAGGCATGTCCTGTTGGGTCAGCGGCTTGTATTCGCGCAGCACCCTCCAGGTGTCATCGGCGTTGCTGGCCCAAACCACGCGGTTATTCGGGTCAGTGGGTGCCGGGACAACCGGAATGGTGCGTGCGTAAACGTGATCGGGTTTGAGGCTGTGCAGGCTCAGTGCAAGTCCTGCCAGCGTTGTGGCGTTGGAAAGGCCGCTTGAGATGCTCAGTGACTTCAATGCCTCGTTGGCCAGACGATAAAGCTGCGCGCTGTTGGTCAGGAGGTTCTTCGACAAGGCCTCGGTGAGTATTTCCTTGACCAGATACTGCTGACGGGCCGCACGCATGATGTCACTGCCGTCGGTGCCGGTTCCGTGGCGCATACGGGCGTATTCGGTGGCCTGTGTGCCGTCGAGGTGCTGGAGGCCTTGTTTCAGGTCAAGCCCGGTGTAATCGTCTTTCGTGTCGGTCGGCAGGCAGACGTTGACCCCGCCGATGGCGTTGATCATGCCTTGCAGCCCCTGGAAGTCGACCACGATGAAATGTTCGAGCTTCAGGCCGGTCAAGGCATTGACCGCGTTCATTGTGCAGCTTGCAGCGCTGGCGAGATCGCCGCCCACGCTCCAGCCGGTAGCGAAAATGGAATTGAACATCACGTTGTGGCGAGCAGGGACCACGCCCTTGGTGGTCTGGCAGCTTGGGGCATTGACCAAGGAATCGCGGGGGATGGAGACCAGATCGATATAGGAACGGTCGGCGCTGATCTGCACCACCATGGAGGTGTCGGCGTTGTGTTCGCCGTCGTCGTGGCTTCCGCCGAGAGCGGCATTGTCGCCGCCGTCTCGCGTGTCCTGCCCTAAAACGAGGAATTCGATCGGTTTGCCGGCATTCGGGTCGACGAGTTTTTCTTCGGAGGCTCCGTTCTGGCGGATGACCTTGACGGATTGTGGTGCATGTGCGAGAGTGAACGCGGCGACGCCTACGGCAGTGGAGACGAATACGAAAACGGCCACTACGGTCATGATGATGGCGCTGCGAAGCCGGTGACGGACGATATAGGCGGTACCGTGCATGGGCTTGGGGGAGTGCCATCCGCCAAGGTTGGGTATTTTGAGGTCTTTGATACGGTGTGAAGCCATATCTTGCCTTTCTGTTTACCCGCCAGCCAAAGTCTTAAAGGCCGCTGCGGGACTGCCATTCACTATTCCTAGAGGGCATTGTATGCCTAGAGGTTGAATTTTTCCTGAAAATCTGATGTAAGAGCCGCATTGGGCATGAATATCCAGTATACATAACGCTCGATATAAATTCGAGTGGAAAGCTGAATTTTTCCCTATCGATCGTTCCCGGCATACTAGCGAGGCCATCGTCTACACTGGAGACCATGAGTTCCAACGGCAGTGTCGATATACAGCGAATTGTGGCCGAGGTAATCGGTTCCAGGCCCCGAATAAACGGGCAAAGCGTCGATCGAAGCGTCGCCGCGATCATCACTGTCGAACACGATGTACGCTTTTTCCCCACAACCCTGCGTGCGCTGATGGCCCAGAAAGTGCTGCCACGCACCATCGTCATCGCCGATTGCACGGGCGGCACCTCGCAGCCGATGCGTACCGGCTTTACTATCTCGTCTCTTCCCGAACTCGGTCATGGGGCGGCCCAGCAGCTCATTCCCGAACCTCCTGAACGCGTCGATGTTCAGCTGGTGCGTGCCGCCGGGGCGCATTCCTTTTCCGACGCAATTTCCAAGGCGTTCCGCTATGCCAGTCTTCCGGCCTCCGTTCGTGCGCTCTGGCTTTTGCATGACGATTCGAGGCCTGTGGGTGACGGTTGCCTGGAGGCTCTGGTTGAGGCGTGGCACAATACGCCGACGGTTTCGCTGATCGGTGCCAAACAGCTTGATTGGGCCGGTTCTGCACTTCATAATGTCGGCAGCTACGCCGGCAAACATCGTCTGGAAAGCCTCGTGGTCGACGGCGAACCAGACCAGGAACAATATGACGGACGTGCCGATGTGTTCGCAGTCTCCCTGGCCGGTGCCCTGCTTCCTCTCCAGACGAAAAAAGATACCGGGGAAATCAATCCGTGGTTCACGACATTCGCCGAAGGCGCGGATTTCTCACGTCGTATCTGTGAAGGCGGTGGGCGTGTCATTGTGGTGCCGCAGGCACATATCGCCCATCGCCGCGCACGTTTCGAAGGCATTCGCAACCGTGCAGGCGGGCCCATCGATGAGGAAAACCCCGTGGATACAACGTCCGCCGTCCTCGATGCCGCCCAAAAATACTATTACACCGATATCCGCACACTGTTCTGGCCGCTGCTGTGGGTGCTCAATCTCTTCCGCGCCCTGTGGCATGCCATAGGCGCCTTCTTCGCCAAAAGCCCCTGGCGGGCTTGGTATATATTGTGCCTGCCATGGCGTGTGCTTGGCCAATTGCCACAGATGATCCATGCCCGTCGTCAGCAGAACTTGCGTCATGGAGCCAGCAGCGCTGCGTTGGACCTGCTTTCGGCCGACCGCAAACAGATCGAGGAATGGCGCAAGCGCAGCCGTGCCTTCGACAGCCAGCAGCATACCGAGCTTCTGAGCCCTCTGGCGAAAAGCCATCTGCGTATGCGTGCCGTACGGCGTTTCGGCGGTGCCGCCCTCATGGCTGTCGTGGCCTTTGTAGTGATCATCGCGTTTGAATGGAATGTATTCCGTCAGGTTTGGGGCGGTGCCAGTCTGTATTCGCCGTCTCTGTTGGCAAGCGGGGCGAGTTTTTCGACATTGCTTTCGGCGGCAAGCACGCCATGGGCCTTTGGCGTCGGCATCGGTGTGCCCGCACCTCCTGCGCCTTGGCTGATGGTGTGGCTTGTGGCTTCTGTCATTACAATCGGCCATCCGGTCATCGCCGTTTCCCTGATGTTCTTCCTCGCCGCCCCGGCCATGGCCCTGGCCTTCTGGGCACTGGCGGGTATCTTCACCCGTTCCGACTGGGTGCGCGTGGTCATGGGCTTGCTATGGGTGGCGTTGGGATTGGCTTTGGGTGCCTTTGGCACCGCCAATATTGTGTTGTTGATGGCAATGGTGTTCCTGCCGGCGGCTTTCGCCTTCACGTTCAGGGCCGTGGGAATGTACGGCACCGAGGATCTGGTGCATTCGCACGCCTCCGTGCAGGCTGCAGGTTGCGCTGCGTTGTGTTTCGCGGTCACGGTGGCCTGTGAGCCGCAGCTGATATTCCCGCTGATCGTCTGCCTTGTCTTTTTCATCGTTGTCGTCCGTTCGCACCGTCTGATGCTGCTGCTTATCCCGGTGCCTGGCTTGGCTCTGTTGCTGCCAACGCTGGTCAACAGTGTCCATTACGCAAGTGTTGGAGCGTGGCGACAACTCTTCGCTGATGTCATCCAGCCTCTGCCTGATTCCTCGCCCGCTTCACTCTCCTTCGGTCAGGTCATCTCCCGTGCCTTTGCCCTTCCGCTCGGAGGGGATATCCGCGTGCAGCTGTTCAGCCAGCGCGGTTTGCAGACCTTGGTGGTTTTGGCTGCGCTCTGTGTCATCGTCGTGGTCGCTTTGGCGGCGCTTCTGTTGCCATTCGCCCTTCGTGCCACGAGGATGATGTGGTTCGTCGCTATCACCGGCCTCGTGCTGGCCATGGCCGCCGCGCGTATCTGTGTGTCTGTTGAGGGTGGTGACGCCTTCGCCGCATCCGTGCTCCCGGGCGTCATGCTGACGCTTTTGGCATTGCTTTCCTGCGCATGCATTGTTTCCGGCGGAGCGGTCAAGCGTTTCGTTCCCTTGAGGATTTCGGAAAGCGATCAAATCAAACAAAACGTTGAAGCCAACGGTGCAAAAGGCAAGGTCAAGGGTGTAGCCATCAAATTCGGCCGTGCGGTACTCGTTGCGGCTCTGGCGCTTTCCACCTGCCTGGCCGGGGCGTTCGGCATGATGTCGCGAGGCAGCCAAGTCGAGGCAAGCGATGCCGGGTTGCCCATGGTGGCTGTCGACTATTTGCAGAACAGGGAAAACCATCGCATACTTGCGCTTCAGGCAGTATCCGACAATCATATCGATTTCTCTGTGATGCGCTCTCGGCGTGGCGATCTGGTTGATGTCTCTCCTGCATGGAAGGCCAGCGTCGCTTCCGGCGCCAGCGATCTGTCGGTCGACCTGATTGCAAAAGCCAGCGGCGAATTGCTTTCCAACGGCAATGACGATGCCATCGAAACACTAGCCAAGCTGGGATTCGGCGGGATTTATGTCTCCTCCGACAAATCCTCTGCCGACAAGGACGCCACGTTGCGCCTGATCAGCAACATCAACTCCAGTGACGGGGCCCAGTCGGTGGTGAATGCGGCGAACGGCACCTATTACCGGCTGACAAAAGTTGATGAAAACAAGCAAGGCGTGCCATTGAAGGGTCAGATTGCCGCGCAGCACAGCGCTTGGCGCAAGACCTGGCTATGGTGTTTGGGCATAGTAATGGTGATCTATGTTCTGGTCGCAATCCCCAGAGCACGCAGATACGGGTGGGAACAGGCATGAAGGACACGGAGAACTCGATGAACAAAGATATGGATGGCCGCAAGCGTCGTTCCGCAGTTGAACAGGTTCAGCATGCCGTTCCGGCGCCGCCCGCTCCTCCGGCTGCCTCGCCGGTTTCCGGAGGTCCCGGCCATCCCGGCAACGTTGTGGATGCGCGGCAACCGGAAACCCCTGCCAATCCTTCCGGTTCGGCGAGCGCAGGTGCGTCCCGTTCACGGGTGGCTTCGCGTGTCTCGTTGGCGGTGATCACGGTTGTTGTGTTGGTCGCTTTGATTGTGACAGTCGTACTTGTGCCTCTGCCGGGCTGGCTTGTTGATTCGGCGAAAGCCGGCGATGCCACCGGAGCGAAACAAGTCGACCAGACCGATCTGACCTATTACTGCCCATCCCGTATGGCGCTTTCGGACAATGGGAAATATGGCGACAGCGCTTTCCAGGCTTCGGAAGGCAATGTGGCCTCGTCCGCACGCTACTCCGCTTTCGGCTCGATTTATGAGGCGAGTGTCGGAGCCGTCACCAACGGCAGCGAAGCGGACAACAAGAAACTTACCGGAAGCGACACCGTCGACAGCGCCATGGTCAAAACGTATTCCGGTTCTGCCGATCAAGGCTCGCAGGCATTTGAAACGCGCTTGTTGGCGGCGAAATCGGGTACGGGCGCCGCCGCATCTGTGGCTTCATGGGCGAGCGAAGGCGATTTGAAGGGATTGGCCGCCTCCACTTGCATCGCTCCCGCGCTTGAGCAGGATTTCCTGCTGGGGCCCACCACAACCGGAGTCACCCAGCAGTTGTCCGTGGCCAATTTCTCATCGAAAGCCACTTCACTGCAGGTTCAGATCTGGAGCACCAAACATGGCACTCCTTTGCAGCTTTCCACCGGCAACGTGGTCAATATCGGGGCCAATGGCGAGGCAACACTGGAATTATCGGCGGCAGCGCCCGGCAACGAGGCTCTTTTCGTGAAGGTCAAGAGCAAAGAGACACCGATTGCCGCGGTCGTGCGCAGCATCGAGCTCGATGGTTTGAATGCCAAGGGCTCTGATTACGCGGTACCTTTGAACGCCGCCTCCAAGAAGGCTTACTTGCCCGGAGTCTCCGGCGACGATCAAGTGACTGTATTCGCGCGTGCCGAGCATGATACGGATCTGAACCTCTCGTGGGTTGACGGCAACGGCGCGGCGTCGGCCAAGATGCAGCATCTCGAAGCAGACAAGGTCGTCCCCGTCGATTTGGGCAAGGCCCCTGATGGAGTGGTAGGACTCCAAGCCAGCGCGTCAAGTCCTGTCAATGTGACGGCGAAAGTGACCCAGAACGCGGATTCCGGCACAGATTTCGCTTATGTTTCGCCTTCGCCTGCTTTCGCGCAATCGGCTCTCGTGGTTCCCGACCATACCGATGGAACGGTTGTGTTGCTCAATACCAGCGGTAGCGAGACCACAGCCACCCTGCAGGGCTATGACACTTCCGGCAAACCTGTGGGAGACAAGCAGATCGGTATTCCCGCCAACGCCGGGACGAGCGTTTTGGCCAAGGATGTCGGCGACAACGCCGTGATGTTCACGCTGAAAAACGGCAAGGACGTGTCGATGGGCATGAGACTTACCCAGCCTGATGTGGCGCAAGCCAAACTTGCCTCGGTGGCCTATCTCGGCTCCTCAGGTCTCGAACCGCGCAATATGAAGGTGTGGGCCAATGACAACGCCGGAATCGTGCGCTGAAAATGCGCGGATGACATCCCGATTATCGCATAGCCCGATTATCACATGGTTATTATCTTGCGATAATGACAATGATTATTTTTGAGGCGCAATGCAGCCCGACAAGGTGAAAACTTGGGTAATATCTGGGCAATATCAGGACATGAGCCCTTGTGCTTGGCGTCTTATAGTTCGGTGCCGGTCCAGTCGGGGTCGATTTCCTCGGGCCGACGGCCATAGAGGTCGGCCAGTCGGGCTACCAGCGCGTCGCGGATGGCCCATTCAAGCTGCGTTTTGTCGGGGTGGTGCATCTGCATTGGCATGCGGTACAGCACGATGCGTGCGGGGATGCCATGGTTGGCGGCGAAACTTTGCGAGGTCGGGTTACGTTTGGGCTCCCAAGGCGCGGGAGTGGAAGGCGGCACGTCCTCGACGGCGAATTGCACCGGGCGGACGAGATCGGGCCACGCCGTGAGCAAACGTCGAATCTGGGAGGATACCATGTCGTCGAACATGCCGCTTCGGGTGCGGTAGCGGGGCAGGCGTACGCCGAACATCGGCGTTCTAGGGCCGCGTCCATGCCGGTTTCGATAGACGTGGGTCTGCCAAGGTGGTCGCAACATGGTTTCATTCTATGGTGTGCCGTAGGCATTGGTAGTCGTAACATAAAGAGGTATTGGGCAGGGGGAGCGGCCCACGAAGCGAACGGAGCAATCGATGGCAGCAGGCGCGAACGCGGCGATAGAGAAGTGGCATGACCACGATCTTTCCGAACTTGTTGATGGTGTAAAAGTGGTCGCCTTCGATCTGGACAACACGCTGGCACGCTCCAAGAAACCCATGCATGCCGACATGGCTTCGCGTTTTTCCGCCTTGACGCGTCTCATCGATGTGGCCGTCATTACCGGAGGTCGCTTTGAACTCGCCCAAAGCCAGGTGCTCGACGTGCTTGAACCCGATGCCAGTCGAACGAACCTCCACGTCATGCCGACCAGCGGTACGCGTTATTTTCGTTGGCACGAGGGGCAGTGGCGGTGCGTCTATTCCAACGATCTCGATGTGGCCGACCGCAAAAGCGCCATCGCCTCCATCGAACGCCATGCCCGAGAAGAGGGAATCTGGCTCAACCACACGTGGGGGCCACGTATCGAGGACCGTGGCAGCCAGATCACGTTTTCCGCTTTGGGACAGGAAGCTCCGGTAGACGAGAAAGAACGTTGGGATCCGGACAACAGCAAGAAAAACCGGCTCGCCGAGGCGGTGGGTGCCGATCTGCCCAATCTGGTGGTGCGTTCCGGCGGTTCGACCAGCATCGATATCTCCGAGCGCGGCGTCGACAAGGCATATGCGGTACGTAAGCTTTGCCATATCTTGGGTTGCAGGGTCGATCAGGTCATTTTCGTCGGCGACCGTATGGACCCGGACGGCAACGACTATCCTGCGGCCGTCATCGGCACAAAGCCGATTCTCGTTTCCGGCCCTCACGACACGCTTCAGGTCTGCGACCGTCTCATCGCGGCGCTGTCGTAAACGGCTGCGGGTCCAGCGCCTGCTCTCGCAAGGCCAAACCCCGGTTATAAACCAGAGGCTTTGGCCTATAACCAGGCTGTTGTGATTGATGAGGCCGTACTGCTGATGTTGTGGATAACAAGAATCCGACACGCCCGGAATGTGGATAACCCATGGCATCCGACCACAGTGGTTGTTTTTGCTGCGGTAATGATCGGGAATCCGCTAGCTTTGAGGTATGAGAGCCGTTGTTCTACGATTTGCCAATGCCTTGCGGGCTTGGTTTGCCGTCATTCGTGATGTGCTGCTGCCGCGCGGCTGTGCCGGCTGCGACAAGCCGGACGAAGTGCTTTGCCCATCATGTGTCAAGCTTTTCGGGCATGCCTATCCCAAGGCACTGCCGGGTGATGACGTTCGCTGCTATGGATGTTCTTGGTATCAGGGAAGCGTTCGTCAGGCGATCCTCAATTGGAAGGATCACGGTGATGAGGAGTGCGACCGCGTGTTCGCCTCATTGTTGGCGGATTTGGCGGTGAAGGTGCTTGCAGGGCAGGCATCTTATGACCGAATCCATGCTCTTGTCCTGGTTCCTGCGCCCTCGTCGTTCTCGTCGATGCATCATCGCGGCCGATGGCAGACTTTGCCACTTGCCAGGTCGATGGTGCGTTATTTGCGCGGATATGGGTTTGCGTCCGTTATGAAGCCGGTGCTGAGGCTTGAAGGGGTGCGAGGCAAATCCGTCCAGACGGCAGACGCCCAATCCCGTTCGCGAAGGATTGCGGGGCACGTGCGTGTTACCGAAGATCTGAGCGGCGACGATTCGTTGTTCATCGTCGTCGACGACATCGTCACGACCGGTGCCACGATGGGCCAGTGCATAGCGGCGTTGCGCGCGGCGGGAGCGCGTGACGCCATCGGGCTTGCGTTGGCCTGCACGCCGAACCGATCCGGATGACGAAATCCGTCAGGCATGGCGTCTCCTTCGTCGGCTTTATTGTGTGCGCCGTTTTGATTTAAACGCTGGTTCGATGCCTCATCGCATGTGCGGCAACAGCAATGTGTCTGTTCGTCGTATCGGTTAATCGGCATAGGCCACGGCCATCTCATCCCAGCGTGTGGTGCAGCGTGGGGAGAGCATCTCGCGTCTCATCGTCCATGAGGCCGACGTATCCTCGTCGCCGCGCCCTTCTCCGCGCATGCCGCCATAGCCGATGCCGACCCGGGCCGTGCCGAATTTCTTGTTGGCCTCGTCAATGACGGCTCCCAGATTGTGATCGTCGCGTCTGGCCTCGAATCCGTGCAAGGTGGTGAAATCCTTGGCATCCTGCAGGCCGAGCAGCAGCACCCCCGCGCGGATATAGCGGGCATGGGGGTCGGTTCTGCCTCGCAAGGCCTCGCATGCGGCCTTGGCGATGACCAGAGGGTCGTCGCTGGGGTCGCGCAGGGTGGTCGTCGCATGAAACGACTGGTAGCTATCTTCTGGACCGAACGGGCTTGTGGCGCAGAATGCCGCGACGTGCGAGCACAGGCTCGACTGGCGTCGCAGCCTGCGACACGCCTTCTGGGCATAGACACTCAGGGCTTGATTCAGCTGGGCCATATCAGTAACGGGTTTTGAGAACATACGCGAACAGAGTATTTCGGACTTGCGTTTGCCGTCGTTAGCGCTCGCGTCGCCGACGATGCAGGGGATGCCCTTCAATTCCAGCACGGTGCGTTCCAGGGTGATGGAGAAACGGTGCCTGATGGATACCGGGTCCTGGCGTTTTAGGTCGAGCGCGGTAATGATGCCCAGAGCCTGCAGCTTGCGGGTCAGCCGTCTTCCCACACCCCATACGTCGCCCACCGGGATGGAGGCGAGTGCGGCATCGCCATATTGTGCCTCGATATCGCTCCACAGGCTCACGCCACCGGTCGAGGGGTGCTTCTTGGCCCAGTGATTCGCCACTTTGGCGAGCGTTTTGGTCGGTGCGATGCCCACGCTCACCGGCACGCCCACGCCTTCCAGCACGGCTTTGCGCATGGCCGTGGAAATCTGCATGGTCTGTGCGGCATCCGTTGAGGGGGAGAGGAAGCATTCGTCGATCGAATAGATTTCCTGCCCCGGCATGAACCGGCTCATCACCGACATCATCCGTGCCGACAGGCTGGCATAGAGTTCATAGTTCGAGCTGCAGGCCACAACGCCAGCCTGTTGTGCCTCGTCGCGGATGCTGAACCAAGGCGTACCCTCTTTGATGCCCAACTGCTTCGCCTCGGCGCTGCGGGCTACCACACACCCGTCGTTGTTGGAAAGCACCACGACTGGCTTATTGGCCAGTTTCGGGTCGAAAACGCGCTCGCAGGAGGCGAAGAAGCTGTTCGCATCGGCCAGCACTTGAAGCTGCTCGCTCATGTCGCCCTGCTAGCTATGCCGCTGAGGGAAGGGATAGATGGTGGCTCCGCCCGACCATCCGCGACTGTGCGCGGCGAGTCCGGTGGTTCCGTTGGCTTTTTCGGCGGCATCGGATCCATATGCAGATGTACTTGACATGCCGGGGCGGGTGATGCCCGGCAAAGCAGAGCCGAATCGGCTGGAACGGCTTTGTGTATGGAAATTGCCGATGACCACGCCCCAGATCACCAGTTCTTCGGCGTTTTCCGGCGAGAAATCAGGGTAATGGGGATTTTCGGGATGCAGAATCGGTGTCGATCCACGCATTATGAGGCGTTTGACGGTCAATTCGTCATCGAGGACGGCCACCACCACGTCATCGGCCTGCGGTTCGAGCGAGCGATCGACCACCAGAAGGTCTCCGTCCCAGATGCCGGCTCCCTCCATGGAGTCGCCGGCAACGGTGATGATGAAGGTCGTGTCGGGGTTGCGGATGATATGTTCGTCAAAGCTGAAATCGCCCGCAAAATAGTCCTGTGCCACCGATGGGAACCCTGCATGCACTGCTTCAAGCGCGATGGGAATGGGTGTCGGTGCAAGCGTCGAACGGAAGATCTGGGTGACCCTGCAATCCTGCTCTGGGTCATTGCGTACCAATCTGCATGATGTCGTTGATGCCATCGCACACCTCCCAATAATCGAACGTTTGTTCGAATATCATTGTGTCAAGAGGTCGGGACAATAAAATAGAACAAACGTTCGAATATGTAAGGGTGATGCAGAACATACAAAGAACGAAAAGTGAGATCAGAAGGCAGGGAATCCCAAAAAACAGAAGACAAAGCCGGAAAGCAGAGAACTTTTCGGAAACCTCTCAGAGTGTTGTCTTTTCGGTTGGTTCTTCGGCTACGATATGGAATTTCGGCAGGGTGATTTCGAAGTCGGTGCCACGGTTGTCATCGACCACCTTGACGTTGCCGCCGTGCAATTGTGCAGCCCAACGGGCGATGGAGAGCCCGAGTCCGGTGCCGCCGGATTCGGTGCCGGGGCCGGACTTGCCCTTGACGAAGCGACGGAAGATATCCGCGCGTGCCTCTGGGGGGATCTGTGAGCCGAAATTGACGACGTTGGTGACGATGGTGCCGTGTGCCTTGTCTTCATGGGCTTCGATAAGCACCGTGGTGTTGTCGGGCGAGTGCTTGAAGGCGTTGGAGATGATGTTGGTGAACAGCTGGCGCAGCCTGTCCTGGTCGCCTTCGATCTCGATGGTATCGGGCACGTGCACGTCGACGTCGTGGGCATGGCCGGCATCGGCGATTTCCAGAGGTTCCAAGGTCTCGTCGATGAAGTCCGCGAAATTGAACTGTTCGATGTTGAGGCTTGCCGCCCCGGCCTCCATACGTGAGAGGTCGAGCAGGAAGGCGATGAGGTCGGAAAGCCGATGGGTCTGGTTCAAGATCCCCTCAAGGTTCGCTGGGGTTGGCTCGACCACTCCATCGGCGAGGTTTTCGAGCATGGCCTGCAGTGCGGAGACGGGAGTTCGCAGTTCGTGGGAGACATTGGCGATCATGTCACGCCGCATCTGGTCGGCATGCTGCAGCTCCTCGGCCATTTCGTTGAACGAGCGGGCGAGCTGGCCCACCTCGTCGTTGCTGCGGGTGCCGACCTTGACGCGCACCGTGTAGTCGCCTTCGCTCATGGCTTTGGCGGCGTCGCGCATCTGGCGCAGGGGAGCGGTCAGCCCACGGGAGAAGAAGTAAGTGATGCCCAGGGCCACCACGAGTGTCAGCGGCATGGCGATCCAGCCGCTGAGCCCCATTTTCAGCAGAAACCAAGCCATGACAAAGGCGATTGCCGTGGCGATGACGATGATGACGCTCAGCTCCACCTTCAGCGATGAAAAGAACCCTATCGGACGTTCGTTGTCCAAAATCTTCTTGCCGGATTGATGTGTGTGGTTGTTCATCGCTGTGGTCACTGCGTTCTCTCGACTGTGTTTCCTAAAAATGAAGGTACGGAAATCCATGGAAGCTGGAAATGGATCTTATATGAAAAGCAGCCCCGTGGGGCTGTCGATTTCACTACTGAGCGGAAGGTGTTGCGGCGTTGCCGTCTTCGGGCGGCTCGAAGGCGTAACCCACGCCGTGCGCGGTGCGGATCAGGTCGCTGCCGAGCTTGTGACGGAGTGCTTTGACATGCGAATCGACGGTGCGTGTGCCGGAGGCGTCGGGCCAATCCCAAACCTCTTCGAGCAGCTTTTCGCGTTTGAAGACGGACTTTGGTTTGCGTGCAAGAGTGGCAAGCAGGTCGAATTCGGTAGGCGTCAGATGCACCTGTTTGCCGTCCTGGGTGACGATGCGCTGGCGCGGATCGATGACCAGCGTGCCGAAGTCCAGCACCTTTTCGTTCTCGTTGTTCTTGGCGATGAGGGTGGCACGCTCGACGCGGCGCAGCAGCGCCTCGCAACGTGCGATGAGTTCGCGGGGGGAGAACGGTTTGGTCATGTAGTCGTCGGCGCCGGCGGAAAGGCCCATCACCTTGTCGGCTTCGGAATCGCGGGCGGTCAGCATCAGCACCGGCACCGGGCGCTCGGCGATGATGCGCTTGGTGGCTTCGATGCCATCCATGACGGGCAACATGATGTCCATGATGACCAGATCGGGCTTGATCTGGCTCGCGGCGCGTACTGCGCTCGCCCCGTCTCCCGCCACGCGTGCGGTCCATCCGTTGGCTGTGATACGTTGCGCGATTGCCGTGGCGAGATCGGGCTCGTCCTCGACCACCAAGATGGTACGTGGTGTCTTCTGATGCGCCGAAGTGTTGAGCATGTGTCCTCCGCTTTTCAAAAACATTGCTACAAATAATCCAGTATAGGTTCCGGCGCACCCAATTTGCTGCCAAATGAGGTTTTTATTCGATTTGGTTATATTTTATTTGTTTGCGACAATGGTAAACGTCCGCGGCGCGTGAAAAACTAAGACACATTGCGTTTAAGGGTTTTCTCGGAGGTTCCATGGATTACAAAGTTGGAGATGTCGTCGTTTATCCGCGTCACGGTGCGGCGAAGGTGACCGCCTTTGAAAAACGTACGGTAAAAGGCGTGACGCGCGACTATCTGCAGCTTTCGGTACTTTCCAGCGATGGTCTGGTCATCGAAGTGCCGGTTGAGAATGCCAAGAAGGTCGGCATCCGCAACATCGTCGACGGCAAGGAAGTCGCCAAGGTCTTCGAGATTCTTCGCACGCCGATTGTCGACAACGAGAAGATGAACTGGTCGCGTCGCTACAAGCTGAATGTCGAGAAGATCGCCACCGGCGAGGTCAACAAAATCGCCGAAGTCGTGCGCGATCTGGCACAGCGTGATGTCGACGAGCACGGACTTTCCGCTGGCGAGAAGCGCATGTTGACGCGCGCCCGCAATATCCTCACCTCGGAAATCGCGCTTTCCGAGAAGACCGACGAGGATGAGGCCCAGCACCTGCTCGATGTCAATCTCGGGTATGCCGAACCTACGCCGGAAGATGCCGAGCATCATTCCGAGGCTCCCGAGGAACCGGCCAGCCAGACGTTGGCAAGAATCGAAGCTGAAAACAAGGATGCCAAGGGTTCCAAGAAAAAGAAGTGATTGTTCGGTTACTCTGGCCGGAAATCGCTTGCTGATTGTTTAAATAATTTTCAGGGTCATCTCGATATCAGGGGATGACCCTGAAAATTTTGCCCCGACCTTTGGCTTAAACCGGTAACCTCATAACCGGCCTTCACACAAAGCTTTTCAGTGCCGACGCAACGCCTCCACGCCTTTGGCGATGAGCCAGAAGAGTGTCGAAATCGTGACGATGACGAAGCTTGGGGGAGTGGGGAACATCACGGAGACGATCAGTCCGCCCCAAATCGAGACCAGGCACAGGACGCTGGAAAGCACCATCGAACGCAGCGGCGTGCTGGTGAGGATATTGGCCGTGGCCGCCGGAGTGACGACCAGCGCAAAGATAAGTAATGTGCCCACAGCGGGTACGGCGATGGTGATAACGCCGGCCATGATGGCCATGAACAGCACGTTCATCACGCCGATCGGCACGCCTTTGGCCTGCGCCACCTGCTCGTCCAGAGAGCTGAAAAGCAGCGGACGGTAGACCACGGCCATCACCGCCAGTAGCAGCACGTCGAAAATCGCGAAGCCCAGCACTTGGTCGTTCGTGATGGTCAATATCGAACCGAACAATATCGCCTGCATCTGCTGCGAGGCCGAACTCGACATGCGTGAGAAGAACAGGCCCAGGCCGGTGGCGAAAGCGAGCACGGTGCCGGTTGCGATCTCACGTTGCGAAGCCTTCTTGCCCAACGCTCCGATGGTCAGCGCCCCGCCAAGAGCGAAAATGCCAAGTCCGAGAGATACCGGCAGACCAAGCAACACCGCTCCGGTGGCTCCCGGCAGACCGATATGCGCCAATGCGTGGGCGGCAAAGGTCGAGTGGCGGGCGATGGTGAAATAGCCCATCACGCCTGCGGCCAGCGCAATGCAAAGGCCTGCGATGAAGGCGTTGTGCATGAACGGAACCGAAAGCGTTTCCAGCCATTCATGGTTGAACCCGAATTGGATGTGACTCATAGCCCTGCCTCCTGCCGCTGGTTTGCTTCATTTCCGTCCGTTCGTTTGGTGTCCGGTTGTGATTTATGGGAAACCATCTGTTCGAAATATCTCGGCTTCTCACCGCTAATCGCGGAATCGTGGCGATGGCTCCTGCCGGAACTAGGCGGATTTTTTAAATGATGATGGTGGAAGCCGGCCACTTCGTCCGGCTTGTGGATGTCAGGCGTGACGTCATCGGGTTCGTCCGGGCCCGGGGTGACGAACATGTCGCCCTGCGGGGTGGTGACCACCTGTACCTTCGTGCCATAAAGGTGGGTCAGGAGATCGGCGTCCAGCACCTCGTTCATCTTCGCATAATGCGGGTGCCCGTCGAGCAGATAGACAGCGCCGTCGAGGATGGGCAACAACATGTTGAGATCGTGGGCGACCACTTGGATGGTCATGCCCATTTCGTGGTTGAGTTTGGCCAACACGTGCACTGTTTCGCGCTGGGCGGCGAGGTCGAGGTTGGCCAGAGGCTCGTCGAGCATGAGCAGTTTCGGCCCGCTCACCAGAGCCTGGGCGATGGCGACGCGTTGGCGCAGGCCTCCGGAGAGCTCGGAAAGTCGGTAATGCCGCTTGTCGTCCACTCCGGTGAAGGCCATGGCCTCGCGTGCCCGAGCCCGTTGCTCCCGCGTGGTGGGGTGGATGCCGAATCGCGTTCCGGTAAGCCCCAGCAAGACGGATTGTTCTGCCGTGAGGTTCGATTCAATATCGCTTGCGTAGTTTTGTGGTACATAACCGATCAGATGATTGGTGGTTCCTGCCGGGCCTCCAAGTACGGTCAAACTTCCGTTAAACAGTGGTAAAAGACCCAGCTCGGCTTTCATCATCGTGGTTTTGCCGGCCCCGTTCGTGCCGACGATGGCGGTGATGGAACCTGACGGGATGGAGAAATTGCCGTGTTGCCAAATGATTCTCTCTCCGCGTTTGATGCCGGCATCGCGGAAGACCAAGGCCGGCTGGCCGTCGGTGGGCTTGACCGTCCGCGTCGTTTTCGTTTTCATTTGCATGTTCATAGTCGTCTTTCTCGTTGCCAGCGGCATTCGAAACACTACTGAATAATTGATAGTTATATATTATATTTGAAATTGAGAATCATTTTCAATTAGTGATGAATTGTTCGTTAAGCGAAAGCAACGTCACGTATGTCGCACTTGTACATTGCGTTTCGATAACAGCATTTGCCGATGAAGCCATTGCAGGGCCAATGTTCTCTGTCGGTGTTTTCGGTTCGTCCATTCCGATATCGGGATTTAGAATACGACGATGCCCGGTTTCCAAGCACATTGCTGACTGCTTGAAAACCAGGCATCTCGCGTTGTTCACCTATGGAACGTGCTTTTTCGCGCCTGATTACTTGCCGGGATCGGTCTGTCCTGCATTCGAGGGCACCGAGCCGTTGCCCGGCGCCGCAGGTGTCTGCTGATTGGCATTCGTTCCGTTGTCGGACTGTCCGGACTGCCCGGCCTGTGAAGGCTGTTCCGTGCTGTTGCCCTCGTTACCGGTCCCTACTTTCTGGTGGTCGGCTTCGCTGGCCTTGAAATCTGTCATGGCTTTGTCGATGCTGTTCATCAACGTGGTGATCCAGCCGGTGAGCGTGGTCTGGTCCTGTGGCATCTGCTCGCTGACGTCGACGACTGGCACTTCGGTGCGTCCGGCCGTTCCGGTGAGCAGATTGGTGGTGTTGCTGGCTTCCTGCGTGTTGTTGATCAGCAGGTTGATGTCGCGCCCGGAAATCAGGTGCTGGAATTTCTGCAGGTCGCTCGGCGCGGGCTCGCCCTCGGAACTGACGGCCTGCGTATACCCCTTCGGCGTTTTGTCGGTGAAGCCGAGGTCATCCATCAGATAATAGGCGACCGGTTCTGTAGCACCATACGTGGCGTCCTTGTGTTTCTGCGAGAAGGCCTTCATGGAATCTTCGAGTTTGGCTTCGTTCGTCTTCCATGTTTTCAGACGGGCCTGGAACTGCTTGGCCTTGGCCGGCCTCGCCTTGGCGAAGGCGTCCTCGAGCTCCGTGGCTGTGGCTTTTCGGGCGTCCTTGGAGAACCAGAGATGCGGGTTGTCGCCCGTGCTCGCCCCGACTGCCGTGGCCGCTGAAACGCTGGTGGTCCCTTTGGCGATGGACTTGCTGGCCCAGTTGTCGTATCCGGCGCCGTTGACCAGAACAATTTCCGCTTTTTGCAGTTTGGCCATGTCGTTGGTCTGCGGCTCGAAATCATGCGCGTCGACGGAGACGGTATTGACGATTGAGGTCACCTTGACGTCCGGGCCGCCGATTTCCTTGGCCAGAGAGCCCCACTGGTTGATCGAGGCGACCACGTTGATGGGTCCGCTTGCTTGCTTGGAGCTGTTGTTAGTCTTGCTCGGCGGTTGGGAGTCGTTGCCGCCGCCGCAAGCCGCAAGGCCGAAAACCATGCATAGAGAGCCCAGAAGGGCTGTGGCCTTGGCCTGCCATCCGAATCGTTTCATAGAGACCCCTTAGTCAGTATCTGTTTGTCACTGGTCCATATTGATTGTCATTCCAGTATACGTTAAGGCAATATACTGAAAATGAAAATCATTGTCAAATAAAAGTATAGCAATTCCATTGACTCGAGGTATGTCGATTTCGGAAGCGAAAATTCGAAAACCGTTTATTCTGATTCTCAAGTGTTTTGTTTTGTCGTTTTTCGGGGATGTCCGGTTTTTACCGCCTTATAAACGGTTATAAGCAAACGATATGGCGTTGATGATGGACACTTCCGCGTTTGTGGATTGATTTCATCTTACAATCGATAACTATGCCGTTCGGCCTTTAACATGGCGGCACGCAATGTCGAAATAACTTATTAAGGAATTGGTATGGCGCACGAGGAACAGACTCCTCTTAAATTGGACGGAAAGGCTGCTGCGGCGGCCATCAAGCAGGATTTGAGCGAGCGCGTCGAAAAGCTCAAGGCACAAGGCGTTCAGCCGGGTTTGGGCACCATCCTCGTCGGTGACGACGTCGGGTCGCGCAAATACGTGGCGGGTAAGCACAAGGATTGTGCCGAGGTCGGCATCGCCTCGATTGCCGTCGAGCTGCCTGAAACCGCCAGCGAGCAGGAGGTCATCGATGCC
Organism: Bifidobacterium sp. ESL0728; assembly: GCF_029392015.1. Taxonomy (NCBI): domain Bacteria; kingdom Bacillati; phylum Actinomycetota; class Actinomycetes; order Bifidobacteriales; family Bifidobacteriaceae; genus Bifidobacterium; species Bifidobacterium sp. ESL0728. The sequence continues at coordinate 1,089,693 of NZ_CP113925.1, forward strand.
GTGGAAAGGCTCAATGCCGATCCGAAATGCACCGGCTACATCGTCCAACTGCCGCTGCCCAAAGGCATCGATTCCAACAAGGTCATCTCCCATGTCGATCCGGCCAAGGACGCCGACGGCATGCATCCGGCCAATCTTGGCGAGCTCGTCACCCATATCGACGGCAGAAACCCCGCGCCGCAACCCTGCACGCCGCGCGGCATCATTGTGCTCTTGAAGCATTACGGTATTGATCTCAACGGCAAGGATGTTTGCGTTGTCGGCCGCGGCATCACCGTCGGACGCACCATCGGGCTGATGCTCACGGCGAAAGACGTGAACGCCACCGTGACGCTATGCCATACCGGAACCAAAGATATCCAGAAGCATTTACGTGCGTCCGATATCATCGTCGCTGCCGTCGGCAGGGCCGGATTCGTGCGTCCCGAGGATGTCAGGCCGGGAGCCGTCTTGGTGGACGTCGGCGTCTCCCGCGTCTACGATGAGGAAGCTGGGCGTTACCGCGTGCGCGGTGACATCGACAAGGCCTGCCATGCCCTGTCTTCCGCCTATACGCCGAACCCGGGGGGAGTGGGGCCGATGACCCGAGCCATGCTCTTGGCGAACGTCGTGGAGATGGCCGAACGCAAGCTCGGCTGAACCGACTACGACACGCCCGGATTCGTCGAGGTGCTTTGGCTAGGGCGACTAGTATTCTTATGACTTGCGTGGCCGAAAGGTCGCCAACATAACTTAATAGGTAATATCCATCCAACTAATAACAAAGAAACCACTTTTAATGGCAGAGAACAATAACGAAGTCACCAAGGTCGCGATCAACGATATCGGCACCGAAGAAGACTTCATCAAGGCAGTCGATTCCACCATCAAGAATTTCGATGATGGTGATCTGGTCACGGGCACGGTCGTCAAGGTCGATCACGACGAAGTGCTGCTCGACATCGGCTACAAGACCGAGGGTGTCATTCCCTCCCGCGAACTTTCCATCAAGAAAGATGTCAATCCCGACGAAGTCGTCCAGGTCGGCGACACCGTCGAAGCCCTTGTCGTCACCAAGGAAGACAAGGAAGGACGTCTTATCCTGTCCAAGAAGCGTGCCCAGTATGAGCGCGCCTGGGGCGATATCGAGAAGATCAAAAACGACGACGGCGTTGTCGAAGGCACCGTTATCGAAGCTGTCAAGGGCGGCCTGATCGTCGACATCGGCCTGCGTGGCTTCCTGCCTGCTTCGCTCGTCGAAATGCGTCGCGTCCGCGACCTTTCGCCTTACATCGGCCAGAAGATCAAGGCCAAGATCCTTGAGCTCGACAAGAACCGCAACAACGTGGTGCTCTCCCGTCGTCAGTATCTTGAGGAGACCCAGTCCGAGGTCCGCGAGACCTTCCTGGCGCAGCTCAAGAAGGGCCAGATTCGTGAAGGCACCGTTTCCTCCATCGTCAACTTCGGCGCGTTCGTCGATCTCGGCGGGGTGGACGGTCTCATCCACGTTTCCGAGCTTTCCTGGAAGCACATCGACCATCCGTCCGAGGTCGTCAAGGTCGGCGACAAGGTCACCGTCGAGGTGCTCGACGTCGATATGGATCGCGAGCGCATCTCGCTGTCTCTCAAGGCGACGCAGGAAGATCCGTGGCAGCGCTTCGCACGCACCCACGTTCCCGGCCAGATCGTCAAGGGCAAGGTCACCAAGATCGTGCAGTTCGGCGTGTTCGTTTCCGTCGAAGACGGCATCGAGGGCCTGGTCCACATTTCCGAGCTCGCCAACCGTCACGTCGACAACCCGGAAACCGTCGTCAAGCAGGGCGAGGAGATCTTCGTCAAGGTCATCGACGTCGATCTCGATCGTCGCCGTATCTCCCTGTCCTTGAAGCAGGCCAACGACTCCGTCGATCCCGCCAGCGAGGACTTCGATCCGGCACTCTACGGCATGCCTGCCGATTACGACGAGGAAGGCAACTACAAGTACCCCGAAGGCTTCGACCCGCAGACCAACGAATGGATCGCCGGCTACGAGAAGCAGCGCGAGGAGTGGGAGAACCAGTATGCGGCCGCCCACGATTTGTGGGAGCAGCATAAGGCCTTCGTCGCCAAGGAAATCGAAGGCGCGGAGGAATCCGCCGCCGAGGATGGCCAGGGTGCGAATGCTCATGCCGAAAAGGCTGCCGAAGAGTCCACCAAGTACTCCTCGGAGAACGAATCCGAAGGTACGCTTGCCGGTTCCGACAAGCTCGCCGCTCTTCGTGAGGAACTCCTCAAGGAGAAGAAGTGAGGTCACCTTTGGTGATTTCACGGTGATTTCGTGAGAAAAGGTCGGTGCAGGCTTTAACGCTTGTGCCGACCTTCTTTATTTTTAGTTCTTGTCAAAGTCGGCGGTATCGGGGGATACATGAGAATCGGGTTGACCGGAGGCATCGCGGCGGGCAAAAGCACCGTCGCCTCTCACTTGAAGGAACGCGGAGCCTATCTCATCGATTACGATCAGCTGGCTCGCGAGGTGGTGAAGCAGGGCAGTGAGGGGATCCGCCAAATCGTCGAGGAATTCGGCTCTGAGGCAATGTCGCCTGACGGCTCTTTGAATCGCAAATGGATGGCTGCACATGTTTTCTCGTCCCAGGCTGCGCCCGATGCCAAAACGCGCCTTGATGATATCGAACATCCGCTGATTTACCGCCGTGCGCAGGAGCTGGAACGGCAATTCGTTGAGGAATGCAAGGCCAAAGTCAGTAAACGCAATGGCGATGATGTTGGTGGGGCCGATAATTTCGATAACACGGATTTTTCGGATAATAACCGTTTATTGCCTACCGGAAAACCCTCTTCGAATCCTGTGATTGTCCACGACGTGCCTTTGCTGGCCGAAGTCATCGACACCATTCCGTTCACATTCGACCATATTCTTACCGTTGAGGCGCCTGAGGAAACTCGTATCCAGCGGATGATGGATACGCGGGGAATGAGCCGCGAACAGGCCGAGGGCAGGATACGCCACCAGTCGAGTCGCGAGCAGCGTGAGGCCATCGCTGACGTGGTCATCGACTCCACGCAATCAATCGAACAAATGTTCGACCGTCTTGATATGCTGTTCGCACAATGGCAGTGAGCGAGGCCGAATCCGCCATAAAGTAAAACGTGGGAATATGGCCGTAAAGCCGTCAGCAAACCGGGCTTTCGAAACGAAACCGAGCAAACGGCTTCATGTATTTTTGGCCGTCGTTGAAACGCCGAGTGGGAAAGGAATCGAAACAGGCATGGGGTTCAATATCGAGCGTACGCATCATCCGTTTGTGGTGAAGGCGCCATATAAGCCGTCCGGCGACCAGCCGGAGGCCATTGACGAGATCGCACGACGCATCGAGAACGGCGAGAACGACGTGGTGCTGATGGGTGCCACCGGCACCGGCAAAACCGCGACCACTGCTTGGCTGATCGAGAAACTGCAACGCCCGACGCTCATTCTGGAGCCCAACAAGACCTTGGCGGCGCAGCTATGTGCCGAGTTCCGCGAGCTGATGCCCGACAATGCCGTGAGCTATTTCGTTTCGTATTACGATTACTACCAGCCGGAAGCCTACATTCCGCAGACCGATACCTATATCGAAAAGGATTCCAATGTCAACGATGATGTGGAACGTCTGCGCCACGCTGCCACCGCGAACCTCCTGACCCGAGACGACTGCGTGGTGGTGGCCACCGTCTCCTGCATCTACGGTTTGGGTACGCCTGAGGAATACGCCGGTCGTATGCTCTTCCTGCATGAGGGGGAGGAGATCAACCGCGATGCGCTTCTACGCAAGTTCGTCGCGATGCAATACAAGCGTAACGACATCGCTTTCACCAGGGGCACTTTCCGCGTGCGCGGCGACACCGTCGAGATCATTCCTGTATACGAGGAACTGGCCATCCGCATCGAGTTCTTCGGCGACGAAATCGACCGTATTTCCACATTGCACCCGCTGACCGGTGACGTCATCGCCCACGAGCCACAGGTTCATATCTTCCCGGCCTCGCACTATATCGCCGGCCCAGAACGCACCGAACACGCGCTGAAAACCATCAAAGAGGAACTGGTCGACCGTACCGTCGAGCTGCGCAAACAGGGCAAGGAGCTGGAGGCTCAGCGTCTCGAAATGCGTACCAACTACGACTTGGAAATGATTCAGCAGGTCGGTTTCTGCTCAGGCATCGAGAACTATTCCCGTCACTTCGACGAACGTGAGCCGGGCAGCCCGCCGCATACCCTACTCGATTTCTTCCCCGACGATTTCCTGTTGGTCATCGACGAGTCACATGTCACCGTCCCGCAGATCGGCGGCATGTACGAAGGCGATGCCAGCCGGAAGCGTACGTTGGTGGAGAATGGGTTCCGTCTGCCCTCCGCGATGGACAACCGGCCGCTCAAATGGCCGGAGTTCCTTGAGCGAGTCGGTCAGACCGTCTACCTTTCCGCAACCCCAGGCGACTATGAGCTTGGGCTTTCCGATGGCGTGGTCGAGCAGGTCATCAGGCCTACCGGCCTCTTGGACCCGAAGGTCATCGTCCGTCCGGTCAAGGGGCAGATCGACGACCTGCTCGGAGAGATCAAGGACCGCGTGGCCAAGCATGAACGTGTGCTCGTGACGACACTGACCAAGAAAATGGCCGAGGATCTCACCGATTATCTGCTGGAACGCGATATCAAGGTCGAGTACCTTCACTCGGATGTGGATACTTTGCGTCGTGTCGAGCTGCTGCGTGAGCTGCGCGAAGGCAAGATCGACGTCATCGTCGGCATCAACCTCTTGCGCGAGGGCCTTGATTTGCCCGAAGTCTCGTTGGTGGCGATTCTGGATGCCGACAAGGAAGGCTTCCTGCGCTCGCATCGTTCGCTTATCCAGACCATCGGCCGCGCCGCGCGTAATGTATCGGGCACCGTCATCATGTACGCCGATGAGGTCACCGACGCGATGGAGACCGCCATCAGCGAGACCAACCGACGCCGTGAGAAGCAGATTGCCTACAACAAGGAACACGGCATCGACCCCAAGCCTTTGGTCAAGAAGATCAGCGACGTCACCGACATGCTCGCTCGTGAGGATGTGGACACTGAAACGCTTCTGGCCGGCGGCTACCGCGACGAGAAGCGCGCCGGTAGCGACAAGCGCATCGCCCTGACCAGTTTGGATGATGCGGATCTTAAGAAGAACCATGACGCCATCGTCAATGCCGGTCTACCCGCGCAGGACCTGGCCGACCTCATTCGTCAGATGAGCGACCAGATGCATACTGCCGCCGAACAGCTCCAGTTCGAGCTCGCCGCCCGTCTGCGTGACGAGATCCGTGACCTCAAAAAGGAGCTCCGCCAGATTACCGAGGCGCAGAAGTAAAAAAATCTTAATATTTACGCAACATGAGTTGGGGGTTGGGATAAACTTTCTCGGGCGTAGACTTGGCCGAGCAAAATCCGATGATTTTGCCTTCGCGCCCGAGAATCGCGCTCACTTCGCCCAGGCCGGTTCACCGGTCCGTCCGTCTGACGGCTCAGACAAAGTGTCCCGTGAAAGTTTATTCCAGCCCCAACGACCAACCACAAAAGCTTGTTTTATAACAAACTTTGATTGTTTCAGGTCACCCGCACCTCGTAGGCTAGTTTTATGGCCGAAACACCCCTAGCGTTCATGATTGCCACATACGTGGTGCTTGCAATCTTCTTCGTCGTCGACTTGTTTGTGATCGGGCGCAGGCCTCATGTACCCAGCACCAAGGAGTGTGTGCAGCATATCGCGTTTTTCGTGGTCGCGGCGCTTATTTTCGGCGGTCTGGTCTGGTGGGTGTCCGGCTCGCAGCCGGCGCTCGAGTTCTATTCCGGCTGGCTCACCGAATATTCGCTGAGCATCGACAACCTGTTCGTTTTCGTCATCATCATGACGAATTTCGCCGTGCCCAGGAAACTGCAGAAGTACGTACTGAGCGTCGGCATCACCATCGCCCTCATTTTGCGCGGCCTCTTTATCTTGGTTGGTGCCGCAGTCATCCAACGCTTCACGTGGGTCTTCTTTATCTTTGGCGCATTCCTGATCTATACCGCTGTGAAACTGGTGGCGGGAGACGATGACGACGAGGAATACCACGAAAATGCGATCATCCGTGCACTGCGCAAAGTGGTGAAAATCACGGAACACTATGACGGCGAAAAGATTCGTACGACCATCGACGGCAAGAAGTTCTTCACCCCGATGCTGATTGTTTTCCTGACCATCGGAACCACCGACGTGATGTTCGCCTTTGATTCGATTCCCGCCATTTTCGGCCTTACCAAAGACCCGTTCATCGTCTTCACCTCCAACATCTTCGCCCTTCTTGGCCTTCAGCAGCTTTACTTCCTGCTCGGTGCGTTGCTCGACAAGCTGGAGTACCTGCCATACGGATTGGCAGTAGTGCTCGGGTTCATCGGCGTCAAGCTGGTGATGGAAGCGCTTCATGGCAATTCCCTGCCGTTCATCAACGGTGGTCATCCGATTACGCAAGTGCCGGAAATTCCGACCTGGGTATCGCTCGTCGTCATCATCGTAGCCATCGGAACGGCGGCTTTGGCCAGTGTCATCAAGATGAAAAAGAATGCTGCCAAGTCGAAGTAGACGACGACTAATGCCGTATGTGAACGCTCACACAAAAGTCGGCGTAACGGCTACCGATGCCTGCGAATGCTAGTAGACTGGATATATGTTGCGGGTTGGTTCCCGCCAAACAAATGTCAGAAAGAATAGGCAGGTATTCATGAGGAAAGCAAAAATCGTAGACACCATCGGACCGGCGAGCGAATCGTTGGAGAACCTGACCGAGCTGGTCAAGAACGGTATGGATGTCGCACGTCTCAATCGTTCGCACGGCACCACCGAAGACCATTTGAAGGTCTACAACAACATCCGTGAGGCTTCCAAGACCACGGGCCGCAACGTCGCAGCTCTGGTTGATCTGCAGGGCCCGAAGATTCGTTGCGGTTGGTTCAAGAAGAACGCCGAAGGCGAAGACAAGGTCCAGCTCAAGGCCGGCCAGGAATTCGTCATCACCACCGACGACATCGAGGGCGACGAGCACATCACTTCCACCACGTTCAAGGGGCTGCCCGGCGATTGCCATCCCGGCGATCCGATCCTGATCGACGACGGCAAGGTCCGTCTTGAGGTCACCAAGGTCGAAGGCAACAACGTGCACACCAAGGTCGTCGTGGCCGGACCGGTTTCCAGCCACAAGGGCATCAACCTGCCGGGCGTCGCCGTCAGCCTCCCCGCACTGACCGAGAAGGATGAGGCCGACCTGCGTTGGGCCATCCAGACCGGCGCCGACATCATCGCCATGTCCTTCGTACGTTTCGCCACCGACATCGACCGCGCCCACGAGATCATGGACGAGGAAGGCCGTCGCATCCCGATCGTCGCCAAGATCGAGAAGCCGCAGGCTGTCGAGAACCTCGAAGACATCGTCAAGGCCTTCGACGGCATCATGGTCGCCCGTGGCGATATGGCCGTCGAAATGCCGTTCGAAGAGGTTCCGCTGGTCACCAAGCGCTGCATCGAGCTCGCCCGTGAATACGCAAAGCCCGTCATCGTGGCGACCGAGGTTTTGGGATCCATGGTCAATTCCCCGATTCCGTCGCGTGCAGAGGCTTCCGATTGCGCCAACGCCGTTCTCGACGGTGCCGATGCGACCATGACCTCCAACGAGACCGCCGTCGGCAAGTACCCGGCACAGACCGTCAACACGATGGCCCGTATCTCCGGCTACGCCACCGAGCACGGCTTCGACCGCATTCCTTCCATCGCCAACCTCGACATGTCGAGCACCGGCGCCGTTTCCTCCGCCGCCGTCGATCTGGCCGACAAGATCAATGCCAAGGCCATCGTCGCTTACACGCAGACCGGTTCCACCGTGCACCGCGTTTCCCGCGAACGTCCGGCCGCCCCGATCTACGGCATCACCAACAACGAGCACACCTATCACTGGCTGGCTCTGAGCTGGGGCACCGAAGCGTTCTGCGTCAAGGACGATTACCATGATATGAACCGTCATCAGCTGATGATCTTCACCGACAAGCTGCTTCGCGACGCCGGCAAGGTCGTCAACGGCGACAAGATCGTTGTGCTGAGCTCCGCCCAGGGCTCGCACCAGTCCGGCCGCACCGATTCGCTTTACGTCCACACCGTGGGCGCGTGCGACGCTGACTGAAATCACGCAGATGGATTTCGGCCAGATGGTATAGCCGTTAGCTGAAAGTTCGACTGTTTTTGAAGGCAATCTTTGGCTCTTAAAACCGATATGTTTCTGGAGCCAAAGATTGTTTCATGTTTTTGCTTGAGGTCAATGCCCAGAACGCGCGAGAAGACACGCAGAAGACGAAATCGACACTCTGACGTCGCTTGATTATGCTATTTTTAAATGGTTGCAATCTTGGATTGCGGCCCGATACAAGCCCTTGTATCCCAATTGGTAGAGGAAACAGCCTCAAAATCTGTGCAGTGTGGGTTCGAGTCCCACCAAGGGCACGTTGAGTGGGTTTATTACTTTTGAATGATTGATATATCATAGTATCAATGTCCTTTGTACTCGACATTTGTCACAAGAGACTGAGAAGGCACGAAGACAACGGGTGCAGGAGTGTATACAGAAATGGATAATGATATGGATCAGATACTGACCGATGAGGAATTAAAGGCCGCCGCCACCGATGACATCGAATCCGTCGGCGACGAAGCCAAGAATGAAAAAGCCGAAAAGGAAGGCAAACCGCGTCAGCGTACCGTCGTAGTTGCCGAAGACGAATCTGTGAACCGCATGGATTTGGTCGCCATGCTTGAAGACAATGGTTATAAGGTCGTCGGTGAGGCTGCCAATGGTGAGGAAGCCGTCGAGCTTACCCGCAAGTTCCGCCCTGATGTCGTTTGCATGGACGTCAAGATGCCCCGTATGGACGGCATTGCCGCAGCAGGAACCATTTGCGACGAGAACATCGCTCCTGTCGTCATGCTGACCGCATATTCCCAGCCCGATCTGGTCAAGCAGGCCACCGGTGCCGGTGCCATGGCCTACGTCACCAAGCCGTATGAGGAATCCAAGCTGTTGCCGGCGCTGGAAGTGGCCATGGGCCGCTTCGCTGAAATCAACGATCTGCTCGATACCGTCGAAGCGAACGAAGGCAAGCTCAAGGAGACCGAGTCCCAGCTCAAGGAAGCCGAAGAAAAGCTCAAGAAGGCTGAGGACACGCTGGAGGAGCGTAAGCTCGTTGACCGCGCCAAGGGTCTGTTGATGGACAAGGCGGACTTCTCCGAGCAGGGAGCCTTCCGCTGGATTCAGAAGACCTCCATGGATCAGCGCATCCCCAAGAAGCGTCTGGCCATGGCCATCATCGCCAAGTATGGCGATCCGAAGCCGGAACCTCAGCAGCACTGAGCTGAGCCACAAAAATTTTATGAAGTCGCCTGTCGATTCGCCTATGAATCGGCAGGCGATATTTGTATAGTGGAACCAACAGAGCGTACGAAACGAAATTGCAAGGAATGACGATCTTATGAGCAGCAACGAAAGTACCAAGAAAGCCAACGACACCGCAGAATCGAACGATACCTCGAAAACGAGCAATAGCGCGACGACGAACGGTGCCACTGGTACCTCGAAAACCAAAGGCACGCTTCTGGTGGTGGATGGCCATTCCCTTGCTTTCCGCGCGTATTTCGCCTTGCCCGTCGAAAGTTTTTCCACTTCCACCGGCCAGCCGACCAATGCCGTCTGGGGATTTTCGACCATGCTCGCGCAGGTGCTCGATAACGAGAAACCCGACCATCTCGCCGTTGCTTTCGATATGGCCGGTGGTACGTTCCGCAACAAGATGCTTCCGCAATACAAAGGGACGCGGGATGCGGCTCCCGAGGAACTGCTAAGCCAGCTGCCGATCATCCAGGATTTGCTCAAGGCACTCGGTGTCAAATACGTCGAGAAGAAAGGTTACGAAGGTGACGACATCATCGGCACCATGGCCTCGATGGGTGAGGATGCCGGGTACAAGACGCTGGTGCTTTCCGGCGACCGCGACGCGTTCCAACTGATTGACGACGACATCACCGTGCTCTATCCGGGCCATCACTTCAAGGATTTGAAGCACATGACCCCGGACGCTATCGTCGAAAAATACCATGTCACCCCCCAGCAATATCCCGATTTGGCGGCCATGCGCGGTGAGACTGCCGACAATATCCCTGGAGTACCGGGTGTCGGCGACGGATATGCGGCCAAATGGATCAACCAGTACGGCGGACTTGAAGGCATCATCGAGCACGCCGACGAGCTGCCCGGCAAGAAAGGGCAGGCGCTGCGAGACAACATCGACCAGGTCAAGCTCAACCGCCGTGTCAATGCCGTGCTGCGCGACCTTGACCTCGGGGCCACCATCGATGACTTCACGCTCGGAGGCATGGATATGGACAAGGTCAACGAGGTCTTCTCCAAGCTCCAGTTCAGCAACCGTTCCAAGAACCGGCTGGTCAAGTCCTTCAACGGCGGGGTCATGCCGGGGGACGCGGATTCAACTTCTGCGACGGCCGCGACCGATGCCGATGATGACGAGCCCATCGTCAAAGAACCTCATGTCACAGAAATCCACAATGCCAGAGAGCTGGGGGACTGGATAGACGCGCACATCGCGCCGGTGTTCCCCGCAGGCAAGATCAACCCCGATCTGATTATTCAGACTTTTGGCGAAAAAGATGATGGCACGGAAACTGTCGGCCAAGCGGAGTCCAAACCGAATGACGGTTCACCCGATGATGGCTCGGAAAGTGACAGTCAAGCGGAGACCAAACCGAATGATGATTCGGACCAGACGTCTGCCGATAAGCAAAACAGCTACGATGCCGAAGTTCGCGCTGCCGAAAAGGCGGACGAGCAGGCGATCATCGACGGCGCCAAGGGGCCGGAACTGGTCGATCGTGATATGTGCTGCTCTGAAAAGGTCAATCATTCATGGGTGCTTTACGCTTCTGGCCGGTCGAAACCGGGAAACGCGAAACTGGAAGCCGTCGTGCTGTTGGCCGATGACGAGGCGGCGGTATTCGGTGCCGAAATCATTGATGACGACATGCGTTCCGCGCTGCAGTTCCTGCTGGATGTTTTCCACACCTCGATGGTGGTACACGGCTATAAGGAACACCTGCACATGCTGGCTTCGGCGGGAGTGACCATGCGCAGGCCGCTTTTCGACACCAAACTTGCCGGGTATCTGGTTCAGCCTGATTTCCATGCCGAAACGCTCGGGAAGGCCGCCGAACATTTCCTCGGATTGGAAATCGAGGATAGCAAGCCCAAACAGGCTCAAGGCGAGCTTGATTTGGGAGGAGACGACGATGGTGCTGCAGGTAATGATGACGCTTCCAAGGAAGCCCAGCAGGAGGCTGTAAAAGATAGTGCCATTGTGCGGGCGCTCGCCGACTTCCTGAAGACGCCAATCGACCAGCGCAAGCAATATGGTCTGTTGCGTTCCATCGAACTCCCGGTTTCCCAGGTGCTATACGGCATCGAAGATGCCGGCGCGAAGGTTGACTTGGGGCGCTTGCACGAGCTGCTTGACGGATTTACGGCCGATGCCGATCAGGCCCAGCAGATTGCCTTCGAAGCCGCCGGCCACGAACTCAACCTACAGAGCCCGAAGCAGCTGCAGACGGTCTTGTTTGACGAAATGGGACTCACCCCTTCCAGGAAGACCAAATCCGGCTCGTATACTACCAACGCGGCCACATTGCAGAATCTGTATGTCAAGTATGCCAACGACGAGAAGGCGAGTGATTTTCTCGGCGCGTTGCTTCGTCACCGCGAGACCAACAAGCTGAAGCAGATTGCGCAGACGCTGCTGGAAGCCGTCAATCCCAAGGATGGCAGGATTCACACCACTTTCGAGCAGACCGTCGCGGCCACCGGGCGCCTGAGCTCGGTCGATCCGAACCTGCAGAACATTCCCAACCGGAACGCCACAGGCCGTGAGATCCGTTCCGCGTTCGTGCCGGGCGAAGGCTTCGAATCGTTGCTGAGTTGCGATTACTCGCAGGTCGAGCTGCGCATCATGGCCGACCTTTCCGGCGACGAATCGCTCATCGAGGCCTTCAAGTCGGGCGCGGACTTCCACCGCTATGTGGCCAGCCTTGTGTATGACATTCCGATGGATGAAATCACTTCCGATCAACGCAGCCACGTCAAAGCGATGAGTTACGGGCTAGCCTACGGGCTGAGCACCTACGGGCTTTCGCAACAGCTCAAGATCAGTCCTGCCGAGGCCGATGTGCTGAAAGCCAAGTATTTTGCCACGTTCGGCAAGGTCCACGACTATCTGGAATCGCTCGTCGCCACCGCCCGACAAAAGGGGTATACGGAGACGATGTTCGGTCGCCGCCGTTACTTCCCGGGGCTCAAGTCCTCGCGCCGTCAGGTGCGAGATGCCGCCGAGCGTGGGGCGCTCAACGCGCCGATTCAGGGTTCGGCCGCCGACATCATGAAAATCGCCATGATTCGCGCCGACTATGCGCTGCGCAAGGCTGGGGTCAAGAGCCGCGTCATCCTGCAGATCCACGACGAACTCGTGCTGGAGGTCGCGCCGGGGGAGAGCGAGCAGGTCAGCGACTTGATACGCAACGCTATGGAACACGCCGTCGACCTGGCCGTGCCGCTGGACGTCTCCATCGGCATTGGCTCCGATTGGCAGGCTGCTGCGCACTGATGGCTGGTAGGGAATGCTGATACGGCGTATACGGTCCGTTTTGTACTGACGCTTCGAGTGAATCGGCTGTGATTGGTGTTTTCCGGCTCTTGGCTTCCCAACCGGCTGGCCTGTCGGTTAGCCGGTAAAAGTGTTTGACTATGGCTCTATTGTTGGTAAGAAGTAGAGCCATTTTGTATATGCTGGGCGCAAGCGCGGCGATGCTGTTGCGCAGGTGATGTCGGTTTCGGCTATCTAATTATGTGTCAGGCTGCTTAATTGTGTGTCAGGCGTATGTCCAGCAATGCGATGTGGTTACCGGTAACGTTTTAAATGGACGCGAATAGTTCGGAGGAAACATGTCAGAAAAGAAGAAGCCAAGGCTTGCCGAAGTTGTCAAAGTATTGGAACAATTGTATCCCCTCAAGTATGCCGAGGATTGGGACTTTCCGGGGCTGATAGTCGGTGATTTGAACGATGCCGTCGGCAAGATCGTCTTCGCCGCCGACCCGACCATGGCTGTGGTAGACAAAGCGATTGCGATGGGTGCTGACTTGCTCATCTGCCATCATCCCTTGTTCTTCCGGGCGGTGCACGAGGTTTCCGGGCTTGGCGTCCACGGTGCCATTGCCGGGAAGCTGTATCGGGCGCATTGTGGTCTGTGGGTCGGGCACACCAACGCTGATGTCGCCTATCGCGGCGTCGCCCAGGCTGCGGCCGACGCGTTTGGATTGCAGAACCAGACGCCGTTGGTACCTGCCGGCGAAGAGAACGGGCATGCCGTCGGACTTGGGCGCGTCGGTACGTTGGTGAAACCGATGACGTTGCGTGCGTTTGCCGAGCGCGTTGCCGCGGAGGTGCCGAAAACGAACTATGGGATTCAGGTTGCGGGCGATTTGGACGCAGATGTTCGGAAGATCGCCGTTTTGCCGGGTTCCGGTGATTCTGATTTTGATGAGGTTCGCGAGAGTGGTGCCGATGTTTACGTGACCAGTGACTTGCGCCATCACCCGGCGACGGATGCCTTGCAACAGGCTTGGTACGAGGCGACGCTCAATCACACGACCATGAAACCGGCGCTGATCAATACCCCGCATTCGGCCATCGAGTCGATGTGGTTCAGATACGCGCTTGACGACATTGCCGACGGAATTGAGAAGGCCACCGGTTTCCGCCCGGAAACGAAACGTGTTGGTATCGTTACTGATCCTTGGCAACTTGTGCTGGGTCGGGAATAGTCGTTGGTTTTACGGTTTCATGTATGCCATTGTGGCCGTTCTATCTGAAACGGAATAGCCTATATTGATATATCGGAATGTGATAGTTCGGCACCGTCAAAAGTCGTGATAAAGGAAGTTTGGGGTAATGAGCGTGGAAACGACAGAGCGTATTCGCAAAGAGGTCAACAGGCGTCTGCAGGAATCCACTGATGGCGTGAATATGGAGGCGCCGATACGGTTGGTTTCTAGCGAAACCGTCTATCGTGGAGCCATTTTCCATATCGATGACCGCAGGCTGGCGCTCGCGAAAACCGATGGTGGGGAAGTGCCTGTACGGCGACAGATTCTGGTTCATCCGCAGGCAGTGGTGATGTTGGTTCATGACGAGGTCCAGGATAAATATTTGTTGGAACGGGAGTATCGTGTCGGGCCGAATAAATTTACGTACGGTTTCCCGGCAGGATTGATGGAGGATGGCGAGAGGCCTGAAATTTCGGCCTTGCGAGAGCTGCAAGAGGAAACGGGTGTCACGCCGAAAGACGAGCAATCCGTGAGAATCGAGCACGTCGGTGATTTCTATTCCTCTGGTGGCATGACCAATGAGCTGGCGCATATTTTCGTTGTTCATCTCTCGGCTTGGAAGCAGGAACTGCGCCATTTCGACAAGGACGAGCATGTGCAATCGACGTGGGTGACGTGGAAGGAACTGACAGGCATCGGCATTCAGGCTGCGGATTCCACCATCGCCATCCAGCACGAGGAGATTCGCCGGTTGCGTGAGCAGTTGGCAGCTGATAAATAATCCTTTTAGTAGCCGGGGAGCTTGGTTGCGGGTCTCATATTTAGCTATAAATCAATAAAAGTTTGGTTTAAATTTAAGTGCACGTTACGAAAGCTGGATGAACAGGGTTTGCCTTCTACTGTCCTTTAGCGTTGTCGAAAAAATTACACCGTCTTAGAATGATTTGTTTCGAGTGAAACTTTATCTGATATAGCTAGAAGTATTCGGATAAATGAACTGATTTTGGCGCTTCTTCAAAAATTTTAATGGCACGAAACTTATTATTGTGTGGCCGCAATGCGCGAATGCATGCGATGATTCTTGTCGACCGAAGACGGAATAGTGTCGGCGACGTTGGCCGTGGTCACGGCTGCTGAGGTCTCTTCCTGGTCGATATGCATGACCTGCTCGGAGATACGGTCGGCCTCGATGGCCGCTATCTGGCGCGAGAACATGATGAACCAGCCGAGGAAAACAAGTCCGGCCAATGCCTCGACGTTGGTCATCGTGTTGGCACCCATCAGCCATTGCACCAGCACGACTCCGCACACGGCGATGGCGAGGTAACCGGCCAAATAGATGGCGAGCGAAAGCTGCGGGGCGAGCCATGGAAGCGCGAGCAGGAGCAGGCCCATGACGACGACGATGCCACGGGCGAAGACGTTGTGCAGGATGGGATGCGGCGTATAGCGGAACGTGCCGATGCCAATGAAGGCGATGCCGGAAGAGGCGAGCATAATCGAAAGACAAATCAAGCGAGCTTTGTAATGCTTGATATGGCTGGAACGCAACGGGCCTTGATCCTGATGCCATTCGCGGCGCTGACGGTACGATGTTACGAGTTCGGAGATGGCGAAGTAGCTGACGATGATGATGCAGACGCCGGCGAGGATCAGCGTCGAGTTGAACATGTGCGCGGCGAAGGTGGTGCGGTCGCCGAGTTGGGAGAAATTGTTGGTGTACCAGTTCGGGTCGTCGGTGGTCAGTCCTGCGACGCTCACACCGGCGACCACGAAAAGCGGCAACAAGCCGGCCAACGTCTTGGCGTCCATCAGTTCGGCCTGCACGAAGGTGATGTAGCCGGCGACTCCCGAGAAACCGGCGCAAACTGCGACGATGTAATCAAGGAACATCGTGCCCATGAGGTTGCTGGCCATGCTTAGGAGGGCGAACGAGGTGAGGAACAGCGTGGAGGCGTAGACCGTCGCGAGTGCCAGGATTTCAACAAGGCGGCGCAGGATTTCTATCCAACGGTTGTGGGTATTCAGCGAGCTGGAACGGTGAGCATAGCCGAAAATGAAGGAAATGGTGCCGCATGCGGCGATGATGATGGAGGCGATGACGAACTGGCGGCGGCTGATCATCCACGCGGCCGGCAGCAGCGAGACGCACAGCTCCATGACGCTCGCTCCCGCGATGGCGCAGATGATAAAGGAGACGAGCCCGGAGGTCTCCGTGCGCTGATGCAGTCCCATGGTTACCTTTCGTGTTCGCTGGCTAGTTTGCCGTATGTGCCGTTGCCCATCTTAGCGAGTCGCATGGCCGGGGTTGCGCTATACTTGTTATTTGTGCTTTGTTTTGTTGGCACATCGGGATGTAGCGCAGTTTGGTAGCGCGCCTGCTTTGGGAGCAGGATGTCGCAGGTTCAAATCCTGTCATCCCGACTGAAATCGTTGAAATTTCAACGTTTCTGAGTGTTGTGATTTCATTCGTTTTAGTGTCTAGACACGATGGCCTTCATCTTCAGCATTTCTGTCGCTTATAGAATCGTGGATATTTCTTTATGCTCCTTAGCATTAACTCATACTTAGTCATGGCCAGTGGGATGATGGCTGCAGATTCAGAGATGTCTACGTGAGGGTCTGGATGCAACCGTAATCCGACTATGGCCGGTTCAGGAAACCTGGCCTGTGCCGACGACATATTGAAAGGAGACCGCCATATGACCGATATTCTCAGAAAACCAACTCCGATCGCGAAAATATACGAGGCGTTAAGCGCGGTTGCGGATGATCGTGTGAAAATGTGCAGCTCGGAGTCGAAGGCCATCGTGACGTCATCAGCTCGCACGAAACGTTATACAGTCATGATTTCCGAGGGACTGTATACCTCCAATGACAACGCGACATACTGGCAGCATTATGCCGGATATCCCATCATCGCAGTGCTCATCGAGCAGGGAAAGATTAGTCTTCCACTAGATTCCCAACCGCTGTTGAAGCATTTCCGGAACATCAATTGGAAGCGACTGAATACCGACAACAAAAACCACTACGACCAAGCCGTTTCACAGTTTCTGTCCAAGACCGGCCACACAAATGAAATCGAGAAGCTCGTCCAAAACATCTACGCGCAGGCCAACAGTCTTCCATTCGCGGTCAAAGGCAACCGCAAACCACTCATCAAAGTGACGGGAGCAGGACAATAAGACCCAACCTCGACTCAGAGCGTTAGAATTCCAACCCGGATCGTGTGCTTACACGAAAACCAGCTGCACCAATACCATATACAAAGCGGTACCGCCAAAAATCGAAAGCAGCATATTATGTTTCCAATAGTGCAGGATGATTACGGCAAGCAGCGCCAACGCCTCCGGAATGCCATGACTCCCCGAAGTCACCGACACGTTCTTCATCGAATAGATCACCAGCATGCCCATGATGGCTGGTGGCAATACCCGACCCAGATAGCGAACGAACTTCGGTGGCGTTTTCGACTCGGGGAAGAGAATAAAAGCGCCGAACCGGGTCAGAACCGTTCCCAAAACTACGACAGCAACGGTGATAACACTTTGTAAAACATCCATGGTCATCATCGTTTCACCGACTTCCTGTAGGCGTCTTGGCCAATGCCATCGCTGTGATTCGTTTCCGATTGGAGATTCGCACCCTCGTCGCTGCTTTCCAGCGCGGCATCGATATCTCCCGAAAGGTTCTCGCCATCCTCTTTAAGTTCTGTCAGATACGGACGCAACAAGACGAACGCCAAGAGCATCACCAGCAATGTGGGCAGCATGAAGTTTTTGGGGCCGAAGATGATGAGACAGATCAGCGACACCAGCACACCGACCATGGCCGGGGTATGTCCCTTCAGACTATGCGATTCGTCCCATTCGTCGAGAACGATGGCAAGGAACATCGCCGTCATTGCAAATTCGACGCCCTTGGTGCTGAATGGCAGAACTCCTCCTATAAGCCAGCCAAGTGTGGCGCCTGCCACCCAGGAACTCCAGTTGATCAATGTGATCCATAGCATGAACCATCCGCGGTCCGTATCTTCCGGCACTTTGACGGATGAATTGACGGCAAAGGTCTCGTCGCACATGCCAAAAATGAGAAACGGCTTCTTCCAGCCTGTGCCGCGGTAGGTGTCGAGCATCGAAAGCCCGTAGAAGATGTGACGGCCATTGACCATAAGCGTCATGATGAATGCCACTAATGGGTTAAAGGCACTGAGCAACAGGTCAATCGTGACGAATTCCATCGATCCCGCAAAGATAAGCGCACTCATGCATATTGGATAAATAATCGGGAACCCTTTGGAAAACATCAAGAGACCATAGGAAAGTGCCGGGAAGAAGAGCCCGGCCCAGGTCGGCAATGTATATGGCAAAGCGACTCGAAAGGCATGGAATCTTCTACCCACTTTGTCCCCTTTTCTTTTCAGACACCATGCTATTCGAAGATATCTGTACTATTTGACGGTATCTTCCACACGTCGCACTCTAACAGCCCCCGCTGTAATCGCAAAAGAAGGATTCATTTTTTGATATCGTATACAGCATGCCGGCCTGAGTCCTCAACAGAAGCGGAATGCTGCTATTTCCTGTTGATCTGAATGTTATTCTGTTGAGCTTCGGGTCAAAGTCCGGGTAAGACTGAACCAGCTAGGTGGTTCAGCCACGATTCAGAGACAATAGCCTCAAGTATTTTCCGTTTCCGGTCTTCTCTATCGTTTTTGGACGATAGCTATTTTTCTTGAAATACGAACATTATTGATGGATTTCGGTATTACCCGTTACCAGCCGTTTTAACCATCGGTCTAACAGGATGTCGCAGGTTCAAATCCCGTCAGATTGTCTTTTGGTTTTGAAATTCGTTCTTTCAAATTGCTAGATATGTCTTAGCTCTCAATATGACAATTTATTTAGGGTTTCTGTTTCTTGCATTGTTAGATTAACTGCCAATTTTGCCCGAATGACGTGGTGATTTCCCATATTGTTTTATAATCTTTTTCGAGATTTTGGCTGAGAACAAGTTGTCATGAGTGTCTGTCCTGGTCAAAACCAGGGAGATGCCGTTTTCCTCGATACAGTAGATGAGAAGCCAATCGTCTTCGATGTGTAGCTCTCGGTAGCCCAGCCAGTTCCCTTTGAGTGCATGATCGCGGTATTGCGTATCAAGTCTCGCTCGATCTTCCGCCATGACTGCATCGACTGCAACCCACAACTTGTCCATATCGCGGTGCTTCTTTTTCAGGGCTCGATAGTCTTTTCGAAAGCTGGTATGGAGTGGATGTTCTTAAGCATCGAGGAAATTCCTCATCTCTTGGACGCTGGAGAAAGTATGTCCTTCCCCGGCTTCCACTTGGCGTCGTGCTTCGGCATTTTCCTGCTCGATTTGCGCTTGGCGAAGCTTTTCGTAGTCATGTCGATCGACAATAACGTAAGTGGGCTCGTTGTTGCGCAGCACAGTAACAGGTTTGCCGTCCTTGACCCTCGCGAAAGCTTTGCTTGCACCTCCGCGGCTAAACGTGCTGATAGGAACCATCGTGTCCAAAGGTACTTCAATGCTCATTTTAACCCCTTAATTCATGAAAATTTACATGTATATCATCATTATATATGTAAGAGGTGATTTCGCTTTCACTCTTGCGTCTTTGTATAAAACTTGGTTCTAAAATCATTAGCGAGGAGTGAGTTTAGATAATCTTTGCTGTTCGCTTATAGGCTGCTTATGCTTCGTTTCCACAAAGGTTTCGCCACTTTTCCTTGCTTCTGCAGAAACACCAATATAAATACCGCAATCGCACCGCACACCAGCACTGGAACAATGCTCGCTTCGAAGCCGAAGGGGCCGCCGGTTAGGATTTCGGGGCCTTGCCAACTTGCGATGAACCATGACGATTGGTTGCCGGTTCCAGAGACGACGGAACCGAATATCGGGCCTTCGGCGACGTTCCACATGGCGTGGAAGCCGATGACCCACCACAGTGATCTGGTCCACGCGTAGATGGCAGCGAACAGTACGCCGGACTCTATCGCGAGGGCGAGTGCTCCCCACAGCGTCGCCCCGGGATTGCCCAAGTGCATGAGCCCGAACAGTAGGGCGGAAACCAGAACGCTGCCCCAGGTTCCGATCCATTCCTCGAGCAGCCTGAAGATGATGCCGCGGCACGCGATCTCCTCGCCGATGCCGCCGCAGACACCCATGACGAAGATATCCATCCATGGCGAGTAGTTCGGATTGAAGCCGATTACGCGATAGTTGCCCGTAAGAAAGAGGATGCCGATGCACAGGGCGATGACGCCGAAGCCCGTGAGCATTCCAACCAGTAGGCCAAGAAGCCGGGAGAGCCGTAGTTCGTAAGGGTTCCTGCGCTTTTCGAGCAGCATTACCACTACGAGGTAGGCGATGACGACCGCCGCGACCTCCAGCGGTGCCGATACCGACATAGACGTAATCCAGCGATTCTCTCCACTGGCGTGGCGCTGGAAATGCAGAACATGCTTGATCAGCAAGAAGGCAGGAACATAGAGCACAAGGAATATCAGGATAAAAGCGAGAAGATGCACCAGCGTCCGGACGGCAGCCTGCCTCTTTCCAGTTTTCACGTCCTCATGATCTGGCGTCAGCATCATGCTCCTCTCAACAGAAATGCTACTTCTGAATAATATTAACGAGAATGCTGGAATTGAGAAATCTTGGGGAAGTCTGTCGTATAGTCGATTTAGGTGTCACTTGCTGACTTATCGGTATCTGGCTATGCGACCCCCGATTTAATTTCAAGTTTCGTAAGAGTTATAGGAAGTTCTTCGCCTTTGAGATAACAGCAGGGTTTTGATAGTGAGCAGTGATGTCGCTACTATATTTCAATTTCGCATGACTTGCGTCTTACAATGTTTTCTGTCAAAATGAATGTTGCTTCGCTCCGAATGGAAGAGGCTCCAAGTCGCCGGGGCATTCCCTCGGCATTCTTTTCTCTGCGTGTGTAGAGGAATTCGATTCTAAAAATTGAGAACAAACGGCAATTTAAACGGCACAGGTTCCGCAATTCAAAGTATACCGCGGATGCGTTATTCTGAATGTATCTGAGATGTTTCTTGTTGTGAAAGGAAGGTACCGACCATGACTGTTGTCGAGAAGCGTGCGCAGGACGTGTACCAAGCCGTTCATTCCACCGAGATGGAGGGGCAACACGTTGATGAGCAATTCATGGCTGACGCAAAAGAATACATCTTTGGCAAAATAGGTGTCGATGAATGGGGTCAACGAGTTAGAGACCGTGTCCGGCGGGATTTAGCCCATGCCTGAGCGCGACGGATTTGTTGATCCATATCTTATTGGTGGCACTGATGTCCTGAAAAATCTGGTTGGCGCGAAGACTCAGAATGATTTGCTGCACGCCGAAAGCATGCTCGTTACTTATTCCAGCGCCATTCTGCGTAGCAAGCAGCTGCATGCTAAAGGCACAATCAGTCAACTGTGTTTTATCCATCGTTCGTTGTTCGCCGAAGTTTATCCGTGGGCTGGCGAATTTCGTAGAGTCGATATCTCCAAGGGAGGTTCGACGTTCCTGCCAGTGGCTTTTCCGGAGACTGGGTCGCAGTATGTAGAGTCCGTCTTGCAAGAAGATGGCTTGTTGAAAGGAATGGGCCGCAAGACATTCATACAGCGGTTGAGCGTCAATTATGACAATCTCAATAATCTGCATCCTTTTCGTGAGGGCAACGGACGTGCACAACGGATTTTCTGGGAGTTGGTGGCTTGTGACGCCGGATGGCATTTCGACTGGGGCTTGGTAACCAAGAGCTTCAATGATCAGGCATCTATCGCTGCTATGCACGATGATGACCTGTCATTGCTTGAACGAATGTTCGACACGATTGTTAAGCCTCTGGATGAGCCTCTTGTCGCCGGTCCTGACTTGCAGGCGTTGAGTCATGGGGAATATGTGCCATCTCAAACCAGTAGTACCTTAATTGATTCGGCAAAATCCGCTGAACTTTATGAACGCTATATCGGTAAGGCAAGAGAAGAGGAATAATCGAAGCGTGTTCCGTGTACTGAAGATTTCTCTAACCGTTTAGACAAATGATAATCTGTTGCCTATAAAGTAATTGAGTTTTTAAAAGCAAAGGGAGAAATCGCGATGAAGCGGATTGAAGTTGCTTGCGGCGGGATTGATGAGAATGGTCGGTTTAAGACGGAATACACGGGGAGAGGCAGCGATATATCGCCCGAATTTACATTTTCCGCTATTCCGAGCAGTGCCGAGTCGTTGGCTATTATGTTGCGAGATCTGGGTCATCCGTTGTTCGGCGAAATGACGCATTGGATTATCTGGGATTTGCCGGTTATGGAGACTTTGCCAGCAGGCATTGCCAGGGGAACGCGACCTGGAATCGGCGATGCGGTTCAGGGTATAGCGTATGGCTGGCACCGTTATCGTGGTCCGAAGCCTCCAAAAGGAACCAGCCATCGCTACAAGTTCACTGTCTATGCCGTTGATCGGAAGCTTGGACTCGGGCCGATGACGTTTTATCGCAAACTCAGAGCCGAGCTGGAGGGTAAAGTGCTTGGCGCGGGTAGTGCCGAAGGAACGTTTGAATAGATTTCGTATGTCGTATTCTCTGAACCGGCCGTCAATTGAACCTGCCAAGCAACAGCGGTAGTCTGGTATTAGTGAGTTGTCCAGACAGATAGACCGGTCATGCTGGTTGCATGTAAATTGGGTTGCTTTGCTCGAAGCTGTGCAGGAGCAGTAAAACCGCGTGCGATGTTGACCGGCGAATGACCTATTGGCAGGAAAGAGTGGGTTATGAAGCGGCACAAACTGGCGATTGTTGCGTGCGCAATACTCGTCGTCGTGGCAATTGTGATCGGTGTCTGCTGGGCAGTGAGTGGTCCGCTCCGAAAACAGCAGAATAACGTTTCAGTAAAACCGGCTAATGCTGCCAGCCATCTTGAGACGGTGAGTTATGACATCGCTTATCAGGGGAAACGTTACGCGAAAACCGCGAGCGTCTATGTCCCTGCTAAATATCGCAAGGGTACTCCAATGAACATCCTGTATCTGATGCATGGCTCGTGGACGACTGGCCCGAAGCTTGCCAAGCAGATGCAGGGCTCATTGGATGAGTCTCTCTTAAACAAACCGCTGCTCGTGGTTTTCCCGACGTATTATCCTGATGACACATTTGAGGTTCGCGATTACCACAAGGATTATGCGCTGAATCGTTTCTTCGCCACCGATGAGATTGAGCCTCTTATGCGGGCCGTTGAAAGCCGGTTCACGACATATTCTTCGGGCGTTTCGGAGGCAGATTTCGTTGCCAGTCGGACGCATAGGGCTTTCGGCGGCTATTCGATGGGAGGCATCACCGCATGGGAGATGCTTGCGGCCAAACCACAGTATTTCCATGATTTCATGCCGATGGCTGAGTGCAGTTGGATCAATAAAACTACCGGGGGTACCACAGACGAAGACACCGCTGCGAGTCTGGTGGCCGGCTTACGGGCTAGAAATTACGGCGCTAATGATGTGACGGTCATTGCCATGACGGGGGAGAAGGACGAAAGTAAGTCAGGCATGATTCCTCAGATTGATGCGTTGCGTAAAACGCAGGGAGACCTAATGACCACGCAGAATCTCATCTACTGGGAGAATCCTGGCGGCAAACACGGTCTTCCTTCGTTGAAGGTTGAGGTCAGCCACGGAGTGCCGTATCTCTTTGCGCAGTAGCGCGGACGTGTGGCCGAGCAGCATCCAAATATTTGCGCTCTAATGACGATAACTAAGTGTGACAAGAACCGGTTTTGACTTCAAGTGCTTGAAGTCTTTAGGCTGGCAATTGAAAGTTGCCGTATCTTGAGATTTGAGGCATGGTCGAACAACATCCGTTGGTCTGTGTGCTTGCCGATACGTAACCAGCAAGCATACAAGCGACATTTCATGAAGCGATAAGGAAGTTGAATATGACGATACTTGACGAAGACTACACATTGAACAACGGGGTGAAGATTCCCAAGCTGGGTTTCGGCACATGGTTGATTGACGACGACAAGGCCGGAGCGGCAGTACAGACGGCGCTCGCGTGCGGGTATCGCTACGTTGACACGGCTCAGGCTTACGAAAACGAACGCGGTGTGGGCGAAGGTGTGCGGGCCTCGGGTGTCAAACGCGGGGATGTGTTTGTCAGTACGAAGGTAAGAGCCGAACACAAGGATTACCAATCCGCCAAGGATTCCATTGAAGCTTCGCTTAAGGCCCTCGACCTCGATTACATCGACCTGCTGCTCATTCATGCGCCTGAACCTTGGGCCCATTTCCACGAGGGCGACCATTGCCTCGAAGGTAATCTTGAGGCGTGGCGAGCGATGGAAGAGGCCGTGAAGGCCGGCAACGTCCATGCCATCGGTGTTTCGAACTTCGAAGACGTCGACCTTGACAACATCCTCCAACACTGCGAGATCAAGCCGGTGGTCAACCAGCTGCTTACGCATGTGGGCAACACGCGTTTCGATTTGCTCAACACAGCCAAGAAAGACAACATCTTGGTTGAGGCATACTCGCCGATTGCCCATGGCGAGATGGCGGGCAATCCGACGCTCACTTCGATTGCAGAGCGCTATGGCGTTTCCGTGCCGCAGCTGATGATTCGTTATTGCCTTGAACTCGGCACGTTGCCGCTGCCCAAGGCCTCTTCTGAAGCGCATATCAGAGCCAACGCCGAAGTCGATTTCAACATTAGCGCCGAAGACATGCAGACGCTGCGAAATATGCCGAAGGTCAAGGATTACGGCGAGGCCAGCGATTTCCCCGTGTTCAGTGGGCGCTGAGTATTCCGTCGTAACTCGTTTCGAGAATCCTGTTCGTAACTATTTTCCTGTGTCTAGCGGGCGCTGAGTACTCTGATTGGTTTCATTGGCAATCGGCGCTGTGTCGATGACATGCGTCTCATCTTGTCGGAATCCAATAAGCCGAATCGTATGTCACTTACGAATAATTTTAATAGAAAGAGATAAAGAAAATGTCTACAACATTTACGAATCCAGGCCCATTCCCGATGGGACACCCGAACGATGCCTACGCCCAGTATTTTGACGGCCAGAGTTACAATGCCCCACTAGGTGGCACAGACCAGGCCAAGGTCGCCAACGTGACTTTTGAGGCCGGCTGCAGGAACCATTGGCATATTCATCACAAGACCACGCAGATTCTCATCGCCGTCGGCGGGCGTGGATACTGCCAGTTCGAGGGCGAGCCGGCGCGCGAGATGCGTCCGGGCGACGTGGTGGTCGTACCTCCGGAAACCAAGCACTGGCATGGCGCCAGCCCGAATGAGCCGTTCGCGCATGTGGCTGTGATGGTGCCTGGAGAGGGCGCCTCGAACGAGTGGCTCGACCCGGTGGATCCGGAAGAATACGCCAAACTGAACTGACTACTACTGCTTACCTCAACCGTTTACCGAATCTGGCCTGCATCTTGTCTAGCGTATAGCCGATGGCTTGGTAGAACTTGTGGGCTTCCTTGCGGAATTCGGCGGAATTGAGCCGTACTTCCTTGGTATTGAGGCTCCGTGCCCAAGCCTCGACGGCCTCCATCAACTTGCGTCCCGCACCCTTGCCGCGAGCGTCCTCTGAAACTGCAAGCCCCATGACGTTTACGGCTGGGTCGCCGTAGGTCGCTTTGTAGGTGTTGGCCTGCACGTAACCGACAACGTTCCCGTTCCGAAGAGCTACGAAAATACGGCAGCTCTGGTCGGACAACAGTTCTGCGAGTCGTTCGCATGTGCGGTCAAGGGGATAGTCGTACCCCAGGCAGGCCTTGTTGAGTTCCTGCAATGCCGAGGCGTCGTTATCGATAGCCTGCCGAATGATAATTTCGTTCATATCCTCAATCTTAAGATGTTTGTACTAAAAAACTGAGGACGAGTTGTCATATAGACCCACCTCTTCGGCTTGGTTGTGTCGGTTACTCAGTGTTTTGTGTCTTTTCAACTGCATTTTCAGGAATAGCCGATTGCTCTAGACTCGTCTATTGTCTGGTTGCTGCCTGTGGCATTGGGCTAGTTCTCGGCTTTTCGCGCCACAATCGAGAAGGTAAGCGGAATGCGCGGATAGCCTTTTGACATGTGCCATGACGCGTCTTGTTTATCGAATTCGAGCAGCGGCGTTGACTGCCAGTCGGAGATGTCGTATTCGCCGATCTTCTCAATGCGTAGGCCAGCGTCAATCAGCACTGTGGTCATCTCATCGAAATCGTGGGCCCAGTTGTGGTTGTGGGTATGGGTGATTTTCGGCGTTGCTGTCTTTCCGTTTTCAGGTTGTTCCGAATCTGTGTCATCGAATTCTCCCGTTTGAGGCGCCATGGTATAGGTATTTTCGGTATCGTACGAATCCTCGGTACCCGGAAAATAGCTGTTGGTGATGCTCAAGCCGTCATCGCCGAGTGCAAACAGCAATGGATGGTTGTCACGAATCATAAAGACGCCGTTGGGGGCCAGAAGTGTCGAGATGGACTGCGCCCATTCCTCCAAAGATGGCAACCACGTCACCGTTCCGACGCTGGTGACGATGACGTCGAACTGTTTTCCAGGAAGCGCTTCGGCCGCTTTACGCGCGTCGGCTTCGACATAGGTGATGTTTTCTTTTGCGCGTTGCGCTATCTGACGCGCATAACGCAGTGAGGCGGGGGAGAAGTCCAGGCCGCATACGTCTTTCGCGCCTAGTCTGGCCCAGCATACGGTGTCGGTACCGATATGGCATTGCAAATGCAGCAATCGCTGGTCTTTCACCGAATGGTTTGGCAAGTATGGTTTCAGTACTTCGTAATCTCGTCGGACAATCGGATTCGAGAGCGGCGAACTGTTGATCAGCGCCTCGATATCCCCGTACCCGCCGTTGAAATGGACTTCGGCACGGTCATCCCAATTCTCCCGATTATCCTCGATTTCCTGTGAATCGGACCTGCCGAAGTTTCGTGTCTGTGCAACGTCAGCGTTGGCGTTCATGAATAATCTGCTTTCTCTCGTCGTCTTCCTCAGTAAAGACACAATATCAAATTCCACATAAATAATTCTTCCGGAGGAATGGGCGAAGAATGCCGTTTTGCGAGGACACATAACCAAGAAAACGAAAACCAATAAGCAGCAAACAGTCGATAAGAATACTTTTTAGATTCCCCATAGCGACCATGTGGTCTCATTGGTGTTGCTGTAGACTTCACGGAGTGCATTTGCGGCAGCGTCTCTCACTGATTTGGTTGGAGCTTGCTGCTCAAGACGGGTGAGTGGGTCGACGGCTGACGAGGGGAGCTGGCCAAGATAGTCGGTATCGACCACTTCGATACTGCCGTTCAGGTAGCCGTCCACATCGACGTTGGCGATGATGGCATCCGGCTGGACGAACGCGAAAACCAGCCAAAGCACAAGCGTTCCGAAAAATGCCGCACGGAACAGTGCGAAAGTAGGACGCACCAGTTTTATCACGGTTGCTATAAGCAAGAAGGCGATGGCGACCATACCCCAGTACGTGAGCAGGCGCAGGCGGGTCAGGCCGTATTTTTCGACGTACAGGCTCATGCGCCAGGCTGCGGAAACCAGCATCACCAAGGTGGAGGCGACCAGCACAAGTTCAAGCAGCAGCAACGATATCGTCCGTTTTTGATGTTTATGCAGATAGGTGCAGACCATCACGATGACAAGATTGATGGCAGTGACGCCAACGAGCTGGAAGAATCCCTCTCGGGCGTAAGTAGCGTAGCCGCCGAAACGCTTCAGCGTGTCCACTCCGCCGAACAGGTAGGAGGATTGGATGGCCACGAATACCAGATACACCACGTCGAGCATGGCGAGCATCGTGTTGAGCGTTGCCGTGGAGGCCTGATAATGGGTTACATTCGTGTCAGAATCGGCTTTACGACGCGGATGACGAAGTCCGAAAAGCAGCGAGAAGGCAAGCGGGATGACCGCCACGAAACGGATGATGTCGAGAACGCGAGGGCCCAGGTCGAAGTGGGTCAGCCCTTGGAGCAAGCTGCTGACGATCAGCTCGAAGTTTTCGTCGGCGGAGGAGAGCGCGGGAATCACGATGAGCAATACCGCGGCTGCGCACACCGCGCCGATGGCGATGCCGCCGGCCTTGCGGCCACGCCCGTGTACCCATGAAGTGGCGACACGTCCGAGGACCGACCAGTGACGGAATTGCTCGGAGATGAAAGTCCCTACGCCGCGCACAACCTCCCGAAGACGGAACAGTTCGTCATCGTTTTCGCCGCTCAGTGATAGGAACGTGAGCGGCAACGCGATGACCAGCCCGCAGGCGTTGATGGCCCTGATCCAAACCGCCTGGGAAAACGCGGGCACGAGCATAAGCGCAACCGTGCAGAACAGCAGGACATATGACGATTTCGGCATTTGAAGTTTCAGTCGTTTCGCCCCTTTGAGTACGTTTGTCTTATCTATTTCCTTGGCTTCTTTCTGTCGCCTCAAAAACCAGGCGCAGCCGAGGAAAGCAAGCAGGCAGACACTCAGTGCCAAACCGCCGGCGATGGCGAAATATCCCGAAATCTTTACCGGCGAGACGCAGACGCACCAAAGCAGCGACAGCGCCAATGCGCAGATTAGCGAAATCTTGTCGGCTCGGGTCAGCGGTGCAGGCGGAATTTTGGCGATTGCCTTCGCGGGTTCTGCATTTGTGGTGTTGGCTGTGTTGGTCGTCTTGGCTGTGTTGTTTTCGGCAGCGGATTTGGGTTCCGAGGTAGAGGTTTGTACATAGGGATTCGCGTTGGGGCCGGTTGCGGGCACGGATGGTTTATTGCTTTTGTTCTGTTCGTTTTTGGTGGATTTAGGCTGATTTTGGGTATAGTTGTCCTTATCCATGACTGACTTCCTTTTGAAATCGTGTGGTTATGGTTGTTGTGAAATCACTGCTTTATGATGAAAAGTTGTGAGAAAATCGGGCTATTCCTCCGCTTCGTAATGCAAAAGATCGGCCGGTTGACAGTCCAGTTCGTGGCAGATGGCGGCCAAAGTCGTGAATCGTACCGCGCGAGCCTTGCCGGTTTTGAGGATGGAGAGGTTCGCCACCGTCACCCCTACGCGTTGGGAGAGTTCGGTGAGTGTCATACGTCGGTCGGCGAGGATGTCGTCAAGCGTTACTGTAATATGTCCCATGTCAGATCACCAGGTCGTTTTCGTTTTTGAGTTCCGTCGCGGCGGCGGTCAGTGAGGCGAGCGCGGCGGATACCACTGCGAGTACCGCACAGAAAACGAAGGCGACGCCTGTCCCCAACATGGTGCGTCCGCGGGTTTTGGCGATTGTGAAAGCGGCTATCGCCAATTCGATTAGCCATATTACGGCGGAAACCGCGAAAGCCGCGCCGATGGTTCGTAGCCGGTGCACGTTGCCGGTGATAAACGTTTCTTCGTGTCCTATCGCTGCGAAAAGTCGCCAAGCACATACCGCCACCACGGCCAAAGGCAACATGCCGATGGCGGCGAACAAGGCCGAACCATGCTTAAGGTCCCCGACTCGTTCGGCTGCTGGAAGTACAAGCAGCACGATGACGAGGCACATCACAACCGCGAAGGCATCGGTGGCCTCAAGCAGAACGGCTAACGTGCGGTGTGACATATGTGCTTTGCGTTTGGTTGTTTCGATTCCGGACGTCTCTTGTAGGCTTTGGCTATTGGCGGCGCTCGCGTTTTCTTGAGGTCTCATTGAAGTCTCCTTCGTTGGCTTGGTGCCTCTCTGCTTCATATCATAATCACTTCATATTGTTTTTCGATAAAAAGCATATCGTTTTTCAATAAAGACACATTTGAGTACGAAGCCATGAAATTGCCGGGAAGGAGGGTTGAATTGCGAAATAATGCGGAGAGAGGGAATAAGGATACAGAAAAGGGAACCTACCATTTCCCGTTAGGTGAGAAGGTAGGTTCCCTTTTCCAGGAGCACTGTCTAATGGTTAATCGGCAATCACTGCTTGATATCGTCGAGATTCAGCCCGAGCGCCTCGGCGACGCGGGTTCCGTAGTCTGGGTCGGCCTGATAGAACTGCTTGGTCTCGAGGATCTTGATTTCCTCGGCGTGCTCGCCTTCGACCTGGACTAGGTTGGAGACGATGGTGGCGACCAAGCGTTGCTTTTCCTCTTCGCTCAGCACGTTGTAGAGAGCGCCGGCGGCGGAGAAGTTGTCGGGCTCATAGGCGGCATAGTTGCCGGTCTTACCTTCCAGCAGGTCGCCGTGGTTGCAGGCGGAGGTGTCCTCGGTCGGTCCGTCGAAGCTGTTCGGCTCGTAGTCGACCGCACCGTCCTGCATGTTATCGGACATGAAACCGTCACGCTCGTAGTTGTGCACCTCGTTGACGGGTCGGTTGACCTTGAGCTGTTCGTAGTTGGCGCCGAGGCGGTAGCGTGCGGCGTCCTTGTAAGCAAACAGGCGGCCCTGCAGCATCTTATCCGGCGAAGGCTCGATGCCCGGCACGAAGTTGGCGGGTGCGAACGCGGATTCCTCGACGTCCTCGAAGTAGTTGTCGGGGTTGCGGTTCAGCGTGAACTCGCCGATCTCGATGAGCGGGTAGTCCTTGTGGGAGACGACCTTGGTGATGTCGAAGATATCGTGCTTGTAGTTCAGGCCTTCTTCGTAAGGCAGGATCTGCACGCAGACCTTCCAGGACGGGTAGTTCTTGGACTCGATGGCGTCGAACAGCTCGTGCAGCAGATAGTCGGTGTCTTCGCTGGCGGCCTTGGCGGCGGTCTCGTTACTCATGTTGACCACGCCCTGTTCGCTCATGAAGTGGTACTTGACCCAGAAGGCGGTGCCGTCGGCGGTAACCCACTTGAAGGTGTGGCTGCCGTAGCCGTTCATGGTGCGGTAGCTGGCCGGGTTGCCGCGGTCGCCCATCAGGTAGGTGACCTGGTGCACGGACTCGGGGGAGTGCGCCCAGAAGTCCCACTGGCGGGTCGTGTTGCGCAGATGGGTGCGCGGGTCACGCTTCTGTGAGTGGATGAAGTCGGGGAACTTCAGTGGATCCTGGATGAAGAAGGTCGGCGTGTTGTTGCCCACGATGTCGTAGTTGCCCTCTTGGGTGTAGAAGCGCAGGGCGAAGCCGCGCACATCGCGTAGGGTGTCGGGGTAGCCGAGCTCGCCGGCCACCTGGGAGAAGCGCAGGAAGATCGGGGTCTCCTTGCCCTCGCCGTTGAAAACGTCGGCTTTGGTGTATTCGCTCATGTCGCGGGTGAGCTTGAAGGTACCGTAGGCGCCAGCGCCCTTGGCGTGCACTACGCGCTCCGGGATGCGCTCGCGGTTGAAGTGGGCGAGCTTTTCGACCAGCTGGTAGTCCTGCAGCAGCACCGGGCCGCGCACGCCGGCAGTCTGCGAATGGGTGTTGTCCGCCCAAGGCTGGCCGGAAGCGGTATTGAGATTGGCAGTCAATGAAACTCCTTCTGTTGAATTGTGTAAAAAGAAGATAACAATGCGGTCTTGGCTGCACAAGGGTATGTGATGTTTCTAACGCTGTGTTTTTCTCCACGCATAGCGCCGTTATGTCGATTTTGCGGCTTGGTTAGACTGGGTATATGCATCTTCTCCTACCGCCTTCCGAAGGCAAGGCCGCACCGAGTGAAGGTCCGATGTTTGATTTGAACAGGCTTTCATTTCCGGAACTCAACGACGTCAGAAAAACGGTTCTATCCGCGTTGATTGAGGTATCGAATCGTGAGGACGCGGCGAAAATTCTGAAGGTCGGAGCCAAGGGGACTCAGGAAATTCTTGCCCAGCGCGATATTCTGAATGCTGCTTGCGCCCCTGCCAGAGAAGTGTATACAGGCGTGCTATATGAAGCTGCAAAGTTGCATCAAGACGATGATGTATTGATTTTCTCCGGTCTGTTCGGTGTGACCACAGGCGAGGATTTGATACCGACCTACCGTCTTTCGATGAACGTCTCACTTCCTGGCATTGGCCCATTGAAATCGTTCTGGCGCAAGCAGCTTGCCGGCTGGACTCCGGACGATGGCTTTGCAGGTGATTGTGAACCATTCAGTCAAACGAAGGGTATGAATGTAACGGAGAATGAAGCAGGAAACAAACCGGCAATGAACGCCACTGATAGTAAAAACGTTACGGTTGACCTGCGTTCGGGGCTCTATCGTGTCACTAAGCCGAACTCAGCAAGTAGCCGGGATCAATGGTGGGACATCCGTATCGCTAATTCCGAAAACAAAACAATCTCCCACATGGCCAAGCACTACCGAGGTCTACTAACGAGAGCCTTGCTGGACTCGCCAAACCAGCCCATAGATGATGTCGCTCGCACGCTCGGCACTGTGAGCGTCGAGGCAAAGGACAATATTTACCATCTGACATTAGTGCCTACTGGTCTCTGATACTGCTAGCTTAAGTTTATGATGAGTTGAGATCGGGAGTCTCTGAACCGTTGCTTTAATGAACGAGCCGACGCTGTTTGTCCTCGTCATCGATGCGTTCCGCCAGCCAGACGTTGATAAGGGCATTGCGACTTATCGCGATGTTGCCGGCTTCGCTGTCCAAGCGTTCCACCATCCAGCTCGGCAAAGTCAGGTTTACCTTGCGGTTGGCCTGTTCTCCGGGATTATAGGTGGGATGTTCCATATCAAAGTATTCGCGAACATCTTCACCATTGTCGAATTTGCGGTCGATGTCAGTGGTTTTGTATGAGCTTGTCATAAGTTTCCTCCTCATAGTCGCGTGAACGACGCACGGAAATGATTCTTGTTTTTCCATTTCGGTTTGTGGTTATTGCTGTCCAGTGTTTCTCATTAATGATGCCGAGCACCAGCTGTCTCGATTCATCATTTCCTGGTTTCGTATCAAAGGTGAACGTCGGCCCATACCAGAGTCGCTGCGCTTCATCAAAATCGATGCCATGTTTTTTCAAGTTAGAGGCACTTTTGTTCGGGTCAAATTCAAATTCCACAAGCCACCTCCTTAGATATCTTCTGTGTATCAAATAGATATGTTAGCACCATCTTAATGAGATTTTATTGAATTTCAAATTTCATATTTGCGATATTTAACACTGTTGCTGAGAAATTACAAAACCGACAAGTTGGGGTATGAGTTGTTTGTAGAGTGTCTACATTGTCAGGAAGTTAAAAGTGTCTAAATTACAAGGCATACTGGATATATGGATAAGGAAGTCGATATCAAAAAGCTAATTGGCCGTGCGTTCGATAAAACGTTGGAAAGCCAATATCCGGTGGCTCATCATATGGTTGAATCTCGGCATGCGAAGAAGCAAAACGAGAGTCCTGCTGAGGCAATTGCATATCTTAAGAAGCTTTATCGAGGATCAATCGGTGTTTCAGGTTTCGCAGCAGGTGCTGCTGCAGCTGTACCGAATGGGGCAGGGCAAGTGACCGTTGCTGTAAGCGATATATGTAATTTTCTTGAGTCGTCCGTTTTATATGTGTTCTCTGTGGCAACGGTATATGGGATGGATCTAAGCAGCGAAGACCTGCGACGTTTTTTGGCACTTATCGTATTGATTGGGGATAGCGGTTCTTCTACTGTTACCAAAGCATTAGGAGGGAGAACGGTGCATTATTGGAGCAAAAAAGTAATCGAGAAGATTCCGATGTCTTCTATACAAGCTGTAAATAAAGTGCTTGGCCCGAGATTTTTGACGAAATATGGGACCAAGCAGGGCATAGCTACTTTAGGTAAGCAATTGCCATTTATGATTGGGGCCGGTGTTGGAGCTGTGAGTAATGAAGCATTCGGTGAATTGTCGATTAAAGCTATAGAAAAGTTCCTTGGGCCAGTTCCTGAAACGTGGCCTGATTCGGATAGTTCCAAAGACTGAAACTAATTCCTAAAAATGGTGGTGTGTGTTTATGTTTTACACACACCACCATTTATTAATTACTCCCATTGCACGTTGCTTAGGTCAATGTCTTGGGAGGCGGCGTTGGCTTCGATGATGTCGCGAAGCCATTGGGCCAAGCCGGGCTCGATGTCGTCGTAGTGCTTCTTGAAGCGTTTATCGGCGACGTACATACGGCCAAGGCAAACCTGCATGGACGGGCTTACCTCGTAGTAATAAAGCGATGCCCGATGTTCCTCGGCGAGATTATTGGCCTCGTCGCTGCCGGGCTTGACGCCGCGACGCTTGGCCTCGGCCAGCTTCGCCTCGACATCCCGCATGTGTTGTTCTTCTTGCGTTTTGGCCTTTTCGTCTGCGGTGGTCTGCCTTTCGGCGAATTCCATCCACTGCTTGGTGTCTCCCCAGCGATCTTTGGCTTCACTTTGCCTTAGGTCGCCGGTTTCTGCATTTGCCATGGTTGTTCCTTTCTCTGCAATGTCGATGAGCCGATCCGTTTCGTCAAGGGTTTTCTGAAGACGCTGCAGCCTCTTGGCGAGGTCGTTTCGTCCTTTTTTGAGTTCCTCGACGACAACCGGCGCGGGCGCGTCGAGCAGACGCCTGATGCGCGTAGCCGGTACGCCCAGCTCCTTGTAGACGAGCAGACGACGAAGGCGGTTCAGATCGACGGGTTCGTAGGCTCGGTACCCGCTGGCGTCACGCTTCGGTGAGAGCAGACCGAGGTCTTCCCAGTGCCGGAGCATACGCACGCTGACGTGAAACATCTTCGACACTTCGCCAATGGTCAGGCCAAGTGTTTCGGATGGTGTCCACGAGATATCGTTTGCATTTATCTCGCTCATTCCACATCTCCTTCGTTCTGTCGTCTGCGGCCGGTTTGTGGTCGCAAGAGAAAAGCTATGCCCTGACAATATGTCAGGGTCAACAACCATCGGCGTGTCGCTCGACCCGCGACATTCAGGAACTTGCTTTGCCTTAAGTAATGGCCGCTCTTTATTCGATCTCTGGAATCACTCGGTATTATGCTTGGATATAGAGATTTGGTAAACGGTGATAGCCAAAAGTCGGAGAGATCGGTGATTTATGTTTGGCAGAGATAACGAAGACTCGTCGGATCAGGTGGACTTTTCGGATGCTACCTCCGCCAACTCATCTTCTTCGGATCCGCAGATATTCGTCAATGACGAGGAATCGTGGTCGGCAGCAACCGATGACGATGCCAAGGATGCCAAGCAGTCCGCGAAAAACAGGCAACGTGAGGCCAAAAGGGAAGCACGCAGAAGAAGGAGGCAGCTGAAGCGTGAAACGTCCAGCCACCCTGTACTGAAACGCTGGTTGGAGTCCGTCGGAGTTTTTCTTCTGGTAGTTGTTATTCTCTTTGCGGCAACGATCATTTATTCAAAGGTCCAGGAATCGCGTCATCCCGTTCAGATATGCAAAGGCAAGGTCGAGTGCGACGCGGAAAACAAGAAAGAGGCTCTGTCGCGTCATACGGCTGATCTTGATTTGAAACTATCGGATCTGATCGACGACATGACCACAGAGGACAGGGAAAGCGTCAAACAAAGCGACGTCGACGTGGTGCAGGAATACATCACGAAAGTGCAAAAGGACGAAGAAAAGTTCTCCAAGCTTCCGGCTATGAAAAATGCCGGGGTGAAGAAGGCGTTCAACGCCTATCAGAAGCAGGAGGCCAAACATATCGCCTTTGCCCAGAACATCATGACGGTTGCACCGGCCGCTTCGAAATCCAACAAGGACTGCGGCAACCCGCCTACGTACATGAGTTGGGAACCAAATTCGTTGGACAAGCAGACCTCTTTCCTCGCGACTTGCCAGGCAAGCATCAATGCGATTCCGGATGTTCAGGACGAAAGCGTCGCCTCATATAAAAAGATCGTAGGGGCATATTGGGCCAAAGTGGCCGGGACGGTTGACGCCATCAAACAGCTGGGTCCGGCAGATCAGTTCTCGTCAAACCAACTGGATACATCCTATAAGTTGGATCGTCAATTATCCGATCAGGAAGTCGACAGTTCCAACGGTATCGGCGACGCCGCCAAAAAACTGACCCGAGCGCAGCAGGACGTCGAATCCGGCCACGAACTCAACGATCTCGACACCGCGATATGGGACATGGTTTCGCAGCACTGAAGTCGTGAGTAAGATTTTAGACAAGTGGTAATGGATTGACGATAGGGTTGGTATCGAATGAAACGCAATGATGATCGGCAACAGCCTATCGATGAAGCGCCTTCGCAGCTTCCTTTCGGACCTGACCAATACAGCCAAACCACTACAGGCGATTCTGCATCAAACGATAAGAATTCAGAAAACGATGCCTTAAACGCCCTATCTTCTGATGGCTGGATAATGGAGTCCGAAAACCCACCCGTCAGTACGCCTGTCAAAAGGCCTTCTACTGCAAACAGTGAGATGGATAAAAACGCCGACAAGCTTCAGATTCTTATCGTGGTTGTAGTGATCATCGTTCTGGTTTTGATTTCCGGCATTGGTTTTGTGCAGAAGCAAAAGGTCTATCGCCTGGAGCAAATGGTTGAAACGGCCATAAAGGACGCAAGATCTCACGGACCGTTGCCCAAAGACAAGGTGTATGACCTATCAAACAAACTTAGTCTCGAGAGTTCAGACATCAACGACAAAATCAGGGATATGCTTGAAAGCAAAAGCGTAGGTGAAGCAGACACGGCGAAGCTCAATTCGTCTATTTCCAAGATCGATGCCGACAACGCGACGTTTTCGGGACTTGACGGTATGGATACCACGGAAGTGAAAATGCAGCTTGACTGATATTCCAAAGCCCACGCCGCCGACAAAGTGATACTCGGCGATTACATCAACCACGCACCCGCCATTTCGGCGATGTATAAAGCCTGCGGCGGAATTTGGGGAAGCGTTTCGGGCAGTTCCGAGGATTTGGCCAAGTTCGACAATATGATGGCAACGTGTCGAAGCACCGTGATGCCTCTCACGGATTCCAACGACACGGCGATGAAGACGATGGTCGCCTCGGTCAACACCGCTTTGGACGCCAGCGACAAAGCCGCGAAACAGATTGTTCCGCTCGATTACGACAAAGATGATGTTCAGGCACAGGAAGAACGACGGGATGATCTCAGTGTGAAGGCCGATCCCGGGTTCCATGTCAAAGATAGCATCGAACAATATGGGCGCGACCTTCGAGCCGAACGCAAGGCGCTCCATCTGGATTGGTGCATCAAACGCGCCTACAAGACCGAGGACGCACAGAAGGATTCCGCCGAGGACGGAGCGAAAGCCCGCAAAGCGTATCTGAAAGGGCCCGGCAAAGCCGATAATGCCAAGAACCCGGAGGCCACAGCACAAGCCGTCGGCAACGTCGTGCAGCAATGGTATCTGTTGGACGCCACCGTGGATGCCCTCAATATCGAGGGGATGGGAAGCCTGGAAACCGTAGACCTTGACGATTTGAGCGCAGTCCTTCAAACCGTCGATTCGGCAAACCAAGCGCTTTCCAAACAGATGGAGACCAACGGCGATAACGACAATCGGGCGTTCAATGATTATCAGTCAAGTTACGCCACAGACAAGGCATTGATTACCCAATACGCCACCACCATACTTGCGGTTTCGAATTCACAATCGGCTTGCTCCTACCTGCCTGAACAAGTGTCTTCGGATAGCAACTACACCGCATATTCCGGTTATGTGAACACCTGTTCGGCCGCCTTGAAGCCTTTGGCCAATGCCAAAGCCAAGAAAACCCTTGCCTTGTACTCAAAAATGTCTGCGAATGTCGGCAAAAGCTCCGAAATACTTACCCAGCTGAAGGCTTTGGGTTCTCCAAGCGAGGGCGCTAATGGGCCGCACGGCAAGAAGTATCAGCAGCTTCGCGCTCAGCTCGACAAGAATGCGGGCTACAAAATCAGCGAGATGTTTGAAGACTATAACAGTGATTTCCAGCATACGCGTTCGGCTTTGGCTATGGTCGATGTGCTGAATAAGTTGTCCGGACAGTCCGGGGATGTCTGAGTGTTGCTTTGCCGGGTTGGTCTGTGTTTGGTCTGCATGGTTTATCTGGTCTTCACGGTCTGCCTGGTCGATCCGTACGTTCGAATATCGCAAGGCACTGTAGGGGAGTTCCTCTAAAATTTTTACTATGACAAGCGTTGAAGCCATGGATAGTACCAGCGATAAGCAGAACGACAGACTTCCTGAATCTACTTGTTCTGATAAAAATCAACTAAATGGAAAACGAGTGAACGGGAAAGCAGGTATGCCCTCTGCTCAATCCACTTCCCCGGATTTTCCCGATCCATGGCCTGCGCCTGTAGCCGAACGGCCGTTGAACGCAACAGTCGTGATTCCCGGCAGCAAGTCGCTTTCCAATCGTTATCTGATTCTGGCGGCGCTGGGGCATCAGCCTGTCACAATCGCGGGCATGTTGCGCTCGCGGGACACCGAACTGATGGTCGATGCCTTGCGGACACTTGGCGTTGGGGTCGAATTCGATGAAAGCGAAGATATTCGTGTGACGGTGACTCCGCCGGCAAATGGCCGTTTTAAGGGTGGCGTCACTGTTTTTTGTGGGCTTGCCGGTACGGTAATGCGTTTCGTACCGGGGCTTGCATTGTTTGCCGATGGTCCTGTACATTTCGATGGTGACAAGCAGGCTTACGCCCGGCCGATGCATCCGCTGCTTGATGGGCTTCAACAGTTGGGAGCTCGTATCGATTACGAAGGTGAGCCCGGCTTCCTGCCGTTTACCATTACGCCGCCGAAAGCGCCGGAATCCGAAGGGTCGCAGAAAGATTACGGAAATTCAAGTCCTTCGAATGGGTCCATCGGATCCTCGGCTTCTCAGTCGGCAAAGGTGGAAATTGATTCGTCATCATCGTCGCAGTTCATTTCCAGTCTGCTATTGGTAGGATCTCGTTTGCCGCATGGTTTGGATCTGAAACACACTGGGAGCAAACTTCCCAGTATGCCACACATTCGTATGACAATGGCTGATGTCAACAGTGCTGGCGGCCATGTCGAAATGCCTGAAATCGGCCATTGGCTGGTGGCCCATAGCTCTTTGCAATTGCCTGACGGGGTAGTGGTGGAACCCGATCTGTCGAATGCTGCCCCATTCCTCGGTGCCGCGATGATTGCCGGCGGCCGGGCAAGCGTGCCGAACTGGCCGACTTCGACCACCCAGCCAGGTGGTCTGCTTCCTGATATTCTGCAGAAGATGGGTGCCAAGGTTACTTTGGATGGCCGGCCATTTGACGATGTCATGGCAGAAGTACATGATCTTCAGAAATCGATTTTAGTACCTCGAAACGGAACATTGACGGTTTCCATGGCCGGTCCGATTCGTGGGTTGGGTAAGGCGTTCGATATGTCGGCGGCAGGGGAGATAGCTCCAAGTATCGCCGCATTGGCTGCGCTTGCGGAAAGTCCGAGCGAGCTTGTCGGCATCGGCCATTTGCGAGGTCATGAAACCAATCGCTTGGCCGCTCTTGTCACGGAAATCACCCGTATCGGCGCAGGAGCCAACGAGTTGCCTGACGGCTTATCAATTGTGCCGGTGCCGCATGATCAGTTACACGGTGAGATCATGGAAACCTACGCCGACCACCGCATGGCGACGTTCGCGGCAATGATCGGTCTTGCCGTCCCTGGTACTCGCATCCGCAACATCGCCACTACCCGCAAGACCATTCCCGATTTCCCGGGTATGTGGCACAAGATGCTTGCGGGCGAATAAACGGTATCCGTCGATTGTTTTCAACATGTTGCGTTAAGACGGCATCTTCCGGTATTGCAAATCCGCGTAACATTAGCCTTCCAACCGTATAACCTTCCAGCCGTATTGGCGCTCTGTTTCAGAGCTTGATTTTCAGTGAGGCTTGTTTGCCGATTGGCTGTTGAAATTGGGAAATTGCAAAAGATTGTGGACTTCAGGGGTAATTTATCTAGAATTATGATTATTATTATATTTGAATATTAAACGGTTGACAGAAGGTGTAGTTATGGCTCAGAAGGATAATTCCTCTCAAAAGCAATTCGATTCGGACGGTGCATTAAATCCCGATAACAGTGCAGATGGTGTTGCGGCGTCGATGCCGCAGGAACCTCGTCCGCAGGTAGGAGGGCAGACGGTGCCTGCGGCTCCTCAAGGTATGCCGCCGCAAGGTGCCGGGCAACAGCCTGCTGGTCAACCCCAATCTTTCACTGGCAATGGAGCTCCTCAACCAATGCCGCAAGGGACGCAGCAAACCGGCCAGCCAGGTAACCCCTATTCTTCTCAGAATTACTCACAACAGCAGAATCAACCGGCGTCAGGCTACGGGCAACAGCAAGGTCGACCGGCGGCTGGTTATCCTCAGCAGCAGGGAAGAATGCCGAATCAGGCGATGCCAGGGCAGCCGGCGTATCAAAACGGCCAGTATGGTCAGCCTATGGGCAATGGTACTCCTGGGCAGTCGGGCAGCCCGAAAAAGTCGATGTCGAAGAATTCGAAGATCATTATCGCCGTCGTCGCCGTTGTTGTCGTCATCGTGGTCGTTGCATTGATCATCGTGGGTTCGATTGGTGCGGGTTCCAAGAAGGATGGCGGAGACCAGACACTTACGGGTTCGGCTTTGTACGATAATGCCAATCAAAACATGAAAGGACTGACCGACGCGCAATCTTCGATCAGCACGGATTATCTCAATCTTTCCCAGGATGCGACCAAGAGCATTCCTGTTCCTGAAGAGAATGTCAAATCCCTTAAGGCCGATGTCGCGAAACTGAGCAAGGCGAATACCGCTTTTGCCGCAAGCCCCGCCTATAAGAGCAGCGACAAGCTCAAGAAGAGCTTTGACGTCTATGCCAAGCAGTCGAAGAAATATATTCAATACATGAATTCGTTCGCGGACTCCGCTTCTGATTTCCAAAAAGCCAATCAGGATTGCTCTGCAAAGCCGACGGTTGATTTCGAGCAGAACAATTATGCCGATGTCTATAAGCCGTATATCACCACCTGCCAGAACGACCTGCATCCTCTGCTGACATCCAAAAACGATTCCATAAAGAAATATGCAAATGACGCGAATCAAAAGATGGGCCAGATCAGCTCTTTGACCCAGCAGCTCCAGTCCATGGGCACTGAGATGAATATTTTCGAGAACCCCTCGCTCAATGACCAGCATGAGAAACTCACCAGCCAGTTGAACGACCTTATCCCGAATTCATATAGCACGAACTTCTATGATGCCGAGAAGACGGTCGATATCGAGAGCCCGTTGCAGGATCTCGATCGCGTGGTCATCGATTTGGCCAAAGACGAGTGACAGATAGCAAAACGTATCGCGAAGCGCTGTGATTTGAATTGTGAATGATGCTTTGTTGCATCACGTCAAGTCACGGCGTTTTGCGGTTGGTGATTTGTTTGCGATTTCGGTTTAATCTTTTGCGCTCTGTCTCAGAGCAAAGAAGAGGTTTCTAAGCCAAAATATTTGGTTTAGAAACCAAAAGGCCGATATCATTTGGGCCGTGCAGCATCGATATGATGCGCACGGCCCAAACTTTTCCGTTTTAGGTCTTAGGACCTAACAGGAACGAAACGTCTCACTTCTTGAAGACGTTGCCGTAGCTGTCCTTGCCCTCGGTCGCGATCTTGTCGGCCTTGTGGGCGATCGCCAGCTCCTCGTTGGTGGGGATGACGGCGATGATCACGGAGCTGTCCGGCGTGGAAATGATGCGCGGTTCCTTGGAACGGGCGTCGTTCTTCGCCTTGTCGAGCTTCACGCCGAACGGTGCGAGACGCTCGCAGACACGGGCACGCACGTTGTTATCGTTCTCGCCGACGCCGGCGGTGAAGGTGATGACGTCGACGCCGCCCATTTGAGCGGTGTAGTTGCCGATGTAGCCGACGATGCGGTGGATGTAGATGTCCATGGCGAGAATGGCGTCTTCGTTGCCTTCGCTGATGAGGCGATCGACCTCGCGCATGTCGCCGTAGCCGGTCATGCCGGTCATGCCGGACTTCTTGTTGAAGAGCTCGTCGATTTCGTCCACGTTCATGTGGGCGTTACGAATGAGATGGAAGACGGCGGCGGGGTCGATGTCACCGGTGCGTCCGCCCATCACCAGGCCTTCGAGCGGCGTGAGGCCCATGGAGGTGTCGATCGGGCGTCCGGAGATCTGCGCGGAGGCGGAAGCGCCGTTGCCGATATGCAGCACGATCTGCTTGAGTCCTTCGGCAGGCTTGCCGACCACGCCGGGAACGACGCTGCCGATATATTCGTGGCTGGTGCCGTGGGCGCCATAGCGGCGAATCTTGTACTTCTCGGCGACTTCCTTGTTGAGCGCATAGGTGCTGGCTTCCTTGGGAAGCTGGAAGAAGAAGGAGGAATCGAAGACGAAGATCTGCGGAACGTCGGGCAGGAGCTGCTCCATGACTTCGGCGCCGGTGGCCTCGGGGCCATTGTGCAGAGGTGCGAGCACAGCTAGGTCTTTGACCTGCTGAATGGTCTTGGCGTTGACTAGCGCAGGCTGCGGGAAGACGGAGCCACCCTGCACCACGCGGTGGCCGACTGCGACGATGCCGGATTCCTGAAGGTCGGGGCCGTATTCCTTGAAGAAGCCAAGGACGCGCTTCAAACCGTCGGCATGGGTCTTGATCGGCTCTTCGAGCTCGTGCTTTTCACCCTTGTATTCGTGCTTGTAATGGCCATCGATGGGTTCGCCGATCTTCTCTACGAGGCCGCTTGCAAGAGCCTCCCCGCTTCCCAGATCCACCAGCTGATACTTGATCGAGCTGGAACCGGCATTGATGACAAGGACGGTTTTCGCCATTGTTTGCATCCTCCATATAGATTAACTGACCCGTGGTTTGTACCACGGCTACCAAGTTTCTACTTTACTCACGAGCTGTTACAAGAGTAAAGGGAATGAAGGGATGGGTTTTCTATAATGTGATTTTGGCGCATCTTGTTTTTTCACAATTTGAAACCTTATTTCGATACGAGAAATCCCGGCACCTTCATGTATGAAAAAGTGCCGGGATTCGTATTCGAATATGAATATGTGTTACTGCTGGGCCTCTACGGCGGTGAGGGCGACGGTGTTGATGATGTCCTCTACCAGGGCACCACGTGAGAGGTCATTGACCGGCTTGTTGAGCCCTTGGAGCACCGGGCCGATGGCGATGGCGCCGGAGGTGCGCTGCACGGCCTTGTAGGCGATGTTGCCCGCGGCAAGGCTCGGGAAGACAAACACGTTGACATGTCCTGCCACGTCATTGCCTTTAGCCTTCGTGGCGGCCACGGTGGGAGACCAGGCGGCGTCGAACTGAATGGAGCCGACTGCCGGCAGATCTGGGGCCTTCTCGTGGACGAGCTTGGTGGCCTCTTCGACCAGATCGACGTCCGGGCCCTTACCACTGCCGAGAGTGGAGTAGCAGAGCATACCCACCTTGGGATCCACGCCGAAGGCACGGGCGGTTTGCGCGGACTGGATGGCGATGTCGGCCAGTTGTTCGGCGTTCGGGTTGAGGTTGATGGCGCAGTCCGCGAAGACGGCGACATGGTCCTTGAAGCACATCAGGAACGCGCCGGAGACCAGTGAGGCGCCGGGCTTGGTCTTGATGACCTGCAGCGCCGGACGCACCGTGTTCGCAGTGGAGTTGATCGAACCGGAGACGAGGCCATCGGCCAAGCCCTGCACGACCAGCATGGTGCCGAAGTAGCTCGGGTCGGTGAGCTGCTTGCGGGCCTGTTCCTCGGTCATGCCCTTCTTGGCGCGCAGCTCGCAGAGTTTGGCGACCATGGGCTTGAGGACTTCCTCATCGTCCATCGGCTGATAGGCGGCCTTGGAAAGCGAGTTGAGGCCGAGTTCCTTGCCGCGTGCGAGGATGGCATCCTTGTCGCCGACGATGATGAGTTTGACGATGTCGCGCTGGAGCAAGTAATCCGCAGCCTTGATGATGCGGTCTTCCGAGCCTTCCGGCAGCACGATGGTCTTCTTGCCGGCCTTGGCCTTGACCAAAAGCTCGTTCTGGAAAGCGTATGGCGTGGTCGGGGCGTCGAACGGCGTGCGAGCGGCAGCGACTACTTCATCGGCCGGAGCGTTGTCCGCGAAGGCCTTGGCGGCTTTTTGCGCGGCATCAGGATCGTCTTCGCTGGGGAAGTCGACAGCCGGAATGGTCCAGACCGGAACGGGGGAGTCCTTCAAGGCTTTCTTGGCGTCGGCCGCTTTTTCGTCGGTGCAGCCGGTGACGAAGATTCCTGCGACTTTTCCGCCGGCCTCTTCCACTTCGGCGGTGCAGGTTTCAACCGTAGCCTTGACCTGTTCTCCGTTGCGGGGAATGGTGCAGATGGCCAGGAACGTCTTGGCTTTGAGATCAGAGGCGATTTCGGCGTTGAGAGTGAATGCTTCCGGG
Organism: Bifidobacterium sp. ESL0728; assembly: GCF_029392015.1. Lineage (NCBI taxonomy): Bacteria > Bacillati > Actinomycetota > Actinomycetes > Bifidobacteriales > Bifidobacteriaceae > Bifidobacterium > Bifidobacterium sp. ESL0728. Next base: position 1,133,909 of record NZ_CP113925.1, read on the forward strand.
TCGAAGACAGGGGAACCGTCGCTGCCGACGATGACCATCGAGTCCGGATTCGTGCGCTCAAGCTCACTGCTATAGGCTGCGACGATATCACCGCGGGCGCCGCTCTTGTCCTTACGTGCGCACTTGGGGCACACGCCACGGACCTGGTCGACGGATTGGCCGGCATTGGCGGCCTTGAGCAGTTCGGCAGTGAACGTTTCCTTCTTGCAGGCCACCGGACGGAACACTGCGGTCTTGCCCTGCGCAGCAAGCGCTTTTACCACGCCGTAGGCCACTACGTTACGGCCGTTCTTGCCTTCAGGGCTGGTGATATAAATGACTTCGTTTGTCACGATATAACTCCTTTGTGCATTTTGCGCACGATCTTTTTCGATCAACTACCATATCGATCGCTTCCATTTTATGCACAGGTGTGACGTAGACGACGTTTGTGGCCATAAACGAGAGTCGAACAATAAAAGGGACATCGAGCCGAAGCCCAATGTCCCTTTTATTGTTCGGCTACGTGAAGCGTAGTCGAATGGCAATCAGCTCACTCGTTGTCGCTGCCGGTGCTCATGGCGGCCTTGGCGGTCGCCTTGGTGTCCTGGTTCTTCACGTCGGAATACACGAAGCCGGTGTAATCCGGGTGATCATAACCCTCGTCGACGGCGAACTGGAAGGCATCCTTGCGGAACTGTTCCAGCTTGTCGATCTCGTGGCCGTACTTGTCGGCGTCGAGGGTGCGAAGCACCTCGGCGGTCAGCTCGTAGCGATCCATGTCGTTGACGCGCACCATGTCGTAAGGTGTGGTGGTGGAGCCCTCCTCCTTGTAGCCGTGAACGTTGAAGTTGTCGTGGTTCGGACGGTTGAAGATGATGGACTGGATGTCGTGGGCATAGGAGTGATATGCGAAGAGAACCGGCTTGTCGGCGGTGAAGAGTTCGGTGAACTCGTCGTCGGTCAAAGCCTCGTCGTTGTCCTTGGGGCTCTGCAGCTTCAGGATGTCAACGACGTTGACGACCTTGAACTTGATGCCGAACTCCTTGAGCTTCTCGCTGGCGGCCATGGTCTCCAGGGTGGGGACGTCGCCGGTGCAGGCGAGCACGATCTGGGCTTCGTCGTTGTTCTTGGCTGTGGAGGCCCACTTCCATTCGGCTGCACCCTTCTTCAGCTCTTCACGAGCCTCATCGAGGGTCTGCCAGGTGGCGGCAGGCTGCTTGCCGGCGAAGATGGCGTTGATCTTGTTGGTGGACTTGAAGGCCTTCTCGGCGACGGCCAGCAACATGTTGGCGTCGGCGGGGAAGTACTCGGCCACAACGTGATCGTTGTTGAAGGTCTTGTTGAGCAACACGGAGCTCACGCCCGGATCCTGATGGGAGAATCCGTTGTGATCCTGACGCCACACATGCGAGGAGATCAGCATGTTAATCGAAGCGACGGGCTTGCGCCACGGAATGTGGCGAACCGTGGCCTCGAGCCACTTGGCGTGCTGGTTCAACATGGAGTCGATCACGTGGGCGAAGGACTCGTAAGTGCTCCAGATGCCGTGACGGCCGGTCAAGACGTATCCTTCGAGGAAGCCTTCCATTTGGTGCTCGGAAAGCTGCTCGATGACCTGGCCGGTGACGGCCATGTGCTCATCGGTCTGCTCGGAGAGATAGCCGTTGTCCCACTGCTTGTCGGTGACCTCATAAGCGGCCTGCAGACGGTTGGACGCGGTCTCGTCAGGTCCGAAGATACGGAACGAATCCGGGTTCATCTTGATGATGTCGCGGGTGTAGTTGCCCAGCTGACGGGTGGCTTCGAGCTGGCCCCAGCCGTGGCCGAACTCCTTGACGCCCTTGACTTCGTAAGCGTCGAGCTCCGGAAGGCGCAGGTCCTCGCGGATGCGGCCGCCGTTGGCGTTCGGGTTCTGGCCGATGCGCAGTTCGCCCTTGGGCATGAAATCGGTGACTTCGTGACGGATGGCGCCCTTCTCATCGAAGAGCTCTTCCGGCTTGTAGGATTCGAGCCAGCCCTTGAGAACCTGGAAGTGGGCCTCGGTGTCGCGGGCGCTGGCCAGCGGCACCTGGTGAGCACGCCAGGAACCTTCGGTCTTCTTGCCGTCGATGTACTTCGGGCAGGTCCAGCCCTTCGGCGTGCGGAAGATGATCATCGGGTAGGTCGGACGATCCATATCATCGGTCTGTGCCTTGGCCTTGATGTCGCAGATTTTGTCGAAGACCTCTTCGAGCATGTCGGCGAAACGACGGTGGATGGACATGTGGTCCTCATCGTCGAAGCCCGCGACGAACTCGTAAGGCTCGTAGCCCATGCCCTCGAAGAACTCGTGGAGCTCCTCATCGGGGATACGGGAAAGAATGGACGGGTTGGCGATCTTGTAGCCGTTCAAGTGCAGGATCGGCAGCACGATGCCGTCAGTGCGCGGGTTGACGAGCTTGTTGGACTGCCAGCTGGTCGCCAGCGGGCCGGTCTCGGCCTCGCCGTCGCCGACCACAGCCGGCACGAACAGGCTCGGGTTGTTGAGGATTGCGCCGTAAGCGTGGCTCAAGGCGTAACCGAGCTCGCCGCCCTCATGAATGGAGCCCGGGGTTTCCGGGGCATAGTGGGAAGGAATGCCACCAGGATAGGAGAACTGACGGAAGAACTTCTGCAGGCCCGCCTCATCCTTGGTGATCTTCGGATAATACTCGGTGTAGGTGCCGTCGAGATAGGACTGCGAGGTGCCTGCAGGGCCGCCGTGGCCAGGACCCATGATGAACACGGTGTTCTGCTGGTGGTCGGCGATAAGGCGGTTGATGTGGCCGAACAGGAAGTTCAGGCCAGGGGTGGTGCCCCAGTGGCCCACGAGACGATACTTGACGTCCTTGCGGGTGAAGGGTTCCTTCATCAGAGGGTTGCTACGCAGATAAATCTGACCGATGGAAAGATAGTTGGCGGTGCGCCAATACTTGTCGACTCCTTCAAGAGCCTCTTCAGAAACCGGCTTGCCGAGCTTCTTCCACGGGGTGCCAATAACAGGACTAGTCATATATGCTCCTGTACTCCTGTATACACATATTGTGTGCAATTGATTATTTTCTTCGGGCCCAAACCTTTGTTAGAATTGATGTTCAGGGTTCGTGCCCAATCGCTGTTCAGTTTACGTGGCGTCTCAGACTTTTTGGACGTTTTTTTGCATCTATGTGCGCTCTTGGGATATTTTTGTAAATTATTGTTGTATTCCACAAAAAAATTGTTAGATTTTCGAACGTAAAAAAATGACTTACAAACGTTGATTTTGAGCCGTAAACTCCGTTATATCAACGCTTAGCGATGTTCGATTCACAGAAAGTTCACGCGGCGTGTTGTCTTTTGTGATGTTGTTTTTTGTTTGTTCCGCACCCGGCGTTCGGAGGCTTGATTTTGTCGCCTTGAACCACGAGAATGGACACTACTTTATATGAAGTTCCATGCCGATACAAATAGGGAGAATCCATGGCAAAAGGTCCAGTGCTTGTCGTTGACTTCGGTGCACAATACGCCCAGCTGATCGCGCGGCGCGTGCGCGAGGCGCATGTCTATTCCGAATTGGTGCCGCATTCCATGCCGGTCGATGAGATGCTGGCCAAGGATCCGAAGGCCATCATCCTTTCCGGTGGCCCCGCTTCGGTCTATGAGCCGGGTGCGCCGGACATCGACAAGAAGATCTTCGACGCCGGAGTGCCGGTGCTCGGCATCTGCTACGGCTTCCAGGTCATGGCCAACGAACTCGGGGGCAAGGTTGACAAGGCCGCGCTCGGCGAATACGGCAAGACCGAAGCGGTGATTGACGACGCCGAGGGCGTGCTCGCTGGTTCGCCGGACGAGCAGACCACGTGGATGAGCCACGGGGTCGCCGTCGAGGAAGCGCCGGAAGGTTTCAAGGTGCTCGCGCACACCGAGGGTGCTCCGGTGGCCGCGATGGAGGACGAATCCCGCAAGCTCTATGGCGTGCAGTGGCACCCCGAGGTCAAGCACACCCCGCTCGGTGACGAACTCTTCTCTACTTTCCTGCACAAGTGCGCGGGCCTGCCCAGCGATTGGGATGCCGACAATATCATTGACACGCAGGTTCGTAAAATCCGCGAGGAAGTCGGCGATGTCGAGGTCATCTGCGGACTTTCCGGCGGCGTTGATTCCGCCGTCGCGGCGACCTTGGTGCACAAGGCCATCGGCGACCAGCTCACCTGCGTCTTCGTCGACCACGGCATGCTGCGCAAGGGCGAGGCCGAACAGGTTCGTCACGATTTCGTCGACGCCACCGGTATTCGCCTTATCGAGGTCGACGCCTCCGAAGATTTCCTGACCGCGCTGAAGGGTGTTACCGAGCCGGAACGCAAGCGCAAGATCATCGGTGAGAAGTTCATCCGAACCTTCGAGAAGGCCCAGAAACAGGTGCTTGAAGAAGCCGGCGCCCGTGGCAAGGAAGTCAAGTTCCTCGTGCAGGGCACGCTCTACCCGGACGTCGTCGAATCCGGCGGCGGCGACGGTGCGGCCAATATCAAGTCACACCACAACGTCGGCGGCTTGCCTAAGGACGTCAAGTTCAAGCTCATCGAGCCGCTGCGCAGCCTCTTCAAGGACGAGGTACGCGCCATCGGCACCAAGCTCGGACTGCCCGACAACATCGTATGGCGTCAGCCCTTCCCAGGCCCTGGTCTCGGTATCCGCATCATTGGCGAGGTCACCCGCGAACGTCTCGATTTGTTGCGCGAGGCAGACGCCATCGCCCGCGAAGAGATGACCAGGGCCGGCCTCGACCGCGACATCTGGCAGTGCCCGGTGGTGCTCTTGGCCAACGTCCATTCCGTGGGCGTGCAGGGTGACGAACGTACCTACGGCTCGCCGATTGTGCTGCGTCCGATTTCCTCCGACGACGCGATGACCGCCGACTGGTACCGCTTACCTTATGACGTGCTTGCCACGATCTCCACGCGCATCACCAACGAATGCCGCGGCATCAACCGCGTGGTCCTCGACTGCACCTCCAAGCCGCCGGCCACCATCGAGTGGGAGTGAGCGCGGAACATTAATCGAGGATGTGCCTCAACAGCAGACAGACGGCGGTGCCCTTCATATGATTTGAAAGGCACCGCCGTTTTGTTTGTCGTCTACGATATGTGTGGTTGGTGTTTCGTGGTAGCCATGTGATTTGTTTACGTCCACATGGTACGTTTCGCAATGGGCATCGAGGCTTTCGGTCATCGTTATGCGACGGATATCATATAGCAGTATTAGAAAAACGCTGATAGACTGGGGTTTTCGGGTTTCAAACCCACTTTTCGCCGTGCCTACGGATGCGGTGTTCGTATTTCTTGATATTGGAAGGAGCTTTGGTGAGCAAGCGCAAACGCACGTGGTTGGTTATTATGGGTCTCATATTGGCCGGGGCGAACCTGCGTATGCCGATTACCATGATGCCGCCGCTGCTGCCGGACCTCAAAGCCGAAATCGGTTTGCCGACCTCGCTTGCCGGGCTTTTGACCACCATTCCGCTTCTCGCCTTTGCGCTTGCCTCTCCGTTGATGGGCAAGGCAGGCGCAAGGCAAGGTAGCGAAAAAGTCCTGGTGATGGCGCTTGCCGTTCTGAGTATTGGCAGCTATTTGCGTATCATTCCTTCGGTCTGGGCGCTGCTGATCGGCACAGCCGCGCTGGGAATTGGCATTGCCGGAGGCAACGTGCTTCTGCCCGCGGTCATCAAGGAACGGTTCCCCGAAAGCATCGCCGGCAAAACCACGCTGTACACCACGGCCCAGGTGCTGGTCGCGTCCTTGGGCACCGCCACTTCCGGCATCATCGCTTCTCGTATCGGTATCAAAAGCAGCATGGGATTGTTCGCCGTGTTGGGGCCGATCGCCTTGGCAGTATGGCTGATTATCTGGCTTTCCGGGCCGAATCGCGGCAAGAACGTCACAGCCGAAAACGATTCTCGTCCGCTTGTCGATAGGACACCATGGCGTTCACGCCTGGCTTGGGTGATTCTGGCTTATTTTGGCATGCAATCGATGTTGTATTACTCTTTGCTGACCTGGCTGCCGTCGATATGGCAGGCGGCCGGCTTCAGCGCCGTGGCCGCAGGCAACCTTGCCACGCTCTTCCAGCTCAGCGGTATGCCGTTGACGATGACGGTGCCGCTGATTGCCGAACGCAAGCATGGCCTGGCCATTGTCAACGGCATTGCCGGGGGAGGCTTCGCACTAGGGATATTGGGGATTCTCGTGCCCGGTGCGAACCTGCCGCTCAACGTGATTTCGGCGGTTTGCATGGGCCTTGCGACGGCGGCTTCGTTCAGCATCTGCATCGTCTTCTTCCAGAAGCGCACGACTTCGGCTGCCGACACCGCGCGCCTGTCCGGCATGGCACAGTCCGGCGGCTACTTGTTCGCAGCCATCGGTCCGGTTGCGCTGGGAGCCCTGAACGGTCTGCTGCATACCTGGATCCCTATTATCCTGATCGTCCTTGTGGTCATCGTCACGATGTTCGCGGCCGGTCTGGTCATCATCGCTCATCGTGATATCTATGAGGGGCTAGACTGAATACCGACGCTTTCAAAACGACCTGAAAGGCTTGAAACGATGACGATTCTTACTGATACCTATATACTCAACAACGGTGTGGAAATCCCGAAGATCGGGTTCGGGACCTGGCAGATTCCTGACGGTCAGGTTGCCTACGATTCGGTGCGCATGGCGCTGGACGCGGGCTATCGCCACGTCGATACCGCCTACGTGTATGGCAACGAACGCAGCGTAGGACGTGCCATCCGGGAATCCGGAATCAACCGCGACGAGATTTTCGTGACCTCGAAGCTGCCGGCCGAAGTGAAAGAGGCCGATGGGGTCCTGCCTCATTTCGAGGAGACGATGGAAAATCTCGGGCTCGACACGCTCGACCTTTATCTGATTCATGCGCCTTGGCCATGGAGCCATGCTGGCACGATGCGTATGGATGAGGAGAATCTGGCCGTATGGGGCGAAATGGAGAAAATCTATCGTTCCGGTCTCGTCCGCGCCATCGGGGTGTCGAACTTTGACGACCACGACCTCAAAAATATTCTGGATCACTGTAAAGTGACGCCGGCCGTCAACCAGATTCAGTATTACGTCGGTGCCACAGAGCCTCGGAACAGGACGTTCGCACAATCCCACGGCCTGCTGATCGAGGCCTATTCGCCGCTTGCCACCGGCGGGTTGCTCGGTTCTCCTGAACTCAGGTCGATGGCCGAAAAATACGGGGTCTCCACCGCCCAACTGGCGATTCGTTTCTGTCTGCAAAACGGTGTGCTGCCGCTTCCCAAGGCCACGCATCGTGACCATATCGAAGCCAACGCAGATGTCGATTTCACCATTAGCGACGCGGATATGGCTACGTTGAATGCTTTCGCCGACCCGAATCCGGACAACCACAATCCCAGCCAACGTTGAGCGTTTCCGATAGAAAAGCTTTCGGAAAATTTAAAAGAAGCTGTGATTGCGATCCTAATTGTCGCAATCACAGCTTTCTGGTTGGCGTCACGACTACGCCGATCGTTCCGCATTTTACTGCCGCATGGAATCTCTGGAAGAAAACCTAGGGGCGGATATCTTCAAGCAACGCCTCGATCTCACGGTTGCGTCGCTCGATGTCACTGCTGTCGGAGTGGAAGAGGTCGAGCATCTGACGAGCGACGTTCATGGTCTCTTTATCCCGCTCCCCGGCATCGGTGAACGCCGAGACGCTGATGAATGTCTCCAAGGATTTTGGGTCGTTGTCGTCTATCGCGCGTTTGACGATTCCCCGCAACATGATTTTGAGGTTTCTTGTGCTTTTGCGATGCTCCCGGCGACGTTCGAAATAAGGAAGGAACAGCGCGACCAATACTGCCGCTGTCTCGGCGACGGCGGTGGCCCATTCGGCAAGCGATCCGATTTCCATAAATATCACCAACTTTTCTTTTCGGGCAAGCAACAACTCATGAAGTGTACACCCTTATCCAAAAACAGATGTTTCTATGATGAATGTTAAATTAGTCTGTTATCAACGATATTTTCATTTGCTGATATGACAATCGCGCAAGCGTGATTTAATGGAGACGGAATTATCGGACACCTTTGAAAGGAAACAATATGAACGAAAACGAAGCCATGGATCTGCTCAAAAAGTTCGTCGGATTCCATACCGAGAACGGCAATGAGAAGGTGGTCGCCGATGAAATCAAGGCGATTTTCGATAAGGCTGGCGTGCCCTGCAAGGTGATTCCGCTTGAAGAGGACCCGACCCGCGCCAATCTGGTCGCAGAGCTTGGACACGGCGAGCCGATTCTCGGCATCACCGGCCATATGGATACGGTTTCGGCCCAGCAGGAAGGCTGGAAAACCGACCCGTTCAAGGTCACCGAAGACGGTGACCTGATTTACGGGCGCGGCGTGACCGATATGAAAGCCGGACTTGCCGCCATGGTCTTCGCCATGCTTGACCTGAAGAAGCACGAAGATCAGATGCACGGCACCGTGCGTTTCCTGGTCACTGCCGGCGAGGAAGTCGGTATGCCGGGCGCCACGGCCATGCAGGCCCAGGGCTACATGAAGGGCGTCGAGGCGCTGCTGGTCGGCGAACCTTCCGGCTACAACATCGTCTACGCCACCAAGGGCGAACTCAACATCAACATCGATATGAAGGGCAAGGCTGCACACAGCTCGACTCCTGCCCTTGGCATCAACGCGGTTGAAAACCTGCTCGAGTTCATCGACGTTATTTCCAAGCGTATCAAGGCCGCGGCCGCGGGCAAGAGCAACCCCGAGCTCGGCGACACCGTCTACAACATCGACGTCATCCGCGGCGGCCAGCAGGTCAATGCCATCCCCGAATCGGCCAGCGCCGAAATCAACATCCGAATCATCCCGGAGTTCAGTAACAAGGAGATTCTGGCGATTTTGGACGATGAGGTGGCCAAGTTCAACAAGAGCCACAAGGCGACCGTCTCCTACACGGTTGGCATGGATATCATCCCGGTGATCGGGCCGAAGGACGCCAAGCTCGTCGACATCGTCAAGTCCGTGGGGGAGCGCCATTTGAAGGAGCAGGGCAAGCCCGCCGAGATTCCGATGTTCGGGGCTTCTGGCGGCACCGACGGCAGCGTTCTGCTGCTTGATAGCCCCAAGGACACCGCCTACGTGATGTTCGGGCCGGGCAACGACACCATGCACTGCGTCAACGAGAGCCTTCCGAAGGCGATGTATTTCGACTTCATCGGCATTTATAAAGACATCATCGACGAATACATGGGCATCAAAAAGTGATGTAGCTGCATTTTCGCCAAAATTTTAATGTTTTGTGTGGGTCTGTGGCACAATAACATGGATAAGGCCGGCAGTCTTGCGTAATGCGTAAGGCTGCCGGCCTTATTTGTGCGGTTTTGTTTGTCATCATTGAATCAATGCGTTTTTCCAGCACTAACTGGGGTACGTATGCTGGGAAAAGCGCATTTAAACGTTCTATTTACGTCTTTTCCAGCAGATATACCATGGTTACTGCTGGAAAAGACGCAATTACGTCGGCTATTGAAGTCTCATCCGGCAGTCAAGTTGTTGGTATTGCCGGACAAGACGCATCGTTCATTCGGACGTGTTTTCGTCTTCGGAATTTGCGTGTGTATTGACCAGGAAATGTTCTTCGCTGGGGAGCACGGCGTTCAAGATCACCGCGACCACGAACGAGACCGCGATGCAGTTGGTGGCGAAAATCGACTGGAAAAGCTGCGGGAACTGGGCGAAGATGCCGCCGACCTGCGTGAAGCCGATGCCGATCGTGAGCGAAAGCGCTGCGATGGTGGTGTTGCGTTGGCTGAAGCCCGCTTCGGCGATCATCTGGAAGCCGGAGAGGATGATGTTGCCGAACATCATGATCGTGCAGCCGCCGAGCACCGCCTGCGGCATGGAATTGAACAGCTGTGCCACAACCGGCACAAAGCTGGCAAGGATAAGAATCAGTCCGCCGGAAAGAATGACTTTGCGGTTGACGACCTTGGTGACCGCGACCAAGCCGATGTTCTGGGCGAACGAGGTCAACGGCAGGCAGCCGAACAGTCCGGAAATCGTAGAGATTAGGCCGTCTCCGGCGATGGCTCCCGAAGTCTCCTTGTCGGTGGGCAGGCGGTTCAGCCCGACCTTCGAAAGCGCCGCTGTGTCGCCCAAAACCTCAACGGAGGAAACCATATACAGCAAGGCGAATGAGATGATGGAACCGGCGTCGAACGTCGGGGTAAACGGCATGAAATGGGGAACGCTGACGACCTGCAGATGCTGGAAGCCGGAGAAATCGACCTTGCCGAAGAAGATGGCGACGATATAACCCACGACCAGGCCGAAGAGAATAGAAAGTTGCTTGACGGTGCCTTTCATCAAAAGCTGGAAGGCAAGGCAGGCGACCAACGAGATGAGGCCCAGCGTGAGGTTCTGCCAACTGCCGAAGTCCTTTGCCCCCGCGCCCCCGCCGAACGAGGAAGCACCAGTGGAAAGCAGCGAGAAGCCAATCGAAGTCACTACAATCGCGGAAACGATCGGCGGCACGTATTTTTTCCAGAATTGTGCGGTCAAGCCGAGTATCAGCTCAAGTAGGCCGCCTACGATGACGGCTCCGACAAGCGCCCCATAGCCTTGTTTGCCCACGATGGCGGTGGCCGCTGCGACGTAGGTGAACGAGATGCCGGTGACCATGGGCAGTCGGCTGCCGACGCGCCAAAGCGGATAGAGCTGCAGGCAGGTGCCGAGACCGGCTACCAGTAGGCCGTTCTGGATGATCATCGCGGATTGTGCCGGTGTCAAATGCGCGGCGGCCGTCACCAGGAAGATCGGGGCGAGGTTGGCGACGAACATGGCCATGACATGCTGCAGGCCGAAGGGGACGCCGCGCCAGAACGAGATCTTGCCGTCGAGGCTGGTCAGCGCCTCTTGTGTGCTGGGCCTGGACGTTGCAGAATCGTCGGTTGCTGTTGCATTACGTTTGCGCCATGGCAGATGAGGGGCCAGGCTTGAAGCCGATTTTTGATTGGAATCAGCTCGTGTGGCCGCTGCGAGCTTCTCGGTCGAAGAAGACGACGAAGCCTGTGTTGCCGATGCAGTCTGCGTGTTGGATGAAGCAGATGGAACCTGAGAGTTCTGCATGGGTGATGCGGCTTGTGCAGCTGATGAAGCCGTTGACGTTTTGGGCGCAGCTTCGCTTTCGTCTTTTGCTGGATTGATATTCGATGATTCGGCTTCATTATGGTTGCCGTGCTGATCAGTGCTCAAAGGGTCTCTTTTCCTGATGAAATTGAGATAGTGCTGACAGTTCAAAAGTGTACGCCCGCCAGTGGGCAGTCTGGTTTTCAGAGCGTTTCCCGAAATCGGTGTGATGTGGCACAGTGTGGTCCGGCACGGCATGGCGTGCCCAATACCAAAAAATATTAATAAACAATCCAGTTTCGAAACGGACAAGAAAAATGGTGCGAAACGTGTGATCGGAAACGAAAAGCGACCGTCGGAAACTTATATTCCGAACAGGCCGCTGTAAGAAAATACTGGTTGAGACTACAAATCGCAAAACCTAGGCGAATTCGATGGTGCCTTTGTCGCCGTCCATCGACTTGACGATGGCAAGTGAAGCGACGTTGTAGCCAGCGTCTCGCAGCTCCTTGCCGCCACGCTGGAAACCTTTTTCAATCGCGATGCCGATACCTTCGATGACCACGCCCGCTTCGTTGCAGATATCGATGAGTCCGTGCATCGCCTTGCCGTTGGCGAGGAAATCATCAATCAAAAGAACGTGCTCGCCTTTGGTCAGGAAGCGCTTGGAAACGATTACCGGGAACTCCTTCTGCTTGGTGTAGGAATAGACGCGTGCGGTGTATTGGTCGCCGTCGAGGTTGATGGACTGGGTCTTTTTTGCGAAAACGACCGGTACATTGCCGAAATGCTGGGCGGCGATACAGGCGATGCCGATGCCGCTGGCCTCGATGGTCAGGATCTTGTCGATTTTCTTGCCGGCAAAAATACGGGCCCATTCGGCGCCCATGTGGTCGAAAAGCGTCACGTCGCACTGGTGGTTCAAGAAGGCATCGACTTTGAGCACATCTCCCGGCTTGACGGTTCCGTCCCGACGAATCCTGTCTTCAAGTTCCTTCATATCATCCTCTCGTTTCCGTCGGTAGGTCGTTCAAGCGATGCCCCTCGCAACGCATATATGGTCTATGAGCATAATCACTGGAGGTGACTAACGACGGTCGAATTCGAATGTGCTGTTGTTGATAGCCGATATTGCTTTGGAAGATGGTGTTGAAGGCCTGTTCGGAAAGCCGGAGTAAGACGGACCTGATTGGTTTCAGTTGATGCGCGGTTTCTGATTTCGCCGGTGACTGTCATCAGATGGAAAATCGCCGCAAATTAGTGCTTTGCTATGGTAAAACTGGCAGAAGCGGAAAGTTTTGGTGGGATAAAACTGGCAGACAAGGTAATTATTGAGTTGTTTTTATCGATAATTATTAGTTGCTGCTCATTCATGATTCATGTTTCCAAGACCAGCGAGTGTGATAGAAATGAAGTCCTATGGCAGGAGGGCGAGCCGATATTGAAGGCGCTCGCGAAACGGCTTTTCGAAGGGAACAGGTGTGGCACAGGATCCGGATTTGATTGCACGAAGCGCCGAGGAACTGGTCGGTGACCTGAACGAGCAACAGGCGAAGGCGGTGCAATATCGCGGTCCGGCACTGCTCATCGGTGCAGGAGCCGGATCAGGCAAGACTCGTGTGCTAACCCGCCGCGTGGCGTGGATTCTTTCGCAGTTCGGGGCTTGGCCCAGCCAGATTCTGGCCATCACCTTCACCAACAAGGCCGCCGCCGAGATGCGCGAACGTCTGGAGGCACTGATCGGTCCGGTCGCGGAGCATATGTGGATTTCAACGTTCCACTCCGCCTGCGTGCGCATTTTGCGGCGTGACGGTAAAGTCATCGGTCTCAACTCCGGTTTTTCCATCTATGACACCGCCGACAGCCAGCGACTGATCAAGCTTATCGGTACCAGCCTCAACGTCGATTTGAAGCGCTATACGCCGCGAGCAATCCTTGGTCAGATTTCCGATTACAAGAACAAGCTGGTCGGCTGGAAGGAACTGCTCAGGACCTACGCACCAGATTACACGCCTGGTCAGCAGGGCTATCAGCTGGGTCGTTATGATAATGCCGAGGCATTGTATGCCGTGGTCTACGCCGAATATCAGCATCGTCTCGCAGCCGCCAACGCCGTCGATTTCGACGATCTGATCGTGCGAACGGTAGAGCTGTTGCACGACCATCCCGAAGTCGCGGATTACTACCACCACAAGTTCCGTTACATCCTGGTCGACGAATACCAGGACACCAACCACGCCCAGTATCAGCTGGTACGAGAACTTTCCGGTATCGACGACCCCAATCGTCCGGCTATGGGCTCGGCGGTTCCGAACCAGCCGACAGCGGGGCGCGAAGGTCCGGCGTGGGTCACCGTCGTGGGTGATTCCGACCAGTCCATCTATGCATTCCGTGGTGCGGATATCAGCAATATCCAGGATTTCGAGAAGGACTTTCCGGGTGCGCTGACCATCATGCTGGAGCAGAACTACCGTTCGACACAGACCATTCTCGATGCCGCTAATGCCGTGATTTCCAAGAACACCGGACGCAAGCCCAAGAAACTTTGGACGTCGCTTGGCAAGGGCGACCCGATCATCGGCTATGCCGCTGATAACGCGCAGCAGGAAGGCGGCTGGATCGCCAACGAGATCGCCAACCTCAAAAGCGAAAACGGGTACCGCTATTCCGATATCGCCATCATGTACCGCGCCAACGCGCAGTCCCGCGCGCTTGAGGAAGCGCTGATTAACGCCGGTATTCCTTACCAGCTCGTCGGCGGCACGAAATTCTACGAACGCCGCGAGGTCAAGGACGCCATCGCCTACCTGCAGGCCATCACCAATCCGGCCGACAGCGTCAACATGCGCCGCATCATGAACACACCAAAGCGTGGGCTCGGCGCACGGGCTGAATCCATGGTCGCGGCTTATGCCGAGGCGCACGATGTGCCGTTCTGGGGTGGCATCGACCATATGGACGAGATTCCCGACCTGCCCACACGCACACGAACCAAGCTCGGCGAGTTCCGTGACCTGATGCGTGGTCTGATGCAATTCGCCGCCGATCACGATTCCAAGCCTTCTGAGATTGTCGCGCAAGTGCTCAGCGAATCCAAGCTGCTCGAAGAACTCCAGCGTTCCACCGATCCGCAAGACGAATCGCGCGTCGAGAACCTTTCGCAGTTGCAGTCCGTGGCCGCCGAATTCGAGCAGAAGACACCGGACGCCACGCTTTCCGGATTTCTGGAGACCACGGCGTTGGTGGCCGATTCCGACCAGCTGCCCGGCGAGGGGGAGGACTCGGGCAAGGTCACACTGATGACGCTGCACACGGCCAAGGGATTGGAATATCCCGTCGTGTTCCTCACCGGCATGGAGCAGGGCACGTTCCCGCATTCGCGTTCGCTTGAGGACGAGCAGGAGCTTTCGGAGGAACGACGTCTCGCCTATGTGGGTATCACACGTGCCAAGCAACGGCTTTACGTCACTCGCGCAGCAGTGCGCTCGCAGTGGGGGCAGGCCAACGACATGATGCCCAGCCAGTTCCTCGACGAGATTCCCGACGAACTGATTGAATGGAAACGCCGCGAGGCCGGCGTCGAACGCATGCGTTCCGGCTGGAGTTCGGGCGGTGGCGATAGCGATTTCGATGACGAATTCGGCGGCTGGGAAGATGACGATGGTTTCTCGTCCGGTTCCACCTTCGGCGGTTCGGGTTCATCTTCTTACGGCGGTTCACGTGGCTCCGGCCGTTCCGGTTACGGTTCGAGACGTTCAGGATATGGCTCGCATTCGGGCTATGGCTCATCCTCGTATGGTTCTGGTTCTTCGTATGGTTCTCGTTCCGGTTCTTCTACCGGTTCGCGCTCCGGTTCTCACTCCTTATATGGTTCGGGTTCCAGCTACCGCAGTTCTTCATCACGTTCGGGTTATAGTTCCCATTCTTCCGGCAGTTCCTCGTACGGCTCGCATTCCGGCTATGGTTCGACCTCGTATGGTTCTGGCTCTCGCACTCGTGGCGGCAAAGTGACTACGCGCCGTACTGCTCCAAAATCGGCTTCACGTTCGGTGCCGGCTTCAAGTCTTAAAAAAGACAATAAGCTCGACATCTCCGATTTCAGCATCGGCGACAAGATTACCCACGACCAGTACGGCTTGGGTACGGTCGTCGACACTCAAGATAAAGGCCGCAACTCGATCATCACGGTCGATTTCGGCTCCGACGGAGTCAAGCGCCTGATGCTCCGCGTGGCTCCGATTGAGAAGCTGTAGATATCGATAATAGTGAGACTCGCATTTTTCAACGCAAATAAAAAATATGAGCCAAATGAATATTGCCGATATACAGAGGGTCATGAAACGTTGATGTTCCAACGGTTATGGCAATTCCACTATCGACGAATGTTCGATTGAGGCTCACATTTTCTGTCAGGTCCGGGAAAATGTGAGCCTCGTCCACAGTCTGAGAGTAAAATAAAAGCTTGTGTCTGCCATAAGGCGGGCATTATCTGGAGTCTTAGCCCATCAGTGGGTCGGCGGTTTCCTCACGAAGGTGATGATGTCGTTGGCGCTTGGCGCCTTGAAGCACTGGAGAGGCCCGGCTCAGCGCGGTTTCGTATGATTCCGCGTTCCGTTCAGATAACGACAGAATACAAAGGAACAACAGAATGACCAACATTCAGCGTTCTCGCCGTCAGGTGCGCCTTTCGCGTGCCCTCGGCATCGCACTGACCCCTAAGGCTCAGCGCATCTTCGAGAAGCGTCCGTACGCTCCTGGTGAGCATGGCCGCACGCGTCGCCGCACCGAATCCGATTACGCGGTTCGTCTGCGTGAGAAGCAGCGTCTGCGCGCCCAGTACGGCGTCTCCGAGAAGCAGCTTCGTGCAGCTTATGAAAAGGGCACCCACACCAAGGGCCAGACCGGCGATGCAATGCTCGTCGATCTCGAGACCCGTCTCGACGCCCTGGTGCTTCGCGCAGGCTTCGCCCGCACGACCGCCCAGGCACGCCAGTATGTCGTGCACCGTCACATCATGGTCGACGGCAACGTGGTGGACCGTCCGTCCTACCGCGTCAAGCCCGGCCAGACCATTCAGGTCAAGCCGAAGAGCCAGACCATGGTTCCCTTCCAGATCGCCGCTGAAGGCGTGCACCGCGATGTGCTGCCCGCCGTCCCCGGATACCTGGACGTCAACCTCGCCTCGCTCAAGGCGACTCTCACCCGCAAGCCGGAAACCAAAGAGATTCCGGTCGAGGTCAACATTCAGTATGTCGTCGAGTTCTACGCTCGCTGATTTCTGAATCCCATTCCTTTTAGGACATACCGCAAGGGCCCTGTGAGTTTCAAGCTCACAGGGCCCTTGGCGTTGTCTTATTTGAATAATTGCAGCGATTCGGTTATCGGAAGGACCGTAACTCAAACATTTTCTGAATGAGAGTCGTATACCTTTCGGTTACTCACTCGCCGATAATGGCATCGACGATGGCGGAGACGATTGACATGATGATGGTGCCGATGATCGAGGCGAAGAAGCCGGAAATATAAACGCCTACGCCGAAAAGCGATACTGCAAGCCATGAGGCCAGGCGCATGCATAGCCAGTTGACCACCAACAGCAGAATGATGGAAATCAAGCCCAGCGACATGATGGAAAACGGCAACGCGAAAATCTGCGTCACCCAGTTGAGGATTGGTTTGATGACGGCGTTGACCAGCGCCAGAAACAGCGCGAACACGGCGATGCCGAGAATCGGGGGAGTGCCGATTGGCTGCATGCTGGGGATGAGCAGCACCATGGCGGCTGCGGCGATGGTGAGGATGATCCAGCGCGTCAAAAATCGTGTCATGTAACCAGTATGGCAAAGAAGGAGCGTCGGAAGACTACTGTTTTCAGAATATTTTCAAGGGGTTCGCCGTAGGTTGAATCGCAGCTAAATGTCAGGGAGCAGACTTTTTATTGGCTGTCATGCTTTACGGGAGTAAGCGTTTCGTAAGGTTTTCCCTCTCTGTAATGAAGTCATAGAGCCGCGTGAGGGTGCATCAATCACCTGTCAGACTTCGTGTTTGTATGCATTGCGAAGTGAATCGAAATAACGAACAATAGGATGAACCAGATATAAAATCGGCCTATGAATTGACGTTCAGATGCTTGTTATCGGTTATGAACGATTATTCAACAGGCCGATTTCGATAGTGATGGTTTTGACTCTTTAGAACCCGTCCTCGAAGAATTCGAGCAGATCGCTCATCGTCAGTTTCTTCTTCTCCTCGGCGTTCAGGTCGCGGACGATCTGGCCCTTTTGCAGCACGATGAGGCGGTTGCCGTATTTGAGGGCGTCATCGAGGCGATGCGTGATCATCAGGCACGTCAGGTTTTGCTCGTTGATGGTGCTTGCGGTGATGGCCATGAGCTGTTTGGATGTCTTCGGGTCGAGGGCTGCGGTGTGCTCGTCGAGCAGCAGCAGGTCCGGCTTGGTGATGGTGGCCATGATCAGGCTCAACGCTTGGCGCTGGCCACCGGAAAGGTTGCCGGCGGGGGTGTTCAAATGTTCCTCAAGCCCGTTGCCGATGCCCTTGCAAAGCTCATAGAATCGGTCATGGTTTGCGGCCATTTCGCGCATCTTGAAGCGACGGTGCTGGCCGCGACGGGTGGCAAGCAGCAGGTTTTCGGCGACGGTCATACGCGGTGCGGTACCCATCTTCGGATCCTGGAAGACGCGGGCGATATATTTGGCACGGGTCACCTGCGAGGTCGAGGTGACGTCTTCGCCGTTCATCAGCACACGCCCCATGGTGGGGTGGATGCCGCCGGCGATGACGTTGAACAGGGTGCTTTTGCCTGCGCCGTTGCCACCGAGTACGGTGATGAAGTCTCCGGGTTTCACCGCAAGGTTGGCATCAGTCAGGATTTCCTTGGTGTCGTCCATTCCGTTGTCGACCCGCACCGAGCAGTGCTCGACCGCGAGACGGATATCGGCGGGATTGGTAACGCTTTGTTCCTCAGCTTCGCTGGCGGTCAACGTGGCATCGTTTTCATTTGGTTTTGTCAAGGTCTCGTCTTTCATGCGTTCGCCTTTCCATTGGATACCGCAACGTCATCCTTCTTGAAATATTTCTCGAATCCTGTGGTCAGGTGCAATGCCCGCTTGAATTGCGGAATGAGCATGCACAGCGAGAGTACGACGGCCGAGAAGAACTTCAGATACGTGGTGTCGAAGCCCAAGCGGATGACCAAGAGAATCAGGAGCTGGTAGATGATGCTGCCGACCACGGTGGCGAGCATACGCTGGAAGAAGGAAAGCTCGCCGAAGAGGACCTCGCCGATGATGATGGAGGAGAGGCCGATGACGATGGTGCCTACGCCTTTGCTCACGTCGGCGTAGCCGTCGTGCTGGGAGATGAGCGCGCCGGAAAGAGCGATCAGCCCGTTGGAAAGCATGAGACCGACGTTGGTCATGCGTTCGGTGTGGATGCCGAGCGATTTCGCCATCGATTCGTTGTCGCCGGTGGCGATGTAGGCCTGGCCGAATTCAGTGTTGAAGAACAGCGACATCAGGCCGATGACGATGGTGACGGCCAACAGACCGATAAAGACGGTGTCATAGTTTTCCGGCAGGTTCAGCGGGCGGAAAACGTCCTGGATCTTCGGCAGGTTCAGCAGGGAGAGGTTCGGTGATTTCATCACGAAGAGCATCACGGAATTCAGCGCGGACATCACCAGAATGCCGGCGAGAACCACGGGGATCTTGCCTTTCGTATAGAGCAGTCCGGTCACCAGTCCCGCGCACATGCCGGCCAAGACGCCGAGCAGAGTGGCGAGGAACGGGTTGACGCCCATGGTGATCGCCGCGACGCACACCGCGCCTCCCAGCGGGAACGAACCTTCCGTGGTCATATCGGGGAAGCCCAGGATACGGTAGGTCATGAAGATGCCGAGGCCGAGCATGCTCCAGAGCATGCCCTGGCCGATTGATGAGATAATCATTTGTTGCTGCCTTCCTCTCCGATGACCTTCGCGTTCTTCATCACCGAGTCAGGTACGGTGATGCCGTTGAGGTCCGCTTCCTTCTTGTTGATATAGACGTCGCCGCCGTTGAAGACGTAGACGGGCGTGGTCGCGGTCTTGGTTTTGCCGCTCAGCACGTCGGCCATCATCTCCCCGGTTTTCAACCCGAAGTCGTACTGGCTCGGTGCGATGGTGGCGACGGCGCCCTGCTTGACCATGGTGTCGGCGGCCACGATGACCGGTTCGTGCTTCTTGTTGGCCTCTTGGGTCACGGTGGGCATGGCGTTGGCGATGGCGTTGTCGTTGGGAATGAAGATGAAGTCGACCTGGTCGCTCATGATCTGCACGGTCTGCGCGATTTCGTTGCTGGTCGGTACGGCGAAACGCTTGGTCTGCAATCCCATCTTCTTGGCGATGGCGTCGGCGTGTTCGACCTGCGATTTCGCGTTGATCTCGTCGGAGTTATAGAGGAAGCCGACTGACTTCGCCTTCGGCAGGAGCTTTTTGGCCAGTTCAAGCTGCGCTTTGAGCGGCGGAACGTTGGAGACGCCCGTGATGTTGCCGCCGGGGTGCTTGAGGTCCTTGACCACGCCCGCGGCGACCGGGTCGGTGACCGCGCCGAGCATGATCGGGATGTCCTTGGTGGTGTTGGCCAGCGCCTGCGTGGCGCCGGTGGCGATGCCGCACAGGGCATCGGGCTTCTTGTTGACCAGCTGCTGGCTCATCGTGGCAAGTTTGCTCTGGTCGCCTTCGCCGTTCATGCTGGTGACTTCGAGGTTCTTGCCTTCGACGTAGCCGCCCTTTTTGAGGCCGTCGATCACGCCTTGATGGATCTGGTCGAGCGCGGGATGGCTCATGGTCTGCAGGATGCCGACCTTCTTGACTTTCTGCGTTTGGGCGGTCGAGGCCGTGTTGGTCGCGGCGCTTTTCACGCTGTGTTCGCCTACGAAATACATGGCGACACCGACGACGACCACGGCCACCGCCGTAACCGCTGCGGTTACCAGTGTGCTTGGTGAACGATGTTCTTTTTCGGACATGGTATTTTTCTCTGATCTTTTAAGGTTTGGTTGTATCTAAGAGGTAGCGATAATAATGATTGTTATCGATTTATGTCAGCTATGCGCTTCTCATCTACTTCTTTCCGACATCGGTGGTGACGAGCTTGGCGTTCTTCATCAGTTTCTCAGGCACATTGATGCCGAGCCGTTGTACCTGATCCTTGTTGATGATGGTGTCGCCGGTGGAGAAGGTGTAAACGGGTGTGGTGGCCGGTTTGCTTTTGCCTTTGAGGATATTTGCGGCCATCTTGCCGGTCTGGATCCCGAGCTGGTATTGGTTCACGCCGATGGTGGCGAGCCCGCCCTGTGTGACCATGGTGTCCACCGAGGTGATGACCGGCTTGTTCTGCTTGTTGGCCTCTTCGGTGACAGTGGGCATGGCGTTGGCGATGGTGTTGTCGAGCGGAATGTAGATGAAATCGACCTGTCCGCTCATCACTTGCACGGTCTGGGCGATTTCGTTGCTGGAAGGTACCGCGAATTTCTTGACCTTGAGCCCAAGTTTCGTGGCGGCCTTGGTGGCCGTGTCGATCTGCGACTTGGAATTGTCTTCAGTGGAGGAGTAGAGCATGCCTACGGTTTTGGCCTGAGGCATCAATTCCTTGCCAAGTTTGATTTCAGAGGCGACGGGTGGCTGGTCGGAGACGCCGGTGATGTTCTTTCCGGGAGCCTTCATATCCTTAACCAACCCTGCGGCGACCGGATCGGTGACCGCGCCGAGCACGATTGGCGTGGTGCTCGTGGAGTTGGCCAGCGCCTGCGCGGCCGGGGTAGCGATGCCGACCAGCACGTCGGCCTTCTTGTTGACCAGCTGTTCGCTCATCGTGGCGAGCTTGCTTTGGTCGGCCTGCCCGTTCTGGTCGATGATTTGGATGTTCTTGCCGTCGATGAAGCCCTCTTTTTCCAGCTCGTCGACCACGCCTTTATGAATCTGGTTCAGTGCCGGGTGGCTGACATATTGGAGGATACCGACACGCTTCAATGCGTGCTGTGAGGTCGTGGCGGCATTGTTGCTTCCCAGCGCATGCCGTCTGCCGAGTTGGTAGGTGAAGCCGCCGACGAGGATAAGGACGATGACGATGATGGTCGCCGTCAACGCCCGCCCGTGTGAGGCTTGGTGGTTTTCGTTGCTCATAGCGTTCCTATTGCTCTTTCGATTGGTTTTTAAGCCCACGCCAAGTGAGATTGCCGCGATATCCAAAATACCGAAAAATCACCGAATACAATGCAACAATGATTCAAATTTCCGATACGCAAGATGATACGAATCGCGAAAAACAAATGATGCCCTGGCGAAGGCACAATATTAAATTCTGGGTTGCTAACTACTTGTGTTAGCTACGCCAGCCACGCCAAACGAAATGCAACGGGAGTCGTGATGTCGAAATCATAGCGACCGCTCCTTTCAATGCATTTTCAAAACTGCTTTCAAAGATAGAGGGATACATGGAAAACGGCAAAACCGTCGTTCATATAATGAGACATGACGCTGTGCGATAATGGAGCCATGTTGTTGCATCTTCATCTGGTCCGCCATGGGCAGACCTATTTCAATCGTTACAATCGCTTGCAGGGCTGGTCGAATTCACCGTTGACCGATTCCGGCATCGCCGACGCCGACAAGGCCGGGGCGAAACTCAAGGATTTCGACTTCGCAGCTGCCTATTGCTCCGACACCACGCGTGCCGAACAGACCGCCGCGCGAATCCTCGACATCAACGAAGAGAATGGCCACGCGCGCCCCAAGCTGGTCGCCGACATGCATTTTCGTGAGCAATTTTATGGCTATTTCGAGGGTCAGGATATGAATATGGCATGGTGGGCGGCCGGTGCGCCGCACGGTGCCAAGACATACAACCAGATTGTCGAGCAATATGGTCTCAAAGGAACCAGGGACTTCCTGAAAGAAGCCGATCCGTTCCATGACGCCGAAAGCGATGAAGAATACTGGAAACGCATCGAAGGCGGGTTTGCCTTGATTGCCGCAAACCCAGCGCTCAAGGACGGTGACGACGTACTTCAGATTTCGCACGGCAACACGCTCCTAAGCCTGATGCACCGCTTCGCCGGGCCTGGATATGACCTTTCCGAACGACCGGCGAACGGCAGCGTCACCACGCTGGATTTCGACACCAGCAAGCCGATCGAATCCGCGGTGACCGTTGTCGCATATAATCAGTGATTTCTCTTTTCAGCGTCGTTGGCGTTGGGTAATCTTGTGTTTTATTATGGCTGAACCGTCGAGGGACTTTATTGGAAAGAGGCTTACATGAGTATTGGGGACATCGCAGGGCTTATCGCCGCCATAGCCTTCGCTGTGCTGGCGGGATTCCTGATCTATCCGCTCATCAGGCTGGGCAAGCTGTTCGACCAGCTCGCGCAGACCGTCAAGGATTCCGGCGACCACGCCATCCCGGCGCTGGATGAAGGCGTGACCACGGTCCGCCAGGTCAACAAATCGCTTGAGGACGTCAATAAGATCTCCTCTGCCGCTTCGACCACGGCAGGCAACATCGGCGCTTTGACCGATCTTTACGGCTCGTTCCTGGGCAAGCCGGTCATCAAGCTGGCATCGTCCTTCTATGCCCTGAAATCCACCGCCCAAAGTTTCATGCACCAGAAAGGTGCGGCCTCTTCAGGCGACATGGATAAGGCCAAGGTTCCGACAGCCAAGGCGAAAGGCGGCAAAAAGTAACGATGGTCAAACGGATTTTTTGGGTATCGCTTGGTGTGGTCGTCGGTGTGGTCGCCGTCTCGAAGGCTGAAGCCTACGTACGTGCCAACACCCCGGACAAGGCCCGTCAGTTCGTCCTTGGTCCCGATCAGGACCACGTCATGCAACGTTCCCTGCGAGGGCTCTTCGACGAGTTCAATACCACGCGCCTTGCACGCGAGCAGGAACTGAATGCGCAATATGCCGACAAGCTCGCTTAGTTGCGTGGCTTGGTGAAGTTGATCGCGGACCTGCCAATCGCCAGTAGGTGTCAGGATTTTGCAGGTTTAGGATGATACATAATATTCGCCAGAAATAAACTTCAGGATAATAGGGAATCGAATCATGATTCCTTATCGTCAAGTTTTTTAATTTAATGTGATAAGTAGAATCGCAACAGTTTCGTTGCGAATGAAGCAAGGAGCAGCAGCAAGTATGCGCACCTCTGAAATCGCCAGCCGGTTCCAAACCTATTTCGAGAAGCAGGGTCATTTGGTCCTTCCCTCAGCATCGTTGATTTCGCCGAACCCGACGACTCTGTTCACCATCGCCGGCATGGTGCCGTTCATTCCCTATCTTTTGGGCGAGCAGACGCCGCCGAGCAAGCGTGTGACCTCCAACCAGAAGTGCGTGCGCACCCTCGACATCGACGAAGTCGGCAAGACCACCCGTCACGGCACCTTCTTCCAAATGCTCGGCAACTTCTCCTTTGGCGACTATTTCAAAGCCGAAGCCATCCACTACGCATGGGATCTGCTGACCACGCCGCAGAGCAAGGGTGGTCTGGGCTTTGACCCCGAGACCCTGTGGGTCACCACATACACCGATGACGACGAGGCGCGCTCCCTGTGGATCAACGAGGGTATGGACCCCGAACACATGGAAATCCTCGGCATGGAAGACAACTTCTGGACCACCGGTGGCCCCGGCCCCGGCGGCCCTTGCTCCGAGATCTACGTCGACCGCGGCCCGAAGTACGGCAAGGAAGGCGGCCCCAGCGCCGACGACAACCGCTACATCGAGATCTGGGATCTGGTCTTCGAAAACTACGCCGTCGACAACGTCAAGTCCAAGACCGACCTGCACATCGTCGGGGAGCTCGAGCACAAGAACATCGATACCGGTGCCGGCCTCGAGCGCGTGGCCTACCTGCTGCAAGGCAAGCAGAACATTTATGAAACCGATGAAATCTATCCCGTCATCGAAGCCGCCGAGAAGATTTCCGGCCACAAGTACGGCGAGGATCAGGAATCCGACGTTCGCTTCCGCGTCGTGGCCGACCACGTGCGTAGTGCTTTGATGATCATGAGCGACGGGGTGCGCCCGAGCAACGTCGGCCGCGGCTACGTGCTGCGCCGTCTGCTGCGCCGCACCGTCCGCTCGATGAAGATGCTCGGTGTCAACGAGCCCGTGCTGCCCACGCTTTTCCCTGTTTCCAAGGACGCGATGGTGCCCAGCTATCCGGAGCTCAACGAGACGTTCCACGATGTTTCCGAAGCCGCCTACGGCGAAGAGGATGCGTTCCGTCGCACCCTCGAGAACGGCACGACCATTCTTGATACGGCCGTCAAGAAGGCCAAGAAGTCAGGCAACGATGAGGTCTCCGGCAAGGACGCCTTCACATTGCACGACACATACGGCTTCCCAATCGAGTTAACACGTGAAATGGCCGGTGAACAAGGCGTCAAGGTCGACGATAAAGGCTTTGAAGCCCTGATGGACGAGCAGAAGTCCCGCGCCCGCGCCGACGCATTGAAGAAGCGCCACAACGTGGACGTCAGCGTCTACGACGACTTCAAGAAGACGCTCAAGAAACCCATCGAATTCCTCGGTTACAAAGACCATTCCAGCCGTTCCACCATTCTCGGCATTTTCGTTGAAGGCAAGGGAAGCGTTGAGAGCGTCGAAGGCCCGGCCAACGTCGAGATTGTACTCGACCGCACCCCGTTCTATGCGGAGCAGGGTGGCCAGCTGGCCGACGAAGGCGAAATGATCTCCGATGACGGTGCCGTGCTCGAGGTCGATGACGTGCAGAAGCCCATCAAGGATTTGATTGTGCAAAGCTGCCGCCTTACCGAAGGCAAGCTGAGCGTCGGCGAAAAGGTCAATGCGACCATTGATGAGGAGCGCCGCCGTGGCTTGGCCCGTTCCCACACAGCCACCCACATGCTGCACAAGGCCCTGCGCGAGGTGCTCGGCGAGCAGGCCACCCAGCGTGGTTCGCTCGTAGCCCCGGATTATCTCCACTTCGACTTCCAGTGGCCCACCGCCATGACCCGCGAGGAAATCGACAAGGTCGAGGCCCGTGTGGTGCAACGCGCTTGCGACGACCTACCGGTCACCATGGTGGAAATGGATTACAAGAAGGCGCTTGAGCTCGGATCCATGCATCTCTTCGGTGAAAAGTACGGCGACCGCGTGCGAGTGGTGACCATTGGCGAGGACGCGTGGAGCCGTGAGCTTTGTGGCGGCACCCACCTCGATGCCACCGGCAAGATCGGCGAATTCGTCATTACTTCCGAGTCTTCCGTTGGTTCCGGTGTTCGCCGTATCGAGGCGTTCATGGGCAAGAAGGCCTACGAATTCAACGACAAACAGCACAAGACCGTCTCCGGCCTGGCCGATGAGCTCAAGGTCCGTCCCGAAGAGCTGCGCGACCGCGTGCTCGCCCTCGAAAACAAGGTCAAGGAAGCAGACCAGCGTCTCAATTCGCTTTACGAATCCCAGCTTGAGGCCGCGGTGCCAGCGTTGATCGCACAGGCTGAAGCCGACGGCGATGTCCCGGTGGAGCTGGTGGCCTCCAACGTCGGCCATTTCGGGTCATTCGATGCGTTGCGCAAGACCGTGATGGACATCCGCGCCAAGATCGGCGACAAGAAATCCGCAGTCATCGCGCTTTCCGGTGTCAACGAACAAGGCAAGCCGATGGTCGCTGTGGCCACGAACGACGATGCACGCAAGGCCGGTTTCAAGGCCGGTGATCTCGTCCGCGTCGCCTCCAAGGTACTCGGCGGCGGTGGCGGCGGCAAGCCGGACTTTGCCCAGGGCGGCGGAGCCGAGGCCTCCAAGATCGACGAAGCGCTGAAAGCCTTGCGCCAGGCCGTACGCAAAGACTGAAATCTTCACATGACATGGCTGGGTGTTGATTTGGGAGATGCCAGGGTCGGTTTGGCGTTAAGCGACCCTGAGCTCTCTTTCGCGCACCCGGAAGGC
Organism: Bifidobacterium sp. ESL0728; assembly: GCF_029392015.1. Taxonomy (NCBI): domain Bacteria; kingdom Bacillati; phylum Actinomycetota; class Actinomycetes; order Bifidobacteriales; family Bifidobacteriaceae; genus Bifidobacterium; species Bifidobacterium sp. ESL0728. The sequence goes on from NZ_CP113925.1 coordinate 1,160,027, forward strand.
AATATCCAGGCCAACGGTGATTCCTTCCGCGCCTTGGATGAAGTGGTGGATTTTATCGATGACCATACCGATATCGATAAGGTCGTCATCGGCCTACCTTTATTGCTGAGTGGGGAAGCGGGGAAAAGCGCCAAAAAAGCCAAACGCTGGGCTGCAAATCTCGCCAAACGTCTTGCAACAGCCGTCCAGAGCGAGGATTATAAAATAGACAAGGTTCCGCAAATAGTACTCCAGGACGAGCGTCTCACCACCGTGAGCGCGCACCACCAGCTGAGTCAAGCCAGCGTTCAGAGCAGAAATCACAGGCCGGTGGTCGATCAGCAGTCGGCGGTTGTTATCCTCCAGTCGGCTTTGGATACACATCACTGACAATGCGAAAGCAGAGGGGAATTCATGCCAGAAGACTTCAACGAGCTTTTCGACACGAAAGCCGAATGGGTGGATGACTCCACCGGCTCTTCTTCTGATGCCCAGCCACAGAAGCCTCCGAAGTCTCGCCATGAAATGCGTCTGCGCAAGCAGCAACAGCGCCGTCGTCAAATGACCATTGCGGCCATTGTCGCGGTTATCGTGCTGATTGTGGGTTGTGGTGGATACTTCGGTGTAAGAGCGCTCACCCACATGTCCAATGCCAATCATTCGCAAGAGGTGTCAACCGATTATCAAGGGCCGGGGACCGGCAAGGTCTGGTTTACCGTCGAAACCGGAGAAGGTGTCGCCTCCATTGCCACACATTTGGTCAAGGCCGGCGTGGTCAAGAACGCGGATACATTCGCAAGTACGGTGGCTGCCAACAATAGCACCTTGTATCCGGGAATGTACCAGCTCAAAAAGCACATGTCTTCTATGAATGCTGTGAAAATCCTCTCCGATAGGACTAAGGCCACCGGTTTCCTGGAAGTCAAAGCCGGAGAGCGCAGCTCGGACGTCATAGCGCAGGCAGCGCAGCTTTCCGGAATCGATAAATCCCAGTTTGATGCAATCGTCAACGGTGGTGGGCAAGGCATTCTCCCTGCCGAAGCCGGCGGCAAATTCGAAGGCTGGCTTGAACCGGGCATCTACGACGTCAAGAAAAAGGGCAGCACTGCGACTTCAATCCTGAAATCAATCGTTGATAAGCGTGTGGCCAAACTCAACGATTTGAAGGTGCCAGCAGGAGCGCAGCGGGAAACCATCCTCAACATGGCTTCCATCGCCGAATCCGAAGTGAATCGCCCCGAATACTATGGCAAGGTCGTGCGCGTCATCGTCAACCGGCTCAATCAGGGCATGGCGCTGGGCATGGATTCCACCGTCGCTTATGGAGCCAACGCCAAGCCGAGCCAGCTCACCAATGCGATGCTCAACAACGCCGCTGATCCGTACAACACCCGTATCAACAAGGGTCTGCCGCCAACGCCTATCAGTTCGCCCGGAGACGAGGCCATCAAGGCCGCCATGGACCCGACGCCCGGCAATTGGCTTTATTTCGTCACCACGAACCTGCAGACCGGCGAAACCAAGTTCGTCGCCACGCAAGACGAATTCAACCAAATCCGCCAGGAATACAAGTCCCAAAACCCCGGCGCCAACTGAGTTTTATTTATTATTTAATATTATTTATTGGTTATTTTTGTGGTTTAGTTGCCTTGTTAGGTCACTTTACGTGGTTGGTCGCGGATTTGGGGGAATATGCGATGCTGAGGCGTAAAGCTTGGCCTACCGGCCTTGAGGGTGCCGAAGCATTGTATATTCCCCCAAATCCACTCATGCAAGCTGGGAATCCTACGAAATCTAAGAATATTTTTATACGCAACATAAGCGGGTTTGGCGGGATATGCGATATCCTGGCGTAAACTTGGCCGAACGGTCTTGAGTGTTCAGAACATTGTATATCCCGCCAAACCTGCTTATGTAACATTTAAAAGCAAGCGTTTTTGCTACATTTCGTAAGATAACAAACCAACATAAGCGGATTGGCGGGATATGTGATGCTGAGGAGTAAAGCTTGGCCTATGCAAAATCAAAGATTTTGCCTTCGCGCTCGCGTATCGCGCTCACTTCGCCTACGTGAAGCCCACTGGGCTTCACGCTTAACGGCTCAGCCAGTAAGGGTTCCGAAGCATTACATATTCCGCCAATCCGCGACCAGCTACGTAACGTAACTGAACAGATAAAAATGGAACGAACTCAACTATAAAGCACCTAGAAAAGTTGCAATGATGGCGGAAGTTACAATTACGGGGACGAACGGGGCTTTGTGAGGGTTGGTGGATGAGGTTTCGACGAACTTTGGGTAGAGGTGGATCCAGAGTAGGCCTATAGTGCTCATGAGCAGCCACCAATAGAGGTAGGACATCAGGCCGAACGAGCCTACGGCGAGACCTGCCAGGAACGATGCGGTGACGTCGCCGAAGCCTAGGGCTCCCGGCTTTAGGCGCGAGAGCAGAAACTGGATGGCGGCTGACAGTGCTGCATATCCGAGGGGGAACAGGACTTTGGCGGGATTGCGTTCGATGATGGAAAACGCAAGAAAGACTGCAAACTGGGCCAACACTCCGAGTGTCACCCAGGTTCGGGGCACGCGAAAACGGCGGATGTCTTCGACGACAAGCGCCAGTCCGCAGATCAGACTCGGGAGTGCAGCAATGTAGGCCATATCGGTAAGATAGTTCATAAACCCATTAATTGACGAATGGAAAGCGCGAAAAAGCGGAAAAATCAAGGTTTTTTCAAGGTATTCGTCAAGATTCGGCAAGGAGTTAAGCATGTTGCGTTGGCAGACGGCAGGGGAGTCGCACGGTGAGGCGTTGGTCGCGATGATTGAGGGCCTTCCGGCCGGCGTAGAAGTGTGCTCGCAGGATGTCGTGGACGCGCTGGCTCGGCGGCGTCTGGGATATGGACGTGGCGCACGCATGAAGTTCGAAGAGGATAAGGTGCGTCTTTTGACCGGTGTTCGTCACGGTAAGACGTTGGGGTCGCCGGTGACCATTGAAATCGCCAACACCGAATGGCCGAAATGGACCGAGGTCATGAGCGCCGATCCGCTTGACCACGAACTGCCACCGACCGGACGCAACGAGCCGTTGACCCGTCCTCGCCCGGGCCATGCCGATCTGACCGGTATGCGCAAGTACGGTTTTGACGATGCCCGCAACGCGCTTGAACGTTCCAGTGCTCGCGAAACGGCTTCACGTGTGGCTTTGGGTGAGGTGGCCGCGAAATTCCTGGAGCAGTCGGTAGGTATTCGCACCGTTGCCCACGTTGTTTCTTTAGGTGGTGAAAAGGCCGATATCAGTACGCTTCCAACGCCGGCGGACGTTGAGGCGCTTGATGCTTCGCCGGTGCGCACGCTTGACAAGGATGCCGAGAAACGCATGATGGCCAAGGTTGATGAGGCCAAGTCCCGCGCTGATACACTCGGTGGCGTGGTGGAGGTCATCGCCTATGGTGTGCCTGCCGGATTGGGCACGTACGTGGAAAGCGACCGCAGGCTTGATGCGGCGTTGGCTGGCGCACTGATGGGAATCCAGGCCATGAAAGGCGTCGAGGTCGGTGACGGATTCCTCGAGGCCGACCGATTCGGCTCCGAGGCTCACGATGAGATGTTCGTCGACGATAACGGTCATATCCAGCGCTATTCCAACCGTTCCGGCGGCACCGAAGGCGGCATGTCCGACGGGCAGCCGATTCGCGTACGCGCTGCGATGAAGCCAATACCTTCCATTCCGCGTGCGTTGCGTACGGTGGATGTGGCCACCGGTGAGGAGGCCAAGGCCATCAACCAGCGTTCGGACACCACCGCGGTGCCGGCGGCTTCCGTGGTCGCCGAGGCCATGGTGCGCCTGACGCTTGCCAAGTTAGTCCTTGAGAAATTTGGCGGCGACAGCGTTGAGGAGACGCGTCGTAATGCTCAGAATTATCTTGATTCGTGGCCTGAGCATATGCGCTGATTGGCGCTTCATTATGAGGTGTCGTGTTTGGTTTTGACAGGAATAAAACTTATCGGAATAAAGAGAAAACGTAGGATACAGAGAGACTAGGTGCAGCAATCATGAGTGGTCATCGTCCGCTTGCCGTGGTCATCGGCATGCCCGGTGCCGGCAAGACGCGCGTGGGACGCGAGGCGGCGCAGATGCTCGATGTCGATTTCGCCGATGCGGATATCGAGATCGAGCAGGAAGCGGGTATGAAGATTCCCCGGTATTTCGAAAAATACGGGGAGCCTGCCTTCCGCAAGTTGGAAGCCGATGTCATAGCTGATTTGCTCGAGTCATTTGATGGGTTGCTGGCTCTCGGCGGTGGCGCTCCGATGACGGAATCGACGCGTGAGGCGCTGGCCGATTACATCGCCGAAGGCGGCAAACTGGTCTATCTGGAAGCCGATAAACATGAGGCCATGGAACGGGCAGGGCGCAGCGGCAACCGGCCGATGCTCAACGGCGACGCCAACAAACGTTGGATGAAACTCTATGAGGAACGCGACCCCGTTTTCCGTGAAATCTCCAATCTGCATGTGCACACCCATGGTTCGACGCCGCGCGTTGCGGCAAGGAAGCTGAGCAATATGATTCAGGAACGCATCGTCCATGTCACCGGTTCGGGCATCGAACCTTATGACGTCTGCATCGGCGAAGGCACGCTGAACCGTTTGCCGGAAGTGGTGGGCCCGGACGTGTTGCGCGTCGCGCTGATTCACACGCAACCGGTGCAGCGCCACTCCGATCAGGCCCGAGCCTTGCTGCGTCAGGCGGGTTATGACGTCTACGACATGGTTATTCCCGACGCGGAAAAAGGCAAGACCATCGACGTGGCCAAAACCATCTGGAAGCGTCTTGGAGAAATAGGTTTCACCCGTTCCGACGCCATCGTGGGCTTGGGCGGGGGAGCTGCGACCGATCTCGCCGGTTTCATCGCGGCCACGTGGATGCGCGGCATCCGTTACGTCAACTGCCCGACTTCGCTGTTGGCGATGGTTGACGCCTCTACCGGCGGCAAAACCGGCATCAACACCGATGAGGGCAAGAATCTGGTCGGCTCGTTCTACACGCCGGCAGGCGTGCTTGCCGATCTGCGTGCGCTGAAGACCTTGCCACAAGATATTTTCACCGAAGGACTCGGGGAAGTCACCAAGTCCGGGTTCATCCGTGACACCAAGATTCTTGATATTTTGCAGGATCATGCCGAGGAACTTCGGAACTTCAATGGTGATGATTTCCTTGGTTCGCCGCTCGAGGATGTGGTCGCCGAACTCATTGAGTGTACGGTTCGCGTCAAGGCCTACCATGTTTCCAACGACTTGAAGGAAGCCGGACTACGAGAATTCCTCAACTACGGGCACACACTGGCCCACGCCATCGAAAAACTTGAAAACTTCCGCTGGCGTCATGGCAACGCTGTTGCCGTCGGTTGCGTCTATGCCGCCGAGCTTTCGCATATTCTCGGCCACATTGATCAGGAAACCGTCGACCTACATCGTTCGATTTTCTCCTCGCTTGGTCTGCCGATTTCGTGGGACGGCGGCGATTGGGATTCCGTTCTTGCGTTGATGCACAAGGACAAGAAGGCGCGCGGCAACACGTTGCGTTTCGTCATTCTCGACAGTGTCGGCCATCCGATGCACCTCGAGGATCCGCCGATGGATGCGCTCGTCGAGGCGTTCCAACGGATTCGTCATTGAGCGATTGTACAAGTCGATAGATAGTTTTTGAACATTGGCGGAATACCAAGGTTCTTGAAAAGCCATTTACCGACTTGTGCAGCGAAGATTCAAACAAACTCAACCAAAGGAAACAACAAATGACCAAGGTAATCGTCGTCAACGGACCCAATCTCGGGCGTTTGGGAGTGCGTGAACCCGACGTGTACGGCTATCAGGACCTTCAAACCCTGCGCAAGGACTGCGCCGAATGGGGCAAGGTGCTCGGCCTGGAGGTGGAAGTGCGCCAGTCCGACGACGAAGCCGAAGTCATCGGCTGGATGCACCAGGCCGTCGATGAGCAGACCCCAGTTGTGATGAACCCTGCCGCCTTCACCCATTACAGCTACGGGCTTTCCGACGCCGCCAAAATGGTCACTGACGCCGGCCTGCCGCTGATGGAAGTGCACATCTCCAACCCGTCGGCCCGCGATTCCTTCCGCAAATACAGCGTCATCAGCCCGGTCGCCACCGGCACCATCACCGGAATGGGCTTCTACGGCTACAAGCTCGCCCTCGACGCTGTGGCCCATTTGTTAGCGGAATAAGCACAATAAATTATAAAAATGATGCAGTGAGATAGGCGAACTGATATCCGATTTTCGCTCTTGCCTACGAACACGCCGAGTCAATAGAGGCTGATAGACTGAAGTTCCATGGCAAGAGAAAATAATGATAATTCCCATGGACATGTCACCAAGCATATTTTCGTTACCGGTGGCGTTGTTTCTTCCCTTGGTAAGGGCCTGACAGCATCCTCTCTCGGTCGCCTTCTCCGCAGCCGTGGTCTCCGCGTTTTGCAGCAGAAGCTCGATCCCTATATCAACGTTGACCCGGGTACCATGAACCCGTTCCAGCACGGTGAGGTCTACGTCACCGAAGATGGCGCCGAAACCGATTTGGACATCGGTCACTATGAGCGCTTCCTCGACGTCTTCCTTTCCCAGAAGGCGAACGTCACCACCGGTCAGATCTACCAGTCCGTCCTCGAAAAGGAACGTGCCGGCAAGTATTTGGGCCAGTGCGTCCAGGTCATCCCGCATATCACCAACGAGATCAAGAGCCGCATGCGCGCCCAGGCCGCGGATGACGTTGACGTGATCATCACCGAAATCGGCGGTACCGTCGGCGACATCGAATCCCAGCCGTTCCTTGAAGCTGCACGCGAGGTCAAGCGTGAACTTGGCCCGCACAACTGCATGTTTGTTCATGTTTCGTTGGTTCCGTATCTTCCGGCCGCTCACGAGCTCAAGACCAAGCCGACCCAGCACTCCGTGATGACCCTGCGCCAGCTCGGCATCACCCCTGATGCGCTGGTGCTGCGCAGCGATCGTCCGCTGAACCAGGGCATCAAGGACAAGATCTCCCTGATGTGCGACGTCGACGAGGAAGGCGTGGTCAACTGCGTGGACGCCCCGAGCATCTACGACGTGCCGAAGATCCTGCACAACGAGGGTCTCGACTCCTATGTTGTCCGTTATCTTGAGATGTCGGCACATGATGTCGATTGGGCCGAGTGGGACGATCTGCTGGAGCGCGTGCACCACCCCAAGGAAGAAGTCAACATCGCCATCGTCGGCAAGTACATCGACCTGCCCGACGCCTACCTTTCCGTCATCGAGGCCGTCAAGGCCGGCGGTTTCGGCAATTATGTCAAGGCCAACGTCAAGCTTGTCGCGGCCGACCTTTGCGAGAGTGAAGCCGGTGCCGACGCCGAGCTGCGTGACATGGACGGCATCATCGTTCCCGGCGGTTTCGGCATCCGTGGTATCGAAGGCAAGATCGGCGCGCTGCGTTACGCCCGCGAGCACAAGCTGCCCGCATTGGGCCTGTGCCTTGGCTTGCAGTGCATGGTCATCGAGTATGCGCGCGACGTGCTGGAGCTTGAGGACGCCGATTCCTCAGAGTTCGAGCCCGGCTGCAAGAACCCGGTCATCGCCACGATGGAAGAACAGAAGGATATCCTCGCCAATTCCGATATGGGCCACACCATGCGTCTCGGTGCCTATCCGGCAGTCCTGAAGGAAGGTTCGTTGGTCGAAAAGCTTTACGGCACCACCAACGTCAGCGAACGCCATCGCCATCGCTACGAGGTCAACGTGGCCTACAAGAAGCCTTTGCAGGAGGCAGGACTTGAGATTTCCGGTGAAAGTCCCGACGGTGAGCTCACCGAGTTCGTCGAACTGCCCGAGGACGTTCATCCGTTCTATGTCGGCACGCAGGCCCACCCGGAGTTCAAGTCACGCCCGACCAAGCCGCATCCGCTCTTCAAGGGTCTGGTGAAGGCCGCGCTCGATCATCAGGAAGCCCGCAAAAACCAGCCTGAAGAGGACTGAATTTCAGGTTACCGGCAGCGTAACCGATTTCATCTCACTATCGACTGATGATACCGGTTATCGCTGTTGCTAATAATCGAGTGTAAGAAGACCCTGCTTCGGCGGGGTCTTCTGCTATATGTGGGAAGAGGAAAACCTAGGAAACACGGATAAAAGCAGGTAATTATACAAATCGATGCGATATATGCAAACTTGTGAATTAAATCACTTTCATTGTCAGCGTTGTTTTCCTTGCAACCCTAGTAATAAAAGTCCGATTCTGTTAGGTTTATATTGAGTGTAGTCAATGATGGGAGGCAGCGTACGGTGGCAGAAAAGCAAACACCAAACGCCGCGTCTGATACGGAGATGAGCCAGTATGTGGCTGATCGCGAACGTGTCAACGAGGATAAAATCAAAAAGGATGACGAAATCATCCAGGAATTCGGCGAGTACAACTACGGCTGGCACGATTCCGATGCGGCCGGTGAGGCCGCGAAGAAGGGCATCGACGAGAACGTCGTCCGCGCCATTTCCGCCGACAAGGGTGAACCGCAGTGGATGCTCGACATGCGTCTCAAAGGTTATCGCGCATTTATCGAAAAGCCCATGCCCAAGTGGGGCGTGGATCTCTCCGATTTCGACGCTGATGATTTCAAGTATTATGTGAAGCCAATCGACAAGCCGGCCAAGAGCTGGGAAGACCTGCCTACGGATATCCGCACCACATACGACAAGCTGGGCATTCCGGACGCCGAAAAGAAGCGTCTGGTCTCCGGCGTCGCCGCGCAGTACGAGTCCGAGGTCATCTACAACTCCATCCAGGAGGACTTGAAGAAGGAAGGCGTGATCTTCACCGATACGGACACCGCGTTGCGCGAGTACCCGGATCTGGTCAAGAAATATTTCGCCACCGTCATTCCTTACGATGACAACAAATTCGCGGCGCTCAACACGGCGGCGTGGTCCGGCGGCTCGTTCGTCTACGTTCCCAAAGGCGTTCACGTCGACATCCCGCTGCAGGCCTACTTCCGCATCAACACGCCGAACATGGGCCAGTTCGAACGCACGCTGATCATCGCCGAGGAAGGCTCCTACGTCCATTACGTCGAAGGCTGCACGGCCCCGATCTACGCGACGGACTCGCTGCATGCGGCCAACGTCGAGATCATCGTCGGCAAGAACGCCCGCGTGCGTTACACGACGGTGCAGAACTGGTCGAACAACGTCTACAACCTGGTCACCCAGCGTGCCTACGTCAAAGAAGGCGGCACCATGGAATGGGTCGACGGCAACATCGGCTCCAAGGCGAGCATGAAGTACCCGTCCTGCATCCTGGCCGAGCCGTACGCCAAGGCCTCCACCATGTCGCTGAGTTTCGCCGGCAAGGGACAGTATCAGGACACCGGCGCCAAGATGATCCATCTGGCACCGCACACCAGCTCCACCATCGTCGCCAAGTCGATTTCGCGCGGCGGCGGACGTTGCGCATACCGCGGCCTGGTCAAGGTCATTGATGGTGCCAAGGGTTCCAGCTCTTCGGTGGTCTGCGACACGTTGCTGGTCGACGATTACTCGCGTTCCGACACCTACCCGCACGTTGACATCCGAGAGGATGACGTGACGATGGCGCACGAGGCGACCGTTTCCAAGGTCTCTGAGGATCAGCTCTTCTACCTGATGAGCCGTGGACTTGAAGAGAAGGAGGCCATGGGCATGATCGTGCGCGGTTTCGTCGAGCCGATCAGCCGCGAGCTGCCTATGGAATACGCGTTGGAGCTCAACAGGCTGGTCGAGTTGCAAATGGAAGGATCGGTGGGCTGATCGATGGCCGAAAAAGAAGTGAATATTCCAGTAGCGGATCCCAATGATCCCTATGCGATGCCGGCAGCTATGCCGTCCAGCGCCGACAACGAGCGTCGCTCGTTTGAGGTCGAGGACTTCAAGATGCCGACGCGTAAGCAGGAAGATTGGCGTTATACGCCGCTTGAGCGTATCGAGGAGTTCTTCAACGTCTTCACCCCCAGCGGCGAGACCAAGGTGAGCGTAAGCAATATCGACGGAACGCCGATTGACGAAACGAAAGTTACCAAATCGGTTATCAACCGGGATGAAGCGCCTTCTGGCAGCATCATGAAGCCGAATGACCGCGTTTCGGCCGTCGAATGGAACAGCGGCAGCAAAACCGTCGTCGTCTCCATTTCCGGCGAACTTGACCAGCCGGTACTGGTTGATGTCGAAGGACATGGCACCGATCTCGATTCCCTGCATCTCGTGCTCAAGGTCGCTGACCGCACGCATGGCGACATTGTCGTGCGTCATCAGGGCTTGGCACGTCTCGCCGAAGGTGTCGAAATCATCACCGGCAAGGACTCGCACGTTTCCACGACCTTCGTGCAGGAATGGGACAAGGGCTCCAAACATGTGGGCAACCAGCGCATCCACGTTGGTGACAATGCTTCACTGCGCCATGCTGTGGTCACCCTCGGCGGCGACGTCGTTCGTCTGCGCATGGATCAGGAATTCGGTGGTCCTCAAGGTGACCTCAACATGCTCGGCATCTATTTCGCCGAGGCAGGCCAGCACTTGGAACATCGTACGATGGTGGTTCACAACTATCCTGAGTGCAAGTCCCGCGTGGTCTACAAGGGAGCGCTTGACGGCAAGAACGCACATTCGACATGGGTCGGCAACGCGCTGATTCAGCCGCAGGCGCCAAACACCGACTCCTACGAGCTCAACCGCAACCTCGTGCTGACTCCCGGCCCTGTGGCCGATTCCGAGCCGAACCTCGAAATCGAGAACGGTAACATCATCGGCGCCGGCCACGCCAGCTCAGTCGGCCATTTTGACGACGAAGAGCTCTTCTACCTGCAGTCGCGCGGTATCACGGAATCCGAAGCGCGCAAGCTCGTGGTTCGTGGTTTCTTCGCCGACCTGATCGAACAAATCGGTGTGCCCAGCATCGCCGAACACCTTATGAATGTCATTGACCGAAGGCTCGCTCGCGGCGAAAGCGCCGACATGCAAGCGGTATTGGAGGATAAGTAATGTCAACATTGGAAATCAAGGATCTCTACGCATCGGTGGAGACCAAGGAAGGCCGCAAGCAGATTCTCAAAGGCGCGACCCTGACAGTCAATTCCGGCGAGACGCACGCCATCATGGGCCCCAACGGCTCCGGCAAATCCACGCTGGCCTATACGCTGGCCGGCCACCCGAAGTACTTCGTCGACTCCGGCGAGGCCCTGCTCGACGGCAAGGACCTACTGAAAATGACTGCGGACGAGCGCGCGAAGGCTGGTCTGTTCCTCGCCATGCAGTATCCGGTTGAGGTGCCGGGCGTCTCGATGACCAACTTCCTTCGCACCGCCAAGACCGAGGTCGATGGCAAGGCTCCGGCCATTCGCACCTGGACCAAGGAACTGCAGGACGCGATGAAGAACCTTCGCATGGACAAGAAGTTCGCTTCCCGTTCCGTCAACGAAGGTTTCTCCGGCGGCGAGAAGAAGCGTGCCGAAGTGCTCCAGCTCGAACTCTTGAAGCCCAAGTTCGCCATCATGGACGAGACAGATTCCGGACTTGACGTCGATGCGCTGCGCATCGTCTCCGAAGGCGTTAACCGCGCCAAGGAGAACACCGGACTCGGGATTATGCTCATTACGCATTACACTCGAATTCTTAAGTATATTAAACCGGATATTGTGCATGTGTTTGCGGGCGGCAAGTTCGTCAAGACTGGCGGGCCCGAGCTTGCCGATGAACTCGAAGAGACTGGATATGATCAGTATCTGCCTGAAGGGTCTACGGAATCGGCTTTAGCCTGATTTAGTTTCTTTTTGATTAATCGCTTTTAGCAGTTTTTGGTTTAGCTTACTTTTAGCGGTTGGTCGCGGATTGGGAAAGAATATCTTGTTTCGGAACCCTCAAGGCCGGTAGGCCAAGCTTTACTCCTCAACAAGATATCCTTTCCCAATCCGTTTATGTTGCGTTAGTTTGACAGGTTATTTTTTAGGGCTTTGGATGATTTTGACACATCGAGTGTCAAAATCAGCAGGCTTCGCCTGGATTAGTTCCAGCTTAGTTTTGTAACTTTTTTAGTTACGGAATACTTCTGCTTAGTTAGCCTTTATTGACTAATGTTGAGTTGGATACGTAATGAGTGGGGGAGCGGGATATGCGATGCTCTGGCATAAAGCTTGGCCTACCGGCCTGGAGGGTGCCTGAGCATTGTATATCCCACTCCCACACGGGAGTTGGCGCTTTAAAATTTGAATGAGGATGAGAGGCAATGATGGTGGATTTTTTGGAGTTGCGGGAACAGTTTCCTATTTTGGGGCAGGAGATCCATGGGCATCCGCTGGTGTACTTCGACTCGGCGGCGACCGCGCAGAAGCCGCAGCGTGTGATTGATGCCGAGAGCAAATTCTACGAGACCATCAATGCCGGAGTACATCGGGGGGCGCATGAACTCGCGGCGCGTAGCACTGTTGCCTTTGAAGAGGCTCGGGCGAAGGTCGCCAAGTTGGTTGGAGCCAATGCTGAGGAGGGTCAGGAAGAGATTGTCGTCACGGCTGGCGCAACTGCTGGGCTGAACCTGCTGGCCACTGCTTTTGGCAACGCCTCGCTCGGGCGCGGTGGGGATGCAGCGAAGCGATTTGCGCTTAAGCCGGGGGATGAGATCGTCGTTTCCAAGGCTGAGCATCATTCGGTGCTGCTGCCGTTCCAGGAGTTGGCCTATCGTACTGGTGCCACCTTGAAGTGGTTCGACTTGACCGATGACGGACGGATTCGTTCGGATACCGCCGACGAAGTCATCACCAATCGCACGAAGATCGTCGCCATTACACATATCAGCAACGTCACTGGGGCCATCACTGATATTGCCCCTATCGTCAAACGTGCGCACGAAGTGGGTGCCATCTTTATTCTTGATGCCTGCCAGTCCGTGCCGCATCTCAAACTCGATTTCCACAAGATGGACGTCGATTTCGCTGCGTGGAGCGCCCACAAGATGTATGGGCCCACCGGTGTCGGATTCCTGTATGGCAAGCGTGAGCTGCTGGAAGCCCTGCCGCCGGCCAGCTTCGGCGGGTCGATGGTTGAACTTGCGTGGATGGACAAGCCGGCACAATATATGGAGCCGCCGGCCCGTTTTGAGGCTGGAACCCAGCCTGTTGCCCAGGTCGTGGCCGCAGGTGTGGCCGCCGACTGGATGCGGGAGATCGGCATGGAGAACGTCGAAGCCCATGAAAAAGCCATCACGGCAGAACTGCTGAAGCTGAATGATGTTCCCGGTTTCCGTGTGCTTGGGCCGGTGGAAAATAAGGATCGCATCGGCACGGTGTCGTTTGACGTCGAAGGAGTCCACCCGCACGATGTCGGCCAGTTCTTCGATGCCCAGGGCATCGCCGTGCGTGTAGGCCATCATTGCGCCCAGCCTGTTCATCGGCATTTTGGCCTGTTCGCCTCGTCCCGTGCTTCGACCGGCGTGTACAATACCGTCGAGGAAGCCAAACAGGTAGTCGAAACGGCCGGCAAGGTCCGTCCGTTCTTTGAGGTGTGAGCATGAGTGATTTTTCTATGAGCGATGACGATCTTGAGCAGATGTATCAGGAAGTCATCCTGGACGCATCGAAACATCCGCACGGCAAGGAGCATTTCGCCGCAGACGTGACGAAGGAACCAAACGGCGCGAACGAGACCGGCGAAACGACGGTGCGTGCCAGCCACGAATACTGCACGCCGGGGGAGTCGCACCAGTTCAACCCGACCTGCGGTGATCAGGTGACTGTACACGTCGAGGTTTCGGAGTCGGAACCGCACAAGATCGAACGCCTTGTGTGGGACGGCAGTGGTTGTTCCATCTCCACGGCCAGCCTGTCGATGATGGTCGATCTGGTCGACGGCAAGACGGTGGACGAGGCCATGCAGCTTGAAGGCGTGTTTCAGAAGCTCATGAAGTCGCGTGGAGCCGGGCTCGACAGCGACGCTGACGAAGAGGCGTTGGGCGATGCCGTGGTGTTCCAAGGCGTCTCGAAATACCCGATGCGTATCAAATGCGCGCTGCTCGGCTGGGCCGGACTTAAGGATTCGCTGGCCAAGGCGTTGGCGGCGGATAAGTAACAGAATATCGTTGTCGATAATTTATCTGACAACGTAACGTGATGATAAGCGGCATTGAAAGACAACGCAAAGTCAAACGACATACATATCCGTGTGTAAACACGAGCGCAATGTAACGTGATTACGCTATACGCTTGTGTCAATGCATTTAGTACATGACATAATAGTTGGTGGTTTCACCACAGCAGGAGGCAATATGGAAAGCCAAGACAATCTCGTCCCGACACCGCAATCCTCGATTCTCGATTCGGCAACCAAGGCGCTTGGCAGCGAAGAGAAGGCCGAGGCGGCCGTTGCCAATCCGCATGCGGTGAGTTCGCTTGATAAGTTTGATAAGCCGGATAAAACAGATACCGCAAAAACTGCTGCTTCTGGCGAGACCGCCGGCAACACCGTCAAGGACGAGGAAACCGGCATTCCGCTGACTTCGTTCAACGATATTGGCCGTGCCACGGCCGCCGACGTGCGTGAGGCGCTGCATCAGGTCATCGACCCTGAACTCGGCATCGACGTCATCGACCTCGGCTTGGTTTATGGCATTGAAATCGATGAAAAAGGCCGCGCCATCATCACGATGACCTTGACCACACCTGCGTGCCCGTTGACCGACTTGCTTGAGGACGAATGCGCCTCGACTTTGGCCGGATTGGTCGAGGAATTCCGCATTGATTGGACGTGGCAGCCGCGCTGGACGCTCGATATGATCCGTCCGGAAGGCCGCGAACAGCTGGAAGCCATCGGCTTCAACTTCGACAACATGCCGAAATACTGACAGGAATCCTGCTGGTTCATAGCAGTCAGGACGTTGACCCCAGTGGCCGTTTTCTTGCTTTTATGGTTGCAAATGTAAGAGACCGGTCACTGAGTCATTTTTAATGGGCTTTTTCTTGCATCTTTTAGCGGTAGTGCAAGAAACTGACCTCTGAGATGTCGTCAGTGGTCGTTTTCTTGCTTATGCTGGGTGCCGTGCGAGAAAGGGGCCATTAAAACAACTGTGAAGTGTGCGCTATTAAACAGTCAATCCTTGATAACTGTTCGTTTCGGCACGATAGTGATGCCGTCTTTGACGGTGAATCCGCGGGCTCGATCATGTTCAAGGTCGATGCCGACGGTTGCGTTCTCCTCCAGAATGACGTTTTTATCGAGAATGGCCTTGCAGACTCGTGCGCGACGCCCGACGATGACCCCGTCGAAGAGGATGGAATCGACAACCTGCGACCATGAATTGACGCGGACATTCGGTGAAAGCACCGAATGCTGCACGTCGCCGCCAGATACGATGACGCTCGGGGAGATGATGGATTCGGTTGCCCGTCCGATGCGGTTGGTCTCGGAACGTACGAACTTGGCCGGAGGCAGGTTGCCGGAAAGAGTATAAATCGGCCAATCCTGGTTGTACAGATTGAACGGGGGATTGTACTCGATTAGATCCATGTGGGCCTCATAGAACTGCTTGATCGTACCTACGTCGCGCCAATAGGCGCGGTCGTAATCGGTGGCTCCGGGAATCTCGTTCTCGCTGAAATCGTAGACACCGGCCTCGTGACGTTCTGAGAAGTAGGGAGCGATGTCGCCGCCCATATCGTGCTTGGTGTCCTCGGCCTTTTCGTCACGGGCCAAGGCATCGAAGAGCGCGTCGGTGTTGGCGATATAGTTGCCCATGGAAGCGAGAATCTGGTCAGGATGGCCGGGCATGCCTTCGGTGGTTTCCGGCTTTTCCTTGAACCCACGAATCATATGAGGATGATCGGGGTCGACGTCGATGACACCGAACTGGTTGGATGCCTCGATTGGTTGTCGGATGCCGGCGACGGTGAATTCCGCTCCGGATTCGATATGTTGTTTCAGCATCTGGCCAAAGTCCATGCGATAGACGTGATCCGCCCCGACGATGACCACATAATCCGGCTGCTCGTCTTCAATAATGTTGATGGTCTGGTAAACAGCGTCTGCAGAACCCAGATACCAATGCTTGCCTAGCCGTTGCTGCGCCGGGACGGGGGAGACGTACGCGTCGAGCAGTGGGGAGAAGCGCCAGACCTTGGAGATATGACGGTCCAGCGAATGCGATTTGTATTGCGTCAATACGACAATTTGCGAATAACCGGAATTGACCAGATTGCTCAGCGGAAAATCGATGAGACGATAGACGCCCCCGAAGGGAACCGCAGGCTTGGCACGGTCTCGCGTCAACGGCATCAGACGTGTACCTTCGCCGCCGGCCAGTACGATAGCCAGTACTTTAGGACTCTTCGCCATTTCATACCCCCTGATTGCCGCTTCCTGCCGGCCATTTCCGATTTCCGACCCAAGTTACAGATGCAATATGAATCGTTCTCACGATACCTGCAAAGCCGCGAGAAGTTCATCTTTGCACACGACCATTTCTGTTCAATACTGTATCGGATTGAGGCGACGCGAAACGCCCGAGAGACCGCTGGGCGTCTAATTAATTCTTGACGCGGGTTTCATAGAAGGCGACAGCACTGGAAGCTGCCACGTTAAGGCTGTCAACGCCGTTGCTCATGGGGATTTTGACGGTGAGATCGGTGTTGGCGATGGTACGATGTGATAGCCCGTCGCCTTCCGTACCGAAGACCAGTGCGAGCTTATCGATATGGTCGGTTTCATTCGGGGAATTGTCGAGTCTTCTCGTCAGTTCATCCAGACTGATGGAATCGTCGGTCAAGGCCATGGCCACGGTGGTGAAGCCGAGATCGTTCAGTTCTCTGAGCCCCTGAACCGGCCAGTATTTCCGGTCTTCCTCTTTGGTGTGACGGTTACGAGAAGTGGAATTAAAGTTTGGCCGGAGCTTGCTTTTAACATTCCGATTGTCTATTTCTACATTGTTTTTCAACGAACCATTTTCGCCGTCAGCGGCTACGTCAACATCATTGGTTTCAACATAATCAGACGTGGTTATCGCGCGATTTTGCAAAGCCTTGTAATTCTTCGTGTCGCTATTTTCGTCATCGCTTTCCAATGTTTCGGCGTCGATACGCGTCCACGGTACTTGAAAAACGGTGCCCATTGAAACTCGTGCCGCACGACGGTAAAGCGGATCGCCACAGGAAGGCGTGACCAACACGGCATCCACATCAAGTGCGGCCGCCGAACGCATAATTGCACCGACGTTGGTGTGGTCGACGATATTTTCCATGACGGCAATCCGCCGTGCATCCTTGCAAAGTTCTCTCACGGTCGGCAGTTTCCAGCGACGCATCGCGGCCAAAGCCCCGCGATGCAGTCGATAACCGGTCAGTTTCTTGAGCTGTTCAGGCGATGCTACATAAACCGGAATATCTTTGCCCCAGCGCCTGTCAATGCGTTCGAACATATCCGCCATCCCGGCAAGCCAAGGTTCCTCGACGAGCAATGAGACAGGTTCTCGCCCTGCAGCCAGCGCCCGATCGATGACTTTGGGAGATTCGGCGATGAAAATGCCCTTTTCGGGTTCGAGTCGGTTGCGCAGTTGCGCTTCGGTAAGGCTTACATACGCGGCCACCCGTTCGTCGTCGACCGACTCAATATTGATGATCCGCATGCTCTATAGTCCTTTTGATAACGAAACCGCTATAAAAACCGTGTCCCTCTTGTGCTTTCCGTGCTCAAATTGGGCTAAAGCCAGAAGCCAAAAGTGGCCAGATACACTGAAACCCCTTGATTTCCAAGGGGTCTCTGGTTTTTAGTTTTCGTGCCCAGGACGGGAGTTGAACCCGTACTCCTGTAAAATTATAGGAACTAGCACCTCAAGCTAGCGCGTCTACCATTCCGCCACCTGGGCAGGTGTCGTTCAAGCAACAGATAGAACTATACACCATTCCGCCGCCGTTTGGCAGGCCGGTGTGTCGAAAGGCTTTATTTGATTGGTAAAATCCATTTTCCGTTCCCGCTGCTTGGCCGCGAATACGGTTACCAAAGTTCGAATGATGAGTCCACATCATTGACCGAATATTCTTAAGGGACACACGATAGAATAGGGCCTTGTTCGTTGGATATACCGGAAATTGGGGACGTTATGGCGCAAGCAGGGAAGTCACGGAACAGTGGAAAGAAACGTGTCATGCGTGTCGCCTTGGCCATATTGCTGGTGGTCGCTTTGGTCATCGTTTTGGGTATGGCCTTCTTCAATCCTGCGTATTCCTATTATCGCAAAGGCATGGGGCAGTGTGTGCAATGGGGGAATTCGTATAAGCTTGCCGCTTCTCATTTGGATACGCTGATTTCGCAAGATTCCGCATTGATTAAGCAAACGGGAACGAACGACGGATCGCACCACGAAACCATATCTGGCCACACACTTGAACAGGCGCAAAGCGCTTTGAAAACCGCGCAAAACCAACGCAGGCAGATCGCAGCTCAGGAATCCGCCAATCCTGTGATGGCGTGCACCACCAGACAGTTGACGCCGAAGCTCAACGCCGAAACCAAGCGCGAACGTGGATGGACGGCGATGTCGCAACGTCAGATTGGGGCATTGAACAAGGCATTCAGACCGATGCTTGTCTTGCGTGACGCTGATGTCGAAGCTTCCAACGTCGCACGGACCGAGCTCAAGGCCGTTTCCGACGGGGTGGCGGGTTTCGCCAAGTCCGAGAAAGACAGTATCCAAAGCGCGACGCTGGCGGAACTGACCAAGGCGGTCGATCAGGCGAACGAGGATGCGGCGAAAGCCGCTCCGTATTCGGTTTGCAAACAAGACGAAAACAGGCTTTATGCTGCCGCAGACAAAGCCGTGGCCGAACATAATAAGGCCCGGGACGTCGATTGCGACGCGCAACGATGTGTCGCTCTGACCTTCGACGACGGGCCTGACCCGAAGTTGACGCCGGAACTATTGCTTGACCTCAAATCTGGCAATGCGAAGGCCACGTTCTTCGAGATGGGTCAGAAGGTGCAGGCCGACGGCGGGGCGCTCGCACGTCAGGTCTCGCAAGCCGGCTTCCCGGTGGAAAGTCATACTTGGAGTCATGAGGATCTGCCGGCCATCATGCAGAACCATCATGAGCAGCAGCAGATTGACGACACCGGCAATGCCATCGGTTCGGCTACGGGATTTTCCGTCAACTTCGTGCGTCCGCCGCATGGTGCCGCCGACGAAGCCAGCCGCACGTATATCGGCCAGCAGACCGGTGCCGCGATTGCCGTTTACGGTGTGGATTCCTACGATTGGTCAAATGGTGCCACCTCATCGTCCCTGACGCGAAAAATTATGTCGCAGGTCGATCCCGGATCGATTGTTTTGATGCACGATATCCATCCGCATACCGTGGCCGCAGTTCCGGATGTCATCGCCCAACTGAGAAAGAAGGGCTATCATTTCGTCACCATTCCGGAACTGACCGGCGAGTATCCGCGCGCGGGTGCCGTTTATTATTCGCGCGACGATATTCTGCGGATGTAACCTGTCTCCATGGGCAATGTGTCGCCGCAAGATTTGCCGAGAATTTCTTGTTTTATTAAATATGGAAAAATAGCAGAAAGTAATTATTCAAGCAACTGTGGAAACCGTTCGTCCGAGCTTCCGGTAGCCTTGAACTATGACAAGTCCACTTTTCGTATTTGACGCCGAGCGCGACGACGTGCCGGTCAACCGCGACGAGCTGCGAGCTGGCTGGACGATAACCTTGCCGCCCGCCATCAAACGGCACGCGATGGGGGCCATGCGTCTGCAGAACGGTGAGAAGCTC
Organism: Bifidobacterium sp. ESL0728; assembly: GCF_029392015.1. NCBI lineage: Bacteria > Bacillati > Actinomycetota > Actinomycetes > Bifidobacteriales > Bifidobacteriaceae > Bifidobacterium > Bifidobacterium sp. ESL0728. The sequence goes on from NZ_CP113925.1 coordinate 1,179,835, forward strand.
CAGCTTTCCGACGGGCGCGGGTTGCGTATCGATTGTGAAGTGGCCGATACCCAGAACGGATTGGTAAAAGTATCCGAATTTACGACAGAAGAACAGCCAATTACCCGGCTTGCGCTGGTGCAGGCGCTCGCGAAAACCGGGCACGACGAACAAGCCATCGACATGGCCACACAGATTGGCGTGGACGAAGTGGTACCTTGGCAGGCCAACCGTTCGATTTCGAAATGGAAGGCCGGACGTACTGACCGCAAATGGGAACAGACGCTGGTTGCTGCAACCGAACAATCGCGGCGAGCTTGGAAGCCAACTCTTGATGATTGCGTTTCCAGCAAGGGGGTCGTGGCAATTTGTCGGCGAGCCTGCGTACATCACGAGTTGGTGATCGTGCTGCATCAAGACGCGACATCGACCTGGGACGGCATCGAGCGGAAAGTCGCCGCGCTTGAGCAGCGTTGTCTTGACGATGGCAAACCTCGTAGAGTTTATGTTGTGGTAGGGCCTGAAGGCGGCATCAGCGACGATGAAGTGGAACAGTTCACCGGTGCAGGCGCGGAAGTTTGCGTGCTTGGCAGCAACATCATGCGTGCCTCGACTGCCGGCCCGGTGGCTTTGACATTGCTGGCTCGGGCGCTGGGACGGTTTGCCTGAAACTTGGTTTGATATCACTGTATTTTGTGGTGATTTTGCAGGTTCGTGTGTGGCCTTTTCTGCTGAATCCGGTAAGGTAATACGAAAATTTATAAATATCCTTGTGACACCAGCGTAATTATCCGTGCGGGCTAATAGCATGGGGGAGTAGGGCGCAACCGCGTCCCGAAAGCTTACACAAGGAGCATATATGGCCGACGATTGCCTGTTCTGCAAGATCATCGCGGGCGAGATCCCCAGCACCAAGGTGTACGAAGACGACACCACTTACGCATTCAAGGATGTCAATCCCAAAGCGAAGGTGCACGTATTGATCGTGCCGAAGAAGCATTACGCGAATGTAGCCGAACTGGCCAAAGCCGACCCTGCCGAACTCGCCCACATCGTCGAGACAGCCCAGTCCATCGCCGATAAGGAATTTCACGGCGCCTATCGTCTCATCTTCAACACCGGCAAGGATGCCGGCCAGTCGGTCTTCCACGTGCACGCGCATGTGCTGACCGGCGAGACGATGGAAGAGTAGGAGAGCGGTGGCCAGCGCAAAACGAGTCATCACCATTCCCACCGAACTCGACCCGGTGACCGTACTGGGTTCGGGCGACAAGGTTCTTGCCGAGGTGCAGCATGCCTTCCCTGAGGTCAACGTGTTCGTGCGGGGCAATCGCATCGAGATTTCCGCCTACAACAAGCGTGATGATGTCGAGGCTGACAAGGTTTCGGACGTGTTGAACAACATCATCGACGCGGCGTACAAGGCTCCGGCCGACGCGATGAACGTGCGGCGGATGCTTGAGGCCCGGCAGGTCGGCAAGAAGGCCGGGCTGATGGGCGATGGCGGTCGCGGGCATGGTTATGCCGGGCATTCGTATACGCGCGGGTTCGCTGCTGCCGGCGCTGGCTCACGGACGCAATCTCGTTTGTTCCAGGATGACGATGCCTACGCTGATGAAGCCAAGCGTTCCGCTGCAAACCGCCATGTTCCGGGTGTCATAGCATTCGCCAACGGCGAGCCGGTTCGTGCGAAAACCGCCGGTCAAGTCTTCTACGTTCGCGCCATCGATGCCAATACCATCACTTTTGCCATCGGCCCCGCTGGAACTGGCAAGACCTATCTCGCCGTCGCCAAGGCCGTGCGTGCGTTCGAAGACGGACGGGTGAGCCGCATCATCCTCACGCGTCCGGCCGTCGAAGCCGGCGAAAGCCTCGGCTATCTGCCGGGCACGTTGAACGATAAAGTCGATCCGTATCTGCGGCCGCTCTATGATGCGCTTTCAGACATGCTGGGTGCCGGCCAGATGCACCGCTACATGACCGACGGCACCATTGAGGTCGCACCGCTGGCCTACATGCGCGGCCGTACGCTGAACGATGCCTTCGTCATCCTCGATGAGGCGCAAAACACCACCGAACAACAGATGAAGATGTTTCTGACGCGTCTTGGTTTCAATACCAAGATGGTCATCACCGGTGATGTCACGCAGATTGATCTGGCTGTGCCGCATTCAGGACTCAAGTCCATCGAATCGATTCTCGGCGATATCGACGGCATTAGTTTCGCTCATCTCGGCGCGAAAGACGTGGTGCGTCACGAACTGGTCGGCAAGATCGTGCAGGCTTACGATGCGCACGCTGAGCATGCTGCCGGTGAAGCCGGACGCAAGGCTGGACGTGCAATGTCCAAGTCCGCTAATGCAGTGAAACAGCAAACGGATGCTGACAGTGTCGTAAAATCTCAAGCAAAGCTGGACGAAACCGTTAATTCGGTATCTGAATCCCTTAAAGACGAAGCAGGCCAAAGCGGAAAGGAACGCCGTTGAGCGTCGAAGTCACCAATGAGACGGTCTGGCAGATCGACCCGAAACTCTTTTCCGACTTGGGTTTGTGGGTGATGGAACGCATGCAGGTGAGCACGCAGTCCGACCTGACCATCCTTTTCGTCGACCCTGATCCGATCGCTCAGCTGCACATGCGCTGGATGCAGCTCGAAGGCCCGACCGACGTGATGAGCTTCCCGATGGATGAGCTGCGCCCCGGGGAGGACGGCAAGATCATGGAAGGTGTTTTGGGCGATATCGTCATCTGCCCGTGGGTCGCGCAGCAGCAGGCCGCGGCCGCCGGCCATTCCACGATGGACGAGATGATGCTTTTGGCCATTCATGGAACCTTGCACTTGCTGGGTTATGACCACGTCGACCCTGAGCAGGAACGACAGATGTTCGCTCTGCAACGGCAGCTTTTGCTCACGTTTTTTGCAGTCCGTGACGAGCCGGTTCCGCAAGCTGTGCTGCCGGCAGGTTCCACCGATTTGCTGGCGCAATGGGATGCAAACCATATTTCAGGAAATAACAAAGAATCGTGACGGTACTTGCGAGTTTGTTGTCGCAAGAATTATGAATTGGATTTGTCTTTTGTTCTATTTGCTGACAATACTTGAGCACTATCGTGCCTTGCGAATAAGCTCGAAGATACCAGTATTTGATAGACGAATAACTATCGTAATGAATCGGCAAATCGTATTGAGGACTAGGAAAGCACGCAGAATATGGATACCCTGACCGTCGCCACCGTGGTTGTGCTCGTTATCGTGGCGGCACTGCTGGTGTGGCTGTCGCTCATGATGGCTTCGAGCGAATCCGCCGTTTCGCGTGTTACCAAGGCCAGCCTCAACAACCGGATTATCGAGATCCAGACCGATGATGAGGATCTTGGCAAATTCGTACAGGCCAAGCAGATCCGCAAGGTCCACAAGGTGCAGCGGCTCATTGTAGACCGTTACGCCACGGCCGGTTCCTGCGCGTTCTTTCGGATTTTCTGCAATGTGTTTGACGGGGTTTTGGTCGCGATTATCGTCATGTTGCTTTCCGAGCCGGTTTGGGTCGCATTGGTTACTGGTGTGATTTTTGCGCTGATTGTCGCGGTGGTGTCGGTTTTGCTGCGTCCGCGTTCCGCCGGTGCCTCCAAACCGCTCGACGTGATGATGAGATTCTCCAGCATCATTTCGCTGGCCGTTGTCCTGACACCGTTCGCCAAAGCGGGAGAAGGCAAGGAACAGCGTCGTAGAGACAAGGAAGACGAGCTTTCCGACGACGAGGAGCTTGAGAAAATCCAACGAGAGCAGGGGCGTGCGACCATCGACCGGTTGGTCGAAACCGATGATTTTGACCCGGAAGTGGCAGAAATGCTGCGCAATGTCTTGATGCTTTCCGACACGTTGACCCGCGAGATCATGGTGCCCAGAACAGACATGATCTGCGTCGAATCCGATTCCTCGCTCGAACATTTCCTGCAACTTTGTTCGCGTTCCGGCTTCTCGCGTATCCCGATTATCGGTGAGGATGTCGATGACTTGGTCGGCATGGCCTATCTGAAGGATGCTGTACGCGCAACAGCCTTCAATCCGGAAGCCCGAACCCGTGAGGTCAAGTCCATTTGCCGTCAGCCAATGCTGGTGCCGGAATCCAAGCCGGTTGATGATCTTTTCCACGAGATGCAGCGCACGCGCCAGCATGTGGCCGTGGTGGTCGATGAATACGGCGGCATCGCGGGTCTGGTCACCATTGAGGACGCCATCGAGCAGATCGTAGGTGAGCTGGAAGACGAGCACGACCGTATCCAGCACGCCGAGCCCAAGAAGATCGGCGACCACAAGTGGCAGATGCCCGCCCGCACGCCTATCGCCGATCTTGAGGAATTGTTTGAAGTCGATATCGACGAAGACGATGTGGACACCGTTTATGGCCTTTTGACCAAGTTGCTTGGCCGTGTGCCGATTGTTGGTATGAGCGCGGTAACACGAGGCCTACGCTTGACCGCTGTCGATTCCGCTGGTCGCCGTAAAAAGGTCTCCACTATCGTGGTTGAGCCTGCAACGCTTGACATGGCTGAAAAGCAGGATGAAGACGATGACGAAGAAATTAATCGAGATAAGAATCAGGACGTAAAGGAAAACGAAAAGCATGACTGATAGCAACAACAACGAACAACAGAGCGGAAGCAAAGAACCGTACCGTTCCGGCTTCGTGGCCGTGGTCGGTCGACCGAACGTCGGGAAGTCCACGCTGATCAATTCGCTGATTGGCACTCAGGTCGCCATCGCCTCCTCGCGTCCAGAGACCACGCGTAAGGCCATTCGTGGCATCCTGACCACCGACAATGCCCAGCTAGTACTGGTCGATACCCCTGGTATCCATCGTCCTCGCACGCTGCTTGGCCAGCGTCTCAACGACGTGGTGGACGAATCGCTGAGTGACGTGGACGAGATCGCATTCCTGCTGCCTGCCGATCAGGAGATCGGGCCGGGGGACAAGCGTATCTTGAGCCGTCTGCGCAGCGAGTTCGCTCGCAAAGTTGATAGCGGCAAAAACGGCAATGGTTCACAAAACAACAAGCAGAAAAGTGACCACGAGCAGGGCAAGTTCGTCTGGAAAGTGCCGCTGATCGCCATTGTCACTAAAATCGACGAGCTCAACCGTCAGGAGCTGATGGCCAAGCTCATCGAGATCAGCCAATTCGCCGACTTCACCGATGTGGTTCCGGTCAGTGCGCTGGAGCGCGATAATGTCGCCGAGGTCAAGCGTGTGCTCATCGAGAACATGCCCGAGGGCCCGCAGATGTATCCCGATGACCAGATCACCGAGGAAAAGCCGGAGGACACCATCGCCGAATTGGTACGTGGCGCGTTCCTTGAAGAATTGGATGACGAGCTGCCGCATTCGCTGGCCGTGGTTGTGGACTCCATCGACCGGCCTGGTGAATCCGACAATCCCGAAACCGAGGACGGCAAGGCGCACGTCATGGTCTCCATCTATGTCGAACGCGACTCCCAGAAGCCCATCATCATCGGCCACCGCGCCGAGCACCTGGTCCAGGTCAAGAAGCGCCTGCGCACCGCCGTCAACCGCATCGTAGGCCAAAAGTCCAAGCTCGACCTCCACGTCAAGGTCGCCAAAGGCTGGCAGTCCGACCCCAAGCAGCTGGAGCGTTTGGGGTTCTAAGAGTAAGTGGCATTATATTGAGGTAGATTACTTAATCAGTTTGTGGATTTTTGTGGATTGGCGGCTCTTTGAGCAATATCTGGGCGACGGTGTCGGTGGTAATGAGACATGTTGCCAGGCCGGAAAGGCAAATTGCCCTGATTGCATTTGATTTCTCTTTGCCGCCCGCCAAAAAAACAACGATTGGTGTATTGCGTAATTCCTCAACATTTATTGATATTCTGCGTTCGTTGATTGGCAGATTTAGATAATTACCAAACTCGTCAAAGAACATTCCCCCACATTCCGCGATAGCTCCCATTTTGTTGAGTTTCTCTGCATCTTCCGGAGAAATATGTTGCTCAAGTTGTGTCACTCTGGGGTTCCAAGATCCTATTGACAAAAAAGCCATGTCAAGCTTTGAATAATAAGAAAGGGTTTCTGCGACAGCTGGTTCCATCTTTGTTACCATGGCTGATGTTGAGGTGGGCGAAAATAGTGGAGCGAAAAGTGCTTTGGCAGAGGAACCTGAACCAATTGTCATTTGATTAAGAATCGCTATCGGAGATTGTGAGGGGTCGTTGCCGACCACTCCTGTCAATTGCACAAAAGTGGCCCTCGGCAGATTGGAGATATGTCGGGCGATTGGTAGCAAGGTTCTACCCCATGAAAAGCCAATGGATTCGCCTTCGTGGATATGTTCCATAAGGTATTTTGCTCCAGCTTCTCCGAGTAGGTCGCGTTCCACTGAAATATCATGTGAGCTTGGCACAATGATGACTTGTTTGAGGCCTAAATGTTGTCGTAGATGTTGGGAAAGTTCAGGTGAAGTCGGAGAATCGTCGTGGATTTGGATGCTGACAACGCCTTTATTACGTGCTTCTGCGATGAGTCTTGCTACTTTAAAACGTGATAATTCCAAAGATGACGCGATTTCTGATTTGGTCTCGTCGCAAATATAAAAACGTCTCGCGATTTCACCAAGTAATGCGTTGTCTTCCTGTTGTCTGTCATCCATGATTATGCTCCAGATATCTGTTGATTATATCTATGTTGTTTTATTTATATACAACCTTTTGAGATTTATGATATAACAATTTGCTCAAATGAGCATAAAATACTAGTTGAACTCACATTCGAGTGCATCTATATTATATTTTGTTCGAACAGTCGGTTTAAGAGAACGAGCGAAGGAGCTTATATGAAATCTCGTTTTAAAATGCCACAGGAGTTAGGTGTACTCATCGTGGTGCTTCTGGTCGCGGTCCTTATGGGGGTTCTGTCTCCGGAGTTCCGCACCGCAAGCAATCTTCAGGTGCTGTTGCTTAACGGATCGGTCGTCACGTTCCTGGCCTTGGGGCAGGCCTGCGTTCTGTTGACCGGTGGCATTGATCTGTCTGTCGGTTCCAACATCGCCTTGACCGGTATGATTGCGGCTCTGGCGATGCGTTCCGGCCTTTCTTGGTGGGTTGCCGCTTTGTTGGCAATCGTCACTGGAATCGTCGTCGGTCTCTTCAATGGTGCAGTTATTCATTATGGTCATATGCCTCCGTTCATTGTAACGTTCGCAACGTTCGGTATTTCCGCCTCCATTCCTAAGATTCTGACCCAGGCGAAATCGGTGACGGTTTCCGACCCGATGTTTGCCTTCTTCGGCAGGGGCAGCCTCTTTGGCATTCCGATGCCTATCATCATGGTCGTCATCGCGGCTGTGATAATCGGTGTGGTGCTTAGTAACACCGCAACGGGTGTCCATGTCTATGCGGTCGGTGGCAACGCCGATACCGCCAGACTTTCGGGAATCAATATCGCTCGGACGACGATTTTCGTCTACGTTGTCTCCGGTATTTGCGCTGCATTCGCCGGTATCATCACCGCTTCGCGTCTGATGGTCGGCTATCCTACTGCAGGTTCCGGCAACGAACAGTTCTATTCCATCGCTTCGGCAGTGGTTGGAGGCGTGAGCCTCTTTGGTGGAGTCGGAACGATTCTCGGTGCTTTCATCGGTTCCTTGCTGATTGCCGAGGTTTCCAATGGCATGAACGTTATCGGCGTAGACAGCTACTGGCAGCCCCTCGTTATTGGTGTCATCATTCTTGTCGGCGTGTTGTTCGACACCAACAAGTCCCGTATCTCGTTCGGCAGGAAGAAGCATCTTGAAGCCACCTCGGCGTTGGTTGAGGAAGCCTCAAAGGTTGATGCCGAAAAAGACAACAAGTAAGAATATTCATTAGAAAGTAAAACAAGAAAGTAAATATAAGAAGGAAGAAAATCATGACCAGAAATTTCAAAAAACTATTGACACTGTGCCTCGCGCCGATTTTCGTGATGCCGCTCGTCGCGTGCTCGGGAGTGAACTCCGGAGTGACGGATGCCAAAAAAGAGAGTGCTGAACTCAAGGCACCGGCTTCATGCAATGTTTCTGACCCGCTGATTGCGGTATTGATGCCAAACCAGACAAACCCGTATTACGTCGCTATGAAGCAGGGCTTTGAAGAAGAAGCCAAGGCAAAGGGCATGAAGACGGAAGTATTGATTGCGGAAGACGACGATGCCAAGCAGCTTTCCCAAGCTGAGGCCGTAATCCAGAAGAAGCCCTGCGCTGTGGCTCTCAATCCTGTGAAGTCGGAGCCTGCTGCGGCCACCGTCAAGGCATTCAACGATGCCAAGATCCCCGTGTTCACCGTTAACATCTCGGTCGATCAGAAGGCTATGAAGGCCCAGGGCGCTTTCGTACAGCAGTATCTTGGAGCCGATAACAAAGAAGGCGGCGAGGTCAGCGCCAACATGGTCCTGAAGGATATGGGCAAGGACGCCAAGCTCAACATCGGCTTCGTCACCGAACCTGATGAGGCGGTCTCCGTGGAACGTGACGGAGGCTTCAAGGAGAAGATCGATGCGGACAAGAACGCCAAGGTCGTCGCCAAGGTCGATGGCAACGTGAAGATTACCGATGCTTTGGACGTCACCACCGATATGCTGCAGGGCAATCCTGATCTCAATGTCATCTTCGCTTCTTCCGGCCCCAACCTTCAAGGTGCTCTCGAAGCGGTCAACGCATCTGGCAAGGACATCAAGGTTTATGGCTTCTGCGCTGCTGATATCGCCCTCACCGGCAAGTATCAAGGTTGTGTCGCTCAGGAACCTGAGGATTATGCCCGCCGTGTGGTCAACCAGATTGTTAACTATAAGAAGTCTGGCAAGGTTCCTCCTCAGATTCTTCGTCCTCTTAAGGAATTCACTGCAGGCCAGAAGCCACAGCCAGGACAGGTAGGCTGAGGTATGTCGGAAAATAGTGGAAGGGAGTCTTCCATGGATTCCAAAGAAACTCAATGCTATCAAGCAATTGGAATCGAAAAGGATTTCGTGGGTGTCCCGGTCCTCCGAGGCGTGTCTCTGACACTGCACCCTGGTGAGATCATCGGTCTCGTCGGGCACAACGGTGCCGGGAAATCCACATTCCTAAGAGTCCTTTCCGGTGCCCATAAGCAAAGTGGTGGCACACTCAAACTTGATGGTAAGGAAATTTCGTTTGCCAGTCCTTCGGAAGCGATTGAAAACGGAATTTCCACCGTCTATCAAGAGTTGTCGCTGATGCCGAATCTGACTGTCGCTCAAAACATGTGGCTTGGCAGGGAGCAGCGTAGTCGGGCTGGTATGCTGCGCAAGAAAGCCATGAGTGATCAGGCGAAGAAGATCATCCAGGGCTTCGGGCTTGATGTCGACGTGGAGCATCTGGTCGGTTCGTACTCGGTGGCTACCCGACAATTGTTGGAGATCGCCATCGCCTGCAGCAAGAACACCAAGTACTTGCTGCTTGATGAGCCGACGACTTCGCTTGAAGGCGATCAGGTGACTGCGTTGATGGATTATCTGAAGCAACTGGCGAAAAAGCAGAATATCGGTATCCTCATCGTCAATCACAAGCTTGATGAGCTCTATCAGGTTGCCGACAGGATTGTGGCTTTGATGAATGGTCGTGTGGTCATCGATGCCTCTACTGCCACGGTTGATCGTGATGCTGTTGTCACCGCAATCGCCGGCGCGGATTATTCCAATTCCAAAGGGACCCAAAGCAGGGAAAGCACCACTGCTAAAGATTCCGGGAAAGTCACTCTGGAAGTCGATCACATCAGGGGAGGAGTGCTTCGCGATATCAGTTTCAAGGCAAAATCGGGAAGGATCCTCGGAATCTATGGCCTCGGAGGGGCCGGCAAGAGTGAGACCCTCAGAGCCATAGCAGGTGTGGCACCGGCGGAGGCGGGGAAGATTACCGTAAACGGTGATAACTACGCTCCCAAGGTTCCCAAAGATGCCATGAAGCGTGGCGTCGCATTCCTGACGGAAGAACGGAAAAAAGACGGCATTGTTCCACTGATGAACAGCTATCAGAATGTTGGTCTTCCCGTCTTGAAGCGATACGAAAAAAGCGGCTTCCTCAACAAGGACAAAATGAAAAAGGATACAGGGAGCATTCTCGATGAGCTTGGGCTCAAGGGAAGTCCCGAAAATCCTGTTGAGTCGCTTTCCGGTGGCAATCAGCAAAAGGTACTGTTGGCCAGAACCTTGGCTCAACGGCCTAACATCCTCTTGCTTGATGAACCGAGCAAAGGCGTCGATATCGGCGCCAAGGAGGAGATTCATACCATTTTGCGTTCCTTGGCCCATGAGAAAGGCATGACTGTTGTCATGGTTTCTTCCGAGGAAGAGGAAATCCTCGATGTTTCTGATGAAGTCATCGTTCTGGGTGAGGGTAAGGTCCTTGCAGGTCCTCTTCCAGTTGGTTCGGTTTCAGAGTCGTCATTGAGGAAACTCGCTTGGACCGAAGACAAGGAAGGCGCGTGATGGCTGAAAATAATCACGATAACGATATAGCAGAAATCAAGAATCTCATTCGAGGAGAGTCGAAGGCCGTCGCCGATCTTGAAGGTGTCTTTGATGACAGCTTTGAGAAGGTGGTGGATATGGTCTCTTCCGCTCAGACCGTGCTTACCACTGCTGTAGGTAATTCCGGTGCGATCGCTTCTCGAATGGCTCATGTTCTTGCGCTGTGTGGTGCGCCTGCTTTTTATCTCAACTCCGATTTGGCTCTTCATGGGTCTGTCGGGGCGGTAAAAAGCGGTGACGTGATTATTGCGGTGAGCAAAGGCGGTGTGACCGATGAAGTGAATGATTTTGTGAAACTGTCGCTTGACGCCGGTGCCAAAGTCGTCGCTGTAACGCAATCACCTGAATCACCGTTGGCCAATATGGCGACTATGGTCCAGGCATTGCCCCATACGGATGCTGACCCTGAGGGTTATATCGGTATGGGAACCTCGTTGGCGCAAGCCGCTTGGGGTGATGCCTTGGCCTTGGCTATTCATCTGAGACGTGGTGAAAACGCCAAGGACATCGCTTCCCGGCATCCGGCTGGTTTGGTCGGTAAGTTATCGCGTTCTGTCTGATTCATGTCAGAGAAGGTTAATTGGAGAGTTTCGTTGTTCCATCGAAGATGAGTCGGTGGAACAACGAAAGGAGGATAATATGGCAACACTGGTCATGGGGGTCGATTCCTCCACACAATCATGCAAGGTTGAATTGCGTGATGCCTTTGATGGCAAACTTGTGGGCCATGGAAAATCGCCTCATCCTTCGACCAAACCTCCGAAAAGCGAACAATATGCTTCTGATTGGTGGGATGCGCTCGTCAAGGCAACCCACCAGGCAATTGACGGATTGCAAGAAGGATATTGTGCAAATGATGTATTCGCGATTTCGATTTCGGCTCAATGTCACGGATTGGTGATGTTGGATGAGAACGATACGGTTATCAGGAAGGTGAAGTTGTGGAACGATACCACGACTTCGCCACAGAATGACGATCTTATTCGTTCTATCGGAAAAGAAGAATGGATCCATCTTGTCGGTTCGTTGCCGACGGCGGCTTTTACGGCCTCAAAAGTCGCGTATATGGCTCGAGAAGAACCTGAAATCTGGAAACGTGTCAAGACCGTCATGTTGCCACACGACTATCTGACGTTCAGGTTGACAGGACGTTACACCACAGATCGTTCCGATGCCTCAAATACTGGCTATTATGATTCTTTCAATAGCCGTTATCTTCCCGAAGTCTTCAATATGGCGGTGGATGGGGACGGGCCTCAACTTGAAGATATAAACCTTCCTGAAGTGCTAGGGCCAGAAGAGTCTGCGGGAGTCTTGTTGGATCAACCTGCCAAAGAGCTTGGGCTACGTTCGGGTATCAAAATTGGGCCCGGTGGTGGAGATCAAGAGGTTTCTTCGTTGGGATTGGGTATCCTGCCCGGTGATTTGGCACTCTCATTGGGTACTTCGGGTGTAACCTTTACTGTTTCTCAGAAGCCTATTTACGATGATACAGGTTTGGTAAATGGTGTTGCGGATGCTGCGGGAGGATGGTTGCCGCTGACATGTGTACTCAATTGTGCGCAGGTGTTCAGTATTGTAGCTTCATGGCTAGGAGTTGGCTTAGAAGAGCTTAACGTCCTTGCTTCAAATGCACCTACCAATGCCGAGCGTCCGATTTTTGTCGCTTATCTAAATGGGGAACGTACTCCCAATCTTCCACTGGCAACGGCTTCTATCAGTGGACTGACCAGCGATACCACTCGGGAGTCTCTGGCGTTGTCTCTTGTCGAAGGCATTGCAATGGGAATGGATTCTGGTAGGCGTGCCATGATTGATGCAGGTGCCCAACTTGACGGCACAATAATTGCAACGGGCGGAGCCATGCATTCGCCTGCTTTTTTGCAGGCGCTTGCGGATTTCATGGGACAGGATATTTGTGGAACTGACGTTGAGCAGGCTGTGGCCCGAGGAGCTGCTATACAGGCAGCGGCAGTGCTCCGCGAGGAAAAGGTTACGGAAGTGCGTAATCAATGGAAGCCGAAAAGGACGGTTCTGGCTTCGCCTCGTTCAGTGGCTGTGAGTCATTCTGATGAAGTAATCGAAAGATATCGTATTGCTTCGAAATGGAGAGGATTAGATCGGAATGAGTGAAGTGCTGTCTCGCATCATATCTCAAGCCCCACTTACCATATCAGGAAGCATACTTGCTGCGCCGAGCAAAAAGCGAATTTCCTATGCCAAGGATTTATACGATTCTGGAGCATGGATTCATATTGATTTTATTGATGAAAGTTATCCTCTGTCTGTTGGTGTCGACCCGGGGGTTCTCAAAGAATTAAAGGTGTTTGCAGACAGACTTGAGGTGCACCTCATGGTTTCTGATATGTTGCAATGGGTCAGAAAGCTGGTCCCATTCCATCCTCGACGAATCATTGTGCAACATAGTGAAACCCTCAATATCGGGAATTTGATAAGTATGAAGCAACTTTTGAATCGCAATAACATCGAGATGTGGATTGGAGCCAATCCATCTGACTATCCAGAACAGATTTCTGAATTTATTACACAGTCAGATGGTATGTTGCAGATGTTGAGCAGTCCTGGAACACCTAATACGATTGCTGATTTTGACATATTGCCAAGATTGAAGGAAATCCATAAACCGATGACGGTTGACGGAGGGGTGTTGCTTTCTTCGTTACATGATATCTCTAGCGCCGGGATTCATAATGCTGTGGCAGGCCGCAATTTGTGGAAAGAATATTTAAATCTTGAAAATAAATAAACAAGACTGTCCACGTTTTTCAATTATCAATGTTTCATCTTATAAATGTGTCTCCTATACGTTAGTTGAGAGAATAAATAGCAGGTACTTTTAGCAATTGGGGTTCTCGGTTAGAAAATAGATGTTCAAAACTTGTCACTCTTAAACCGAGGACGGAAAGGCGCACGTCATGGTCTCCATCTACGTCGAACGCGACTCCCCAAAGCCCATCATCATCGGTCACCGTGCCGAACATCTGGTGCAGGTCAAGAAGCGCCTGCGCACGGCGGTCAACCGCATCGTCGGCCAAAAGTCCAAACTCGACCTCCACGTCAAGGTCGCCAAAGGCTGGCAGTCCGACCCCAAGCAGCTGGAACGATTAGGGTTCTGAATTTGCTTTGAAGTTTGTGATTAACACTGAATCCTCGTCAGCTCTATGAGAAGTTGACGAGGATTTTGATATCTCAATTTTTATAATTTAAGGTATCTGCCTATTCCCAGGCTGATACCTTGGCAACGCCGACGACGATGTCCATGTTACCTTCGGTAGGGACGTTGGTGGTGGCGACTTCCTTGAAGCCTGCCGGACGATAGAGATTCTCGAAGACTTCACGCCTGGCGTCAATCAAGGCGTAGCGTCCGCCGACCACGTTCTGCGAACGGCCGATCAACGAGCGTGCTTCTTTGAGAATGACTTTGCCTGGCAATTCGTTGTTGCTGTATTTGTCTGATCTTCCTAGTTCGCCGATGCAGTAGCCGCCGGCATGGTTGTCGCGCAAATGCGTGTACGGTCCCTTGAACTGTTTCTGCTTCTTGCCAGACATCTTGCCGAAATCGATGCTGGTCAGGCACAACTCGAAGAATCCCGCTACTTCGACGGTTCCGTTTTCTCCAGTGCATGTCAACAGATAGGTACGGCCCTCATTCGATTCTTCAATTGCCTGTACCTTTTGCGAAATAAAGGTCTGCACCGACGAGGATTTCTTGCATTCGAATCGTTGCAGAGCTTCGTATACAAGTTGATATTTCCAGCCTTGTTTTACTTGGCCATCTGCTTCAATTAAGTCTGAAAATGGAAGCAATTCGTATTGAATCATTGTCACGCCTCACTTCTTATTCTCGCCATCCGGTTTCCAACCCATCTTGCGCATTTTCTCCACCCAGTCGTCAAAATTTGTAACCAGATGCGAATGGAAATCGTCTCCGATGGGGAATTTCTCGTCGGACTGGTCCATGGCGATGAAGGCATCGATATTGCTGTCGTCAATGACCAGATGCCCTCCCTCGGATAAATAACTCATATCATTGCCTCCCTTCCATGTTCCTGCAAAATATGTATTTCAACCTGTAACGTCCAATATAACATCAATCGCAAGCAAACCGAAAACCTTGATATCAAGATTTTCAAGATTTCAAGATTTCAAGGTTTTATGATTCTCCAAGATTTGCTGGTAGGTTGAAAAGCGCGGAAGCCGGGCCCAATAGAACTTGAGGACATCCGGGTTTCACTTCCAGACCGTTAACGAGGGAAAGGCATACATTCAACATAACTTGCCAAAGGCGGTGTCAAAAACGAACAGTCGCGGTAATCGAACTCAACAAGTGTGGGAATGTCTGTTGAGCAAAGTTTTTTTATGGTAGTGTTTGAGCTATTCGATTGTGAATAGACAGGGCTGTTGAATGTCATCGCTAGGGGAAGGCTTACGACATGGCACAAGAGGAGGAGAAGGTTGATTCCACAGGGGATGAGGAAGTCCCTGCAAGTGACGATGTGAATCAGGAATATCAGACTTATGGTTCCGATTTCAACAATGAAAGTGCAGAAAATAAGCCTGCCTACGATTCCAATGACAGAAGCACTTGGGACTATATCCCGTTTAAAGATCAGCTGACCGGCGTGGCTATCATCAATATGATTGAAATGGTGATGGCTGTCGTATTGACATGGCTGTTATGTCTGTTGTTGCGTCTTGATGCGCCTGTTTCCGACATGCTGGAAGTCACCATCGTCGGTGGTCTTATCGCTGCTATTCCAGAAGCTGCCGTCCAGACAGCGGTCAGCAAACGTGAACGTACTTGGGCTTCTCATAATTGGGGTAAGGTAATAGCCAATATCCTGATATATTGTGTTGTTTTGTTGGTTACCGCTTATCTGGTCAATCATCAAGGCTATTGGTATGCCATCGTCATCGTCGCAACGCTTTTTGACGCTTTCATGGGTGTGTGGTCGAATATGGCAAAGCCGGAACCTGGTATGAGCGAAAAAGACAGTGAACTCTACCGCGAAGCCGAGCTGAAGAAATATACCGATGAGAACTTCGGCCCCGAAGCAAGTCAGCGTGAAATGATAGACCGCTACAACAAGAAGCATGGTATCAACAAGTTCAACTGGCATCGCAAGAATTGATACTACGTATTTTTGTGCTGGTCAACGGACTGTGAGAACGTACTAGGTGCTGTTTCCCGGCACTAAGTCTCATCTGTATCTAAAAATCTACATTTTGTTGTTGGTAAACGGACTTTTACGAGTGTTTAGATGCCGTTTCCCGACATTAAAGTGG
This sequence comes from Bifidobacterium sp. ESL0728, assembly GCF_029392015.1. Lineage (NCBI taxonomy): Bacteria > Bacillati > Actinomycetota > Actinomycetes > Bifidobacteriales > Bifidobacteriaceae > Bifidobacterium > Bifidobacterium sp. ESL0728. Next base: position 1,195,650 of record NZ_CP113925.1, read on the forward strand.
GAAAGCGGGCTATCGATTGGTTACATAACAGTTTGGCGCTGGTAAAGCGCATATTACGATAACGTATCTGTGCTTTACCAGCGCCAAAGAAAGCAGCGCTGAAACAAGAAAGCAGGAAACTACTTCTTCTTCGTGTACATCTGCGTGTTGAGCAGGTTGGCATAGTGTCTGATGACCACTGGACGCTTCACCTTCATCGACGCGGTCAGCATGCCGTTTTCCTGGCTGAATTCCTCGGGAAGCAAGATGAACTTGCGCACGGACTCCGCCCTAGAGACGCCTTCGTTGGCCTTGTCGACCCACTTCTGCACCTCGGCACGGACCACGGCGTTCTTACAGGCATCTTCTATAGGCATGTCTTGGTCGAGGCCGGCGGCGTCAAGCCACTGGCGCAGCGAGGGCTCGTCCAAAGTGATAAGCGCGGAGATGAACGGACGCTTGTCGCCGAGCACCAAAGCCTGCGAGACGAACGGACAGCGCTGGATGATTTCTTCGATCGGGCCTGGGGCGACGTTTTTGCCGCCGGCGGTGATGATGAGATCCTTCTTGCGACCGGTGATATAAAGGAATCCGTCGTCGCTGATGCGGCCGAGATCGCCGGTGGCGTACCAGCCGTCTGGAGTGAAGGCGAGCTCGGTGGCCTCGTCGTTCTTGTGGTAGCGGTGGAAAACGCAGGTGCCTTTGACCTGAATCTCGCCATCTTCGGCAAGACGGATCGAGAAGCCGGGGTAGGGCACGCCAACGGAGCCTTCGTGGAACGGTGTTCCCTTCGGGTTGAACGCGCAGGGCGCGGTGGTTTCGGTCAGACCGTAGCCTTCATAAGCCGGAATATCGGCACCGCGGAAGAAAGCGAGCAGCTCCGGATCGAGGGGCGCTCCACCGGCGACGAACCATTCGGCCCGTCCGCCGAGCACCTCGCGCAGGGACTTGTAAACAATCGGATCGAAGGCGGCACGGCGGGCACGGGTGGCTAGGCTGGCCTTGCCGTTCTCGCTCATTTCCTTTTCGTATTCCTGGGCGGCGACCACGGCTGCGGCGAATGCCACGCCCTTGGCGCCGTTTCCGGCTTTCTGTGAGGCGGCGTTGTAGACCTTCTCCCACACGCGGGGCACGAGGATGGTGACGACGGGTTTGGCGACCTGCAGATCGCTGATCAGCGTCTTGATGCCGCCGGCGATATAGATACGCAGGTCGCTGGCGACCACGATGTAGTTGACGGCGCGGGCGAAGGTGTGTGCCTGAGGCAGGAAGAGCAGGACGGACTTGTCTTTTTGATGGAGCAGACCGGGCATGTAGTCGCGCAGGTTCAAAGCCGTGGTGCAGTAGTGCTCATGTGTCATCTCGACACCCTTTGGAGCTGCCGTTGACCCGGAGGTGTAGACGATGGAGCAAAGGTCGGTCTTTTTGATGGAATCAATGCGCGCGTCCAACGTTTCATCGGTCACTGACTTGCCGTAGTCGCGCAGTTCTTCGAGTGCACCGGCTTCGAGTGTATAAATCTTCTCAAGGGTCGGGCAGTCCTCGACGGCACCGTCGGCCTTCTCGCGCATGTCGTTGGTCTCGACGATGAGCAGGCGGGAATCGGAGTTGTTGACGATATTGCGAATCTGTTCGGCGGAATCGGTGTCGTAAATGGTTGCGAGCACGCCGCCCACTGCCATGACGGCGGCGTCCACAACGTCCCATTCGTAGGAGGTGTGGGACATGAAGGAGACGCCGTCGCCCTTGTCCAACCCGTAATGCATCAAACCTTTCGCCACGCTACGAACGTCGGCGAGGAATTCGTTCGCGGTTTTGGTGACCCACTGGTTGTCGACCTTGAAGGTATAGAGCGGATCGTCACCCATGCGTTCCGCGCGCTCGACATAAAGGTCGTAGATTGACATGTCATCATCAATAGGTGGGTTGCCGGGAGTGGTGACGGTCAAAAGACCGGTCTTGTCGTCGACGAAGAGTTTGGTGGGGTAGCCGGGGCCCCATTCGTGGCTGTGCGGCAATGTCGAATAATCAACTGGCTTGACGGTGGCGAGATGGCGGTCGTCGTTGAAATCCGGGGTTTCCGGGTCTTCGTTATTGACAGGGTGCTCAAAACCACTTCCCAGATGGAAGGCCTTCTGACTCAGCTTCAGCGTTTCCTTTTTCAGTGAGTTGATGACTGACACGTGTACACTCCTCGACCTTCTGTAGCGGTGTTGTATTCAAGCAATAAAGCCAATTCTATAGGGTTTGCCACGTTTCGTCACCTTACGGTAGCGTAAGGGAGGTCAAGTGTCGCAGGGAACAAGAGCCATCGTTATGTCTGCAAATTACGTCCCGAAAACAGCAAGCCGTAGATAGCCATGTTGCGGAATCGCACTATAAATCGATGAATACTGTTCCTTTCTGATTTTGCGAATAGGCCAATTCGTGATTGTGCTATCAGTTAAAAACGATATATCCTGATACACCTTTTGGCCTGGTCAGATGAAATATTTCACTCACGAACGCCGTTACGGTTTTCCAATAGCGTTTGGGGTCTGTGGAGGCGGACATCGCGTGTGCGGCTCCGGGAATCATCAGTTTCTGCTTTATCGGACTGGCACAGGCGCGGAAATTGCGGTCGAGACTTGCTGGATTGACGAAGTCGTCGGCGGAGCCGTGGATGAAAAGCATGGGAATCGTTGTATGACGTAGCGCTTCGACGCACGAAGCCTCATTGAAATCATAACCGGCACGGCGTCGCGCGATGGAACTCATGATGTCAATCGCCGGGTGGGCCAGGAATGCCGGGGCATGGTACAAATGTCTGGCGCTATACAAAAACTGGTCTTCAAGGCTGGTATAGCCACAATCGGCTATGGCGGCTTTGACATTTTTCGGCAGATTCGGGTCGCCTGCGGTGAGCATCACCGTCGCCGCTCCCATGGAATTGCCGTCCAGCAGGATCTGCGCTTTCGGGTCATTGGCCACGATGGTTTCGATCCATTGCAAGAGGTCGCGGTGTTCCAACGCGCCCATGCCGATATATTTGCCGTTGCTCAGTTCGTGGCAACGGTTGGCAGGCGTAAGCACAGTAAAGCCGAGGCCTGCGAAACGATGTGCGTATTTCGCCATTTCCTTGGGTTCTCCTGAGAATCCGTGACAGCAGATGGCGTAGAGATGGTGTGGAGGATTGGCACAGTCCGGGTCGAGCATCCAGCCGTGCAGTTGCGTGCCGTCGGATGCCTTCAATGCCACCGGGCGCTTGGCGTTGTCGAACCAGCGTGCGGCCTCGGCCTCTTCCTTGGCGTCGTGATGGGGCTGGCGGGCGGCAAGAGTGGTGTTCGGACGGTTGCTTTTGAACAGCGAACGTTTTGATCCGGGCTCGAGCACAAAACGGAACAGATAATCGGCGGCGGCATAAAGACTTCCTGCTACTGCCAAGCCACCGCAAAAAAGACCGACGGCCAACGTTCTGGCTTTACTTCGCTGAACCATAACGGGCTCCAATCTTTCTCGGCATGGTGATGATACAGATTATAAAAGGATAGGTTCACAAATTTATTTTTCATTGCATTCAGCGGATGTCTGCTTCAACGGTATAATAAAAACGTTGTTTCGGCAGGTTTTATATCTGTCGCGCTTTGGCGAGGGGAAGCGATTCCCGTTATCGACTGGGCTGAATCTTTTGGGTCTCTTTGAGACTGCAATTTCGGCGCGTCGGTGCACCGAGACAACGCAGTGCATAATATCAACAATCTCAAGGAGATTAGACTATGGCAAACACCATTTCCATCGAGGGCGAAATCCGCAACGAGTTCGGCAAGGGCGCTGCCCGCCGCATGCGCGTGGCCAAGCAGATTCCGGCCACCATCTATGCCGGCGGCAACGATCCCGTTTTCGTCAAGCTTCCCATGCGTGAGACCACGCTGGCCCTGCGTCGTACGAACGCGCTGTTTACCATCAAGTGCGGCGACAAGTCCAAGATGGCCGTCGTCAAGGACGTCCAGCGTAATCCCGTCAAGCGTATCGTCGAGCATATCGACTTCTACGAGGTCAAGGCCGGCGAGAAGATCGAGGTCGAGGTCCCGGTCTTCGCCGTTGGCACCCCGAAGGGCGCGGCTGTCGCGTTCGTCGATATCCAGCAGCTCCGCGTGCGCGCCAGCGTCGACCAGCTGCCCGAGCGTATCGATGTCAACGTCGATGGCCTGCAGGATGGTGAGAAGGTCTTCGCCAAGGATCTCGACCTGCCGAAGGGCGTCGAGTTCGTCAACACCGATCCTGAAGAGTCCGTCGTCTCCGTCGAGATTCCTGAGGACGCCACCGCCACCACTGCGGTCTCCGCTGAGGATGCCGCTGCTGCCGCCGCCGGTGTCGAAGGTGAGGAAGGCGCAGCCGCCGAAGGCGATGCTGATGCCGCAGCCTCCGATGATGCGGATGCCGATGCCGACAAGAAGTGAGTTCACTTCGATCGACGCATCTGACGTATTGGCGTCTCCGATAAGGTGACGTTGATTGTTCAAATCCGTACTGGCCGTATTTTGCGGCTGGTACGGATTTTTTCGATATCGAGCATTGCATTGTGAACCCTCACACCGAAATTTTTTCATAATGTGAACGATTTCACCATATATAACCGTCTATGTGCGAGAGTAGCAACATAACCCGGCGCCACAAGCGCAAGGCAAACCACAATTCTGGCCGCTACGGCGACTGAAGTAAAGAAGAAGTGCATATATGACTGAGCAATCCCATCATGATCCAGCGGCGTTGTCGAAACTTACGGAACCGTTCAAGGTTCTCGACAACCCGAATCCAGCTTCCGACGCCGAGCGCGCAAAGCTGATTGACAAGCCGGCATTCGGCCAGCTCTTCAGCGACAATATGACCCACATGGTCTGGCATAAGGACAGCGGCTGGGGCGATCGCCGAGTCGAGCCTTATGGCCCGCTTGCCATGAGCCCCGGTGCCTCCGTCCTGCATTATGCACAGGAGTGCTTCGAGGGTCTCAAGGCCTATCGTCACGCCGACGGTAGCACCTGGCTGTTCCGTCCGGACGCGAACGCCGAGCGTTTCGCCAATTCCGCCAAGCGTCTGTATCTGCCTGAACTTTCCAAGGATGATTTCCTGGGTTCCGTCGCCGCTCTGGTCAAGCGCGATGTCAACTGGGTCCCGACCCGTCGCGAATACACGCTTTACATGCGTCCGTTCATGTTCGCCTCCGAGGCGTTCCTCGGTGTGCGTGCACCTCAGACCGTCGACTATTGCGTCATTGCCTCGCCTTCCGGCCCGTACTTCCCGGGCGGCGTCAAGCCGGTGAGCATCTGGGTGGAGGACAAGTGGTTCCGTACCGGCCCCGGCGGCACCGGCTTCGCCAAGTGCGGCGGCAACTATGCCGCTTCGCTTCTGGGCGAGTACCGCGGCGCCGACCACGGCTGCGAGCAGGTCTGCTTCGTCGACGCGGCCACCAAGACCTACCTTGAGGAACTCGGCGGCATGAACATGTTCACCGTCCACAAGGACGGCCACTTGGAGACCCCGTCGCTGACCGGCAACATTCTGCCTGGCGTCACCCGTCGCTCGCTCATCCAGCTTGCACAGGACAAGGGCCACGATGTGGTCGAGACCATGATCAAGCTCGACGACCTGCTCGAGGACATCAAGTCCGGCGAGGTCACCGAGGTCTTCGCCTGCGGCACCGCTGCAATCATCACGCCTATCGGTCGCTTCAAGTCCGAGAAGTTCGACGTTCCGGTCAACGGCGGCAAGTCCGGCGACTTGACGCTGAAGCTTCGCGACGAACTGCTTGGCATCCAGATGGGTGAGATCGCCGATCCTCATGACTGGATGTGGAAGGTCTGCTGAACGAAAGCTTTTCGCTTAACTGACGTTTAGTTTTCAGACGGCCTGTAGCATTTCCTAAAGTTTTGGGAGATGTCGCAGGCCGTTTATTTATATTCTGCAAAAGTTGAGCGGTTTTAATTTGTTAATCGATTTGTTAATCGCGTTAAACAAGAATTGTCTCGTATAATTTCTGTATTACGAAATAGAATATGTTTTTGACGATAGTTTGTGCGTTGCTTGGTATATTGTTTCAACTATCCATACGAATATATGAAGGATGTGCGGTATGCAATTGGCGCTGGAAAGTAACGTCTTTTTCTGGGCCATCGAATATATCGCGACCTTCTGCTGCGGCTTGTTGGGCGGGCTCTGCGCCGTAAAGAAAAAATACGATTTCATCGCCATCCTCATGACGGTCTGGCTCACGGGTCTTGGAGGCGGCATTATCCGTGACGTATTGCTGGGTATATTTCCGCCGGTCGGTGTCTCTGACAAAGGGCTTGTCGTCACTTGCCTGATTGCCAGTGTCACGGTCGCCATCATTTACCCGGAAGTCGACCGACTCAAATGGATTATGGTCGCTCTTGACGCGCTGGCGCTTGGTCTCTACGCGGTCAACGGCACGCAAAAGGCGTTGATTTACCATACGTCCGGTATGACGGCCGTTTTCATGGGACTGATTACGGCCATCGGGGGAGGCCTCATTCGAGACATCCTGATCAACGATGTGCCGTCGGTCATCCGCGACAGCCATTGGTATGCGGTCCCGGCGTTGATCGGCAGCGTGCTCACGGTATTCGTCACCCGTGCCTATCAAGGCGGGCACATTCCATTCAGTCTTGAAGTGACGTTCGATATCGCCATCGTTGCCTTTGTGGTCATTTTACGTGTGCTTTCGGTACGTTTCGATTGGAAAGTGCCTGGTGCCATCAGACGGCATCACACCTATCTGCCGTTGCCTGCAAAAGACGATGAAGAGGTCGACAGCAGCAAGTGAGATTCGTTTTGGTCATTGTTGACTGATTAATCGGTTGATTGTTTCTGTTTTTATGCCTCCATCCGCCATTCAGCCGATTAATTATTTATTGCTGTTCTCCTTCGACTTCATACTTGAACGGGTGAATCGTGAATGGCTTTCCGCATATATATTATTGAGTACCGGTAGCAAGAATGATCAGAGTAATGATCACTATTTGCAACGGGTAAAATCAGGCATAGCTTATTACAGGCATTTGTTGTCCGAGCAGGTTGGGAAAATCGATATACCTGACACCAAACCTTCAGCTCAAGCACGTGACTGTTGCACGTCAATCGCATATATGGGTCAGGTGGACAATTCGAAAAAGATGGTTATTGGCTGATTCGTAGAATTGGCCATATCGCATCTATTGAACCGACTCGAAGAGGAGCAGCATGTCGATTGATGATAATACGAGGAATGATAAGCCTTCGGCAAAGGGTCGTTCTCGCATCTCGTCTCTGACGACATTGCGGAAGTCATCACGGCTATTGATGGCAGTGGCACCGATATCCGTCATTGTCCTTCTCGTTCTTACTGTGGTGCGGTCCCTGCTGTCGCCCCTACAGATTTTGGCCACAACACAGATCGTGAATTCCGTGGGTACAGGTTTGCTGCCGAAGGTTGTCGATTCAACGGTACTTTTCGCTGTGGTCCTACTGGGAATGTTCGTTGCCGAGAACATCATTAAATATCTATCCGACTCAATTCGAGAAAAACTATCATACTGCGCTAATTGCAGTATCGTCGATAAGCTCACTACGCTCGAAACGCAGCAGTTCGAGGATGCGGAGACCTTCGATCGTATACAGCGGGCCGGAGGAGATACGGGCGGACATATCTTCACTATATTTGATAGTGCACGTGATTTTCTACAGTCGTTCCTCACTATTGTATCCGTATTCTCTTTACTGGTTTCATGGAACAAATGGGTGGCCTTTTTCCTTCTGCTGGCGCCTATTCCAGGTACCATCGGCACATTGATGGCCAGTTCCAAACAGTACAATATCGATTACCAGCGGGCAGGGGAACAACGCTTGTCGGACTATTATCGTTCGATTCTGACATCGGATAATGCAGCCAAGGAAGTCCATCTGTTTGGTCTGGGTGGTTTGTTGTCAGGGCGTTATAAGACGCTTATCGGTGGTTTTCTCAAACAGGATCTCGCTATGTCACGTATCTATCTGTGGATTGCGCTTGGCTTGGGGATTCTTACGACTCTGGCCAATATCGGGGCGGTCGCCGTGGGTGCGATTCAGGCTATGCATACAGGTGATGTCGGGCAGCTGGCCGGTTATATCAGTGCGACAGGGTCATTCGGGCAATCGGTATTACTTATTTTGGTTTCGGCCTCCAGCATTTATCAGAGTCTGCTTTACGCCGGCAATTGGGTTCATCTCATGGACACTGAGCCGGCTGTGATCCGCTCTGGCGGCGAGAAACTCGAGGATGGAACGCCGGTGACCGTTTCTTTCCGAAACGTAAGATTTGCCTATCCTGGTTCCACCGATGGCAAGGAAATTCTTCATGGTGTCTCTTTTGATCTTCCCGCCGGTCAATGTTCGGCTCTTGTTGGACTCAATGGTGCAGGTAAATCAACTATCGCGAAACTGATTTTACGTGTCTACGAGCCCACTTCCGGGTCGATTCTCATTAACGGCAGGGATATCAGTGAGTATTCCCGCGCGTCGTTGTACGAGAGGTGTTCTGCGATTTTCCAGGATTATATACGATATGAGCGGCCCTTACGTGAGAATGTGGGATTTGGCGATCTGGATGGAATCAACGATGATGATGCCATTGAACATGCGCTTGATCTGGTAGGGATGAAGGGTCTGGAGCAGTCACTGCCCGAGGGCCTGGATACTGTATTGGGGAGGCACTTCGAGGGCGGTTACCAACTTTCCATCGGGCAATGGCAGCGCGTTGCCCTCGCCCGCGCTTTGTTCAGGCGGCCGTCATTGCTTATTATGGATGAGCCGACCGCATCCGTGGATGCCCTTTCCGAGAAGCACTTTTTTGACTCACTGGATCGGGCGGATAGTACGGAGGAAGGGTCGCGGCGTACCACCATCCTCATCGCCCATCGTTTCACCACCATCACTCACGCCAGTCATATAGTCGTCCTGCGTGACGGCGATATAGTCGGAGAGGGCGATCACGGGACATTATTGTCCGATTGCCCGTATTACCGCGGTTTATATGAGGCCCAAGTGGTCAGTCAGCGGCATGAGGATCCCGCATCGATGCTGCGTCCGGAGAATATCGAAGGAGAATAAGATTCGCCAGTGTATGTACTTCTCATTGCAACCATTGATTGTCCGCAGATTCTGTCATCGCATATCGTTGGAATTCTAGGTATTCGAATTCCTGTAATACGACGAAAGTCACGAAAAACGGCCCGAAAACGTGCTTTTCGTCGTGTGGACGAGCGTTTATCATGCCGGCTGTTTTGGTTCGTACTTGAGGATGTCGCCGGGCTGACATTCCAGCGCCTCGCAGATGCCGGCCAGTGTCGTAAAACGGATGGCTGCCACGCGGTTGTTCTTGATTTTCGAGAGGTTGACGTTGGAGATGCCCACCTCGTCCGCGAGCTCCTTGAGCGACATGTGCCGGTCGACCATCACCTTGTCGAGCTCCAGCACGATGGTGCCTTTTGGCTGGTGGTGTGTGTCGGCTGTCGGAACGGGTGGAGTGACGGCGTCGGTCGTGGTGTGCTGTTGTTGGGCGAGCCGTACCTTTTCCTCATACGTCAGTGATGAAGAGCTCCGGTTTCCTGATAGGAAAGTACCGGTATCATTTCGGCCCGCCTCTTTTGTGGTATTCGTGGATTGGTTTTCATCGTTCGGGGATGACGTGGCATCGCGAGGTATCGAGCGGTCAGAGTGTTGTTTGAACATCATGATTCGCTTCCTTATATCAGCTCGTCATGTTCGCGTTGCAATTGCTCGCCGTATCTGAGGATTCGTGTGATGCACAGCATGAAAATCCCGATGATAAGCCACGACAGACCGATACTGGAGCCATCGAGGGTATCGTAAAATGAAGTCGGTGTCGCTATTCCTTCCTCTTCAGCCATAGCTTGCGTAAAACCGCTCATGAAGCCCAAGCAGAATGGCATGATTCCTGCGACCAAAGGCGCTGCAATGAAGCACCAACCGATGGTATGCACATTTTTGATGATGGAATCCTGGAAGGGGGAAGGTTCTTCCCCAATTTCAGGCTGGTGGATGGTTTTGAACGCCGCACTGAGGTTTTTGGCCGCAAAGGCGATGATGAGCAGAATAGCAATTCCCTCGATGGCATACCATACGATCACTCCCTCATGCTCTGACGCCTTTTGGAAGGTCGTATCGATAGAAAAACCGTAGATGTTCGGCAGTTTTTTGTCTTTGATGGCATCTGGATAGGGTTGCCCGGCCCCCAGATAAATCGCACCGGCCAGCAGAACCACCGATGCCGCGATGTTGAACCATTCAAGTATTTTCGCGGCCCACATGATGAAAGCGTCGACCTTGGTGGTTTTGTACATGGAACTCCTCCTTTGCCAAGTTAAAATTTTCTGATACTAAAAGCATATCACTAATCAATAAGAAATTAACGATAATCATTAAAAAAATTATGAATTTCGTTAATTTAGTATTATGATGCTTTTCATCACTTATGAATCCAAGGAGGGAACAATATGCAAAACCCAAACGCGACACCGGATCAGACTGATACTGCGATGCCAGAGCCTGACACTGCTGTGACGGAGCCTGACACTGCTGCAAGCAATCAGGAAGTCGATTCTCACGCTGAAAATATCTCTCCGGAAGCCCGGCAACCCGAAGAAACGTTGAGCGTGGCCCAGAAAATGAGGCAGGATGTTGGCCATCAGGCTGGCATCCTTTGGTTCTTTGAAGTGTTTACCAGTCTCTTTCAATTGGTTATTGGACTGTGTTTCTTTGGGTTTTCCTTGAACACGCTGGACAAACTCGGAAAATCAGGATGGGTCATGCTCTTCAGCGAGATATTGGCAGTCATCGTGGTTATGCTCTGGACGAAACGGCTCATGATCGTCACGGGCGCCCATCACCGCAAGCTTTCGTGCGCCGTGAGATTCCAGTCCAGAAAGCCGATGACGGTATTCGGTTTTCTGCTGTGTTTTGTGCTGTTTTTTGCAATAAGCGAGGTTGGCGAAGTAGTAGGCGACGGCATTCTCTCGGGCGTCAAAGCTATGGGACTTCAGCCTTCGACGACGCTGACCGCCATCGACAGCATTACGAATGGTTCTTTGGGCGGACTGTTGTTTGTCGGTGTCACTGGCCCGATTGTGGAGGAAATACTCTTTCGCGGAATCGTCATGGATAACCTCGAGCATTACGGTCGTTGGTTTGCCATCGTCACTTCGGCGACGTTGTTCGGATTCTTCCACGGTGACATTCCACAAGGGTTTTCGGCATTTCTGGGAGGACTTTTGTTGGGCTATGTCGCCAGCGAATATTCAGTGGTCTGGTCGGCGGTATTCCATATTGTCAACAATCTCGTTTTCTCAACGGGACTTGGCAAACTGACCGATATGTTGTCTGGCAGCCAGCAGAATATATTGGATATCATCATGGCGGTGTTTTCAGTGGTGGTTCTGGTCGTACTCGCCATTTCGCAACGCCAGCATATTGTTGAATGGCGTGAGGCTCACCGCACGGCGCCGCATGCATACTTGGGTTGGAGATCGCCGCTTTTCGTCGCCACGCTTGTTCTGTTCGCGATTCCGGCAGTGGTCAACCTGATTTGACACGGTTTGCTTCGACCTGGCTTGGATACTGAAATCCCCGTGAATCATAAAAATACGATTCACGGGGATTTCCAGTGCCAAGCGTTTAAAAGTTTGAACCTTCGGTGCTTATCTCACATCTTGTTGATGGCGACTGCGAGATTCGACTTGCGGTTGGCGGCCTGGTTCTTGTGAACCACGCCCGCGCTGGCGGCCTTGTCGAGCTTCTGGCCGGCAATCTGGTAAGCGGCCTGAGCTGCTGCCTTGTCTCCGGACTCGATGGCTTCACGGGTCTTGCGAATCGCAGTCTTCAGGCTGGACTTCACGGACACGTTGCGCTTGTGCGCCTTTTCATTGGTCAGCACGCGCTTCTTCTGCGACTTAATGTTTGCCACAATTTCTCCAAACAACGTTTTCTATAAGGACATACAAAAGTTAAGAATAACACTTCATGCCGATATTTTGCGTTTATTCTGGGAAATAAGGTTACGTGTCGTATTGTTTCTCAATCGTTTTATGTCGCTATTCCCACTTCACTGACAATTTCGCTGGGAAACCATTGCCCACCGCGGCCGATAGAATAAGACTTAGTATAAGAAAAGCGGAATCGGAGAGATTCGGCTACGGAATATTTGTATATGTTAGGAGTGGCATCAGTGACTGAGGCGAAGAACAAACCGGGATTCACCGATCAATCGCTGATTCGTAATTTCTGCATCATCGCGCATATCGACCATGGCAAGTCCACGGTGGCCGACCGCATTCTTCAGCTTTCCGGCATCGTCCCGCAACGCGAGATGCACGACCGGTTCCTCGACCGCATGGATATCGAACAGGAACGCGGTATCACCATCAAATCGCAGGCCGTGCGTGTGCCGTGGATCTTCGACGGGCAGGAATACACGCTCGGCATGATCGACACCCCCGGCCACGTCGATTTTACTTACGAGGTCTCGCGTGCACTGGCTGCGTGCGAAGGCGCGGTGCTGCTGGTCGATGCCACGCAAGGCATCGAGGCGCAGACGCTTTCCAATCTGTATATGGCCATCGAAGATGATCTGACCATCATTCCGGTCTTGAACAAGATCGACCTGCCCAGCGCCGAGCCGGACAAACACGCCGAAGAGATTGCGAATCTCTTGGGATGTAAGCCCTCGGATGTCCTGCGTGTTTCCGGCAAGACCGGCGAGGGCATCAAGGACTTGCTCGACCAGATCGTGTTAGAAATCCCCGCACCACATGGTGACCCCAAGGCTCCTGCTCGTGCGTTGATTTTCGATTCCGTCTATGACACCTACCGTGGCATCGTCACCTACATCCGTATGGTCGATGGCGAGCTCAAAAGCCGTGAAAAAGTGCACATGATGGGCATCGGCATGACGCACGAACCCATTGAAATCGGCGTAATCAGCCCCGATATGACCCCGACCAAAGCGCTTGGCGCCGGAGAGGTCGGTTACATCATCACCGGTGCGAAGGATGTCAGCCAGTCCAAGGTCGGCGACACTGTCACTTCGGCAGTGCGCCCAGCCAGCGAGCCGTTGCCCGGTTACCGCGACCCGCATCCGATGGTCTACGCCGGCATCTTCCCGATTGATAATGCTCAGTTCCCTGAACTGCGCGATGCGCTTGACAAACTTAAATTGAACGATGCGGCGTTGACCTACGAGCCGGAAACATCGGTTGCCTTGGGCTTCGGCTTCCGTTGCGGCTTCCTCGGTCTTTTGCACATGGAAATCGTCGTCGAGCGTCTGAGCCGCGAGTTCGGACTTGATCTCATTTCCACCGCCCCGAACGTGACCTACAAGGTCACCACCGAAGACGGTACCGTGCACGAGGTCAAGAACCCGAGTGAATTCCCTGACGGCAAGATCAAGCAGATTGTTGAGCCTATGGTCGCCGCCGATATCATCACGCCCAAGGAATTCATCGGTGCGGTGATGGATTTGTGCCAGGACCATCGCGGCGAAATGGGCACGATGGAATACCTGAGCCCTGAGCGCGTCGAGATGCACTATCGCATCCCGCTTGCCGAAATCGTCTTTGACTTCTTCGACCAGCTCAAGAGCCGCACCAAGGGCTATGCCTCGCTCGACTACCACGAGGATGGCGAGCAGAGCGCGGACTTGGTGAAGGTCGACATCCTGATTCAGGGGGAGAAGGTCGACGCGTTCAGCGCCATCGTCCACCGCGACAAGTCGTATAGCTACGGCGTGATGATGACGAAGAAGCTGCAGAAGCTCATTCCGCGACAGCAGTTCGAGATTCCGATTCAGGCCGCCATCGGTTCCCGCGTCATCGCCCGCGAGACCATTCGTGCCCTGCGCAAGGACGTGCTCGCCAAGTGCTACGGCGGCGACATCACCCGTAAGCGCAAGCTCTTGGAGAAGCAGAAAGCCGGCAAGAAGCGCATGAAGATGCTCGGTCACGTCGAAGTGCCGCAGGAGGCGTTCGTCGCCGCCCTGTCCACAGGAGAGGCCGGCCCCAACCAGTCCATGGACATCGACACCAAGAACAAGATTCGTGCCGCCGAAAAAGCCGTGAAGTAAGGCTCCATGATGGAACTGAGCGAAGCGATTCGGGTGCGGCATGCGGTTCGACATTATACCGACAAGCCGATTCCGCAGAATATCGCCGACGAGCTTCAACGGATCATCGACTGGTGCAACTGCGAAGGCAACTTGAATATGCAGTTGAAACTCAATGACCCGGCGGCATTCGAAGGTTTCCTCACCGATTATGGCATTTACAAAGGTGCACGCAATCTTGTGGCCATCGTTGCGGACAAAACGCCTGATTGGGAGGAACGTTGTGGCTACTACGGCGCGCACGTCCTGCTGCGGGCAACTCAACTTGGACTTGACACAGGTTGGGTACGTCAGTTCGGCCGGCATCTCTCCAAGCACGTCGCGTTGGAACGCGGTGAGCGGCCAAGGTTCGCCATCGTTATGGGCTACGGTACCAATCACGGCCATCAGCATCGTTCCAAGCGTTACGATCAGATCGCGCGTGTCCCGGAAGGCACGGAAACCCCGCAATGGTTCCGTAATGGCATAGAAGCCGCATTGCTCGCCCCAACGTCCTTGAACCAGCAAAAATTCGTCTTTACGCTGCAGCCCGACGGCCGAACCGTCGAAGCTAAAGCCGGTCTTGGCCTCTGCACCCGCACCGACCTAGGAATCGCCAAATACCATTTCGAAATCGGTGCTGGTCCCGATGCCGACTTTGTGTGGGGGTAAATATCGATACTGATTTGTATTAAGCTTTTTAAGTGTTGAATCACTTATCGAAATGAATGTCATTGCCGAAAAGCCGACTCCAATCATCAACAATTTCATCAAAGTTTTGCTTGATGGCAGCTTCGATAAGCTTGACGTGTTTTGGCGGAAGATGGCCATGGTTATGAGCTAGAACTACCGTTCCATCACTTTGCAGAACAAAGCGTGCAAGATCCCGCTTCGATCCACGTGCAACATGCACATGGATGCCATGTTCTTTATCAAGAGTGCTGAAGTAGACGCTATAGCCGGCAAGGAAGAATACCTCAGGCATAGGCATATTCTCGGTCGATGGCGCGGAAGTCATCAATCATGGGTTTGACGCGTGCGAACCAATGTTTCAGGAACGGGATTCCTTCTTTGCCGAAGGTGGAGGAAACGATATTGCCTTGGTTGTCCATGACGGCGGTGCGGTCAAAACCCTGCTCGGAGATACGCAGCGAGTTATCGTCCCATTGCGTTTTGATGCCGTCGATGATAAACACATTTTCTTCGCTCATGTCTCCTCCTTCGGGTGTTTTAACTGTTGACTCATACTATTTTAACGTATAGCAGAGTAGCTTGTCTAACTTGCCAATTCTGTTCTCTGTAGACGAATACAACCAGATTTTTCTTGAAAAAGAGGATAAATACAACCGGATTTTATATTGAAACCGGGATGGATACAACCAGATTTTTCTGGTGATAGTACACTTTTCCAACCTAATTTGTCTGATATTTGTACACTAATCCAACCGGTTTTAGGTTTAGCGTATTGACGAAAGTGACCTCGTACCAAGGGTTGTTCTAGTTTGGGATTAGTTTTGGCATGAAGCTGTGTTATTACATCACTTTTAACGTTGTATGCTCAAATATCAATATTGATGGGCTCGGAGCCAGGCGATGGCTAGCTGGGTACGGTTGGACAGAGACAGCTTGTCTAGGATGTCGGTAATGCGGTTGCGGACGGTGCCTTCGCTTAGGTAGAGCTGGGCGGCGATGTCGTGGTTATCGAGGCCTTGGGCGACTAAAACGGCGATATCACGCTCGCGGGCACTTAACGTTGAAAATGCGGAATCGGATACTTTGATGGCGCCTTCCAAAGATGCGTACGATGAGGTGGCCATATGGGTGTCTCGTTCGCCAGCTGTGGCTGATGCGTTCATCTTGGCGTTGCAACCGATGTCTTTTCTAATGGTTGCGGAAGAGGTTGAGGAGGAAAGTTTGCCGAGCACCTGAGCGCCAAGGACGACCTGACCCGCCATCACGGCTTGAAGCGCTGGGCCTACGGAGGTGGCATCCTGCTTGATGAGGTAGCCCTTGGCTCCCAGAGCAATGGCCTGATCGATGTATTCCTTGTCGTCGAAGGTGGTGAGGAACAGGACACGGGCGGCCATGTCTTTGGAAAGGATTCGCCGTGCGGCTTCCAAGCCATCGACGCCGGGCATTTGGATGTCGATGAGCAGCACATCCGGTCGTTTCGCAGGATCGGCGAAATAGTTTGTTATTGCTGTTTCACCGTCGTTTGCCGTCCATAGCACCTCTGCTGCGTTAGTAGTCTCAAGAATCGTGGTAAGCGACGAACAGACGATGGGATCGTCGTCGACAATTGCCGTTTTCATGCCGTTTCCTCTTCCTTCGTGTTGGTATTCATTTTCGAACTTGTGTCCGCTTTCACCCATGGGGCTTTTGGCAGCGAGACGAACACGCGCCAGCCGCCGCGGTGCGGGCCGCAAAGCGAGGTGCCGCCGAGAGCCTGAACGCGTTGCTCGATATCTGCCAGACCCATGCCGCGAAGGTCTGGGCTGATTCCCTTCGTGGCATGGTTGAGCGGTTTTGTCTCTGTTTTGTTAAACACCGCGAGTTGCCAGAATGCTGGGTAATCGTGCAATGAGACGCTGGCACTGCTCGAATCCGAGTGGCGGATGACGTTCGTCAGCGCTTCTCGGATGACGGAGGTCAGGCAGCGAGCCACCGGAGCCGGGGTGTCTTCGATATCGCAATCCAACGTAACCGAAAAATCAGGTCTTACGCTGTCCATCATATGAACGGCTTCCGCGATTTGTGCCTCGAAATCGGTGCCGTCGTCTTCAAGGTCGTGCACGGAGCGCCGCACCATAGTCATCGCTTCATTGAGGCTTGCATTGATGCCGGCCAGTTGTTTGGTCGCGGTGTCATCGCCGGTTGCGCTGGCCACAGCGCTGGCCGCCTGCGTCTGCATCAGGGCACGGGTGAGCAGGTGGCCGACATTGTCGTGAATCTCGCGGGCGATGCGTGTCCGTTCGCGAAGGGTCGCCACGCGGGTCGATTCCTCCTGTTGCTCGCGCAATGAATCGATTTGTGTCGCGTTGCGGCGACGGGTTGTTCGAATGGTGTCTTTGAGGGTAAGCAAAGCATGATGCTCGGAATCCGAAACGGCAAGGGCATGTCCCAACAGTGCCGTAAGACACGAAAGGAGGATTGCTATAGCAGCATCCAATACTGGATTGGTAGTCAAGTGATGGCTGTTGCCGATTGGTGGGAATCCGCCGGAACGGTATACCCAATATGAACATATCAGCGGAAGAATCCAGCACCATCGCATCAACCTGTGCCAGAACTTTTCGGATTTAGCGGACGGAATGACCATGGTTTCGAACGCGACCAATGGCATGAACGCAAGAAATTCAGGAAACAGTAACGCTGGTATGCAGAACAACAGCAGAGGAAGCGGGGCGAAATCGGCTGTATTACCGCTAAAGTGCCGCTCATCGGTGTCGAGCCATTGGCTTAGTGCCGAACAGCAGATGGCGGCAAGTGTGCCCGCGATGGCAATGACGTTGAACGAGCCATGTTGTCTCGCCGCCTCAAGCAGGGCGCAGCAAAGCAACAGGCCCGCTCTGGCTGCGTCCTCAAGATAGCGTCTGTTCACGATTCGAGAGTATCACCCAGTCTCCGTGCAGAAAACTGAGTCATGTGTCGAAGTCAATCGTGTTTTGGCATTGTTATCCGTATTCTTTCAATGATTTTTAATGTCATGTATGGTGCGCTGCAAAACGTCAAAGGAAAAAATTGTGACAAATGTAATTAGTGAAATGGCAAGAAAATGACGACACTCACCATAACTTTCGGGCTTTTCTACGTCAAAATGGAATCACCAACGTACACAATGTTCGCAATAGATAGGAAGGTTCATCTATGAACGCGAAACAAGACCCGAGCGGAACCGGCAACGTTTCCGCGGTCAAGATCAGCCATCTGGTCAAACGTTACGGCGACCATCTGGTGCTTGACGATTTCGACCTCGACGTGCCGCAAGGCAGGATATTCGGACTTCTCGGTCCCAACGGCAGCGGCAAGACCACGTTGATCAATTGCATTCTTTCGCTTTTGACGTACGACTCGGGCGATATCAGAATCTTCGGTGAACCGATGACGCCAAGTGCCTACGCTCTGAAAGCCCGCATCGGCTTGGTGCCCCAGGACGTCGCGGTACTTGAGGAACTGACGGTAGAGGAGAATATCGACTATTTCTGCTCGCTCTACGTACCGAAGCAGGACGAGCGCAAACCACTCGTGGATGAGACCATCGCGTTGGTCGGGCTTGAGGATTTTCGCAAATACCGGCCGAAGAAGCTTTCCGGTGGCTTGAAGCGCCGCTTGAACATCGCCTGCGGCATCGCGCATAAACCCGACCTCATCTTCTTCGATGAGCCGACCGTGGCCGTTGACCCGCAAAGCCGCAACGCCATCTTGGAAGGAATCCAGAGGCTGAACCGTGCCGGAGCGACCGTGGTCTACACGAGCCATTACATGGAAGAGGTCGAGCAGATCTGCGACCAGATACTCATCATGGACCACGGCCGTCACGTAGCGGAAGGCACGGTGGCAGAGCTCAAGGCGATGGTCTCCACCGGCGACCGCATACTTATCGAAACGCTCGATCTCGCCGACTCGGCGCTTGCCGATTTGCGTGGGCTGCCGACCACCGTTGACGTGGATTATGACGGAAAGACGCTAACGGTACGTTGCAAGTCGGGCGAGCGCAATCTGGTAGACATCCTCGACCTTCTGGAACGTTCCGGTGCCAACATCGGCCACGTCTCATCGAACCCGCCGACCCTGAACGACGTGTTCCTCGAGATGACCGGCAAGGCGCTGAGGGATTAGGGGCGCGGCATGTTCACAACGTTCAAGACATTCCTCAAGGCGGGGGTGCGCAATCCCAGTATCGTTTTCTGGGTATTCGCTTTCCCGTTGATCATGCTGGCGATGCTTCATCTCATGTTCAGCGATATCAACGATATGATTCATGTCGATCCGCAGCCCATGGCCGTGGCCGAGGACTCCAACTGGAGCAAAGCGACCGGGGCTGCGCAAGTGGTCAAGGCGCTCGCGGGCGAGTCGAACGGCAAAAACGAAGCCACGGGCAAGACTTCGAGCGATGGCGAAAAGCTCATCACGATTAAGCAGACCTCCGGTGTCACGCAGGCCAAACACATGGTGGCTGATGGTAAAGCCAAAGGCTATCTTTACGTGGACGATTCGGGTGCGTTGCGCATGGCGCTCGCGGATACGACGGTGAATTCCGGCGACCAGGCCGTTTCGATGTCGGTGACCGCATTGGATTACGCTTTGCAACAATACAATGAGACGGGGCGGGTGGTCAGTGCGGTGGCGGCGAAAAACCATGCCGTGATGGCCGATCCGCAAGTCAGGTCGAGTATCGGCGCTTCCGATGGGTTCTTCCGGCAAGCCAGCGTCACGAACGTCAAACCACATCGTTTCGCGCGCTACTATTTCTCAATGCTTGGCATGGCCTGCCTGTTGGGCGCGACGATATCCATCTACCTCATCACGCTTACCCAAGCCAATCTCACCGCTTTGGGGATACGCGCAAGCGTCTCGCCGCTGCCGAAGATCCGGCAGACCATCGCCACGCTTTTGGCTTCCTGGGTCATTTCCTTCGCCTGCATGCTGGTTGCCTTCTTTGCGATGCGTTATGCCATCGGTGTTGGCGTCGCTGGCCGGGAGCCGGCAGCAGTGCTTGCAGTAGGGGCTTCGACCCTGATGGCCAGTGCCCTTGGTCTTGTCATCGGCGCCTTGCCGAAGCTCTCCACGCGTGCCAAACTTTCGATCAACGTTATCCTCACCTGTTTCCTGTCGATGTTCACCGGACTCTACGGAACCGGTGCGATGGCGCTGGGAGATGCGTTGCAGCGAAAGGCGCCTGTTATCGCACGGATTAACCCCGCCCGTCAGGTCAGCGATTTGTTCTACGACCTACTGTATTACGGCAATTATCATCCATTCTTTATCGGCCTGGCCGTCATGGTAGCCACCACGGTCGTCTTCGTCCTGATTGTCGTGGCGATGTTGAGGAGGCAACGTTATGAACATCTGTAAAGCCGCGCTCACCGTAGCCAAACGGCATCTGACCTATATCCTCTTTTACTTGGTGGCGTTCAGCCTGATTATGACGGCCATACTATTCCAAACCGTCTCAGACACGCATGGCTCGTCACCGTCTTATTCGCCGTATACCTCGCGTGTGGCGGTCATCGACCGGGACGGTGACGCGGGCGGCATTGCGACCGGGCTGCGAGACTATCTCGGCCAGACCAACTCCGTCGTGCACGTCGATGACAACCGCCGTGCGATGCAGGACACCATGGCCACCGATGCTGCGGATGCCATCTATATCGTGCCGAAAGGCTATATGCGTGACTTTGCGGATGCTGTTTCTGCAGGCCGTGCTCCGAAGCAGCTCAGTGTGATTCTCAAAGGCCAGGACACCCAAGATCTTTCGGAAACAAAGGTTTCGACGTTCCTTTCGAACCTGCGTACCGCATATCTAGCGGGAAATGTTTCGCAGGCTGGAGCTCAGAAAGGTTCTGCAGCTGAAAAGAGTGTCACTGGTACAGCTGTCGGGATGTCTCCAACAACTTCGCAGTCGGCCAATGTGCCTGTGGCTCCGGCGAATCCAACGGTTGCGACGATGGCTAGATCCGCAGCCAAGATCTCTCAGGCTGATGAATCCGCCGTTATGCACAGTGCTGTCCGTGAAGTCGTACGCGCCGGCGATGCTGCGAAGTCACAGGCTCATGTCGCCGTGGTCGCCACTCACCGCACCTCAGGCAACGCTTCGGCAACGTTGGTATTCGGCCGATCGCTGTCACTGGGTTCATATCCCATCGTCACGTCCATGATTGTCGTCATCGCCATGGTGATTGGTGCCTTCTCCATCGAATCGACCCGTCGTCGTATGGAGGTGTCTCCGGAACGTCCACGCGGCACAGGTCTCGGCCTGTTAGCGGCTTGCGCGGGCATCGGAGTGCTGGTAACTATCTATTATTTGCTGCTCTCGCTGGGTGTGACCGCCATCATGACCGGCTCGCTTGCGGGATTGGCGCTACGCCCGGTGCTATTGGCAACGTGTTCGATGGCCATCTTCGTGTTCTTCGGCATTTCGATTGGCTTCGCGCTTGGCCGTCTCGCTATCTCCGCAAGCGCCGCCAACGGAATGGCCAACGTGGTGGGGCTCGCCATCGCGTTCACTTCCGGCGCTTGGTCATTTGGTTCCTCTGTGATGACCGGTCCTGTGGCATTGATTGGCAAGCTGTTGTGCGGCCGCTGGTACCTTGATGCCATCGATCGGGCCATGGGTTTGGGAACTTACGCGGGCGGCACGTCAAGTCTTGGCGGCTGGGCAACCTCTACCGGAATGGTCGCGCTCTTCGCGATTGCTTTGGTATGCGTCGGTCTTGCCCTTGGGTCTCCAAGACGGCATAAGGAAAGAAACCGAACTTGAAATAAGGTTGGTTAAACGCCGATAAATCCGGCAGCGACTCGATAAGCCCCTTCCCGGCAAACGTCTGGAAGGGGTTGCCGCTAGGGTAGAAGGCTATGTTCGAGGTTTATATTCATGTGCCGTTCTGCTACCGGAGATGCGGGTACTGCGATTTCAACACCTATACGGCCATCGATATGGGATCAGGTGCGTCGCGCGGCAATTATGCGAACCTTGCTATCGACGAGATACGACTGGTCAAGGAGTGGCAGGAACGTCACGGAATCAATGAACCGACGTTGTCTACGGTGTTCTTCGGAGGAGGGACACCCACGTTGCTGCCGGCGCGAGACCTTGGACGAATGCTGCACGCGGTCAAGGAGACGTGGGGTATCGAGGACGGTGCGGAAATCACCACTGAAGCCAACCCTGACACGGTTGACGAACGATATCTGGAAACGTTGGCGGAAGCAGGATTCACCCGTATCTCCTTTGGTATGCAGTCGGCTGTGCCGCATGTGTTGAAAACGCTTGACCGCACGCATACGCCAGCCAATGTGACCGCCGGAGTAAAGGCGGCGAACAAGGTGGGATTGCGTTCCAGCGTCGACCTTATCTATGGGGCTCCCGGCGAAAGTATGGATGACTGGCGCAAGTCTGTAGAGACGGCCATAGAACTTGGGGTGAATCATATTTCGGCATACGCGCTGACCGTCGAACCCACTACGAAAATGGGTCGGCAGATCAAGGCCGGAACCATTGCCAAACCGGATGATGACGATGAGGCGGCGAAATACGAAATTGCCGACAATCTGTTCAAACAGGCTGGTCTGCAATGGTACGAAATCTCGAATTGGGCGCGTCCCGGTTATGAGAGTCGTCACAATCTGGGTTATTGGCGCAACGTCGATTGGGCTGGCATTGGCCCCGGAGCACACTCGCACTACCGCACGTCGAATGTTGGCGCGTGGCAGGAACATGCGGTTTCCGGCGCTCGCGATATCGATGAGGACGGATTCAGAAAGACAGACACCGCCACTCAGACTGAACATAACGCATCAGGCGATCGGAGCGACTTTCAGACTGGCCACGACACATCATGCGATCAGGAGGACTCTCAGACAGTTTCGTCAAACAATCAGAGCAACCAAAATATGGCTGATACGCCTAAGTCTGGGATGAATCTAGCTTTGCCGAAGTCCGCGGTCTTGGGCGAGACTCTGGATCAACGGGACAATGCTCGTTTTGAAGCCGAAGACGATATCCACTCCGATGCCAACCAGTTCGGCATACGCGCGTGGGGCATCGCGCATCCCCGCAAATGGGCCGAGGCGATGCACACCGGAAATGTGCCGTGGCAGGGTAGTGAGGCCATCACTCACGAGGAGAACCTTGAGGAAACGGTGATGCTCGGCTTGCGCTTGCGTGAAGGGATCGATATCTCGAGAATCGAACAGGCTTCCGGACATGCGGTCAATCGTGCAAAACTTCGCGGAATAGAACAGTCTGGTTTGATTGAGATTCAAGACGACAATCGCATCGTGCCGACGTTGCGGGGCCGACTGCTCAACGATACGGTCATCGAACAAGTGCTCGACATTTGTGGCTGGTGACGGTATAAACCGCGAAAAATTACTAATTCGAGTCCGCGTATATGGCATTCGACTTGATTGCGGCAAGGTTGCAGAGATAATCACGGAATTTGCCTTTGAAGTGTGATTTTCGTCGGTATAGCTACTGATTTGCAGAAATAATCACATTGAAGTGTATCCGACGATAGGCAGATGTCCACGATGTGGAAGATTTTGCGTGAAAATGGACATCGATACATTTCTGACATCACGTACCGCTAATCTATGAGAGCGCTCGTTACGGAGCATCAGTTTTTGGAAGCTAGAGGTGATTGTGGTGACGGCTAAAACCCCACTCGATTTGACGATTCATCGCCCGCAAGATATGTACGACCCGGCGGCGGAGCACGACGCGTGCGGTGTCGGTATGGTCACCACTTTGAACAAGCGACCGGAACGCAAAATTGTCGACGATGCCATCGAAGTGCTGGTCAATTTGAACCATCGTGGAGCGGTCGGAGCAGAGGAGAATACCGGTGATGGTGCCGGAATCCTTATGGCTATGCCCGACGAATTCATGCGTTCGGTTATTGAGGCGGATTTGCCGGAAGCCGGTCATTATGTCGCGGGTATTGCTTTTCTCGACCGCGATTTGGCTGCGGCAAGCGAGCAAAAGCGTCAGATCGCCGATATTGTGGCGCAGGAAGGGCTGGAAGTCCTCGCGTGGCGTACGGTTCCGACCAACCCAGACGGGCTGGGATTGCAAGCGCTGGCCTCCATGCCCGCCTTCGAAATGCTGGTCATGGCTTCTCCGAAAGGTGACGGACAGGAATCGTTGGGTGACCTCGAACTTGATCGTAAAGCCTTCCGCGTGCGCAAGCGGGTCGAGCATGAGGCCGGCGTCTATTTCGCCTCGCTTTCGGCGCGCACCATCACTTACAAGGGCATGCTCACCACGATGCAACTCACCAGCTTCTTCCCTGATCTTCTCGCTGCGAAAATGAAGACGACCATCGCCATCGTTCACTCGCGTTTCTCGACAAACACGTTCCCGAGCTGGCCGTTGGCCCAGCCGTTCCGCCTTATCGCCCACAACGGCGAAATCAACACCATTCAGGGCAATCGCAACTGGCTTTCCGCGCGCGAAGGCAAACTCAGCAGTAAGCTGCTGGGGGAGTTCGAACCGTTGCTGCCGATAACCACGCCGGGCTATTCCGATTCCGGCACCTTTGACGAATGCTTGGAACTATTACATCTCGCCGGCCGCAGCCTGCCGCACGCCGTGCTGATGATGCTGCCTCCTGCTTGGGAAAAGGACGATACGCTGGATGCGGACGTTCGCGCGTTCTACGAATACAACAATTCGTTGATTGAGCCATGGGACGGCCCGGCCGACATCATCTTCACCGATGGCACGTTGGTCGGCGCGCAACTTGACCGCAACGGCTTCCGTCCCGGGCGTTGGCAGATGACCGACGATGGCTATGTCGTGCTCGCCAGTGAGGCCGGGGTGCTTCCCGAAACCGAGCAGGAACATATCGTCGCCAAAGGCAGGCTCGAACCGGGAAAGATGTTCCTCATTGATACCGCTGAGGGACGCGTTGTGCCTGATACGGAAATCAAGAACAAGCTCGCCACCCAGCATCCGTACCGTCAGTGGATCGAAGGGAATGCCGTAAGCCTGAGCGACCTGCCGGCACGTGAGCACGTCCGTCATTCCAACGTTTCCGTCGTCCGCCGCCAACGCGCTTTCGGCTATACGCAGGAAGATTTGAAAATCCTGCTGCGTCCTATGGCCAACACAGGCAAGGAGCCTATCGGAGCGATGGGCAATGACACCCCACAGCCCGTGCTTTCCAAGAACAGTCGCATGCTCTTCGATTATTTCACCCAGAAATTCGCCCAGGTCACCAATCCGCCGCTCGACTGGGAACGTGAGGAGATTGTTACGTCGTTGGCCTCTGCCATCGGCCCGGAACCGAATCTACTTGAGGATTTGGAGCTTTCCGCCAAGAAGATCGTCATTCCCAATCCGGTTATCGATTCCGACGAGATGGCCCAGCTCAAGCGTCTTGACCGTGCCAAAGTGCTCGGTGGATATTACAAACCGTTTGTTGTCCATGGACTTTACCAGGTCGCAGGCGGCGGTGAAGCCCTTGAAGCACGCCTTGATGAGATCTTCGACGAAGTCGACCAGGCCATTGCGGACGGCAAGAACTTCATTGTGCTTTCCGATCGTGATTCCAACCATACTTGGGGACCGATTCCTTCGTTGCTCCTGACCAGTGCTGTACAGCATCATTTGCTCCGCACACACACTCGTACCCAGGTCTCGATGGCCGTCGAGGCCGGCGATGTGCGCGAGATCCACCATGTTGCGCTGCTGATTGCCTACGGCGCGGCCTGCGTCAACCCGTACCTCGCCTTCGAATCCGTTGAGGATCTGGCCCGAGGCGGCTTCCTTGACGTCGATGCCAAAACCGGTGTCGAAAATCTGCGCAAGGCACTTTCTGTCGGAGTTCTGAAGATTATGAGCAAGATGGGCGTCTCGACGATTATGAGTTACCGTGGTGCCCAGCTTTTTGAAGCTATTGGTCTCAATCAGGACGTCATCGACAAATACTTCACCGGCACCACCTCGCGCGTCGGCGGCATCGGGCTCGACGAAATCGCCGAGGAAGTCGCCATACGGCACCGCGTCGCCTATCCGAACCAGTGGACGGCGACCCCGCACCGCAGACTTCGTATTGGCGGACAATACAAATGGAGGAGAACCGGCGAGGACCATCTGAACGATCCCGAATCCGTGTTCCTTCTGCAGCAGGCCACCCAGCGTGGAGACTACGGTCTGTTCAAGAAGTATTCGCAACACGTCAATGACACCTCTAACAGGCTGATGACCTTGCGCGGATTGATGAAGTTCACCGGCAACCGCAAGCCTATTCCAATCGAGGAGGTCGAACCGGAAAGCGAAATCGTCAAACGGTTCTCCACCGGAGCGATGAGCTACGGTTCCATCTCGCAGGAAGCGCATGAGACGCTGGCCATCGCAATGAATTCCATCGGCGCACGCTCCAACTCCGGCGAAGGCGGCGAATCTGACGACCGCATCGAAGATCCGATGCGTTCCAGCCGCATCAAGCAGATCGCCTCGGCTCGTTTCGGCGTGACCAGCGATTACCTCGTCCATGCCACTGACCTGCAGATTAAGCTCGCGCAGGGTGCCAAGCCCGGCGAAGGAGGCCATTTGCCCGGGGCCAAGGTTCCGCCGTGGATCGCCACCGTACGCCACGCCACGCCTGGTGTTGAACTCATCTCTCCGCCGCCTCACCACGACATCTACTCCATCGAGGATCTGAAACAACTGATTTATGATGCGAAGATGGCCAACCCCAAGGCTCGTATCCATGTCAAGCTTGTCTCCGAATTCGGTGTCGGCACAGTTGCAGCCGGTGTGGCCAAATGCCATGCCGATGTCGTGCTCATCTCCGGTTCCGACGGCGGCACGGGTGCTGCTCCGTTGAACGCCATCAAGCACGCCGGCACTCCCTGGGAGATCGGACTTTCCGAAACCCAGCAGACGCTGATTCTGAACGGCCTGCGTTCCCGTATCGTCGTGCAGTGCGACGGTGAGCTTAAAACCGGCCGTGACGTGGTCATCGCCGCATTGCTTGGCGCCGAGGAATTCGGCTTCGCCACTACGGCGCTTATGGCCGAAGGCTGCGTCATGATGCGCGCCTGCAACCTGAACACTTGCCCGCAAGGCATCGCCACCCAAGACCCTGAACTTCGTGCCCGCTACACGGGAAAGCCCGAGTATGTGGTCAACTTCTTCATGTTCATCGCCCGCGAGGTGCGTGAACTGTTGGCACAGCTTGGTTTCCACAGTCTTGAAGAAGCCGTCGGTCATGTCGAATGCCTCAATCAGGACGAAGCCGTGGAACGTTGGAAGTCCAACGGTATCGACCTTTCCAACGTCCTTGCCCAGTCCGGCCCGACCCCCGGAACGATTCTGCACCAGACCATTGAGCAGAACCATGAACTCGACAAGGCCCTTGACAACAGGCTCATCGACTTGGTCAAGTCTGCACTAGACAATCGCGAGCCGGTACGTCTCGACCTGCCGATTCGCAACGTCAACCGCACCGTCGGTACGATGGTCGGCTACGAAATCACCAAGCGCTATGGCGCCAAGGGCCTGCCCGACGACACCATCGACATGACCCTGCGCGGTTCCGGCGGCCAGTCCATCGGCGCGTTCATCCCGCGAGGCGAGACTTTGCGTATCTATGGCGAAGTCAATGATTACGCGGCCAAGGGGCTTTCCGGCGGACGCATCATCGTGCGTCCAGAAGATGGTCAACTGGAGTTCGACCCGCACACCAACGTCATCGCGGGCAACGTCACCGGTTTCGGTGCGACCTCAGGAGAGATGTACGTCGCCGGACGGGCCGGCGAGCGTTTCGCCGTGCGCAACGGGGGAGCGACGTTCGTCGTGGAAGGCGTGGGTGACCACGGCTGCGAATACATGACCGGTGGCACCGTCGTGGTGCTCGGCCCGACCGGCCGCAACTTCGGCGCCGGCTTCTCCGGAGGCCATGCCTATGTGCTCGATCTGGATATGAACAAGGTCAATCCGGGTGCCGTCAAGTCGGGTTCGCTGCTCTTCGAGGCCTTGGATGACCCCGAAGCCCAACGAGTCCATCAGATGGTCAAGAAGCACGCCGAAGAAACCGGCTCCGCCTTCGCCCAAAGTCTGCTCGACGATTGGGAAGAGGCACGTTCCCGCTTCACGCACGTCGTGCCCAAACAGTTCGTCGCGATGAGTGCGGCCATGGACGAGGCGAAAGCCAACAACGTCGATTTCAACGCCCCAGGAGCATGGGACGATGTCTACGAGCATGTGATGGAGGAAGTGGACTGATGAGCGACCCCAAAGGATTTCTGAAAGTACGTACCCGCCACGAGGCGCAGGACCGTCCGGTCGCCGAGCGCATCCACGATTGGAAGGACGTGCACGCCCAGTCCGGCTTCCAGCCTTGGACCAAGGAACAAGCCGCGCGTTGCATGGACTGTGGCACACCGTTCTGTATGACTGGTTGCCCGTTGGGCAACATCATTCCAGACTTCAACGATCTGGTTCGTCAGGGCCAATGGGAGGAAGCCTACCAGCGGCTTTCGTCGACCAATAATTTCCCGGAAGTCACCGGTCTGATCTGCCCGGCACCTTGTGAACAGGCCTGCGTTTTGGGCATTCACCAGCCCGCGACCATGATCAAGGCCGACGAGCAGACCATCATCGACCAGGCTTGGAAGCTCGACTACGTCAAGCCGATGCCTCCGCAGCGCCTGACCGACATGACCATCGCCATCGTCGGTTCCGGCCCCGCAGGCCTCGCGTGCGCCCAACAATTGACCCGCGCTGGTCATACCGTCGTCGTCTATGAACGCGACGACGAAATCGGCGGCCTCATGCGCTATGGCATCCCTTCCTTCAAACTGGACAAGCACCTGATTGATCGCCGCATCGAGCAGATGGAAGCCGAAGGCACTGTATTCCGAACGAATATGGAAATCGGCAAGGATGTGAGCTGGGACGAGCTGCGGTCGCGTTACGACGCCGTGGTTGTCGCCATCGGTTCCGGGGTGCCCCGCGACGTGAACGTGCCCGGTCGCGAACTTGACGGCATCCACTTCGCCATGGACTTCCTGCCCGATGCCAACCGTCGTTGCGAAGGCAAGGAACCGGTTAACGACATCGATGCCAACGGCAAGAAAGTCGTCATCATCGGCGGCGGCGACACCGGCTCGGATTGCTTGGGTACTGCCATCCGTCAGGGTGCCACGAGCATCACCGTCCTGCAGATCAACCCCAAAGAGCCGAGCGTTCGCCCTGATAATCAGCCGTGGCCCACTTACGCGCGCCTCTACCAGCCAACCACCTCGATGGAGGAGGGCGGCACCTACGAATACAGCACCGATACCGTCAGCTTCAGCGGCATTGCGGAAGTCGATGAAACCGAATGTGTAACGTTGGATGACACGGGTCTGGCGAGTGGGTTCGTGGCCGATGAATCCGGTCATATTACCGGGGTGAAGGTCATTGACGTCAAACGTACCGAGGACGGCAGGCGCGAGCATGTCCCCGGAACCGAGCGGATCATTGACGCTGATTTGGTACTGATTTCAACCGGTTTCCAGCATCCCAATACCACAACGCTCCTTGACCAGCTGCCGGT
Source organism: Bifidobacterium sp. ESL0728 (assembly GCF_029392015.1). Classification (NCBI taxonomy): domain Bacteria; kingdom Bacillati; phylum Actinomycetota; class Actinomycetes; order Bifidobacteriales; family Bifidobacteriaceae; genus Bifidobacterium; species Bifidobacterium sp. ESL0728. Next base: position 1,225,062 of record NZ_CP113925.1, read on the forward strand.
CGAGCTCGATCAACGCGGCAATGTGGCAAGAAACAAGCAATTCGAGACCAGCCAGGATGGTGTGTTCGTGTGCGGCGATGCCGGGCGTGGCCAGAGCCTTGTGGTCTGGGCGATTGCAGAAGGTCGCAGCTGCGCCTCCGCTGTCGATCGCTTCCTCAACGGGACCACCGAACTTCCCGCCCCGATCGTCTCCACCCAGAAGCCGATGGCGCTGCCTCGGGTCTGAGATGTCTGAGAGGCATGTGAGGTCTGGGATACCTATGAGCTCTTAAGAACTACAGGTGGGCTCAGAAGTCTCAGTACGAACAGCTTGGCAGGGTTCGGGCTAAAATCTAGACATAGGACGAAATTCAAAAGCCGAAAGGAATCGAGATGCCGAATCGCGCCGAACGCCGTGCCCAAGCCAAGCGTAACCGTCAAGGTGTGCCACAACCCAATCAGCCACAGAATCGTGGCCGTGGGGGTATGATCGACGAATATTCTCTGCAGGAGCGCAGCCGTCGCCTTGAAGAGAACGGTGGCACCGAGTGGAAGCCCAAGGCCGAGAAACTTGCGGTGCCTGCGGAGAACCTTGACCCGAACTACAGCGATCCGAAGGTCATGAAAGCCCCGCATTCGTTGCATCAGTGGTTCCGGATTATCAGTTGGACACTGATTATCCTTTCCGGTATTGCGTTCGCGATCCTGATGTGGGTTCCCAAGCATCCGTTGTGGCTGATCGTCACCGTTTCCGTCATTTTTGTGGTCGGCGTGCTGAGCCTGCTTGTTACAGCCGGCAATTACCATCACAATCCGAACCTTGACGCCAACGGCACTGCCATTTAATGGAAATTATTGGGCATGCAAATCATTATCCAAAAATAATAGTCGAATAAGGTTGACTGACCCGTATGAAAATTGATTTGCTGACCCGTGAATATCCGCCGCATATCTACGGCGGTGCCGGAGTACATGTCGAGGAATTGTCGAAAGTGCTTGCGGAACGTGCAAAGGTTACGGTACGGGCTTTTGACGGATCGAGGAAGCCTGACGAGATTCCACAGGTTCCGGGCGGAAATTTGCGGGTGGTCGGCTATGATGTGCCCGCCGAGTTATCGCAGGACAATATGGCTTTGCAGACCTTCGGAGTCGATCTTCAAATGGCCAACGATGTTGATGGCGACATCGCTCACGCCCATACGTGGTATGCCTGTCTTGCCGGCCGCCTAGCCCAGCAAATGCACGAAATCCCGCTCGTTGTCACCGCCCACAGCCTCGAACCGTTCCGCCCATGGAAACGCGACCAGCTTGGCGGCGGCTATAATCTGAGTTCTTGGGCCGAGCGCGACGCCTTCACTCATGCCGACCGCGTCATCGCCGTTTCCGAAGGCATGAAACAGGATATTCACACCGCCTATCCGTCCATCGACCCTGCGAAAATCTCCGTGGTTCACAACGGCATTACCGTCTCCGACTTTGCCACTCCAAGCCCCGATGACCCGGGTTGGAAGGTCTTCGAACGTTACCATATCGACCGCAGCAAGCCCACCTTACTGTTTGTCGGCCGGGTAACAAGGCAGAAAGGCTTGCCGTATCTTTTGCGGGCCCTTCATCTGATCGACAAGGACATTCAGGTCGTTCTGTGTGCCGGTGCCCCGGATACCGAGGAGCTCGGAGCGGAGGTACGTTCCGCCTTTGCGGAACTGAAAGCCGAACGCGGCAATGTCATCTGGATTGAAGCGATGCTGCCACGCCCTGAGCTCAATGCTCTCGAACACGGTTGCGACGCGTTCGTTTGCCCGAGCATCTACGAGCCTCTCGGCATCGTCAATCTTGAGGCGATGGCATGCGGCCTTCCGGTGGTCGCTAGCGCGACCGGCGGGATTCCCGAGGTTGTGGTCGACGGGGTGACCGGTTATCTGGTACCGATAGAGCAGAAACGTGACGGCAGCGGCACGCCGATCCATCCTGATGATTTCATCCACGACATGGCGAAAGCCATCGACAAGCTCATGTCCGATCCCGAGCGTGCCAAGGCAATGGGCGAGGCAGGCTTCAAACGTGCGCGAGACGAGTTCAGCTGGGAACGTATTGCCGACGAAACGATGGACGTCTATCGTGGAGTTCTGCGTTGACAGACGTATTTTGGCCATTTGTCGCGGAAATGTTAAATTTGATATTGCAAAGGCCATTGGTTTACCGCATTTGCCAAAACCGACAGACTCGCAGAAATAAGGAAGGCACGACATGTTCCAATATGTGCTGTACGTATTGATCGCCGTCATCTTCATCGTGGCGACGGCGCTGTGCCTTTCTGCGGCTTTCGGCAGGAAACGAACGTTGCACACCTTCAAAATCGTCGTTGGCTGCTGTCTGTATTTCTTCGCCGTCATTCTTCTCGTGGCGAGTTTCCTCACCTGATTGGCCACCCAAAGGGTCATGTTTCTTCGTCACAATATGGAATGAAGCCATTTTGGGCGACTTTTCCGGATTATTCTGTGAGAACAAGAAAAATCGCGCAATAGGCGCATGACCACGATGAAGGGAAAAGAATGAGTGAGGCCGTTTCAGCGCTGAAACTGAGCAATGTGGAATTTCGTAGGAACCGTCGCGTCATTCTGACCGATGTGAACCTTGACATCAAACAGGGCGAGAAATGGGTGCTTTTCGGCCCGAACGGCATCGGCAAATCCAGCCTCGTGGCCATGATGGCGACCCGCGGCTTTCCTTCGGTCGGTACCGTTGACATTCTCGGTAACCGGCTCGGCAAGGTCAACGTTTTTTCCTATCGCAATCGCATCGGTCTGAGTTCCGCGGAGCTGTCGCGTTCGTTCCCTAACCAAGAAGACCCACTCGATGTCATTTTGACGGCGTTGACCGCCACCACCGGTCGTTGGCGCGAACAGTTCACGAAGGCCGATTATGACAAGGCCCGCGGGTTCATGGCCATGTTCGGCATTGAATATCTTGAAGGAAAGCAGATGTTCAAGCTTTCGGAAGGCGAACGCACCCGCGTTTTGATTTGCCGCGCGTTGATGGGCGACCCTGATCTGCTCATTCTCGATGAGCCGACCACCGGGCTTGATTTGGGTGGTCGCGAGCTTGCGCTGCGCGCGCTGAGCGATATCGGCCGGCACGATACTGATCGTACGGTGCTGTTGGTTACGCACCGTCTTGAGGAGATCCCGCAAGGCTTCGACCATGTCGCCATCATGGGACGTATGGCCGGCAATGAAACCGACGCGCATGCCGACAACGTGGCCGGTGCCGACCCGCAGCCGGGCACGATTATCTATACGGGCGATCTCGAGCACGGCTTCACCGCCGAACGTCTGAGCCATATCTTCGGTCTGCCACTCAAAGTGACCCATGACCAGGGCCGCTGGTCGGCCTATGCCATCGAAAATAAATAATTTCAAATAATATTTATCAATAAAAGAAAACCACGAGAAGAAAGAGAAAACAATGAAGGTTCTCCTATACAACATCCGTCCCGAGGGGCAGGATTATGCCGACGAATGGATGAAGAACCATCCAGAGGACGAACTGGTCACGACGCCGGACGATCTGACGCTTGATACGGTCGATATGGCCAAAGGCCAAGGTTACGATGCCGTCAGCATGCAGCAGGTTCCCAATGTCGTCGAAGAGGAGATTTACCGGAAACTGGTCGACTACGGCATCCACCACATCGCGCTGCGTACGGTCGGTTTCGATATCCTCAATATGGATTACATCAAAAAGTATCATTTTCTCGTCACCCACACCCCGGCGTATTCGCCGCGCGCGGTGGCCGAGAACACCCTTGCCTCCACCATGTATCTGCTGCGCCATTACGGCAAGATTCTGGGCAACGAGCGGAAATGCGATTTCGTGCGTGTCTCCGAGGAAATGAGCGACGAGATCTATCACAAGACCGTCGGCATCATCGGTGTCGGCCGCATCGGTTCCGCCGTGGCCGAGCTCTTCCACGCGTTGGGTGCCACCGTCATCGGCAACGATCTGATCACCAACGCCGCCAACGACGCGTTCCTTGAATACACCGATTTCGACACCGTGGTGCGCGAGGCCGATATCCTGACGCTGCACACGCCGCTTGAGCCATACATGGTCGGCATGATCGGTGCAGAGCAGTTCAAGATGATGAAGGATACCGCGTTCATCGTCAACCAGGCGCGCGGCCCATTGATTGACACGCAGGCTCTGATCGCGGCGCTGAAGAACCACGAGATTGCCGGTGCAGCCATCGACGTCTTCGCCGAAGAAACCGGTCTGTTCATGAAACGGTTCGACAATGAGTCGCAGCTGCCGCAGTTCTACCGCGAGCTTTCTGCGATGGACAACGTCATCATCACCCCGCATTCCGCGTTCTACACCAAGACTTCCGTGCGCAACATGGTGATGCACAGCATGACCGACGTCAAGCGCGTGACCGAAGGCAAGGAGCCGGTTTACAAGGTTGACTGCTGAAACCTTTGTCTGCTTTGCTCGAACGGTTTGCAGGCGTTGTTGTGCAGCCTGGTTTATAGGCATCAGATAGATGTTAAAAACGAATAAGGAATCCAAGTACATTATCGAAAGATTTGTGTGCTTGGATTTTTTATTCGTTACGGCTCCATCGAGGCGACGTGAGAATATAAGGCAAGATGACGTTGGCTGGATGTAGCCGGTCATAGTTTGTATTACGTTAAGATAGGGAGTCGGTATGCCGGGACGCGGGGCGCTGCAAGCGGGGGAGAAGGTCCAGTTCACGGATCGAAAGGGCAAGAAGATTACCGACCAACTTGTCGCCGGCGGCTCCACGCAGACCGACCACGGCATCATTTTGCACGATGATGCCATTGGCTCCAGCGAAGGCATCGTCGTCACTACCGTTACTTCCAAGCGCGAGGCACAGATAAGCGGAGGCACCCCTGGCCACGATAAGCCAAAGCCTTGGAAGGCGGCTCGGGCCATCGGTGGTTGGGATTATGCGGTCATGCGTCCGAGGCTAGCCGATTACGTGCTTTCGATGCCTCGCGGCGCGCAGATCATGTATCCGAAGGATATCGCCCAAGTCATTCAGCTTGGTGATATCCGCAGCGGGCTCAATGTGCTGGAATCCGGTGCCGGCAGTGGTGCGATGAGCCTCAACCTGCTCGACGCCGTAGGGGAGTCCGGCCATTTGACCACCATCGAGATGCGTCCCGAATTCGCCAAGATAGCCGAGGCAAATGCGACGCTTTATTACGGCAAGCGCCCGCAATGGTGGGATTTGCTGACCGGTGATTTCGATACGGTTGCCGCAAAACTTGCGGACAACATTGAATCTCAGGATAACGTCGCAGAAAAAGCTGCTGTACTATCTTCAGCTCCATCGAAAGATGCCAGTGACGTTAAGAGTGCGTTATTAGAATCGATTAATGATTCTGCTGTTAATTCCAATAAGTGGTCAACTTCGCCATTCGACCGTATCGTCCTCGACATGCTCGACCCGTGGAACCGGCTTGAACAGGCCTACCGCGTCATCGCACCTGGCGGTGTGCTCATCGCCTACATCACAACGACCACGCAGATGTCCCGCTTCTGCGAGGCGTTGCGCGAGGCCGGTTGCTGGACGGAGCCGGAAGTGCAGGAGACCTTCGAGCGCACGTGGAAGGCGCAGGGCCTTGCCGTGCGTCCAGACCATCAGATGATCGGCCACACCGGTTTCCTGATCGTCACCCGTGCCATGGCTCCCGGTTTCGAGGCCCTGCGTAAGCGCGACCGCGCCACCAAAGACACCGTCACAGACATTGATTCCTTGACTCCTGAACAGCAGGCCGACCGCCTGGCAGACCTCGAACTCCGAGACATCAGCGACCGCAAGCTGCGCAAGGTGCTGCGAGATCTCGGTGATCAATTGCAAGAGATTGAACAAAAAGCAGCGAGTTGTAATTTGTAATCAATAACGAATAAGCGAAATATCTGAATGCGATCATGCAGCGCCTTAACGTAATAAGGTATCAATAAGACAGCGGTATCGATGTGCCGGCCACTAGCGTTTCCAAGTTTGTGTGCTGTTTACGGACAGGAATATCGAAAATTTGTCTATAACTCCAATCTATAACGACACCTTAAGTGGCTTGATGCCCTTTGAACGCGGATTTTTGGTAAACTTTCGTTAGTCGTTTGTCAATCTCTGGAGGAATTATGTCTGCTCTCACATCGGTTTCCGGTTTCCCGCGCATCGGGCGCGACCGAGAATTGAAGAAGGTCATCGAAGGTTATTGGAAAGGCAAGTCCGGCCTCGATGACGTACGCGCGACTGGCAAGCAGCTGCGTGCCGATCACTGGAAGCTGCAGGAAGACGCAGGAATCGACCTTATTCCCAGCAACGATTTCAGTTATTACGACCAGATGCTCGATACCGCTATCCTCCTTAACGTCATTCCGGAACGTTACCGCCGTCTTTCCTTCGAAAATGCTGAAGACACGCTATTCGCGATGGGCCGTGGCTATCAGGGCCCGGAAGGCGATGTTACCGCGCTGCCGATGAAGAAGTGGTTCACCACCAACTATCACTACTTGGTTCCCGAAATCGACGCCTCCACTGAAATCAAGCTCAACTCCACCAAGCCGTTCGACGAATTCAACGAGGCCAAGGCTCAAGGCATCGTGACCAAGCCGGTGCTGATCGGCCCCTACACCTTCCTCAAGCTGGCCCGCAATCCTCAGGCCGAAGAGCTGGAACTCGACCGCGGCCTGGTCGATGCGGTTTCCGGAGTCTATGCGCAAATCGTCCGCAAGTTCGCCGAACTCGGTGCGCAATGGGTGCAGTTCGATGAGCCATACTTGGTGCTTGACAAGGAAGATGGCGACACTGAGCTTTTCAAGGCGCTCTATTCCGCCATTCTGCCGGCACGTTCCGCAGTCGCTGGCAAGAGCGTCAAAGTCCTGCTCAATACCTACTTCGGCAACATCGCCGATATCTACGAGACGGTGAATCTCTTCGAATTCGACGGCGTCGGGCTCGATCTGATCGAAGGCCGAGACGAGAATCTTTCCGCCATCGAAAAGTACGGCGTCGCCAACAACACCACGATTTTCGCCGGCGTCATCAACGGCCGCAACATCTGGCGCAATAACTACGCGCAGAGCCTCGGCCTGCTCGACGCGCTGAAGACCAAGACCAACAACGTCGCTGTTTCGACGGCATCCTCGCTTTTGCACGTGCCATTCAGCACCGAAGGTGAGACTGGACTGAAGCCGGAAGTCTTGAAGCACTTCGCCTTCGCCGTCGAAAAGCTCGGCGAACTGGTCGACGTGGCCAAGCTTGCTGACGCCGACGATACGTTGCGTAAGGAATCGCAGACGTTGGCCGATAATCAGGCCCTGTTCGATGGCAGTCGTGTCGCAAAAGATCCGGCCGTGGCCAAGCGCCTCGCATCGCTTACCGACAAGGACTTCGTACGCCAGCCCGCGCGTGCCGAGCGCAGGAAACTGCAGCATGAGGAACTGAACCTTCCAGAACTGCCGACCACCACCATTGGTTCCTTCCCGCAGACCCGCGAGATCCGCTCCATGCGAGCCAGGGCGCGTAAGGGTGAAATCGACCAGAAGACCTACGACGATTTCATCGCCGGCCAGATTGATCAAGTCATCGCCCATCAGGAGCAGATTGGCCTCGACGTCTTGGTCCACGGCGAATTCGAGCGCAACGATATGGTCGAATACTTCGGCCAGCACCTGAACGGCTACCTCTTCACCAAGAACGCTTGGGTGCAGTCCTACGGCACACGCTGCGTCAAGCCCCCCATCGTCTGGGGCGATGTCTCCCGTGCTGAGCCGATTACGGTTCGCTGGAGCAAATACGCGCAGAGCCGCACCAAGCACGTCGTCAAAGGCATGCTCACCGGCCCGGTTACGATTCTCAACTGGTCCTGGCCACGCGAGGACATCAGCAATGAACTGCAGACCCAGCAGCTGGCGCTGGCCATCCGCGATGAGGTGCTCGACCTCGAGGCCGCAGGCATCAAGGTCATCCAGATCGATGAGGCCGCGTTGCGTGAGAAGCTGCCGCTGCGCCGCTCTGACTGGCACAAGAAGTACCTCGACTGGGCCATTCCAGCCTTCCGTCTGGTGCATTCCGCGGTGAAGCCGACCACGCAGATCCATACCCATATGTGCTACTCCGAGTTCAACGACATCATCAAGGACATCGACAATATGGATGCCGACGTGATTTCGTTCGAAGCCTCCCGTGGTGATCTGGTCGTGCTCGATGCCATTCATGACGCTCATTTTGAGACCGAAGTCGGCCCGGGTGTCTACGACATCCATTCGCCGCGCATCCCGTCCACCAAAGAACTGGTCAATCGCATCCATGCCATCCTGAAGAAGGCCGATGCGAGTCGCGTCTGGATCAACCCCGACTGCGGGCTCAAGACTCGCGGTAACGAGGAGACCTGGCCGAGCCTCGAGCACATGGTTGAGGCCGCGAAGACGGTTCGCACCGAACTGGCCAATGATTCACAGGCCTCGCGTAACTAAGTAAGATCAGTATTACAGCCGTGTGGCCAGCATCAAGCAAAACCGATGCCGGCCACACGATTTGTCACAGGAGATGTCATGCATTCGCCGATTTTCTCGCTTGAGGTGTTCCCTCCCAAGCCACACGCGCCGGTAGGCACCATTTATGATGCGCTTGACGGGCTTCAGGGCTTGAATCCTGATTTCATCTCCGTCACCTACCGTCATGGCACTCATGCCGATCGAGTCAAGACCGCGAGAATAGCGCATGCCATCAATTATGATTATCGCATCCCAGTCGTGGCCCATCTGACCGCACTCTACAGCAGTCGGGCTTCGGTAGATGATGCCTTGAATCTCTTCCGCAAAGCGGGGGTCTTCGGTGTGCTGGCGTTGAGAGGTGATTACGTCGAAGGCAACGAACCATGCGGGGATTTCGAACATGCCAGCGATCTGGCAGCTTATATTCGCGAACATGACCCCGATATGCAGATCATGGGTGCCTGTTATCCGGAATGTCATCTTGAGTCCCCGTGTCTGGAAGATGATGTCGACAACCTCAAAAAGAAGGTCGACGCCGGCGTCACTCATCTGATCACTCAACTGTTCTACGACAACGAGGATTTCTATCGTTTCGTTGACCTGGTGCGCGCCAAGGGCATCGACGTGCCGATTGAGGCTGGCATCATGCCTGTACGCAGTGTCAAATCGATTAACAACATGACCAAGCGCAACGGTTCCAAGATTCCGCCTGCAGTGCAACGCATCGTCGACAAGTGGGGAGACGATCTGCCAAGTCTTCAACAGGCCGGCATCATCTACGCTTCCGAACAGATCGCGGACCTTGTGGCGCACGGAGTCGACGGCATCCATCTTTATACCATGAACCGTCCGGCACTTGCCCGTCGGATATGGTCCAATGTGGAGTCGCTGTTTAAGGTAGTCGAATAGTTCGTGCGGCCGCCGAGTCTGCAAACAAAAGCGTGGCCCGGTTGTAGATTGGGGTTATGGAAGCTTCCAAGGAATTCGAAATCACGACCCATGACCTGATTCATGCAGGGGTGCAGAATCTGGGTGAGGCGCGCGACCGGTTTGCGTGTTTGGCGGAGTTGGGTTTCAGCGGTGACATGCTCCAGGCCGTACTGATTTCCTTGCAACGGGCATGTGACCCAGATACCGCGTTGAAGCATCTGGTCGAAATTTTCGCGGCGTATGAAGACCGAACGGATGGTTGTGTTGCCGATGACAAAAATGGTTTGGTGTCGGATATTTCTGCATTAGATGGTTCTGTATCTGGCATTTTGGATAAACAGGCGGTTTCAGCCGGGCAGATCGCAACCGGTCAGGGGCCTGCCGGTTCAGGAATATGTTCACGTGACCCGCATAATCTCGATAATCTTGTCCAAGATTCAGCCTCGCTTTCGCGGCTGATTGGCGTGTTGGGCGCTTCCGACGCTTTGGGCTCGTTGATGCGGGCATATCCGGATTTGGTTTCGGCTGCAGCCTGCGACCCCTGTGGAAGCCTTGATTTCAGCCGAGATGAACGCATTGCGCATATGAGCGATGCCGTCAAAACGGCGGAATCGAAACAAGCTGACACTCCAGCAAGGGTCATGCCTAAGGCAGTGGAAGTGCTCCGCCGGAACTATTATCTCCAGCTGGCGGCCATCATGGCCGAGGACACTTCGGCTGACGATCCGGTGAAAATACAGCCTCAGATCAGTGCGAAACTTTCCGATCTTGCCGATGCCGCCATCGGTTCGGCGCTCGATATCGCCAGAACGCAGGTCGAGGGCAGCGAACGCTGCGGATTCACGGTTATCGGTATGGGTAAGCTCGGTGCGCAGGAGCTGAACTATGTCTCCGATTGCGATCTGGTGTATGTGGTCGAACCGCTTGCAGGCGAAGACAGCGGCGAGAAAATCGACGGTGTAACGTTGACTCGTATTGGTACGAGAATCGGAACATTATTGCAGAAGATTTGCCAGTCGGTCATTCCTGGCGTCGACATGCCGCCGCTTTGGCAGATTGACACGGCGTTGCGCCCCGAAGGCAAGGACGGCCCGCTGGTGCGCACGGTCGACTCCTGCCGTGTCTATTACGAGAAGTGGGCCAACAATTGGGAGTTCCAAGCGCTGCTCAAGGCACGCGTTGTCGCCGGAGACGAGGAATTGGGCAAGGCCTATCTCGACTTGACGCGTCCGTTGGTATGGTCGGCGTCGAAACGGGACAATTTCGTCTACGATTGCCAGAAAATGCGGAAGAGGGTCGAAGACAACATTGCTCCGGATCTTCGTGACCGCGAGATCAAACTCGGCAAAGGTGGGCTTCGCGATGTCGAGTTCACTGTACAGATGCTGCAGCTTGTTCACGGCCGTTCCGACGAATCTCTTCGTGGCCGTTCTACATTGGGGGCGTTGCAGGCGCTTGCGTTGGGCGGGTATGTCGCACGCCCGCAAGCCGCAAGGCTTGATGAGGATTATCGCTTTGAAAGGGTGCTCGAACATCGGGCTCAGATGTGGCAACTCAAGCGTACGCATCTATTCCCCGAAGTCGGTAAAGACAATGACGACAGTCCTGATATCGTGCGCAATACCGACACGCGGGCTATCGACGACAATCCGGAATTGCGTCGTATGGGCCGTGCGTTCGGTTTGTTGCCCGACCAATTGGTCGATAAGTATGACAAAATACGTCTTGAGGTTCGTCGCCTTCATACCGACATCTATTATCGTCCGATGCTGCCGATCAACGCTCGGCTCGACGACGATCAGGTGACCTTGAGCGACAAGGCCACCCGGGAGCGCTTTGAATCCATTGGCTTCGCCGACCCCGATGCCGCCATGCGCCACGTCCGGGCTTTGACGGAAGGTGTTTCCCGTGCCGCCAAAATCAACCGTATTCTTCTTCCCTCGATTCTCCAATGGCTTGCGCAAGGCCAGAACCCCGATATGGGTCTTTTGCAATGGCGCAAACTTGAGGAGCGTTTCGGGGGCGGCAGCCAGTATCTCGGCTTCCTGCGTGATTCACCGCAGGCACTGATCAGACTCTGTCATATTCTATCCAATTCGAGGCTGCTGGGAGACTCGCTCAACCAGTCCATCGAATCGGTGACTTGGCTCGGAGATGACGATATGCTGATGCCGCGAACTCGCGAAAGCCTTGACGTACGCGCCCAGGCGGCGGTCTCTCGCTATGCCGATAATATGAACGATTTCGCCACTTCCATTCGTTCGATGCGACGTCACGAAATCGAACGTATCGGACTGGGATGGACTTCAAAGGTCTTTGATGACAGTGCCGGCTTGTCCGGTATGACCGATGTGTACGATGCCGGCATCGAGTCGGCGTTGCTATGGTCCATCAGCCATCAGTGCGCCGAGATGAAGCTCGAGAGCGCCCCGGTGGCCATCAGTGTCATCGCCATGGGTCGTTACGGCGGGTGCGAAGTCAATTTCTGCTCCGACGCCGACATCATCATGATGTATCGTCCGAAGCAAGCCGCGGAAGGCGAAGACGGCGACGATTGTGCAAAAGCTGCCGCCGATTTCGCGCGAAACGTGGTCAACGACCTGCGCAACATCCTGCAGGGGCCAGCAAGCCTTGAGCCGAAAATCGACCTCGATTTCGGTTTGCGTCCGGAAGGCAAGAACGGCCCGTTGATCCGTTCCTACGAATCCTGTCGCGACTACTACACCAAGTGGTACAGCACCTGGGAGCGCCAGGCGTTGCTGCGGGCCCGGTATGCCGCAGGCGACGCTCAATTGGCCAGAGACTTCCTCACCCAGCTTGCCGATCCGCTGCGTTATATGGACAGGCCGTTGACTGACGAGGAAATCGGAGAAATCCGGAAACTCAAAGCTCGGATGGAGGCGGAGCGTCTACCGCACGGAGTGAAACGCAATCAGCACTTGAAACTGGGTGCCGGTGGGCTTTCAGACGTCGAATGGACAGTGCAGCTGTTGCAGCTTGAACATGCCGGGGAGCATGAGAGCCTGCGTGTCAACTCGACGCTGACAGCGCTTGATGAGCTCGAACGTTTGGAATATATCAATGCAAACGATGCCGACGCGCTACGCAAAGCTTGGAAAATGCTCACCGCCGCACGCAACGGCAATTATCTGTGGGGAGCGAGGCTCTCGCAGGCCGACGTGCTCCCGTCCGATTTCTACGGGCTTGGGGGAGTAGCGACGTTCCTTGGATATGATGCGAACCGAGGCCAATACTTCGGCAACGATTTGCAGGCTGTGATGCGCCGTTGCAGGGAGGTCACCGAGCGTCTTTTCTATGGCCTTTAGGTTCTCGACTTTATCTGTGCTGGCAGGCTTCACGACATTCTTCTTTGGAATAGGTTATTTCGTCAACCATCAGCTTGAGGTACGTCATGGTTGCCAAGCCGAGTAACACTGAAACGGGGCGAGGTGGGATTTGGATATCTCTTCCACCGTACCCCGTTAACATTCAATTAGCATATTGTTTTTTGTTGGTCCAATAATTCCTGGTACGCGGGCAGCAAATCGACACCGACTCCCGCGTCATGCGATACCGGCATCAGACCCTGGGTTACATGTAAAGGTGTCGTATAGTCTTTTTGATAATAACGTTCCGTTGCCGATAAGTCACCTGGATAAGCAAAATCAGTTAAGCTGGCTAAGGCCAAATTGGCCGCGCGCCCAATGCCTCCCTCCAGCATTCCGCCGCACCAAATATCAAAACCCAACTGGCGGTGTGCCTTGACCAGTTCTAAAGCTGGTGTTAACCCACCGATTACCGACTGTTTGACACTGATGATTTGACCTAATTGTAATTGCCAAGCATATTTGGCTTGGTCCACACTGGTAATCGGTTCGTCTAAGCAAATCGGAGTGTGCATCTGCTGCGCCCATTTGGCGCTAGGTTGCGACACCGGATCTTCGATAAAAGTCAGCTGCAGGCGATCAATGGTTGCCGCTAAATCTTTGGTCCACTGCAAGCTTTGATTGGCGTCTACCGTCAAAGATTTTATCGACGTTCGTTGGCGCAAGCGAGCGATCCTTTGCAAATCGGCATTACCTTTAACCTTTAATTTGATACGCTGATAGCCTTGTTGCTGCGCTTTTTGGACAGCCGCTAGCAGCCGTTCATCGTCTTGCAGACCCAAACTGACACCCACCGCCACATGATCCTGCCACTGAGCATGAACTTGCTGGGCCAAAACCGCGGCCAGTGGTAGCTGTTGTTGCTTGGCATAGAGATCCCAAATCGCCATATCCAAAGCGGCCTTGGCAAAATGGTGTCCCTTTAAAACTTGTAAATGCGCATATAGGTCTGGTGGTGTCGTAAATTGTCGATTGCGGACCACAGGCCACAAATACTGTTGCAGCACCATTTGCTCGATAGCTTGCGTTTCATTCGTGTAAAACAATGTGGTGAATGCTTCCAGCTCACCATAACCCCAATTGCCGTCTTCATCACGTACAACGACCAAAGTCACCAGGCGTTCGCTTAATGTTTCGTGGGCGGATACAAAAGGATGCTTGAGATGGAGACGAATCGGTAATAATTTCAAGCCCGTTAGACGCATGGCAAAAACTCCTTCAATAGTCGACAATACGACTGCGGCTGTTCCAGATGTACATTATGCCCTGCTTGGGCAATGACATGTAATTGAGCTTGGGGTAGTTGGGCAGCCATTTGTCGCATAATGCCTTGGAATTTGCGATCCTGTTGTCCCGTTATCAACATGACCGGCAAAGATATTTGTGCCAGATACAGCCACAAATTGGGCATCACTCCGGTTCCCATACCTAATAAACTAGCAGCCAAAGCTTGCGGTTCCTGACTTAAGCGTTGTTGCCGTACTTGTTCTTTTAGCTCGGGCGGCAAGGTTTTTTGCGAGGCGAATAAAGGCAGCTGCTCCCAATGTGCCACAAATTCAGCCAACGGTTTGGTTTGCAAGAAATGTGCTTTTGCCTGATCTTGTTGTTGTCGTTTTCCCCGCTGTTCTGGGGTCGCCAATCCCGCTGTACTGCTTTCTAGTATCAGCTGTTGGACTAACTGTGGATATCGCCAGGAAAAATATAACCCCAGACGGCCGCCCATCGAGTAGCCCACAAGCCGCAGCGGCTGGTCAATTTGTAACTGTTGCAAAATATTTTTTAAATCCGCGGCTTGACGAGCCATTGCGTAACGTTTGGGCTGTGTAGGTTTGCCGCTTTGTCCATGACCTAACAAATCAGGTAATAACGCCGTCCCCTTGATATGCTGGGCGATAGACGCAAAATCTTGGCCGCTACCCATAAAGCCATGTAAGAACAACCAATACGGTTGCCCTGCTCCGTAGACGGACACATGATATGAATTTTCACGTACGTTAATTTGCATGTGGCAAGTCCTTGACGGCGTGCGTAACTTGTTGCGCCAATTGCTGTTCAAAGGAAACCAGTGTTGCCCGTTGCGTAACCACTTCCAAGATGGTCAAACCCTTGACGGGAACCTTCAAAGCGCTAGTCAATTGGTCAAAAGTCATTACTTGACAGTATTTAGCTTGATACAAACGCGCAATGGCAGCAATATCTAAATCCAAAGGAGTACCAAAGACTTTTTCAAATTGGGATGGTTCACTGGCTTGGGGTAGGAACGAGAAAATGCCGCCGCCATTGTTGTTCTGGACGATAATCGTCAAATCCAATTGATATTGACGCCCCATCATCAAACCCGTTAGATCATGGAAGAAGGCCAGGTCGCCGATGTATAAATATGCTGGCTGATGTTGTGTGGCCATGGCCAACGCCGTCGAATTAATCCCATCTATCCCATTGGCGCCCCGATTCGCCCAAAGCTTGACCGGCGCAGCAGGCCAAAAATAATCGTCAATTTCACGAATCGGCATTGAATTGCTGACGAATAAAGCGGCATCTGACGGTAAAGCTTGTCCGAGACCAAAAGCTACTTCGGGTTCCGTTAAAGTATGCGTCTTGCATAGATGAGATCGTAACCTTTTTTGAATTGTCTGATCCAATTGCTGCCACTGTAAAAGCCAGTGCTGAGATGCTTTTTGCAAATGCAACTTGGGCAGAACGGTGGTTGGCGCAAAAGGAACAACTAAATCGGTCTGCAAGGTGTGATCCAAAAAACTGTGCTGGGCATCTAGATAAACTGTCGTAATTTGCGCTTGCGTCAGCCACGAACTCAACGCCGCTGAAACAGGGGTGGCTCCCAAGCGCAGCACCACTTCGGGGCGATAGCTCGCAGGTAGGGATGTCATATTTTTACAAATCCAGTCCCCAGTAGCCAGAACTTCGGGGCTTTGTCCACGTAAGCCGCTCAAAGGATCGGCCAAAATGGGCCAGTGATAGCGTTGCGCAAATTGGCAAATAACTTGACTGGCGGTAGATGAGTTGATTGCTGGGCCAACTACCAGTAGGCCCTTTTTACCTGATAAATATTGCTCAATCAGTTGTAATAATGCCGGTTCAGGCAAAGTCTGAGGCTTCGTAAAAATCGGCCGCACTTGCAATGAATCATCGCTAACATCCAGATCAGGTAATAACGGCTTTTGCAGTGGCAGATTCAAATGCACTGGTCCTTGTGGATAAGCAAGCGCTTGATACACTGCCTTTTGCGCGCTATAAACATTGTATTTAATCTCATGGAGTGTCGTTGCAGCTTGGGGCATGACCAACCGATAGAAAGCTTTCACCTGCTGCGCGTACATATAATCCTGCGTCAATGTTTGAGGCGCACCGACTTGCTGTAACTCGGGTGGACGGTCAGTTGTCAAAACAATTAACGGCACATTGCTGGCTTTCGCCTCACAAATAGCCGGATAATAATTAGCCGCCGCTGTCCCGGAAGTACATACCAGCAATACCGGTTGGCCGCTCGTTTTCGCCAGGCCAAGAGCAAAAAAGGCCGCTGAACGCTCATCGACATCGACATACAATTGCAGTTTGGCTTGATCTTCCAATTGCCCTAATAGAATAGCCAACGGAGTCGAGCGCGAACCCGGCGAAAGCACCACTTTTTGCACACCAGCGACCAAAAAGGCCTGTAATAAAGGGCGCAATTGTCGTGTCAAGTAAGCGTATCCATCACTCATGATTTCTTCAATCTTTTATTTGAAAAATCGACAGTAAAGACTGCAGTTTGTGTGTCGTTTCCTGTAATTCGGACGCTGGTTGTGATGCCTTTACGATTCCGGCACCGCCCCATAACGTTAATTCCTGATCGGTTAACAAACCACTGCGAATACCAACCGCCCACTCACCTTCTTGGTCTAAACTCAAATAACCCACAGGTGCCCCATATAAGCCGCGACTTTGGGGCTCTAATTGCCGAATGATTTTTTGGGCCAATCGTTGCGGCGTACCTGCCAAAGCCGGTGTGGGGTGTAAGGCGGCCAACACTTTCAGCGGGTCATACAAGCCGCGCGCCACAATCGGTGTATATAGATGCTGCAAATTAGCTGTAGCTAAAATTCGCGGCTGCGCTTCATGACTGACCCTTAAACCTAAGGCACGTAACCTTTGATCAAGCCAATCCACCACCAATTTGTGTTCTGCCAGATTTTTGTCGTCATGCAATAATTGCTGTGCTAAAGCCTGATCAGTTGACAAATTCCCAGTCCGCTGCGTTGTCCCAGCCAGTGCACCCGTTAAAAGCCGTTGCGGCTGCATTCTTACCAGTCTTTCCGGTGTTGCGCTAATGAAACTAGTATCATGATCGCGTAATAGAATATGGTAAATGTGAGGGTGTTGTTGACGCAATTGCAACCACAGGCTTTCGGGCACGCTTTGTTGGACGTGCGCCTGGGCAGTCCTCGCCAGAACGACTTTTGCCAATTGGTGTTGATGGATACAATCCAGCGCTTGTTGGACACTATGCGTCCAAGCTTGCGGATTGATTTCATGATAGGCATCAATGCAACCTTGCTGTGCCGGCAAAGCTGGCTGGTTTTTCAGTTCTTGGCCCAGTTGATCAATTGCGCTGGAATCGGCGTCAATCAAAGTCAAACGCCATTGCTGCTTTTGGTAATGCACCAAAATGTGTGGCACAAACAGTAAGCCGCCACTTAACGGACCCCAATTCTGCGTACGACCATCGGCTTCGTCAAATAGGAAACTCCCCACTGCTTTAACATCGTGCCAACTACTTGATGGTGTCAAAATTAATTGTTGGGACAGATTCTGGAACCACTGCCGTGCAGCCGCAAAAGTTAGCTTGCTCACCGGTGGTTGTAAAGCCACCCCGCTCGCGAATAGGCGTTGCGTGCGTGCGGGGTCCTCCCAAGCAAAAACCGGACCGGTTTGTTGTTGCAACCAATGCATAACCTGTGTCGTTTGTAAAGTTTCCTTTAGCTTGATTGTCTTAACTTTTAAAATCGTCGCCAAGGAAACAAACCTCTTTCCTATGCCTAAATGACAAAACGTTGACTCAGCTACCTGTGTCGGAATTATACTATTACCTATTATCTGCCGTCAATGCCAACCGGACCTTAGATTACAAGTGTGATGTTGGTGTTGACACATCCATTCATAATGCATTACGTAAGAAATGACAGAAGTTCCTTTCCCCGACTACGGCTTGGTCACATCTGTCGAACATGCACAGACACGAGAATACGTCCTGCTCGTGTCGTCGTGTGCGGGTATCTTGTCAATGGTCACACGAAGTGGCCACCTTGGTTGAAGAAAGGTGAGCCGATGTCGATAACACAAAAACCTACGAAGAATTCCGCTGATGGGGGCGGGCGATCATCATTGGTCGGTTCCAGCGTGGTGACGTTGGACAGCATACCGATTTCCGAGATTCAGTCATTGCTCGACAAAGCGCAATATATTGATTCTCACCGTAAAGAAGTGGCGAACACCTGTAATGGCCGGGTGTTGGCCACTTTGTTTTATGAGCCCAGCACGCGCACGCGCCTGAGCTTCGAGACCGCAATGTTGCGACTCGGTGGCAAGGTCATCGGTTTCGCCGGAGCTCAGTTGTCTTCAGCCACCAAAGGCGAGACCATTCACGACACCGTCAAGGTCGTTTCCCAATATGCCGATATCATCGCTATGCGTCATCCCAAGGAAGGCGCTGCGCTGGTAGCCGCCCACTCCTCAGACGTACCGGTCATCAATGCCGGTGACGGCGGCCACATGCATCCCACGCAGACTTTGGCCGACCTTTCCACCATTCAGGCGAGGTTCGGACGAGTCACCAATCTGACCGTGGGGCTTTGCGGCGATTTGACGTTCGGCCGCACCGTCCACTCGTTGATTACCACGTTGTGCCGGTTCGGCAACGTGCGTTTTGTACTCATCAGCCCCGACGAGCTCAAGACCCCGCAATATGTGCTCGACTGCATCGACCAAAGCCCGACCTGCTCATATGTAGAAGCCAAGGACCTGTCGGCCGTCATCGGCGATCTCGATGTCCTTTATATGACCCGCGTCCAGCAGGAACGCTTCTTCAACGAGGACGATTATCTGCGTTTGCGTGATACTTACATTTTGGACGCAGGCAAGATGAAACTTGCCAAGCCCACGATGGCCGTGCTGCACCCGCTTCCACGCGTCAACGAGATCGCCAAGGAAGTCGACGACGACCCGCGCGCCGCCTACTTCGAGCAGGTGCGCCGCGGCATGCTCATGCGCATGGCGCTGGAAAGCTCGGTGCTCGGCGATAAATTGCCCGGTTACGAAGAGAACAAGGAGGTGCTGGCCTGATGGAAGTCACAAGCATCACCAACGGCATCATCATCGACCATGTGGACGCGGGTACGGCGCTCACCGTGCTGCACTATCTGAAAGTCGACCCGACCGCCACGAAGCTGGCGCTCATCATGAACGCCACCAGCCACGCGCTGGGTGCCAAGGACATCATCAAGCTTGAGGACGTCGAAGATCTGAATCTCGATGCGCTCGGCTTCATCGCGCCACGGGCCACGGTCAATATCGTGCGCGGCGGCAAGATTGTTGAAAAGGCCAAGCCCGAGCTGCCGGAGCATCTGGTCGGCGTGATTACCTGCAAGAACCCGCGTTGCGTGACTACTGCTGAGACCGGTTTGGAACAGCGGTTCCATCTGGCCAACGCCAAACGCCGTGAATATCGTTGCGATTACTGCGATGAGGAAGCGGAACGGTAGGAATGCTGCCTGTGTCAAAGTTCCATTGATTGGGATTTGCTACATGCTAAACAAAGCTTGGTTGCTGACATAAATTAGGCTTGAATCTAATGAACAACAGGTAAATCGAAAGAACGGAATGCACATGCTGACCATTCATGACATCGCTGTGTGGGACACCGGCGAGCGTATCGATCTTGTCGTGCCGGAAATCGACAAGCAACGCTTGCTTGCCGAGCCGGGTGCCATCGTTTCCGGTGACATCGACGGCTCCTCGCTCACGGTGGCACCGGGTCTTACCGACCCACATGTGCATTTCCGTGATCCTGGTCAGTTGGACAAGGAAACCATGGTCAGCGGTTCACAAGCCGCTGCCGCGGGCGGCTATACGCGCGTACTCATCATGCCGAACACATTGCCGGCGGCCGATGGACGTGACATCAATGTCCAGGACGCTGTGGACGGCGGCAAGGAACTCAAAGAAGTCGGCGTCCACAACACGCTTGATTATCTGCAACGATACGAGCAGTTGCACGATGTGAAGTTGCCGATTCGCTACGATCTTTCCGTCTGTGCCTCGCTGGGACGTGCAGGGAAAGTGCCGACCCGACCGGCCGATTATGTGAGATTCATGGATTCATCCATAACAACATCGCGAAGTGATAATACAGATGCGAAGACGAGCCGGAGCCCGGATGGTCTTGTTGCGGAACATCCGTTGCGTGCGATTACTGATGATGGTTCAGCGATTACTAACGAGATTCTTGACGCGGTGCTTGTCGATTCCAAAGTTACGGGACTTCCGGTGCTGGAACATTGCGAGCACCATGATTACGGCGCCATCAATGATGGAGAAGTCAGCAGAAAGCTTGGCATAGCAGGAATTCCCGCTGAGACCGAGTTGGCTATCGTCAATCGTGACATCGAAGCGGCACGACGCACGGGTGCTCACATCCATTTCCAACACGTCTCGACGGCCGGAGCATTCGATGCTGTCCGGAAGGCCAAGGCCGAAGGATTGCCGATTACTTGCGAGACCGCGCCGCACTACTTAGCGCTGTATGATGAAGACATTCTCAAATACGGCGCAATGGCAAAGATGAATCCGCCGCTTCGTAGTGAAGCGGACAGACGCGCGACGGTCGCCGCGATTGCTGATGGAACCGTCGATATGATTGCCACCGATCATGCACCGCATACGGCCGCTGAAAAAGCGGCTGGTCTGGCCGATGCTCCCAACGGCATCATCGGATTGGAATGTGCATACGGCGTCTGCCGAAAGGTTTTGGTTGAAGGTGGAGCCATCAGCGACGAACGGCTGATCGAGCTCATGGCCTTGGCTCCCGAACGCTTGATGGGCCACACGCCGACCGATGTGGCAATGCTGCTCAATACTTCGTCGAAGTGCGCGACGAAACGGATGCTGGATTTGAGCAACGTCGAACATCCCGAAAACGTCGATCTGACCTTGATTGATACCCACAACCAGTGGACTGTTGACTCGGCTAAATTCCATTCCAAGGGACGCAACACCCCGTTCGACGGCTGGAAGCTTACTGGCAGGCCGATGGCGACAATCATCGGTTCAAAGCTGGTATTCAGCCGGTTGCCGCATAGTCTGGGGGACGTGCGCGACAGTTCGATGACGGTTTAAACGGAATTCAAGCTGATATATAAGGGAACATAACAGTTAAAACAACTGTAATAATCAATAACAGAACAGTATCGGGAATGCAGAAAACGAGGTAGAACAATGGATCGACTGATTGAGGCTATCGAAGCCAAAGACAATCCCAGCATCGTCGGGCTGGATCCGACGCAGGCGTTGGTGCCTGTGCAGGCGTGCACCATGGAGATTGAATTCAACGAAAAGGATCTCGAATCGTTCACTGAGGGATTGGGGAGAAGCAGCAATCCCGACGACCAGCGAGTTCTGGCTTCAATAAACAACGCCGACGGTATGGATGCCAAAATGAAGGTCGCCAAGGACGTTTTGGAAGGTGATTCGGGTGCCCAGATTGTTATGGGTTTTTATGAATTCAATCGTGCGATTATCGACGCGGTGAAGGATATCGTGCCGGCCGTCAAACCGCAGATCGCCATGTACGAGGCATACGGTTCCATCGGTTTTGATATCTACCGCTTGACATGTGAATATGCACAGGAGCAGGGGCTGTATGTGCTTGGAGACATCAAGCGAGGCGATATCGGTTCTACGGCTGCTGCCTATGCCAAGCATCTGACCCGCATCAACACACGCGAAGACGACTACAATGGTCGCCCATGGTATGAGGATGCCGTCACAGTCAATCCGTACTTCGGCACCGACGGTATCACCCCGTTCACCGACGCCGCCAAGCAAACCGACAAGGACGTGTTCGCGCTGGTTCGCACCTCAAATCCTTCCAGCAAGGAGATTCAGGAACTCGAACTTGCTGACGGCGACAAATTATATGAGCATGTGGCCGACCTCGTGGAAGGCTGGGGTGCGGACTCCATCGGCAAGTATGGATATTCACGACTTGGTGCTGTTGTAGGGGCTACTCATCCTGAGCAGGGCAGAGAGCTTCGAGAGCGTATGCCTCACACCTTCTTCCTTGTCCCCGGTTACGGCGCACAGGGTGGCACCGCCGCCGACGCCGCACAGATGTTCGATAAGAACGGACGTGGCGCCATCGTCAACTCATCGCGTGGCATCATCGGCTCGTGGAAGAAGTCAGGGGAGTACAGCGAAGACATGACTAAAGAAGAGGCTCTCGACTTGGTCGGTCGCAGTGCCCGAGCCGCAGCTATCGCCATGCGAGACGACTTGAGAAAAGCCTTGAGTAAACGGGCTTGAATATGATTGCCGAACCGATGACTGCCGTGATAGATGACTTGAGGAAGGATTGTCCAATGAAGAATGTCGTACTCGGTGACTCAGGGAATCCAACGATTGCCTGTAAACCTCAATGTCTCTTTGGGCTGGTGAGGTATGCAATGCAAATGTCTCGATGATCAGCCAAATGCCACATGTAATTTCATAATTTATTTACCAAGAAAATCGCAGAAGGAGAGACATGAGCGCAACCGCTTTTATGCCTACTGTCACCACCAGAACTGTCGAACAGCAGGCGATCAAGGCCGGACGGAAGCCCGGCAGGCGCACCGATGAGGTGATTGCCGCTTCGGTGCTTTCAGATGGCATATACGAGCTGGTCATCCGCGATCCGTATGTGGCCAGAACCGCAGAACCGGCACAGTTCGTGAACCTCTATCCTTCTGATGCCAGAATGGTGCTGCCTCGCCCGTTTGGGGTCGCCAAGATCGAGGGCGATGACGTAACGTTGATCTACCAGATCGTCGGGGCTGGAACGCAAGAGTTTTCACAGCTTCAAGCTGGAGATGTTGTCGATGTCCTCGGGCCGTTGGGCAAGCCGTTCGATGTCTCCAAGCCCGCTAATTATGTACTTGTTGGTGGAGGCCTTGGTGTGCCGCCGCTACTGTATGCCGCACAAATACTCAACCAACGCAACGATGGCAGCGAGGTTACTTCCGTTTTCGGTTATCGAGACGAGTGTTTTGCCGACGATTTGGTTGCGCCTTTTGCGGATAGAACTCATAGCATTGTCAATGCCGAAGGCAACGTCGTCGATTTGCTCAACGACATCGAAGACGAGCTCAACAATGCTGGTAAGCAGCCGATAATCCTTTCCTGCGGACCGACGCCGATGATGAAAGCAGTCGCAGCATGGGCCAGCAAGCGCAACATTCCCGCCCAATTCAGCCTCGAAGCCCGCATGGGCTGCGGCTATGGAGCGTGTGTGGCTTGCGTGGTCGATACGCCGAGCGGAAGGCTGAAGGTCTGCAAGGATGGCCCTGTTTTCACCACTGAAGAACTTGGCTGGGAGGCGTGAGCACGATGACGATTACTAGCAATGCGAATACTAGCAACGAAAGAACTGCTGCAATGAGTGAACAGACGGAACAGGCCGAACAAATGAATGTCTTCGAACCCCACGAATGGCGTCACAAGACCATCGTCGCAGGGACGGAATGGAAGAATCTGGTCGGCACAGCCTCGGGCACGTTCCAGCTCGACGCCTGCGGAGACTACTATGACGTCAGTCAGATGGGCGCCATCTGTACCAAAGGCGTCTCTCCGGTACCTTGGGAAGGCAATCCTTCGCCTAGAACCGCCGAATCCCCGTCCGGCATGGTCAACGCCGTCGGCTTGCAGAATCCCGGCGTCGACCACTATTTGATAGACGAATTGCCACGACTCAAGAAGCTCGGTGCGATGGTCATCACCAACGTCGCCGGCCACAGCGACGAGGACTATACCCAGGTTGTCGAGAAACTTGCCGATTCCGAAGCTGACATGTTGGAAATCAACGTCAGCTGCCCGAACGTCAGCCACGGTGGCATGAGCGTCGGCACCGACCCCGTGGTACTCAGCCGGCTGATCAAGCACTTGCGGACGCTGACCGACAAGCCGATGATTGTCAAGCTTTCCCCAAACGTCACCGACATCGTGCAAATCGCACACGCAGCAGTGGATGCCGGAGCGGACGCGCTGAGCCTCATCAACACGCTGGTCGGCATGCGCATTGACATCAACACCGGCAAGCCGATCATCGCCAACCGTACCGGCGGCGTCTCCGGCCCCGCTATCTTCCCCATAGCCCTGAGCTTCGTCTGGCGCGTGCGCCAGGCCATCCCCGACATCCCGATTATCGGCATCGGTGGTATTGATTCGGGGGAGAAGGCGTTGGAATATCTCTACGCCGGTGCGAACGCCGTCGAGGTCGGAGCCGCCGCGCTGTTCGACCCGACCGCTCCTATGCGCGTTGCACGTGAGCTGGATGATTTGCTTGATTCCCGCCCCGAGCTTGCCGCGAAACTTGCCAAAGGGCAGACTTGGTGAGCCCATTCAGACAGTAAATATTTTATGATGTTTATTGACGTGAAAGGTTAAATGAATATGACCGAAAATAAAACCAAGAAACCAACAAAAAATTCGCGAAAGCCTGCAAAGCCCGTCATGACACCGATTGACGAGCGATTCACCGAATTCCTGCTCGAATCCGGTGCGCTGAAATTCGGTGACTTCACGCTGAAGTCTGGCCGACAGTCGCCTTACTTCATCAATGCGGGTGCATTCAATGACGGCCGTAAAATCGCCACGTTGGGTGCGTTTTACGCCGAAAAAATCACGTCATCCATTGCAGACGGCACACTTCCCAAGGATATCGCCACGATTTTCGGACCGGCGTATAAGGGCATTCCGCTGGCGGTTTCCACGGCCATCGCGCTGACCAGCATGCACCGCATGGAGATCGGGTATACCTTCGATCGCAAGGAAAAGAAAGACCACGGTGACGGTGGCATCCTCGTCGGCACGCCGCTTAAGGATGGCATGAAGGTTCTATTGGTCGATGACGTGATGACCGCCGGCACCGCCGTGCGTGAGGTTGTTCCGAAACTCAAGTCCGCCGCAAACGTCGATATCGTGGGCCTTGTCCTTTCGGTCGATCGCATGGAAAAGACCAAGGATTCCGACATCTCTGCCGTCAAGTCGGTAGAGCAGGAATTCGGCTTCCCCGTCCTCTCCATCGCCAACGTCCGTGAGATTTTCGCCTCCGCCTCACGCATGGTCACCGTAGATGGCAAGCCGCTGCTCGATGATGATCTCAAGGAGCGAGCCGATAAATATTTGGCCAAGTATGGTGCCTGACATAAAAGTTTGATGTATTAGGCAGTTTTTATATTTGATGTCTATTTCTTATGCGTGGAGTAAGGTTTAACCAGCATTACGTCAACAAGGGAGCCGTATGCAACAGGAATACACACAGCCGCTGGTAAAGCCGATCGAAAGCGACCGGAACATTTTCACATTGCTTGACGATCGTGCCAAGCGTACGCCGAATGAGTCGCTGGTTGAATATGTCGGCGGCGACGGCAAGTGGCAATCGTTTACGGCGACACAGTTCCGCGACAAGGTCATCGGACTTGCCAAAGGCTTGATTGCCCGTGGCATCAAACCTGGAGATTCTGTGGCAATCATCGCGCACACATCCTGGCAGTGGACGGCGCTGGACGTGGCTATCATGTCGATCGGTGCGCTCACGGTTCCTGTCTACGAGACTAATTCGCCCGCCCAAGTGCAGATGATTTTCAACGATTCCAATGTCAAAATGGCCTTCGCTGAAGACGATGCGCAACGCGACAAGATTGATGCCGTAAGCGATTCATGTGCCGACCTCAAAGATGTCTACGTCATTGCCGCCGGTGCCATTGAAACAATCGAGAAGTTCGGGCAAGGTATCACCGACGATGAATTCTGGCAGCGTGAGAAGGCGGTCAAAGGCAGCGATCTGGCCACTATCGTCTACACGTCTGGGTCTACGGGAACACCGAAGGGCATCGAGCTGACTCATTCGAATTTCGTGTTCATCACTATCTCCGGCGTGCAATCCATGGGCGACATCCTGAACAAACCCGGTCGCAGACTGCTGCTGTTCCTGCCTTTGGCGCACGTGTTCGCCCGTTTCATGCAGCTTGTTTGCTTTGCGGGAACGGTCACGCTTGGTCTGTCAAGCAATCTCAAGACCATTCTGGCAGATTTCCGTACATTCAAGCCGACGTTTATTCTTGCCGTCCCGCGTATCTTCGAGAAGATCTACAACGCCGCCTCGCAGAAGGCCGGTTCGGGTGTTGCCGGACGCATTTTCTCGCATGCGACCGACACGGCCATCGCTTGGTCGAAGGCCCAGCAATCCGGCAAGCCGATTCCGCGAGCACTGCAGATTCGTCACGCCGTCTACAACAAGCTGGTCTATTCCACCATCATGCAGATTTTCGGCGGCAAGGTCGAATACGCCGTTTCCGGCGGCGCCCCGCTCAACGCGACCATTGCGCACTTCTTCAATGGTGTTGGTCTGCCTCTACTTGAGGGGTACGGTATGACCGAAACCTGCGCGCCTGCCATGGTCAATCCCACCAAAGGCTACAAGATCGGAACTGTGGGCATTCCGCTGCAAGGTGTGTCCGTCGGTGTGAGCGATACGGGGGAGCTGTGCATCAAAAGCCGCGCGGTGTGCGTCGGCTATCACAATCATCCTGAGATTACCAAGGAACAGATTGTCAATGGCTGGCTGCATACCGGCGATCTTGGCTCCATCGATTCCGACGGTTTCGTGACGTTGACCGGCCGCAAAAAGGACATCATCATCACCGCCGGCGGCA
The DNA here is from genome assembly GCF_029392015.1 of Bifidobacterium sp. ESL0728. NCBI lineage: Bacteria > Bacillati > Actinomycetota > Actinomycetes > Bifidobacteriales > Bifidobacteriaceae > Bifidobacterium > Bifidobacterium sp. ESL0728. Next base: position 1,251,853 of record NZ_CP113925.1, read on the forward strand.
AGAACGTCTCGCCTGCCGAAGTGGAGACCTCCGTTATGACTTCGCCTGTGGTCAGCCAGTGCGTCATGGTCGGCGATCGAAAGCCGTTCATCGCCGCTATCATCTCTCTGGATTTGCAGGAGACCAATGCATGGCTCAAGTCCGAAGGCGCCGAACCGGTCAAGGACTTGAAAGAGGCCTGTAAGAACCCGATTGTCCGCGCCGAAGTCGAACGTGCCGTCAACAAGGCCAACGAACTGGTTTCTCGAGCCGAGTCCATTCGCAAGTTCGAAATCGTCTCCGACGAATTCACCGAGGCCAACGGCATGCTCACCCCAAGCCTCAAGGCCAAGCGCCAGGTCATCACTGACTACTACAAGGACCTCATCGACAACGTGATTTACGCGCCGAAGAAAAGCTAAGTGAGTTTCTGATAGATGAAACACCCGTTATTCTTCTGAACCTGGATCAAAAATATCCTCGATGGTACAGTCGAAGAGCTGAGCCAAGCGAAACGCTAGGGGCAAGGAAGGGTCGAAGCGGCCTTTTTCGATTGAGATGATGGTCTGACGGCTTACACCGACGGCCTCTGCCAATGCTTCCTGTGAAAGATGGAGTTGTTCGCGAAGTTGTGGAAGATCGTTCTTCATTCCGCGTCCTTTTTGCGGAATATGAAATAAGAACAAGTGCCTGTAACGATTCCGACGATTTCAAGTATCAACAGCGCTCCTGCAGCCGTGGTTGCAGGAATAGGTTTATCGTAGAACGCTACCAGCATGACCAATATTACGTTGGCAAACAGTATTCCGATAAGGGCTGCGGCCATAGCTTTTGTACGCCAGGTGTCTTCCACGTTCTCTTCGGGATGAGGGATTGCATCGGTAATGGTTGTTCTGTCTACGAGTGCTATCCAACAGAAGCAAACGCTGCAGCCACCTACCAATATGGCCATCAATATGACAAAAGTCCAATCGTTGAACTGTGTTGGTTTTCTCATTAGAAAAGCCACGGCTCCCGTCAAGAGACCGATGGTGATACCAACAAAGAACGATATGCTCCAAAGTACGACTTTCCCTCCGCCGAAAACGGTTCTGGTGCCGAAAACACTAGTTTTCGGTGAAGTCCGAGCAGGATTCGACATTGTGCCGTGAATTTCCGTTGATTCTTTATGCAGTGCGTCCGCCGGCTTTTGATTTTGGTTGTTCATAAAATCCTCTTTCGCTGTATCAATTGTTTTTTAGAAATATTTTTCATTAAGCATTTTTGAAGCCTAAGTAGGCATATCGGCCTGCGGCTGTGAGGAATCCGATGATCAGACTTACCGCTACAGCGAGATAGGCTATCTTCACGTCAATGGGGTTGGCTGCGAACTTGAGAAGGAAAAGGACCACAAAATTGCTGATGATCATCGCATCGAAACCCCAGCTTTTTGCGCTTTCAAACCATGAATGTTCGATGTTCTCTCCGCTGGAGACTTCGGGGCCGGCGTCCTTCACAGTACGTTTGTCGGCCAGAGTATCCAAAGCAAACATGCTGGCAAGGATTGCAATTCCGACTCCGCTGATGATGCCTGCCACTAATCTGTCTTTTCCAAGGTTGGTGTTGAATAGGAACATGGCTATGCCTATGATTAGTCCAAGGACGCACCCGATGGCGATGGAGGTTCCCCAAAGTGCTGCTTTGTCACCTCCGAAAACGGTGCGGTTTCCGAATTTGCTGGTCTGCGGATGATTTGGTTTTGCCATCTCTACGTTGTTGTCAGCATTTTCTGTAGATTTCTTATTCGTTGCGTCGAATGAAGTGCGATTCTTGATATTCATCATGCCTCCCTTGTCATCCTTTGACTGATTTGCTTGTTTCTATAGTAAAGTAAACTTTACTATGTAAAAGAAACTGTACATTGTTAGTCGAAGACTGTCAATCCTGATGAAATATATTTCAAAATAAGTTGAAATAAAAATATTCGTGATGTAATCTATTTCTATGTTTCAACAGAATTTGAAATATTTGAGTTGTGGAATTGAAGAAAAGAGGGGATATGGGAGTGCAGACCACGTTGTCGGCGCTCGCTGATCCGGCGAGGCGCGAGATTCTTCAGTTGCTGAGGCAACGAGTGATGAACGCTGGCGAGCTTGCGGAAGCTACCGGACTTTCGGCATCGAGGCTTTCGTATCATCTGCGTAAGTTGCGTGAAGCTGAGCTGGTGACGGATAGCCGCGACGGCACGACAATCTGGTACGAGCCGAACTTGACCGTTCTCGACGACACCATCGTCTGGATGAAGGAGCTGCAGCGCAACAATGCCGTTTCCAAGGCTTCCCGATACAAGGCAAAGCCAGCGGAAAAGGGAAACGTCATTCATGCTTCACAAGAAGTGGCAACTGAAACGGTGAGAGATGAGAAAGCAAAGGAATAAGAAAACCAAAGCTCAAAAATCGAGTGAGGATAAATCCACGGATATGGGGCAACCTACCAGCTGGAAAGCGGTGATTATAAGTGCGAAAAACTGGAACATCGCAATGGTGCTCCTTGGCCTGTTGCCGCTCATTGTCTATCTTTTGGCTTTGCCGTATATGCCGGACAACATACCAATGCATTACGACAGTAAGAACCAGCTCGACCGTTGGGGAAGTAAATACGAGGGACTCTTTATCTCTTTGATTGCGTTGATTTTTTGCGCGATCTGGCTAGTGTGCGAGATTCCTCTTGAACGTTCCGTGCGCAAACAGGCGAATTCGGATATGAGTTCGAAAACAACGGTGCGTGCGTGGATCATGGGTGGGTGCTGTGTATGCCTAATGTCCAATATCATGAACATTTGGATTATCGCTGATGCCTTCAGCAAAGGAGGGGTTGACTCCGGCATACCGTTGGAGCCGATTATGAACGTGGTCACAGGTCTGGCGTTCATCATTTTCGGCAACATCATGCCGAGCGTAAAACCGAATGGATGGTCCGGTATGCGCCTGCCTGGAGCTTTCAAAAGCCGCGAGTCTTGGCGTCGTTGCCAGCGTTTCGGCGGGTTTGCGTTCATCATCGGCGGCATTGTCCTGATTTCCGCAGGTCTTTTCCTGTATTCGTCCCGTTTTGTCGACATGTATGCTGTCCTTGTTGTCGGTTTGGCGATAGTGGTGACATTCGCAATCTACAGCGTCTACGCCGGAAAGAAATACGGTGATGTAGGAGGAAAGATAAACCGTAAGTAACTTTCGGCGAAGCAGCTACTCGGAATTATTGGTATCCTCAATGGCTTTATTGCCAACCCCTTGCTCTAAAGTACTGAAACGTATGGGTTTCCGGTTTGGAACCCAAAATGCTTGAGAGGGGGCCTCACCATGGGAATAGCCATGACGCGTAAGGAAAGTTTGGCGTACGACAACCTTAATATCACGCAGGACACCAAGACCATGGATGAAATTGATACGATTGCGCGTAACGTCAAGGTCGACGATGCCTCGCGTCAGGCTGCCGATGAATATTGCCAGTTGCTCGACAAGCACCATGCATGGGGGCTGTGCTTCAACGGATACGCGAATGCTGCGGGGTATGGCTATGTGTATGAACCCACGATGGCGGTTGCGGCTGACGGCTGGGATGCTCAACCGCAGTTCCGCAAACTCAGCAGAACCGCTCAATTGCTTGTGGTTCTAAAATCTTTTCAGTCGGGCCACGACATCGATCGGGAATCAGGTCGCAATTTCCTGAAGAACGAATTCGGCATCGTCATCAACGACGATTTTCGCTTTAACTGAGTTTCCTGTCTGAAGCGGCGAACAAGTCAATCAGCTTATTCGATCAGCTTGTAGCCGTGGCTGGCAATGACGGACTTGAGTTTGGCGAGATAGCTTTCGGCGGCGTTGGAGAGGTTGGCGCGCTCGTTGGTGATCCAACCGAGCAACATCGTCTCATCGGTATCGAGCGGAACGGTGACGATCTTCTCGTTGTTGAGATCGCCGTTGTCGATGCCGGTGCACACCGTATAGCCATTGAGCCCGATGATAAAGTTCAAAATCGTGGCACGGTCGGTTACCGTGATGAGTTTGGGGGAGTCCTTGGGCCAGACGGCCTCCTCCGCGAAGTAGAAGCTGCCTTCCTCGCCCTGCTCGTACTGGATGAACGGGTAAGGCTTGAGATCGTCCATCGTCACTATTTTTTTGGTAGCCAGAGGGTTGTTCCGTGAGATGAAGACGTGCAGTGGTGCGCGGAAGAGCGGATGAAACTCAAGGTGCTTGCCGCGTAGCAGTTTGCCGATGACGTCTTTGTTGAAATCGGAAAGATAAAGAATACCGATTTCGGAAAGCATATTCGCGACCTGGTCGATGATGTCGCGCGTACGTGTCTCGCGGATGGTGAATTCGTATTCATCAGATTCGATGGAGTTGATCATTTCCACGAACGCTTCGACGGCGAACATGTAGTGCTGGGTGGAGACGCTGCACAGCTGCTTGCGCGGCTTGGCGTGCTTGTAGCGTTCCTCCATGAGTTCGGCCTGGTCGAGCACCTGACGTGCGTAAGTGAGGAATTCCGCGCCATCTACCGTCAGCGCAATGCCTTGCGACGAGCGGGTGAAAATTTCGATGCCCATCTCGTGTTCGAGTTCCTTGACCGACGAGCTCAGCGCGGGCTGGGAGACATACAGCTCGTGAGAGGCCTCGTTCATCGAGCCGCACTCCACGATCTTGACGATATATTTCAGCTGCAGCAGTGTCATATCCAAAGTTTATAACAAAGTGTGTATCGGGCAAGTTAACTTATAACGATTTTTGACATGGCAATCCACATGAAGACTTGATGCGAAGATGGCTGTAACGGTCGCGGCTAAGTTCAGATTAAGCTCAGATTTTTACGCCCAGCCTTTGTAACTCGTCTCGGGCTTGCGTTGCATTATTGAATCGAATCCCATTGATGCCAATGGCTTTTGCGCCATCTACATTGGCCTGCGTGTCGTCGAAGAACACGGTCTGGGCCGCATTGAGATTAAAACGGTTCAGGGCAAGATTGAAAATATCGGCATTCGGCTTGTGCATTTTCTCGATGCCGGAAACAACGGTGCCTTGCAGCAGAGGTTCGAGTTGCGGAAACTTTTCAAAGACCACATGGAATGTCTCTTGAGACCAATTCGTCAACCCCCATACACCGTATCCGGCGTTGTTCAGATCGACAAGCAGCGCTTCCATACCATCGATGATTCCTGATATCGAATCCTCATAATGGTCGATATAGTAACGGAACGCTTGCGCAAGATTACTGCCATAGTTCTTTTTGTACTCTTTGATGACCGAGACGGAAGGTTCGCCGCAATCCATACGGGATTCGGCTTCGAAGAAACCTAGTGAGTCATCAGCGCCATTCGTATTACGTGCGTTGCAAAGTTCGCTCACCAGGGATTCGGGGAAATGACCTTCAAGACAGGGACGATAATCAAGACGAAGGAGCACGTCACCGTAATCGAAAATAACATCGGATATGGGACTTTGCGGAACATTTGCCTGGCCTTTTGAGCCGCCTGGAGCATCGGCAATTACTCTGAACGGTTTTGGCGATGCCTTCATTTTCATATTTGCAAAGATTTTGTTCATGCCCGCAAACCCTTTTCGATGGTTTCCTTTTTGCTAATGGTTATCCATGCTTTTAATCATTGGATATTTCTCATCAGTTTACTAATAGCATTTGGCAATGCCGCGATGATATCGGTTGCCACAATCGGATGGCCCGGCCTACCTTCTGGCGCAATGGTGCCGTCCGCATCGAAAATCTCAGGCGGTTCCCAACCATGCTGGTCACTTTCCGAGGCCAAACTGGCAGCGTAACCGTGGATGTAGCTGGCGCTGGCGGCGGTCATGATATCCATGTTCGGATCGTGTTGCAATTGCTCTTCGCCTTGTTGTGCCAGCATTCCGGCCATGACGCCCGCAAGCACGTCGCCGGCTCCTGCGGTCGCCAGCCATGCTGGCCCGCTGCCGGAGATGTAGGTTGTGGTCATCTTGCTCGTGCCATCCGCGTTTTCCGGGCCCGCTTCAATTCCGGCAGGCAGACCAGTCAGGTTGGCATCGCCGACAACGATGGTCACCGCGCCCTTGAGCAGCACGGTCGCGCCGGTCAGTTCATGAGCCCGTTTGGCCCAGCGCCAAGGTTCCCCAATAACGGACGCGGTATCCACATCTTCACCTCGAAGGCGCAGCAATGCCGCAAGTTCGGCGGCGTGCGGAGTGATGATAACATGCGCCGGTACACGTTTTGGCAACAGGTCGAGAGCGCCGGCATCAACGCAGATCGGCGGCATGGTCCAAGGTTCACTGTCGTAATCGATATTTGGATCGGCATTACTCCAGACGATTCCGGCTCGTTTAGACTTGTATGACGTTTCTCCTTTATTCAGATCATGAACTGGAATTTCAGTCTCATCCGTGGTCTTGGAAACATTCTCATCCGGCAATGCATAATGTTTGAGCAGTGCGGCAATGGCTTCTCGTTGGCCGTCAGGGCCGTTCACGCTGTGCCTGCCTGTATTTTCATTCTCGGCATTGTTCGTAGCTTCAGCCGTAGGAACGCCGGAGCCGACGGCCCAAGCCTCAACGCGGCCTTTGCCAATCACGATTTCGGGATTCTTCCGCAACACCATATCGGATGCGTTCACAGGTCCCAAGTAACGTACCATGCCGATATTGGAACGGACAGCAGCACCGGAGCTCAGTACGGCAGCACCCGGATATTTTGCCGATCCGGTAATCAGCCCGACAACGCCTCTTGAATACTTGGAATCGGTTGGTTTTGGCAGTCGTATCATGCTGCCGGCAGTGTCATCGATAGAGAAAACGACGGGATAAGCGCGAGTGATATCGAAACCGAAATCGACCAAAACAGTCCGGCCGCAGGCAAAACTTGCAGGAGGCAGCATAGCGCAGGGTTTCATCGCCCCGAACATCACCGTGACATCGGCCGGAATGTAGCTGCCCGGCAGGGTCCCGTCGTCCACTCCGACACCGGAAGGCGTATCGATGGCGACCACAAGCGGCTTTTGTTCCTGTTCGGCATTGGCAACAAACTGTGGCTTGTCAGGCTCTGTCCCATCATCGTTGGTCGGGTGGAGGATATTCGCCATCGTCGCGGCAGGTCCTCGCAAGGCGCCTTTCACGCCGATGCCGGTCATCGCGTCGAGAATCACATCGGCCTGTTGCGTCAGTTCGATGGCAGCTTGTAGCCGTTCTCCCGCTTCGCCTGCACTGAAGCCAGAGGATACGCCAGGAATGTCAGCATCCGGATTGACAATCAGCAGCCTACCGCCGCTGCGGGTGAAGGCAAGCAGACCTTGCAAGTGCAGTGATTTACCGACGGCGATGGCTGTGACCTGAGCTCCGGTCCGAGCCAATTGCGCTGCGGCAAAGAGACCATCCCCGCCGTTGTCTCCGGCACCCGCAAGCAACACGACTTTAGCTTCGGCTATATCGACATCGTGTTCGTCAAGCAGCTCGGCGGTAATCCTTGCAGCCGCCGATGCGGCCATGCGCATCAGCGGAACACCCTGATCGAGGAGCGGACGTTCCATGCCCCTTACGGTTTCGACGCTGTAGGCCCGTCGCTGCAGCAACGATTTACGCATCAGTTCCGTCATCGTCACTTCGTCCATGTCGACCTCCTGTAACCCTCAATGTCTAACTCGATGTTACCTTAGCGCGGCCACATGGAGTCGTGATGACTGTAACCCGCTGTAATTAAGTCACTAACTTTTGGTCGGCGGCTTATTTATATCGCATTGGAATAATGGCTACATAACTGGGCTGATTGCGTTCATCGCCGTCCCGATTATCCTGAAATGCAACAATTCCGCAATGAATAAGTCGACTGGTATTCGTCGGCGGCCGATTCATCGCGGAATCAAGGCGATCAGGAATCAAGCTTGGCGTACGGCTACTCTTCGGCCACCAGATCCAGATAATCGTCGCTCCACAAATCCTCGTCGCCGTCCGGCATCAGCAGCACTCGTTCGGGGCTGAGCGCCTTGACCGCGCCTTCGTCGTGGGTAACCAGAATGATGGCGCCCTCGTACTTGGCGATGGCCTTGAGGATCTCGTCGCGTGAGACCGGGTCGAGGTTGTTGGTTGGCTCGTCGAGCAGCAACACGTTCGCACGCGAGGTGACCAATGTCGCCAGTGCAAGCCTGGTCTGTTCGCCGCCGGAAAGCACCTTGGCCGGCTTGAACGCGTCGTCGCCGGAGAACAGGAAGCTGCCCAAAATCGAACGGGCGTGGGTGTCGTCAAGGTCGGGGGCGACGTGCTGCAGGTTCTCAAGCACGGTCGCATCCATCTCCAATGTGTCATGTTCCTGTGCGAAATAGCCGATTTTGCAGCCGTGGCCATAAACGACCTCGCCGGTATCGGGCTTGTCTTCTCCGGCCAGAATGCGCAGCGTTGTCGTCTTGCCGGCGCCGTTGTAGCCCAAAATAACCACGCGCGAGCCCTTGTCGATGGCCAGATTGATGCCGGTGAAGACGATATTGGAGCCGAAGGCCTTGGAGATTTCCTTGGCCATGATCGGCGTCTTGCCGCAAGGCGCGGGCTCGGGGAAGCGGATGTCGGCCACCTTCTCCTGTCGTTCGGCCTCGCTGGTTTCGCTCAACAGTCGTTCCGCGCGACGCATCATGTTCTGCGCGGCGACGGCCTTGGTCGCCTTGGCGTGCAGGCGGATGCCCTGCTTCATCAGTCGTGCGGCCTTCTTCTCGGCCACCTCGCGTTCGCGCCGGCGACGTTCCTCGTCCACCACGCGCTGCTTCAAATAGGCCTTCCAACCCAGCGAATACATGTCGATCTGGGCGGTCTGCGCGTCCAGATGCCAGACCTTGTTCACCACTTCGTCCAGCAGTTCCGTGGAGTGGGAGATGACGAGGAAACCGCCCTCGAAGCGCTTGAGATAGCCACGCAGCCATTCGATGGAATCCGCGTCCAAATGGTTGGTCGGTTCGTCGAGAATCAAGGTATCGGCGTCGGAGAAAAGGATTCGTGCCAGTTCTATGCGTCGTTTCTGTCCGCCGGAAAGCGTTCCGATCTGTTGCTGCATTACGTCGTTGGGGAGGCCGAGGCTTGCTGCCATCGAAATCGCTTCGGACTGAGCCGCGTAGCCGCCTGCCTTGTCGAAGGCCTGCATGGCCTTGTCATACTTGTCCATCGCCTTTTCCATGACCTTCGGATTTTCGTTGGTCATTTCCTTCTCAGCCTTGCGCATACGTTTGATGATGCTGGCGATGTCGCGGGCACTCATCATGCGATCGAGCGCACTTTGCTCGGGATCGTCGGCGTGGGTGTCCTGCGGCAGGTAGCCGAGCTTGCCGGAGACACGCACCTTGCCGGCCGTGGGAAGCAGGTCGCCGGTAATGACTCGAGTGAGGGTGGTCTTGCCGGCGCCGTTGCGCCCCACGAGGCCGATCTTGTCGCCTTTGCTCACGTGAAAATCAGTGGGATTGAGCAGCGTCCGTGCCCCGATCTGAATTTCCAGCCCTTGCGCCTCGATTGCCATACCTTATTACCCATCCTGTTTGCTTTACGAAATTGCGGCAAAATATACCAACATGCCATCATAGCGACACGTCTGCTTTTAGAGAAGCAATAGGGTATATGGCGTAATTTCAGTTCGTGCAGGACTTTGATTTCCGCCAATAACAAAGTTGGAGAATTATGCGGCTACTTTATTGATTGATATTTGAGGATAGATACAGATTCGGCCAATATGATTGCGAGTCGAACAATTGTTCGAACCGTCCACTATGATGGGTTATCCTACAGTGGAGCATTTGGTATCAAGCGGAGGTAAGCATTGGCAACAGCATCGACGGCGCATAAATCAAGGAAAGCCGACGATTCGTCGGCAAGTGTCGTGGCGCAGAAGTTGATGGACAGCGATTCATTCCTGTCCCAGGAGATTGCGAAAGCACCGCTGCGCAAGACAGGCAATTCGCTGGTGGCGGACATCTCGCATATTCCCAGCGATCTGAAGATCACGATTCAAGGCGCTCGCGAGCATAATCTCAAGAACGTCGACCTTGCCATTCCGCGTAATCGCATGGTGGTATTCACCGGGCTTTCCGGTTCCGGCAAGTCCTCGTTGGCGTTCGATACGTTGTTCGCCGAAGGGCAGCGCCGTTACGTCGAATCGTTGAGTGCCTACGCCCGCCAGTTCTTGGGGCAGATGGACAAGCCTGACGTCGATTTCATCGAGGGCTTGAGTCCGGCCGTTTCCATCGACCAGAAGACCACCAACCGCAATCCGCGTTCCACGGTCGGCACCATCACCGAGATCTACGATTATCTGCGTCTGCTGTTCTCCCGTACCGGTATCCCGCATTGCCCGATTTGCGGCGAAGTCGTCAGTGCCCAGACACCGCAGCAGATGGTCGACATTCTGATGAAGAAGCCGGAAAAGACTCGTTTCCAGATTCTGGCGCCGGTCGTTCGCGGGCGAAAAGGCGAGTTTGAGGATCTGCTTGAGCTGTTGCGTGGCGACGGATATTCGCGAGCGCTCATTGATGGCAAGATGTGCCAGCTTTCCGACGACATCAAGCTGACCAAGCAGAAGAAGCACACCATCGAGGTCGTGGTCGACCGCTTGGTCATCAAGGACGGCATTCGCCAGCGCCTCACCGATTCCATCGAGACAGCGTTGAAACTGGCTAAAGGTATCGTGGTCATAGATTACGTTGATTTGGACGAGAAGGATCCGAACCGTCGCGAACCATTCAGCGAGAAACGCTCCTGCCCGAACGGCCATCAACTCGAACTCGACGAGATCGAACCCCGTACGTTCTCCTTCAACGCCCCGTATGGTGCCTGCCCCGATTGCGACGGCATCGGCTACAAGCTGGAGATCGACCCTGAGCTGGTCATTCCCGACCCGAGCAAATCCTTGAACGAGAACGCCATCGAGCCTTGGGGTATGACCAAGGGGACCGGCGAATATTATCGGCACGTTCTCGAAGGCCTAGGGGAGGAGATGGGCTTCAGCCTCGATACTCCTTGGAAAGACCTGCCTCAAAAGATTCAGCATGCCATCATGTACGGCCATGATTTCAAGGTCAAGGTCTCGTACCGCAACCGTTGGGGACGTTTGCGCGAATACAGCACCGGTTTCGAAGGCGTGGTGCGCACGCTCATGCGTCGCCATGATGAAACCGATTCCGATCAGATGAAGCTGTATTACGAGTCGTATATGCGTGAGGTTCCCTGCCAGACCTGCCAGGGCAAGCGTTTACGACCTGAGGTTTTGGCGGTCACAGTCGATGGCAAATCCATCGCCGATGTCTGCGATATGCCGGTCGAACGCAGCCTCAAATGGGTACGTTCGTTGAAACTTGAGGGTTCGGCGGCACTCATTGCCGGGGAAGTGTTGAAGGAAATCCGTTCGCGTCTCGGCTTCATGAACGATGTCGGGCTGAATTATTTGACGCTGTCCCGTGCCGCCAAGACGCTTTCCGGTGGCGAGGCGCAGCGCATTCGTCTGGCGACCCAGATTGGCAGCGGCCTGGTCGGCGTCATGTACGTGCTTGACGAGCCTTCTATCGGCCTGCACCAGCGCGACAACGAACGGCTTATCAAGACCTTGCATCATCTGCGTGACCTCGGCAACACGCTGATTGTGGTCGAACACGATCAGGAAACCATTGAAAAGGCCGACTGGCTGGTCGACATCGGCCCCGGTGCCGGCGAAAAGGGTGGCGAGGTCGTCTATTCAGGTCCGGCTGCACATGTCGTCGACGCACCGCGTTCCATCACCGGCGACTACATCGCCGGTCGTAAAACAATCGAAGTGCCGAAGAAGCGTCGCAAAACCGATAAGAACCGGCAGCTCAAGGTTGTCGGGGCGCGAGAAAACAACCTTAAGAACATCAATGTTTCGATTCCTCTGGGCGTCATGACCTGCATCACCGGTGTTTCCGGTTCTGGCAAGTCGACACTTATCAATTCGATTCTTTATCCGTCGTTGGCCGATAAACTCAACGGCGCGCGCATCGTTCCTGGCAAGCACACGCGCGTCGAAGGCATCGAGCAGTGCGACAAGGTCATTCACGTCGACCAGAACCCGATCGGACGCACTCCGCGAAGCAACCCCGCCACCTATACGGGTGTGTGGGACAAGATTCGTCAGCTTTTCGCCAAGACGCCTGAGGCACAGGTGCGCGGCTACGGTCCCGGTCGTTTCTCGTTCAATGTGAAGGGCGGTCGTTGCGAGGCATGCCACGGCGACGGTACCATCAAGATCGAGATGAACTTCCTGCCTGATGTCTACGTGGAATGCGAGGAATGCCACGGCAAACGCTACAACCGCGAGACGCTAGAAGTGAAATACAACGGCAAGTCGGTCGCCGATGTGCTTAACATGCCGATTTCCGAAGCCGCTGACTTCTTCAAGGCATATACGGGCATCTCCCGTTATCTCGACACCTTGGTCGATGTCGGCCTCGGCTATATCCGTCTTGGCCAGCCAGCCACCACGCTTTCCGGCGGCGAATCCCAGCGTGTGAAACTCGCCACCGAGTTGCAGCGTCGTTCCACCGGCCGTACGGTCTATATCCTGGACGAGCCGACCACCGGTCTGCACTTCGAGGATGTCCGCAAACTGCTGCAGGTGCTGCAAGGACTGGTCGACAAGGGCAATACGGTCATCGTCATCGAGCACAACCTTGACGTGGTCAAGTCAGCGGACTGGATCATCGACCTCGGCCCCGAAGGCGGCGACGGCGGTGGTACCATCGTCACCCAAGGCACGCCGGAACATGTCGCCAAATGCGAAAAGAGCTGGACGGGCAAGTATCTCGGTCCTATGCTCAAGTGAATTCGTTGTAGCGAAGCTCAGCGGGTAAGGTCAGATATGTCGATGTGCTATCGGCTTTATCAAGGTGTGTCCATTTCAGAGTTTCCGGCATGACGGGCATTTGACGAGAGCGGTGCGAGCGATAGTGATAAATACTATCGAATGATAGTTCTGAAAGGTAGGCAATGGCGGTAACGACTGAGGGTCAGAAAGACGGTGGAAGCATCGGCTGGCGCAAGACGACGCGCAAGCTTGGGGACACCCGAGACCTGTTCCGTCCTGCCACCGGCGACATCCCCACCGATCCAGGCGTCTACAAATGGCGTGACGGTGACGGCAGGGTCATCTATGTCGGCAAAGCCAAGAACCTACGTAACCGCCTCACTTTCTATTTTCAACCCCTGAGCGAACTGCACCCACGTACACAGAACATGGTGCTGACCGCTCGCAGTCTCGAATGGACCGTTGTCGGCACTGAGCTCGAAGCACTTACCCTCGAATACACATGGATCAAGGAATTCGATCCCCGGTTCAACGTCGTTTTCCGCGACGATAAGACTTATCCGTATCTGGCGGTTTCCCTCGGTGAAGAGTACCCGAGAGTATGGGTGACTCGTAACCGTAAGCGTCGCGACACCCGATATTTCGGCCCCTACGCGAAGGCGTGGGATCTGCGGCAGAGCCTTGATAAATTGCTCAAGGCCTTTCCGGTGCGCACCTGCACCAAGGCCGTATTCAATCGCGCGCACATGACCGACCGGCCTTGTCTGCTTGCCTCCATAGGCAAGTGTTCGGCACCATGCGTCGGTCGTATCAGTGCGGAAGACCACCGGCGTATGTGCGAACGGCTGGTCGGCGTACTTACTGGTCGTTATGGTACTTCCTTTATTGCCGGCCTCACTAAGGAAATGAAACAGGCCAGCGATGACATGGAATTCGAGAAGGCCGCCCGCCTGCGCGATCAGATTTCCATGCTGAAAACCGTTTCCGAGCAAAATGCGGTTGTCTTCGATCAGAATGTTGATGCTGATGTGTTCGGCATGGAATCCGACGAGCTTGAAGCCTCGGTCCATGCGTTCTTTGTCCGTTCCGGTTCCATCCGCGGCGAACGTAACTGGAGTGTCAAACGTGTGGAGGATATCGACGATGCTGATTTGATATCCGACCTCATTACGCAGGTTTATTCCGACCTGATGGGGGAGACGGACAGCCAGGCCAGCACTCCGCTGAACCTGCCGAGCAATGGCGAGGAATTGTTGGAACAGAATGGCGACGGATCGAAGAATGTTGATACAACCGATAACGAATCCGCCACCGAAAACACATTGAACCATTCGGATGATGAGGGAAAGTGGTCTAATTCGGATTCGGGATCTCACGTCGGTCAGGCCGATTCTTCCGTTACTGGAAATGTGCCGGATTCAAATGATCGGACAGCCATCGATGATTCAGTTTCAACTCCCGTTCCTGAATCGGCCAGTAATGCCATCCATATCGTTGAACGCCGAGATGCGCTGGGGGCGACCCAAAGCATCACCGCAACCGACAGCCTTTCTCGCGCCCAAGCGACCCATATTCGACGCGAACGCCAGATGCAGACCGGCCGTAGCGATTTGCTGGCCCCTATCGCCCCTGTACCCCGTGAGGTGCTGGTGCCGATCGAGCCCGCACGTCGTGATGAGTTGGAAGAGTGGCTTAGCGGCCTACGCGGTGCGGCCGTCACCATTCGTGTGCCCAACCGTGGCGAGAAAAAGACGCTCATGGACCGTGCCAACAGCAATGCGAAACAGGCGTTGCAGCGTAGCAAAATGAGCCGTATCAGCGACATCGGCGCACGAACGCAGGCCATGAACGACGTGGCCAAGGCGTTGGGTCTCGCAGAATCTCCGCTTCGCATCGAAGGCTACGATATTTCCAACACCATCGGCGGCATCTATCAGGTCGCCTCCATGGTGGTTTTCGAGGACGCGATAGCGAAGAAATCCGAATACCGTAGGTTTGCCATTCGTGGCAAGGACGGCAAGGGCGCGCTAGACGATTTGAGCGCCATGTATGAGACGCTCACCCGCAGGTTCCGTCACGGCAATATCGCCGGTGACACCGGTGAAAGCATTGATAACGAGAAGCGTATTGAAGAGGCTCAGGCAATGGCACAGAGCACAACAATACAATCCAGAAATGCTGCAGAAACCAAAATTGACGTGTCCGTTTCTAACGAAAACGATGGGATGCCATCATCTCTGACGATGCTATCGAATCAATCAGGTGAATCCCAAGAAAATGGTCATAACGACAATAATGTTCATCAGGATTCGATAGAACGTGAAACAAACTCCGGAGTCGCAGGTCTGACCAGCGCAGATACCGTCGTGCAACAAGACACCCACCCGCGCCATTTCGCTTACAAACCGAACTTGATCGTGGTCGACGGCGGCAAACCGCAGGTGGAAATCGCAGCTAAAGCGTTGAAAGACTGTGGTGTTGATGATGTAGCGGTCTGCGGCTTGGCAAAGCGGCTCGAAGAGGTCTGGATACCGGGGGAGGACTACCCGCTCATCCTCAAACGCCAGTCCGAAGGCATGTACCTTTTGCAGCGCGTCCGTGACGAATCGCATCGCTTTGCCATTACCTACCACCGAAAGTCCCGCCGCAAAGGCGCCCTTCGTTCGGCCCTTGACGACATTCCTGGTATCGGCCAAAGCTACCAGAAGAAGCTGCTGCGTGCTTTCGGCTCGGTAAAGGGCATACGCAAGGCCAGCCTCGAGGATTTGGAAAGCGTCAAAGGTGTCGGCAAGGCCAAGGCGGAAGCTGTTTATACCGCCCTCCACAAGGGTTCCGATGAGGAGAAAACACCATCGGCGACCAAATCTCGGACAGATTGAGTGCCAAAAACGACAAAATACCTTATAAACAAACCAGAACAGACAAGTCAGGAAAGCCGAATGAAATCGACGAAAGGAGCATCAATCGATGGGCAATGAGATACGTCATCGTTGTGCGGTTTTGGGCAAGCCGATAGCCCACTCGCTTTCGCCGGTGCTGCACAATGCGGCCTACAAGGCTCTCGGGCTCGATGATTGGCGTTATTCCCGCGCTGAAGTCGGCGAAGACGAATTGGATGGTTTCCTCAGAACAGTGGATCCTTCCTGGGCTGGCCTGAGCCTCACTATGCCGTTGAAACGGACGATCCAGCCGTATGGAACACCCAGCGATACCTGGTCTCGCAGGCTTTTAGTGGCCAACACCGCCGTTTTTTCATGGGTTGATGGCGTGCCCAAACCGAATATCAAACTGTATAACACCGACGTCGAAGGTATCGTAAAGGCTTTTTCCCATTGCTGGAAGTCTTCTCAACCCCAACCGCTTACCGCAATTAGTCAGTCTGGTAAGCCTACTGATACAGCCAATAAAACCATTACTGAAAACTCGAAATCTCAAGGTGCAAAAGCTGTCATCCTTGGCAATGGCAACACCGCGCTTTCGGCTTTGGCTGCCTGTACAGAAATCAAAGTTCCAGAGTCAGGTGAAGTAACCCACGTAACGGTATGTGCTAGGCATCAACACGAAAACGATCCGATGGAGCAACTGGCGGACTCGCAAACCGGCCTTCGCTATCAACAGGTCCCGCTTTCCGAAGCCTACGAATATCTGCAGGAAGCGGATATCGTCATCAACACCATACCTGCGAACGGTGCAGACGAAACAGCCGAGAAATTGGCCGAAGTCCTTGCCGGTCCAGCCAGCGTCTTCCGCTGTGGAACTCTTCTTGACGTGGTTTATGATCCTCGTCCGACCAAACTTATGCAGGTCTGGCGAAATGGTGGGGGAACGGCCATCGGCGGCGAGGAAATGTTGCTTTACCAAGCGATAGCTCAGGTACGGTTGATGACGGCAGGGGCGCATATCATGGAGACGATGGATTTTGAGCAGGCGATGAGAAGCGCCTTACAGGAGGCACTGTGATTTCGGAAACGCAAGGACCGGACGAAACCGGAACCAAGGTCGAAAAGAAGGCCCCTGCAACCGCAACAAGAGAGTCAGGAAGCAACGCGTCGCCGCAGAAGGCCAAAGACGAGCCCAAACCCGCCAAGGAATTCGAAGTCATGCTTATTACCGGCATGAGTGGGGCTGGCCGTTCCCACGCCGCCGATTGCGTTGAAGACATGGGTTGGTATGTTGTCGACAACCTTCCTCCGAAACTGCTGATTCCGTTGGTCGATATGATGACCTCTTCCGGTTCGAAAGTTCATAAGCTGGCAGCGGTCATCGATGTGCGTTCGCGTAGCTATTTTGATGATCTTTCCGCCGTTTTGAGCCATCTGGACGATCTGGGCGTGCGCACTCATATTCTTTTCCTCGATGCCAGTGACAAGGTGCTCGTGCAACGTTACGAGTCCGTTCGCCGTCCACACCCGCTCCAGCACGGCAACCGTCTCATCGATGGCATTCGCGAGGAGCGTGAGCTGCTTTCGAATCTCAAGGAACATGCGGATACCGTCATCGATACCTCCAGCCTCAGCATTCATCAGCTTTCGACGAAACTGTATGAGGCATTGCTCGGCAGCGGTGCAAAAACCGTTTCCGTCCATATTTTCAGTTTCGGCTTCAAATACGGGATTCCGCTTGATGCGGATTTCGTCGCTGACGTGAGGTTCCTGCCCAACCCTTATTGGGTACCCAGCCTGCGTGAATTGAATGGCAACGATCAGCCGGTCAGCGACTATGTGCTTTCAAACGAAAGCGCGAAGGAATTTCTTGATGCGTACGAGAAGGCCATCATGGTGGCCATCAAGGGTTACGCTCAGGAAGATAAGCATTATGTCACAATAGCTGTTGGATGCACCGGCGGGCAGCATCGTTCCGTTGCGATCAGCAATGAGCTGGCGCAACGGTTCCGCGCTCATGGGCTTAGTGTGACGGTATCCGCAAGAGAGTTGCACCGCCATGAACGACGATAGGATTGAGGATGGTTGTCAGTCATTTTCGGACAGATGATTGACGTACGTATCTGACGATAAACGTGAAAATAGGCAAGTGGAAGTAAAACGATAGATTCTTGTCCAAGTCATTCGCTATCACAGATAGCCGTGGCATTGCGTGAGATGACTCCGTTTAATGTTCCAATTACACTTACATGAAGAACGGGAAGTAGGAGGTTGGGCTTTGGCTCTTCTGAACGAGGTCAAAAGCGAGTTGGCAAGCGTGGAGACGGACCTGCCGGCCGCGAAAATGGCGCAAGCCGCGACGATGATGCGGTTCGGGGGAGGACTGCGTCCTGTCGGCAACAAGGCTGTCATCCGTGCACAATTTGATTCGCTCGAAGCGACCGAATGGCTTCGCAAGACCATCGCGCATTATTTTCAGCGTGAAGCTAAAGTCACCAAAATCAGCAGGCAGACCCCCAACGGGATTGTGCAACGTTACGATTTGCTCGTCGAGCGTGGCGCTACTGCGCTTGCCCTTCAAACGGGATTGCTCGATCGTCGTATGCATTTGGTCGAGGGGCTTCCGGCAGAGGTGATCAGCGGCAATATCGCACAGGTCAAGGCCGCTTGGCGTGGTGCCTTTCTTGCTCGTGGCATGATTTCCGATCCAGGCAAATCGAGCTACCTTGAAATCATCTGTCCTTCGCATGAAACCGTTACAGCGCTGCAAGGCGCGGCCCGTAGGCTTGGTATCTCGGCTCAGGCTCGTAAGGTTCGCAGCTCCGAACGCATTACGCTACGTGATTCGGATTCCATCGAACGCATGTTGATGCTCATGGGGGCACCACGCTCGGCTCGTGAGTGGACCGGCAAACGTACCGATGGCGAAGCACGCGGCAAGGCCAATCGCCTCGCCAATTTCGACGATGCGAACATGCGTCGCAGTGCCAAGGCAGCTGCCGAGGCCACTCAGAAGGTCAAACAAGCCTTTGAGATTCTTGGCGATGATATTCCTGAAAACCTCAAGGCCGCCGGCGATCTGCGACTCCAACATACGGATGCCAGCCTGGAAGAGCTTGGTCGTCTTTCAAACCCGCCGATCACGAAGGATGCCATTGCAGGTCGTATCCGTCGCTTGCTGCAACTTGCCACCAAGACGAAAAAGGCGCAGGAACAACAACAAAACGAATAGAAGGACTGCCATCAAGCGGGATGGCCTCTTTGCGACAGATAACAATTACGAAACAGACCTCTTTCACTGTCGGATAATAACGTATAAATATTGATAAAATAGTTGTCGTTAGCGCTCACAAATTAAGCTGCATTTTCAGGAAAATCCCAGCAAAAATCAGTGTTCTTGTTGGGCGAGGACGCTACCATTGCAAGTGACATAGGTCACAACTTTGACTCTTATCTGGGTCGGGGAAAACTGTTTTCCGGCCGTGACGATTTTTCAAGGAAAGGATACTAATGAGGACACTCAAGGATTTAGGAGATCTCAAGGGCAAGAAAGTTCTTGTCCGCGCTGATTTCAATGTGCCGCTGAAGGGCACCACCATCACTGACGACGGTCGTATCCGCGCCGCTCTGCCGACTATCAAGGAACTGCGTGCCGATGGTGCGAAGGTCATCCTGATGGCTCATCTCGGCCGTCCGAAGGGCAAGGTCGTCCCCGAGCTTTCGCTGGCACCAGTTGCCAAGCGCTTGGGCGAGCTGCTCGGCGTCGATGTGACGCTGGCCAACGATACCTACGGCCCGGATGCCCAGGCCAAGGTCGCCGCCATGAAGGACGGTGACGTCGTACTGCTGCAGAACGTTCGTTACAACCCTGAAGAGACCAGCAAGGATGACGCCGAGCGCGCCGCCTATGCCAAGAAGATTGCCGCTTTGGGTGATGTCTTCGTTTCCGACGGCTTTGGCGTCGTGCACCGCGCTCAGGGCTCAGACTACGATGTGGCCGCCGATCTGCCGAGTGCAGCCGGCAAGCTCATCGAGAAGGAAGTCAAGGCCCTCTCCCGCGCCACCGAGAACCCGGAGCGTCCGTTCACTGTCGTGCTCGGCGGCTCGAAGGTCTCCGACAAGCTCGGTGTCATCGAGAACTTGCTGAAGAAGGCCGATCGCCTCTTGATCGGCGGCGGCATGGCCTATACGTTCCTCGCGGCCAAGGGCTACGAAGTCGGCACCTCCCTGCTTGAGAAGGACCAGATCGAGACAGTCAAGGGCTACATGGAAGAGGCCAAGAAGAACGGCGTTGAGCTCATTCTCCCCGTCGATGTCGTGGTCAACAAGGGCTTCCCGGATGGCAACACCCCCGTGAACCCGCAAATCGTCGATGCCGACAAGATTCCTTCTGACATGATGGGCCTTGACATTGGCCCGAAGACCCAGAAGCTCTTCCACGACAAGATCGTCGATTCCAAGACGGTCGTGTGGAATGGCCCTGCAGGCGTATTCGAGGTCGAGCAGTTCCAGGCCGGTACTAGGGCCGTCGCCCAGGGCATGGTCGACGCGACGGCCAAGGGTGCCTTCACCATCGTCGGCGGCGGCGATTCCGCTTCCGCGGTGCGCAACCTCGGCTTCCCGGAGGATGGCTTCTCGCACATCTCCACCGGTGGCGGCGCCTCCCTCGAGTTCCTCGAAGGCAAGACTTTGCCAGGCCTTAAGGTGCTTGAGTAATCGATTCGAAAATGTTGACAGTGCATCGCCTCATCGGTGAGTAGCCGAGGTACGCTACACTGATAACAGGAATGTTTGCGGACATGCCGTTTGGTATGCCCGCATTCTTTTTGCAAAGGGTTGTTGTAAGGCTCACTAGGGGAGTCTTTTCAGCAATTAGACGCAGATAAACCGTAATTCCGTGGTTGGGAAGGAAAGCAATGTCCTCTGCACGTATTCCGTTGGTGGCAGGCAATTGGAAGATGAATTTCGATCATCTTGAAGCCACGTATTTCGTGCAAAAACTTGCATGGCTTTTGCGTGACGCCCATTTCGACTATAAACGGGTCGAGGTCGCATTGATGCCGACGTTCACTTCGATTCGCAGTGTCCAGGTTTTGGTCGAGGCGGACAAGCTCAAAATCAATTATGGTGCACAGACCGTTTCAGTGACCAATCAGGGCGCATTCACCGGTGACGTCAACGCCGATATGCTGGCCCAGCTCGGTTGCAAATACGTCATTGTGGGCCATTCCGAACGGCGTAAATACCATCCCGAGGACGATGCCAACATCGTCGATCAGGTTCGTGCAGTGCTCACAGCCGGCATGCAGCCGATACTTTGTGTAGGCGAGAGCATGGAGGAACGACGCAAGGGTATTGAGCTTGATTTCGCGGTCGGCCAGGTCCACGACGTCACCCGCGATCTTTCCGACGAAGAAGCGGCCAAGCTGATCATCGCCTATGAACCGGTCTGGGCCATCGGCACCGGATTGGTGGCGACCCCGGCCACAGCTCAGGATGCAGCTAGGGCCATCCGCAGCAATCTCTATGAGACATTCGGTTCCAAGGTATCGGAAGCTGTTCGCATCCTTTACGGCGGTTCGGTCAATTCGAAGAATGCGGTTGAACTCATCAGTCAACCAGACGTCGACGGATTCCTCATCGGTGGTGCCTCGCTCAATGCGGACGAACTTGCGAAGATCTGCCGCCTTACGTTGAAAACCGTGACTTCTTCCCGCTGATTAATTGCGGATTAATGGGACATTTTCCGTACTTTGCGGTATAGTAAATAATTAGTGTTTTTGAACTGGAGGTTCAACTGTGTCGACAATGGCAATCGTCAAGCTGGTTCTGCAAATCATCCTTGTTATCTTCAGTGTTTTGTTGACGCTGCTGATTCTCATGCACAAAGGCAAGGGCGGTGGCCTCTCCGACATGTTCGGCGGCGGTCTGACCCAGAACGCAGGCACTTCCGGCGTTGCAGAAAAGAACCTGAACCGTTGGACGATCATCATCGCTTTGCTTTGGGTAGCGATTATCATTGCGCTAGGTCTCATGACCAAGTTTAACCTGATTAAGTGATTTTTTAGACATTCACGAGATGCGTTTCATGATTGGTTTCATGAAACGCATTTTTGTATCTTATGATATTTTTGTATCTTAAAAGCCGCAACCGAAAGCTATGAGGAATATATGGCAAGTACTGATTTATCGGCAGGCGGCAAGCTGCTGGTTGTCGATTTGGATCTGACTGCGTTGTGCGGTGACGAATACGCGCAGCGGTGGCTCTCGGAATATAGCGAGAAGGCTTTTGAGACCGCACATGAGGCCGGTAACATAGTGATGGTGGCAACGGCCAGGCCGCCAATGACTTCTTTCGATTTGGTTCATCGTATCGGCGCTTCGGCGTGTGCCTACCATAACGGTGGCATCGTTGACTTGGATTCTGAACATTCCTCTTTACAGGAGTTGAGTAATGATCAGAGTATTGAGAATAGCAATATTCTGCGGTTCGGGGTTCCGGTTGAGCGGTGCGTTGAAGTTTGTCGCCAGTTGCTTGAACAGATTCCAGACTTGAGAATCGGCATCGAATTTAACGACACCCGCTATACGAATTTTGATTTGACCGATGTCTGGCCGGCCCAAGAATATCAGTTGACAGACTTCAGCGATATGCCGTCAGGCATGGCGCAAAAGATCATGATGTTTCCTACCAACGAGCAACGAGAGCTGGTAAGGTCTTTAGTCCCAGATGACATGTCCTTACTGATTTC
The DNA here is from genome assembly GCF_029392015.1 of Bifidobacterium sp. ESL0728. Lineage (NCBI taxonomy): Bacteria > Bacillati > Actinomycetota > Actinomycetes > Bifidobacteriales > Bifidobacteriaceae > Bifidobacterium > Bifidobacterium sp. ESL0728. The sequence goes on from NZ_CP113925.1 coordinate 1,274,267, forward strand.
CGAAGATGATCTCTGGCTGCTGATGAATCCCAAAGCCACAAAACGCAACGCCATGAATCTGGCCTGCCAACATTTCGACATCCCGATTTCGGATACCATCGCTTTCGGCGATGACCTGATTGATATGGACTTGCTACAACACGCAGGTTGCGGTGTGGCTGTTGCCAACGCCAAACCCGAGGTCAAAGCCATTGCTGATGATATTTGCCCGTCAAACAACGATGAAGGTGTAGCTCAATGGATTGAGCAACATTGGTAAATGTCTTGGCAGGTTTCGATGATAACCTCTTCTACGCAAAATATCGGAAACAGATAAAATCGGTAATAGAATGTACTAGTTCTGCAAACGAATGAAACGGGAAACAGGTAACGGTATCCAAGTGATTCGGTATACCTATATTGGCTTGATTATTGTGTTGCTGAATATGGATGTAAGTAAGGGGAGTAGTTATATGGCTGTGCAGCCTGAAGCGTATACGGTTGTCAAAGGGGAGGGGATGCCCATTGTTATAGCTCACGGCATGGGCGTGGATCATCGCTCGCTGATGATGCTTGACAATGCTTTCTCTGAAGGCACACAACGCGTTTATATGGATTTGCCGGGCTATGGTCAGACTCCTGCCTTGCCGGGTGTCGGAGGATTGCCAGAACTCGCCGAGTGGTTCATGAACGAAGTAAACGAGTTGGTCGGCAACAAACGCTTTGCGTTGCTCGGCAATTCCATGGGTGGAGCGTTGGTCAGAGACACACTTTCACGCGAACCAAAGCGAATCGCTGGCGTTGCCTTGATTGCGCCGGTTGTTGATCCGGTATTGTCACATCGTCATCTGGCCGAGCACGTTATCAGCAATGCGAATCCTGATTTAACCCATAATTTGCCACAGGACAAGGTTATTGATTTCGTCACGATGGGCGTCAACCAGTCCTTCGATGCATGGAGGCGTTACCAGCGCTATATCCTCCCCGGAACCAAGCTCTGTGACCGCGATGCCAACGCCAAACTAGGTCAGCGTTATTGGCTTGACGGTGACCCCGAGCAGCGTCTGGGAACCTACACCGGTCCGACGCTCATCGTCACCGGCAAAGAGGATCAGGTGGTCGGCTACGAAGACCAAAAGGCCCTGCTCCCGCACTATCCAAATGCCGTTTACAAGGTTGTCGATCCAGCTGGCCACAACATCCACATCGACAACCCCGAAACCCTGAAACCCCTCCTCACCGAGTGGTCTACTAAGCTGTTGAATAGTTAGTTTTAATTGGTTCCGTTTATAGTTACAACCGTGGAGGTCGACAGATAAACTTTCACGGGACACTTTGGCTGAGCCGTGAAATGGACAATCCTGTGGATTATCCATAGGCGAAGTGAGCACGATTTACGAGCGCAAAACTGAAATTTTGATTTCAGTCGGTCAAGCCTACGCCCGAGAAAGTTCATCTCCCGACTTCCACAACGTTAGTTTTTATATTCGCTGGCAGAAAGAGTCTCCTTTGGCATGAGTGTGCCCCTCGGATATGTGTTGTTCAGACGTAAAGCTTTGTCTTTTATTCGCTGGCAGAAAGAGTTTCCTTTCGCATAAGTAGAACCCCGGGGATATGCGTTGTTGTGGCGTAAGACATGGCTGAGCGGCCAAGGAGCGTCCACAACAATGTATATCCCCGGGGTTCTACGACAACCCTTAAAGGGAATCAGCCATTGACGCGGTCAATACCGGCCTGAGTGTCGGAAAGGACCGAATCCCAAGAAGCGATGAACTTGGCAACGCCGTCGGCTTCGAGCTGATCGGTGACATCCTTGATGTTGATGCCGAGGGCGGCGAGCTTGTCCATGACGGCCTGGCTCTCCTCATAGGTGCCTTCGATGCTCGGCTTGCCGTCACCGTGGTCGGCGAGGGCGTTGAGCGTCTTTTCCGGCATGGTGTTGACGACGTCGGGGGCGACGAGCTCGTCGACGTACTTGCAGTCGGAGTAGGCGGCGTTCTTGGTGCCGGTGGAGGCCCACAGCGGACGCTGCTTCTTGGCACCCTTGGCCTCAAGCGCGGGCCAGCGAGGATCGGACGCGAACTTCTCCTGCCAGAGCTTGTAGGCGAGGCGGGCGTTGGCCACAGCGGCCTTGCCTTCCAGGGCCTTCGCTTCGTCGGAGCCGTTGGCTTCGAGCAGCTTGTCCACGGCGGTGTCGACGCGGGAGACGAAGAACGAGGCGACCGAAGCCATCTTGCTCAGGTCGTGACCGTTCTTGGCGGCCTGTTCCATGCCGGCGATGTAGGCGTCCATGACCTGCTCATAGCGTTCGAGCGAGAAAATCAGCGTTACATTGACGGAGATACCCTTGGCGAGCGTGGCGGTGATGGCCGGCAGACCTTCAAGTGTTGCTGGGATCTTGATCAGAGCGTTCGGACGATCGACCATCTTCCAAAGCAGTTCGGCCTGCTTCTCGGTGTTCTCGGTGTCGTGAGCCAGACGAGGGTCAACCTCGATGGAGACGCGGCCGTCAACGTAATCGGTCTTCTCGGCGACTTCACGGAAGATGTCGGTGGCGTTGCGCACATCGGTGGTGGTCAGTTCACGAACGGCGTCCTCGACGTTGATCTTGCCGAGTTCCTTGAGCTGTTCGTCGTAAGGTCCGACCTGGGCCAGAGCCTTCTGGAAGATGGACGGGTTGGTGGTCACGCCGACGACATTCTTGGTCTTGATGAGCTCCTGCAGATTGCCGGAGGTGATGCGGGTGCGATCAAGGTCATCAAGCCAGATCGAAACACCGGAATCACTGGTACGCTGTGTTGCTTCTGTCATATTTATCTCCTTATTCCAACGTTGGTATTGGAAAGTCTTTTATTTTAAAAGCGGTGCGGTTTCGCGGTTCTTGCGAAATATCGCGAACAACCGCACCACTTTTACATTGTTGAGGTCAGGCCTCGCGAGCCTCTTCGATGGAGGCTTCCGCTGCTTCGACCACATGCTCGGCGGTGATGCCAAGGTCAATCATGTTCTGAGCGCCGTTGCCTTGCAGGCCGAAGCGTTCGATCGAAATCGGCTTGCCGTAGCTGCCGAGGTACTTGTACCAGGGCTGGGCGACGCCGGCTTCGATGGAGACGCGGGCCTTAACGGACTTCGGAAGCACGGCCTCCTTGTAGTCGTCGTCCTGTTCCTCGAACCATTCCATGGACGGCATGGAGACCACGCGGGCCTTCACACCCTTGGCGGCGAGGGTCTTGGCGCCCTCGACGGCCCACTGGACCTCGGAACCGGTGGCCATGATGATGACATCGGGTTCGCCGTCGGTGTCGACGAGAATGTAAGCGCCCTTGCGGACGCCGTCACGCGCTTTCTCGGCGGTTTCGGCAAGCGTCGGGACACCCTGACGGGTGAGAATCATCGCGGTCGGCAGCGTGTTCTTCTTCTCGAAGAAGTAGCGGTAGGCCTCGGCGGTCTCGTACTCGTCGGCAGGACGAACGACTTCCATATCAGGCATGGCACGGAAGGCGGCGAGATGCTCGATCGGCTGATGGGTCGGGCCGTCTTCGCCGAGGGCCACGGAATCGTGGGTCCACACGTAAAGGTTCGGAATCTTCATGAGTGCGGCAAGACGCACGGCCGGACGCTCGTAATCAGAGAACTGGAAGAACGTACCGCCGAACGGACGGGTGTAGCCGTCCAGCAGGATGCCGTTGGTGATGGCACCCATGGCGAATTCACGGACGCCGAAGTGCAGCTGACGACCGTATTTGCTGGCTTCGGGCCAGGTGCGGGTCTCGTCGGCCTTGGGGCCGAAGGTCTCAGCACCGCTGATGTCGGTCTTGTTGGAACCACCGAGATCGGCTGAGCCGCCCCAGAGTTCAGGCATGACCTTGGCGATGGCGTTGAGGACCTGGCCGGAGGACTTACGGGTCGCGGCCTGGTCGCCGGCGGCAAAGCCCTTCTCAAGCTCGTCGATGGCCTCGTCGAAGCCTTCGGGAAGCTTGTGGGCCTTAATGCGATCGTAAAGCTTGGACTGCTCGGGGTTGGCCTTGCGCCAGGCCGCGAGCTTCTCATCCCATTCCTTGTGAGCCTCAAGACCACGGTCGGCGACCTTGCGGGCGTGGGCCAAAGCCTCTTCGTCGACAGGGAAGTCGACATCTGGATCGAAACCGAGGACCTTCTTCAGGCCGGCAACGGCTTCCGGACCCAGCTTGGAGCCGTGGGCGGATTCGTCGTTGGTCTTGCCGGGGGTCGGCCAGGCCATCAGGGTGTCGACCTTGATGAACTTCGGACGGTCGGTGACCTGTTCGGCCTTGTCGAGCGCAGCGGCCAGAGCTGCGGTGTCTTCCTTGTAGGAACCGTCGGGCTGGACGAAGCTGACTTCGTCGGTGTACCAGCCGTAAGCCTCATAACGCTTGAGGATATCCTCGGAGAAGGTGAGCTTAGTGTCGCCTTCGATCTGGATGTGGTTGGCGTCGAAGATTACGGTCAGATTGCCGAGATGTTCGTTTCCGGCGAGTGAGGATGCCTCAGAAGAGACGCCTTCCTCGACGTCGCCTTCGCCGCAGATGACCCAGATCTTGTGATCGAAGGGTGAGGTGCCGGCGGGGGCGTTCGGGTCGAGCAGACCACGCTGGAAGCGCTGGCCGTAGGCGAAGCCGACAGCGGAGGCAAGACCCTGGCCGAGCGGGCCGGTAGTCATTTCCAGGCCCGGGGTCAGGCCGACTTCGGGATGACCCGGGGTACGGGTGTCAGCGCCGCCGCGGAAGTACTTGAGATCGTCGATGGTCAAGCCGTAACCGGAGAAGTAGAGCTGGACGTACTGCGTCAACGAGGCATGTCCGCCAGAAAGGATGAAACGATCGCGACCGTCCCAGTGGGGGTCGTTGGGATCGTGCTTGATGTAATGCTGGTAAAGCGTATAGGCGATTGGAGCCAGGGAAATTGGAGAGCCCGGGTGGCCGCTGCCAGCCCGTTCAACCGCGTCCGCGGAGAGCACCTTCGCCATTTTGACGGCACGCTCGTCCAAATCCGACCAAGTGAAATCGGTCATAGGTTTATACTTTCCTTCCAATATTCCGGATGCCGCAAACGCGGCTTATTCCGCGCCGCAGAGCACCCTCACATTGCCCTTTCATGCTAACTTTAAGAGCCGACGAAAAGTGCGATTTTGAACACGTTTGGTATGTTTTGTTATGTTAACGTTCACGTAAACAAAGTCTCGGTAAATGACGGAATTTTCTGAGAGTGGAACAATTAGCACTCTCAGACCAAGAGTGCTAATACTTTGATATACTCAATAATAGTTGAGTTTCAAATGACCATGGAAGGAGAGCCGATGACACAGTCAAGACGCATGCTGGTGCTGAGGGCCGTGGTCGAGGATTACATCCGTTCGCAGGAGCCCGTCGGATCGACGGCTCTGACACGGGCTCACAACCTGGGGGTAAGTTCGGCGACCATTCGCAACGATATGTCGGCATTGGAGGAAGAGGGCTATCTGATTCAGCCGCATACCTCGGCCGGGCGCATCCCCACGGAACGGGGTTACCGTTATTTCGTCGACCGTCTCGCTTCGGTCGTTCCGCTCTCCGAAGCGCAACGCCGCGGCATCACCACGTTCCTTTCCGGTTCGGTAAGCCTGCCGGACACCTTGCAGCGGGCCGCGCGCCTTTTGGCCAATATCACCGGTCAGGTCGCCGTGGTCTCCTCTCCCGCGCTTTCGAAATCAAAACTGCGTCATATCGAAATCGTTCCGTTGAACGCGGCCACCATGCTGACGGTCATCATCACCGATTCGGGTTCAGTGGCCCAGCATACCTTTACGTTGAGGGAACTTCCCGATGCGGTCGCGTTGAACAGGTTCTCCGAGCTTGTCAATGCCCAGTGCATGGATATGCCCCTTGTGCAGGCGGCCCGGCGCATCCGCACCATCATCAAGGCTCCTGAATACAGTTCGGTGCGTCCTCTGGGAGAGAGCTTGGCCAGAACCGTGGAATCAATGGCACATGACGAAGGCACCGGTCAGATGTATATGGCCGGAACCTCGCAGCTCGCACACAAGCAGTCCCATGCCGATCTTGCTCCGTTGTTCGACGCGTTGGAGGAGCAGGTCGTCATCATGCGTCTGATGAGCGATCTGAGCGAGGAAAACGAGGATGTCGGCGTGGCCATCGGTTCAGAGACGAGGACACCGGGGCTTATCCACGCCTCCGTGGTCTCTTCCGGTTACGGTCGCAGCGAGACCAACGGGGAAACCGATGACGATGGTACGAAAGGCGGGCAGGATAATGGTGGACCTGCGGAATCCGGTTCGCATCCCGTCGCCTTCGTCGGTTCCATCGGCCCAACCCATATGGATTATGAGACGACGATCACCGCAGTGCGCGCCGTCGCCAGATATCTGACGGATTTGATAACAAGGGATGAGGCGGCCTAGTATTCCAAGGCTTATGAAACAATAACTGGCAGAACGCAACATAAACGTTATTCGGTAACAGTAATACATTCGAGGAATTTCAGTGGCAGAAACAGATTATTACGAAGTTTTGGGTGTCGAGCGTACGGCAAGTGACGAGGAAATAAAAAAAGCCTATCGCAAAATGAGCCGTAAATATCATCCGGACATCGCCGGCCCTCAGTTCGAGGACAAGTTCAAGGAAGTCAACAACGCCTACGAGGTGCTTTCCGACCCCGACAAACGCCGTATGTATGATTCCGGCGTCGACCCGAACGATCCGAATGCGGGTTCCGGATTCGCTTCCGCAGGTTTTGGCGATATGGGCGACATCTTCGGCCAGTTCTTCGGCAACGCGTTCGGTGGTGGCAGCCAAGGCCCGATTCCTCGCACCCAACCGGGACGCGATGCGCTTTCCAGCACGTCGATCAATCTCAAGACAGCGGTATTCGGCGGAACCGCGCACGTCAAGATCAACACGTTCGGCCTGTGCCCGAAGTGTGGTGGGCAGGGCACGGCAAACGGCGAAAAGCCGGTAACATGCCCGGATTGCAATGGTCAGGGTTCGAGGCAGCAGGTCCGTCGCACCATGCTCGGCCAGATGATGACCACAGTGCAATGCGAGCGCTGCGAAGGGCATGGCACCATCATCGAGCATCCGTGCCCGACCTGCCAGGGTCACGGCCGTATCCGCACTTCACGAGATGTGGGGGTCACCATACCTGCCGGAATCGAGGACAATACCCGTCTGCGTCTGGCCAACCAGGGGGAAGTCGGCGAAGGCGGCGGCGCCGCGGGCGACCTGTATATCGATATCCGTATCAAGCCGGACAAACAGTTCACCCGGGAAGGCGACGACCTGCACTGCTGGATTCAGATTCCGATGAGCTGGGCTGTGCTCGGCCATGATATGCAGATCGACACGTTCGATGGCAAGCAGACCATCAGCGTTCCGCAAGGCTGCCAGCCGGAGGAGACGGTGTCGATCAAGGGCATCGGCGTGGCCAAGATACGCAAGCCCGAGGAGCGTGGCGACCTTATCGCCCATTTCAGCGTGCATATTCCCACCAAGCTCAGCGACGGGGAACGCAAGCTCATGGAACAGTTCGCGCAAAGCCACGACGCTGATTCAGGTAAGGTTAATCAGAGCGCAAGGCCTACGACAAACAGGAAAGGCTTCTTCGACAAGATCAAAGACGCACTGCATTAAAAGCGGCAGGACGAACCCTCAAGAAAGCAGCTCGATGTAACGGATTGCGGAACTTCGCGACAAGTCGTTTGGTGGCTTCCCGACAATACGTTGCGACTTCAAAGCAAAACTGCAATACGGTTGGCATGGAAAAGAACCTTCGACCAGAGGCAGAGGCCCGGTCGAAGGTTCTTAGGTTTTTAAGACCTAAACAAAGTTCTTTATGACAGCAGCGAACGGCACATGGCGCGGTATTCGCTGACGTAGCCGCCGCCGAAGAACACGCAATGGCCGGCAATCGGATAGAGCTGCCAGATGGTGATCCGGTCCGGGAAGCCCTTCTTGAGTGGGCGTGCCGACTCGTAGCCGTCGATGATCTCGTCAAGATACGGCATACCGAAAAGATTGAGCATGGCCAGGTCTTCCTCACGGTGCCCGCCATGCGCGGCCGGGTCTATAAGCACGGCTTCGGCCTGCCCGGAATCGTCGGTCCACATCACGTTGCCGCTCCAAAGGTCGCCGTGAACGCGAGCCGGCTTGTCCTGCGCCGCAGGCCCAAGCAGATCCGGAAGGGCGTCGATGACTTCCTGCGTCATCTGAAGATCATTGTCGTTCAGTTCGCCGCGTTTGATGCCGAGCCTCACCATGGGAAGCAGCCGTCCATCGCCCAGGTAATCCACGGGATTCGTCCATTTACCGGTGTCCATGGGAACCGGGTCCTGCAAGGGCCCGAAGTAGCATGTCCCGTCGTAACCGGCCGGAGCCGAACCGAAATACTCCGCTCCTGCGTCATGCATATGTGCCAGTGCGACGCCGAAGTCGTGCGCGGCCTTGGGAGTGGGGGAGCAGGAGTTCACCCGTTCGATATCGAGCCAGCCGTCACCCCAACCATAGACATCGACGACGCGAGGTCCTCCCTGGGATCGAGCCTCGCCAAGCCATTTGAGCCCTTTGCCCTCGCACTCGAAGAATCCCTGAGGCGCGAATGCCCTGCTTTTACGATATTTTGCCATGATGTTACCCTTCGTTTGCATTCAGCAACTCTACAGAATCCTGCAAGTAATTGCGCTGCGGATTTTACCGGTTGGCTGTGCGGCGGTCATCGGCCTACCGTTTCGATGTTGTGATTCAATTGTGTGAGCGATGTGCGACAATCAAAGGCTTTGACACGCGAAGTTCCGGCATATTAGGTAACCTAAACAAGTTAGACACGAGCCTTTGCTGATTATCTGGCTTCGTGGGCCTACGAAAACAAGACAATTTTCTGGCAGAGATACGCACAAAGAGGGATCATGAATTTCTTCCAAGCCATCGTTTTGGGGCTGGTTCAAGCGCTTACCGAATATCTTCCGGTTTCTTCGAGCGCACATATTCGCATCGTAGGCGAGCTGATGCTGCATTCGGACCCGGGTGCTGCCTTTACAGCCATCATCCAGCTCGGCACCGAGCTTGCGGTCATCCTCTATTTCCGCCATGATATCGTCAATATCCTTTCCCACTGGTTCGGTTGCCTCTTCGGCCATCACGGCAAGGGTTGGAAGTCGCGTCTCGGCAAAGGCGACCGCGACGCCACCTTCGGCTGGTACATCATCATCGGCACGATGCCAATACTGATTGCGGGGATTCTCTTCCAGAAGACCATCGAAACCACGCTGCGCAACCTTTGGATCACCGTGACTGTCCTCCTGCTTTTCGGCATCCTTCTGTGGGTCGTCGACGCGAAGTTCCCCGAACGCAAGACCGTCAAGGAAATGAACTGGAAGGACGCACTGCTCTTTGGCGTCGGACAGATGCTTGCACTTATCCCAGGCGTATCGCGTTCAGGCGGCACCATCACCTTCGGCCGTGCAATGGGCTACACACGTGAGGACGCGGTTCGTGTGAGCTTCATCATGGCCATTCCCGCAGTTTTCGGCTCGGGAATACTTGAGGCCGTCAAAGCCGTCGGTGATTACAAAAGCGAGCCGAATTTCCCGGGCTGGGGAGCGACGTTGGCCGCGATGGTCGTCAGTTTTATTGTCGGCTATTTCGTTATCATCGCGTTCCTGAAATTCGTTTCGACGTTCTCCTACAAGGCGTTTGCGATTTATCGCATCATCATTGCTGTTGTGGTCGCGATTCTCCTGATTGCCGGCGTTCTTCAGGCTTCTCCTGCAGCCGCCGAAGCGGTTTCGTCCGTGATGGCGCCGATTGCAGCCATAGTCTGATTCGTCTCATGTTGCTTGACTGATCGAATATAAACAAATCAAAAGGTGTCTGTCGAACATGTAGTCGGCAGGCACCTTTTTTATTTAAAGTCATTGAGGTCGATGTATCCGTTAAGACTGATTTTCAGTCTTCAATATGCGAGAGGAATTCTTCGGCTTCCTGCGCTATCTCGTCGCCTCGAGGAACTGTCCCGTTGCCCAGTCTGTCAAGCTGCTGGTCAAGATCATATTTTGATTCCAGGTGCTCAATGTAATGTTTCAGGTCATCGTTGCAATTGGCGAGGACGTCGGCCTGTGCCTTCCAAGTCAGAGATTGCTTCGGCAACGTTCCTACGTTGAGCTGAACGCCGAGCATCTGCGAAAGTCTTTGCAAAATCTGCAAGGTACCTTGTGGGCATTCATCACCGGCGAGATATTCGGGCACGGAAACCCACATTGAATTGGTGTAGAAACCTTCCTGCTCGGCCAGCATGTCAAGCACCGTAGGGATGCCGACCGGTCCGTCGTAGGGGTTTTCGTCTTTGCCGTGTTTCTCCGAGTCCTTGACTGCACCTCCGCGAATGCTTGATTCGCCGCGTCGCAGAGCCGATTCTTCGACAGGTAGCGGACGGGTGTGCGGGCAATCGGCGAACATCGACCCCAACGTCACGATTTCGCCGACGTCCAGTTCGTCGGCGATACGCAGCGAGTTGCGGCAATAATCAATCCATCGGTAATTGGGTTCTGGTGCTATCTGCGCGTAGATGTGAAGTCTAGGCGCAACCGTGATTTCATAGAACGTGGTCTGCGGCCAGATGATGCGCGCCTGACCGGTGACGTGACAAATCATGGGACGTGCGGATTGCAGGTCATAGTAGCTGTCGGTGCGAATGTGCCGGATTTCCCGTGACTCGTAGCTTGCCACGAGATGGCGGATCACGTTTGTGGCTGCCTGACTGGCATCGTTCCAGCCTTCGAAGGCACAAATCATGATGGGATTCGTTGTTTTCGCATCAGATGTCATGAGTCCTAATCTAGCTGCTGGAAACCTTGAAATTTGAGGGCTTATGCCATCGGTGAATGACTTTCTTCTACTGGAGTAGAAAATAACATTATAGAAAATGCATGGTTATGACCCATAACGTGAAGAAAATATTGATATTTCGGGGCGACACGCAGCCATTTGTAAAAAGGCGCAAGAACATATATAGTTATCTCTCGTGCTTCGGTGAAGGAATTCATTGAAAGCTTTGCGGACATAGCTTAGTTGGTAAAGCGCGACCTTGCCAAGGTCGAGAGCGCGGGTCCGAGTCCCGTTGTCCGCTCTAGGTCCGAAGAGTTGTAACGACCTTACGGTGGGTTAGCCAATCGGTTAGGCAGCGGCCTGCAAAGCCGTATAGACGAGTTCGACTCTCGTACCCACCTCGGAAGATGGATGAGAATCCTGAATCCAAACAACCTGGGCGGTTGGCGCAGAGGCTAGCGCACTTCCCTGACACGGAAGGGGTCACAAGTTCGAATCTTGTATCGCCCACGAAAGCCGGAGGAGACTCCGGTTTTAATATATAGGCTGTGTTCCGGCGACTTAGTTGTCGGGGCAAGGCTTGCCACTAATTGAATATCGGGTGATTAGCGCAGCGGTTAGCGCACTTCCCTCACACGGAAGGGGTCGCTGGTTCGATTCCAGCATCACCCACGTTTTTCTTTGTTTTTCGGTTTTTCTTTTACTTATACATCTTGTCATGAGTTATTATTTTTTAAAGATTATATTCTGATGTATTGATTCTTAGGTTTAGCTGGGGGACAAGGTATGGCAAGCGATTCGGTAAAGACGGCGCTGTTGGCGAATGTTGGAGTGGCAGTCGCCAAGGGGCTTGCGGCGGTGTTCACCGGTTCGTCGGCGATGCTGAGCGAGGCAGTGCATTCCGTGGCCGATTGCGCCAACGAACTGGTGCTTATGGTCGGTGGCAAGGCCGCCGCGAAATCGGATAAGGACCATCCCTTCGGCCTCTACCGTGCCAAATACCTTGCGTCTTTCCTCGTGGCTACCCTGCTCTTCTTCGTTGGTGGCTGGTTCTCGTCTTCGCAAAGTTTCGAAAAACTCGTCAAACTCGCCAACGGATCGGCACCAAGAGGCGTCGAATCCATTGAGCTGCTGGCTTCGTTGGCTGTTATCGTCGTATCGGCCTGCCTGGAGGGTTACGGCCTGCATACATCGATCCGTGAGGCTCACGAACGCATGGAAACGCTCAAGATCGGGCATCTCAATCTGTTTGCTTTCTGGCGCAAGACCAAAAGCGCTGAACTTGCCTCGGTGATGATGGAAGACACCCTTGCCTTGGTCGGTCTTGTCTTCGCAGGGTTGGGAATTGCCATGGCGCTGGTCACCGGCGATGAGATCTGGGATGCAGTGGGCGGCATGTGCGTCGGCGTCATCCTTATTGTGGGAGCCGTTGCGCTCGGGTTCAAATCAGGTTCGCTACTGATCGGTGAGGCGGTGGAGCCCGAGATGGTTTCCCGTATCCGTGCGGCCGTCGAAGAGACTCCCGGCGTCGACAGACTGATCAACATGCAGGCCGTGCATATGGCCGAAGACGACATCCTGCTGTGCCTGAAAGTGCAGACCTCCGAGCTCGACCGTGACTACGACGTCGAGACCATCAACAAAATCGAATCGTCCGTGCGCAAGGCACTGCCGTTCTATCGTTTCGAAATCTATGTGGAACCCGATTTGTATCGGAAACCCAAGGAAGCGGAACAACTCTGAAAAAAAGAGTGTCATGATTGGTTTGTTTTACGATATCAGGGATCAACACGATACTAAGTAAAATTGACTTTTAGCTAGTCGATGACAAACCTGCATAGCCCTTATGAGATATACCCGTTCAGCGACCTTTTGTACGCATTCGAGCTTTGTTAGGCTTGTCGACACTTTTTGGCAGGAAAGCCTGACGAGTTATGCTCTGAGCGGGTCTATTTTCAAACAACGCAATTATAGTGAGCACCCATGTGCAGATTGCTTGGATACTGTGTCAATGCAGCTCAATTGAGTTTGAAAGATATTCTTGGGGAGAACGATACTGCCGATTTTCGCAGACTCAGTGAGATTCATAAGGACGGTTGGGGCGTCTCCTTGAAAGGGTTCATAGGTGACGACGCATCCCATGCTTCGGGGGACCGAACCTACCACACTACGGTCGCCGCCTATGTTGATCCGGTGTTTTCCTCCTTAGCCGAGGCACCCGCGCAGTCGGCACTGTGGCATTTGCGGTGGGGTAGCCCGGGAATCGCAGGGATAATCGAGAATCAACAGCCGTTCGCGTGTGACGGGATCGAGTTCATACACAATGGCCATATCGCCGGTGCAGACGATGTCAATATTCTTGATAATCCTGATTTTGAAGTAGATCGTGACATTGTCGGATCCATCAGTATCCACAGCGATTCTGCGATCTTTTTCGCTGTCATAGTAGGGTATACCCGTCAGGGGATGAAGCTCAGTGATGCGATTTTGCATGCGGTCGGAAAGATGCGAGAAACATATCCTATGTCAAGTTACAACTGCATTGTGCGTGATGACGAGGAAATGGTTGCTGTACAGGCTGGCTGTGGAGGAAAGACTGTGCCGGAGATTACAGAGTTCTATAATGATTATGGTTGGACCGGTCAGGGTGACGACTACGCAACCATGCGCTTCCGCGATATCAGAGACGATAAAGACCATGGATTGGGGTTGTTGGTCGCAAGTTCCGGGTTCCGTCAGGATGCGGATGGCGGTTGGCGTGAGATGGGCAACAACACCATGTTGATCGCATCTCGTCGAACCGGAAGATATTTCCTTCGTTCACTGTGATAAACCTGCGGCATACGATCATAGTTTGATAACTAAAATCCCGCCGAAGTCTTATCGCTACTGAATTAACTAGATTGATGAGATTCTCGGATTTTTGGTATTATCTTTCGTAAGATGTGCGTCGGTCGATTTCCGTTTAGATCGGGTGTCTTTTCAGGAAAACGCGCCGATGATTTGCGAGATGAACCGGGTACCTGTATATTTTTTGACTGTTGTCTTTTGCGGACATAGCTTAGTTGGTAAAGCGCGACCTTGCCAAGGTCGAGAGCGCGGGTCCGAGTCCCGTTGTCCGCTCCATTCCCTTTCATCGCCTCAGTGCCAACGAATCTCAATCATATTTTTAGAAGTATATTGTCGTTATTTATCAGTCTTGATTGGGGTTCTGGGATATGCCTTGTTCGGACGTAAGACACGGCCGAGCAAAATCAAAGATTTTGCCTTCGCGCTCGATACTTCGCGCTCACCGAACCTATGTAAAGCCCACAAGGCTTTCCAATTAACGGTTTGGCCAGGAGCGTCCCGAATAAGGTATATCCCAGAACCCCCGCACAGTAAGTAATCTTGAAGATGCATAGTTATGATCCTATGTCGCCCATAACCAATATCGTTGGCACTGTTGATTTACCGTCCAGGCCTGCCCCTAGTAACGCGGGCCCTGAAAGCAAAGGACACCATACCATGGCTGAACAAACCATCTCCATCAAACTCAACGGCGAAGCAAAGGAGGTGGGAGCCACGCAGACGGGCACCGATCTTTTTGCAGAAGACAAGAACATCATTGCCGTCCGTTTGAACGGCAAACCCCGTGACCTTTACACCCCGCTTCATGACGGCGACACCGTTGAACCCATCGCTTTGGACAGCGAGGACGGTCTGGCCATCATGCGCCACTCCGCCACCCACGTCATGGCGCAGGCCGTTCAGGAGATTCGCCCGGATGCCAAGCTCGGCATAGGCCCGGCCATCGATAATGGCTTCTACTATGATTTCGACGTCGATAAGCCCTTCACGCCTGAGGATTTGAAGGAAATCGACAAGCGCATGAAGCGCATCATCAAGTCCTCCCAGGCATTCCGTCGTCGCGTGGTCAGTGAGGACGAGGCCAGAAAAGAAGAGGCCGATCAGCCTTACAAGCTCGAGCTCATCGGTAAGAAGAAGGAAGATATCGACGAGACCGTCGGCACCGAGGTACCGAATCAGGGTGAAATCACGATGTATGACAATGTTGACCGTGATGGCAACATTGTCTGGAAGGATCTCTGCCAAGGGCCGCACCTGCCCAATACCCGTTATATCAAGGCATTCAAGCTGGAACGTACCGCCGCCGCCTACTGGCTCGGTGACGAGCACAATCCATCCATGCAGCGCATTTATGGCACCGCGTGGGCTTCCAAGGAAGATCTGAAGGCCTATCAGGCTCGCATGGAAGAGGCCGCCAAGCGCGATCACCGTAAGCTCGGCGCCGAAATGGACCTCTTCTCCTTCCCGGAGGAGATCGGACCCGGTCTGCCCGTTTTCCACCCGAAGGGCGGCGCCATCATCAACGCCATGGAAGACTACTCCCGTGAAATGCACCGCAAAGCCGGTTACAGCTTCGTGCAGACCCCGCACATCACCAAGGGAGGCCTCTACGAGACCAGCGGCCACCTGCAGTGGTACAAGGACGGCATGTTCCCGCCGATGCACTTGGACGAAGAGGTGGACGAGGACGGCAATGTCACCAAGAAGGGCTTCGACTACTACCTGAAGCCGATGAACTGCCCGATGCACAACCTGATTTTCAAGTCCCGCCAGCGCTCCTACAAGGAGCTGCCGCTGCGTCTCTTCGAGTTCGGCACCGTCTATCGCTACGAGAAGAGCGGAGAGGTTCACGGACTGACCCGCGTACGCGGCTTGACGCAGGACGATTCCCATATCTACTGCACCCGCGACCAGATGAAGGATGAGTTGAAGTCCATCCTGAACTTCGTGCTGAAAGTGCTGCGCGACTTCGGTCTGAGTGACTTTTATCTTGAGCTTTCCACCAAGGATGAGGACAAGTTCGTCGGATCCGACGAGATTTGGACGGAAGCCACGGAGACGCTGCGCGAGGTCGGTGAGGAATCCGGGCTCGACCTTGTGGCCGATCCGGGCGGGGCCGCGTTCTATGGCCCGAAGATCTCCGTGCAGGCACGTGACGCCATCGGCCGCACCTGGCAGATCTCGACCATCCAGCTCGATTTCAACCTGCCTGAGCGCTTCAAGCTCGAATACATCGCCAAAGATGGCACCCATCAGCGTCCGGTGATGATTCACCGCGCCCTGTTCGGCTCCATCGAGCGCTTCTTCGCCATTCTGCTTGAGCACTATGCCGGTGCCTTCCCGGTCTGGCTCGCCCCCGTTCAGGTCACTGGCATCCCTGTGGCCGACGAGTTCGCGCCCCATCTGCAGAAGTTCATCGATTCACTGACTCAGGAGACGGTGCGCTGCGAGATGGATACCTCTGATGACCGTTTCGGCAAGAAGATCCGCAACGCCTCCAAATCCAAGGTGCCTTTCACCTTGATTGTCGGAGAGGACGACGTCAACAAGAACGCGGTCAGCTTCCGTTTCCGCGACGGCAGCCAGCTCAATGGCGTTCCGGTCGATACGGCCAAGGCCGACATTCTCAAGGTCATCAAGTCCCGCGCCCAGGTCAACAACGCCGACGATTTCGCTCAAGCGACCAAGTAAGTAAGAGAAAGTTGCTGAGGAAAGCATAAGCATGCTCGAAAAACTACGACCACCGTTCAAGCGCCTTATCGCGCCAATAGCCAAGCTGTTGGTTGCGATGGGTTTCACGGCGAACGCAGTGACCATCGTCGGGGCCGTCGGTACGATTCTCGTGGCCATTGCCACGGGAATCACCGGCTGGCTCATACCAGGCTCCATACTGATGGCCATTCTTGCGGCTTTCGATTCGTTGGACGGCTCGGTGGCCGCACTGACCACGGGCGGCACCAAATTCGGCGCTTTCCTAGACTCCACGCTCGATCGTATTGCCGATTGGGCCGTGCTCTTTGCCGTGGTGCTCTATTTCCTGCTGCACGGCGGCATGTCGATTGCCTCGGGAACCATCGATATGGATGATGTGATCGGTTGGGTCGGCATCGGCGCATCGATGTACGCGATGATGACTTCCTTCGTCACCTCATACGCCCGTGCCCGCGCCGAATCTGTCGGTTACGAGGCCAAAAACGGCATTGCCACAAGAAGTGACCGTCTGGTCATCATCCTTGTCGGCATGCTCCTGAGCGGCATTTTCCGTGATCCTCGCTGGCTCATGGCTTTCATCGTGATTCTGGCGGTGCTGGGTACGATTACCGTTTTCCAGCGTATCTTCGAGGTTCGTCGGCAGATGAAGGCCGACGGCGCGATCTGATATCATACGAAAGCCTGTCTTGCATTTTCGTTCGACCATGCAAGACAGGCTTTCGTATAATATCTGAAAGACCAATTACCAACATGCTCGATAATTTCCTTGTATTCCTGGCAAAGCACCCTAGAATTATCCCCGAACCATTGCTGCGTGGCCTTTTCCTGTTCGCCGCAGATGTTTGCTGGCTGTTCCGTATCGGGGGAGTCAGGCAGCTCGAACGAAATTTGCGTCATGTCCTCGAATCGCGGGATGGAACTGTTTCGGAAAAGACTCTTCGCCAAACCAGCCACCGCGGCATGCGTTCCTATTTCACCTACTTTGCCGAGGCGATGACCGTAGGCGGCCAGTCCGATGAAACGCTCCTCGCACGTACCCGGCCGATTGGTCCTGGTCTGCCGATTTGCAAGGAACTTGTGCATGACAATCCGGGCAGTGCGCCCATGGCCATCAGCCATCAGGGCAACTGGGATTATGAAGGCTTCCTTGCGGCCAACGTCCTTGCTCCGGTAACCGTGACCGCGGAACGGCTCAAAAACAAGAAGCTGCTCGACACCTTCATCGAAATCCGGAAACGCGTGAATATCACTGTGTTTCTCACCGGCCAGCCGCATCTTATCGAAAAACTCGAAGATGTGTTGGCCAAGCCGCACGTTCTTGTGCCGCTGCTCGCCGACCGTGACCTGAGCCGGCACGGCGAATTCGTACATGCCTTCGGCTCCACCATCCGTGTGGCGCGCGGGCCGGCGACGTTGGCACTGGACACCGGCAAGCCGTTGTTCGTGGTCAACATGTTCCGGGAGAAACTTTCCGGCGAGGCCCGACGCAAGGCAGGCATCAGATATGGGTATGTCGTCGACATCAGCGCGCCGGTGGACATCGACCGCTTCCGCAGCCTGCCTCGCGAAGAGGCCATCCACGCCATCAGCCAAGCTTGGGTCGATGTGTGGAGCCGAGACATTTCCGCACATCCTGAGGACTGGCACATGTTGCAGCCGATCTTTATCGAAGATCTGGATATGTCACGTTTGAAGGACGTTCCCGACGAAGTGATGGCAGAGCTCAGGCAAATCAACAAAACCGATAAAACCTCAAACGGATAAATCGATTAACCGATAAAACCACAACGTGATTATTGTCTCTATGGTGATTGCGCCAGAAATTAAAACCGAAATACCGAATCTATGGCAGAATAAAGAATCATGTCTTATATAGAAAACGATGGAGCCATCGAACGCCCAGATCCGCTTCACGGCAGAAAGCTGAATGTCGGCATCATCTCGCCGTATTCGTTCGAGACGCCCGGCGGCGTACAGTTCCATATCCGCGATTTCGCCGAAGAGCTGATGAAACGCGGGCATCATGTGGAGGTGCTGGCTCCGGGCCGCAGGACGCGAGACATGCCTCTTTGGGTGACCACGAACGATTCCTCGTTTTCCATTCCCTACAACGGCTCCGTTGCCCGCCTGAGCTATTTCGGCTTTGTCGGGCCCCGCACCCGTCGCTGGGTCAAGCAGGGTCATTTCGACATCGTCCACTTGCATGAACCGGAAACGCCGTCGCTGAGTCACAAACCACTGACGATGATTCATCACCCCCCGTTTGTCGGCACGTTCCATGCAGCCTTCGACCCCTACCCGCTGGCGTTGCGCTTCTTCCAAGGTTATCTTCGGCAGTATCTCTCGCCGCTTTCGGCGGGAATCTGCGTTTCACAGGCCGCCAAAGACGTGGTCAACCATTACGGCCCCCGTGACATCGAATATGACGTCATTCCCAACGGCATCAATTGCAGGTTCTTTGCAAACGCCGAGTCCAATGCGTCGTGGCAGGGTACGACGCAACGTCCGACAATCGGCTTTCTGGGACGTATGGGTGAGACACGCAAAGGCTTCTCCGTTTTTGCCCGCGCTGCAAACGAGGTCATCAAGCGCTATCCATCCGCCCGATTCCTCTGCGCAGGCACGGGGGAGCAGGATGCCATAAAGATTATCGGCAAGATCGACCCCAGCGGAGCATTGACCAAACGCTTCGAATTTCTCGGGCGAATCAGTGACAAAGACAAAGCACGTTTCTACAAATCGCTTGATGTCTACGTCGCTCCACAGACCGGAGGGGAGAGCTTCGGTATCGTTCTGGTGGAAGCCATGGCCGCTTCGTGCGCGGTGGTCTCCAGCGACCTTGACGCCTTTGCGGCCGTCGCGCAGGATGGCGACGATGCAGCGTTATTCGCCAATGGCGATGGACACGATTGCGCACGTCAGATAATTTCGCTTTTGGACAATCCGGAGCGTAGGCAACGTCTTCGACGAGCCGGCTTTGAACGTTCGAAACGATATGACTGGCCTGTAGTGGCCAACCGGGTTTTACAAGTCTACGCGCGCGTATTGTCGTGAAACCGCTTTAAAATTGTTACGTTTAACGTATTCGTATACCTGCTAGGAGCAATATGTCAGGGCATTCCAAGTGGGCGACCACTAAAAACAAGAAGGCCGCCATCGATTCGAAGCGCGGCAAGCTGTTCGCCAAACTCATCAAGAACATCGAAATCGCAGCACGTCTGGGCGGCGGCGACCCCGACGGCAATCCGACTTTGTATGACGCCATTGTCAAGGCCAAAAAGTCTTCGATGCCGTCTGACAACATCAAGCGCGCCATCAAGCGCGGATCTGGTGCCGAAGCCGGTGCCGCCAATTACGAGAGCATCACCTACGAAGGCTATGCGCCGGCAGGCGTGGGCCTCATCATCGAGTGCCTCACTGACAACCGCAACCGTGCGGCTGCAGAAGTGCGTTCCACGCTCACCAAAGGCAACGGTTCGCTGGCCACCTCCGGCTCCGTGAGCTTCAACTTCGAGCGCAAAGGCCAGATCGTGGTTCCTTCGGAAGGGCTTGACTATGACAAGCTTTTCGAGATCGCTGCCGAAGCCGGTGCCGAAGACGTCAAGGACGAGGGCGATGTCTATACCGTCATCACCGGTCCCGAAGACATGGTCACTGTGCGTGAGGCCTTGCAGAAGGCCAACGTGGACTATGATTCGGCTGACTTAGTGATGATTCCCAAGACCGAGGTGGATCTGGGCCTCGAAGACGCGCAGAAGGTCTCCAAGCTCATCGACAATCTCGATGACCTTGATGATGTGCAGAACATCTACAGCAACTGGACCGCCTCCGACGAGGTCATGGAACAGCTGGATCAAGAGGAGTAATCCGCTGTGATCATTCTTGGCGTCGACCCCGGGCTCACACGCTGCGGGGTCGGTGTGATTGAAGCCGACGCATCGCGCCGGCTTTCTTTTGTTCACGTCGATGTTGTGCGAAGCGACCCGCATATCTCGCAGGATCTGCGACTGTTGGCCATATACAACGGACTTGCAGCCAAAATCGACAGATTCTCGCCCGATACCGTTTCCATCGAGCGCGTGTTCGCGCAGGAAAACCGGAATACAGTACTGGGTACCGCTCAAGCCGCCGGACTGGCCATGCTCGCCGCAGCCCAACGTGGCATTCCTGTGGCCCTGCACACGCCGACCGAAGCCAAAATGGCCGTGACCGGCAATGGGCGCGCCGAAAAGATTCAGGTGGAGCGCATGGTCGCACGCATCCTGAACCTCAACAAGATTCCGGAGCCGGCTGACGCGGCCGATGCCTTGGCACAGGCGATATGTCATGCTCTGCGTCCTTCCGGCGCGTTGGAAGGCGGGGAAAGGGAACAGCACCTCACCCTGGCGCAGCGTCAATGGGCGCAGGCCCAGCAGCATGCCAAGAAACGCCATAGCGTCGATAGGGGCATGTAAGCTATCGAACAGATGTTCGAATGTTTGGGTTAGCGAGATGTCTGGCTAAAACGGGCAGCTTGGTCTACTTCATTTCGAATCATCGCTAAATGCAAGCTTTGTTTAAGCCGGATTAATGCATCTTCGCGGCAGGAGTGACGGATGATAGGAATGCTCAACGGCAGGGTGGAAAGCGTCGGAGACGCCGACGCCCTGATTGATGTCAACGGCATCGGTTTCGAAGTGCGCATGCCGGCGGCCGAGCTTTCCGCCTTGCATTCAGGCCAGGAAGCCAAGGTGTTCACATCACTCAATGTCTCGCAGGATGCCATTGCATTGTATGGATTC